>NZ_JBXENX010000012.1:0-173604 GCF_059383895.1 Paenibacillus sp. J22P59
CCCAACTCGATCATGCGACCAAGTTGTGTATCCGGTATTAGCATCCGTTTCCGAATGTTATCCCAGTCTTACGGGCAGGTTACCCACGTGTTACTCACCCGTCCGCCGCTAGATTCATTGAAAGCAAGCTTTCGATGAATCCCGCTCGACTTGCATGTATTAGGCACGCCGCCAGCGTTCGTCCTGAGCCAGGATCAAACTCTCCATTTAAGAGTTTTCACATTCAACCGGAGTTGATATGAAAATCTCGATGTGTTTTGATTGCTCATAAACATTTTTATTGCTTCTCCATCAATCCGAGGATTGATGGGGCAGTTTCGCTCGTTGTTCAGTTTTCAAAGAACAATTACTTCTTCGTGTCGACCGTCGTTTTTCTCAGCGGCGACTTTTATAATATATCACAGCTGCCTAGATGATTGCAAGTATTTTTTTTCGCTTTTTCGACTTTTTTTTCATTCTGTCGTTTTCGCGTTTTGGCCTTGCCTCAAAAGCAACGAAGATTAATATATCATGGGCCTTATATATTCGTCAACCCCTATTTCAAATAAAAAACAGCCCGTCGTTTTGCTTCATTAATACGGGCTGTTTCTCTTGTACAATAGAGCTTAACCAGCAGCTAACAGATACCGAAGCTCCATCACTTCAATATCTCCATTCACCGGGGTTACTGCAACCTCTCTAATATAAGATCGTTTCACAAGGTTCTGTACGATCAACGGCAACTCTACATTCAGTGATTGAATAGAAGGATGATTTTGCAGTTCATCTAAGCTCCATTGCTTTTCACTGTTTTCCATTATATTAAGGAGGAGGGAACAGCTCGCTTTCATTTTGTTCATGACTGTAAATTCGCAAGCCAACATAACTAAATGCACACGCTGCTCTAATGTCTCCGGACTGGCCGTCAATTCCTCATATAACTTATATATACCAGGGTGAATGCGGCGCATTTGTCGCCACACACTTAATTCGGGATGCAGTCCCTCTTCTATTAGAACAAGATGTGCCCAATAATGAATCGCATTAAAGACGCTGCTGTGCGCATCTAATATATGTTGATTCTCTAGTTCATGCTTTGCCTGCAAGTAATACCGTAAGAACTCAGAAAAAGCTGCAAAACGTTGTTGCTCCTTCATACTAGCCGGAAACAGCGTTAATTCTTCGCGAATATTTTTTAAATAATGACCGCGATCCAATAAAATCTCCCCCCGAATAAGCCATCGGATAATATTGCGGTTTGTCCCGCTCATAATCAAGCGCTCCAAACTAGCTGAATCAATCTTACGAATCAAGATGCGTTTGCCATGAAGCTTCACATACTCTGTACTTTGTGCGCATTCCTTCTCGCTGATGACCAACACCAACAAATCCAATCCTTCTATTGACGGGCTGTACAAATATGGTTTTTCGATAGCAAGTAAGCTGACTGAATCAGCCTGCGAATGATATGCCTTCATATAATGCTGTTTAATAAGTTCCACTTCGGCCTCCGTATAGCTAATCCGTGCTGATTAAGCTATAATAATAGTCTACGGTATTACCTTTTTCGACAAAGTAGGGGTGGTTTCCTGCTTCCTTAAGAAGAAAAAACCATCTTGATCTGATACATAATGGCATGGAGGATGAGGAAAATGAATAAGATTTTTTTCAAGTCTGCTAAAATCAATGAATTTCGTTTGTGGGGTCTTGTATTCACCTTAGTCGGGATGGGAGTCATGATACTCGGCACGGGAGGAATCATCTGGTGGGGACAAGCAGGCAAAATTTTCGCCGCAATCTTCATGGTTATCGGGATGATCTCCTTATTAGTGAGCTGTGCTGTCTATTTCTGGGCTGGCATGATGTCTACCAGTGCAACCATGCTCCAATGTCCGGAGTGCCACAAACCTACCAAGATGCTAGGAAAGACAGATCGCTGCATGTTCTGCAAAACGATTCTAACACTTGATCCTGCACAAGCAACTCAAGCTCCAGTTGAACAATAATTACATGAGGATGCCCCTGTTCCATAATGAAACAGGGGCATTCTTGTGTAAACATATAGAACTATGGCATTTTATTCAACGTTTCATCAATAACTTTCCATATAGAGGGGGTTTGTAATTTCCGCTGCCAAGTAGCTACTCCACCCAGCCCATACTTATTAGCTAACTCAACACGAGCCTTAATGGATACATCGTCCTCTATCCAGATACGTTTCAGAGCGCCGTCTTCTTCATACTCTACATAGTTTTGGCCAGCCTGCTCATCGAATGTTGGTGTCAATTTTAACGTATTAATAAGCTCACGGACCTTCTCCATGCCCAAGGACTTGGAAGATACCTTCTTCTTGCCGCTATCATCTACCGTTTCCGTCCACACCCGAGCGTACAACGGCATACTGAGTATCAGTTTGGTTGGTGGGACGCCGTCTTCTTCTAATATTCGAGTGATCGTATTCTCCGTCCACCCTAATGAGGCTACCGATCCCGCTTTTGGGCTGGCTGCCCAATGCTCGTCATATGCCATCAGCATCATATAATCCACAATACGACCTAAGGAGGCGCGATCCAAAAACGCCGACCACATATTGCTATTGGATTTGGGGGTCACATCAATCGAAACGACTAGCTCTTGCTCATGGAGGAGCGGTGTTAGTTCACGAACGAATTGGACCAAATTTTCTTTATCCGCAGTTTCTACGTTCTCAAAGTCAATATTGATTCCTTGTAAATTGTACAGCTCTGCAAATGCGAGCAGCTGCTGAATCATAAAAAACCGAGTCTCGACCGTAGCCAATGCTGATGTGGTACGCTTAGGTTCAAAGGCATTACTGAATAATGCCCATACCTGCATCCCTTGTTGTTGTGCCCAGCGAACATAAGCCGGATCTACTTTGCTTTTAATTGTGCCTTTGCCGTCCTTTAATTCTAGCCATGTCGGACTAACTACATTCACCCCTGGCATTGGCGTAATCTCTTTTGGGTCAGGATTACGATTGTATACGGCTTCCCACGTCAGATTAATTTTGTTGCCATCTGCCTTCCACGCAACAAAGGGAGGCTCACGATCAGGCTGCGGAACTTTCTCACTTTCAGAAAGCTCTACGGCTTTTTTGTCCATATACCCAAGTTGTCCTTGTGGTCCTTGAACGTAGAACCAGCCCTTATCTTCTCCCCAAATACGAACAGTTCCGCCAAGAGTGACTTTCTCTACAATAGCGGCTCTAATCGTAGGCTCTGAACGAATGGCAGCACCCTTCTCAGCCTTCACTTTACTCAATTGAATCGTCTGTCCAGCTTTCAATAGAACAATAATGCCAGTCTCTGCCTGCTGTTGAGCTTGAATGCCATACAATTCTTGAAGCGGAGTAATCGGAAGATACACCGTGTTATCCTTCAGTTCGGCAGCCATATGCAGCTCATAAGGCTTCTGATTAACAGTAGCGGTAAGTGAATTAGTTCGCAGATGCAGCACTTTATCAGTTGTAGTCATTATAATCGAACCTGTATCCGCCTCATAGCGGATAGGCTCGTCCGGTCCAAGAAGCTGCTGCACGATAGTGAGCGGCAGCTTCACTTCATCATTTTCTATTATGGCCCCTGCCTCCAGCATCTTGCCATCCACAGAGATCGGATGCTCGAATGCATACTCAGGTACAGCCATTGTATTATTAGGAACAAACAATATATAAACCAACCACACAGCAGCTGCAAAGAGTAAGAACATCAGCAATTTCCATGGTCCTTTACTTCTCTTGCGGCGAGGCGCTTGCATTCTATTCAATTAACCACTCTCCTCTATCAAGAAAGAACGAGTTATATCCTATATAAGTTTCACTCATTACTAAAAAAACGTGCAATTCCGCGAATTACCGCTTCTGTGCACGTCTTCCTGCTCTTATCGTTATGCCTGTACCTTAGCTGTATCGAGGCAGCTTGTACATACCCCGTATATTTCCATTCGATGGCCTTCTACCACGAATCCCGTCTTGCTGGATGCAACCCGCTCTACTTCGAGCAACGGTGGATAGTCAAAGTCAACGATTTGTCCGCAATGTTTGCAAATCGCATGATAATGATCAGATAAATCAGCATCGAATCTGCTGGAATCATCACCGTAGGTCAATTCACGAACCAGACCCGCTTCTACGAATAACCGTAAGTTATTATATATAGTCGCCACGCTCATACTTGGAAAATTAGGTGACAGTGCTTTGTAAATCTCATCAGCTGTCGGATGTGACATCGAGTCCATCAAGTAACTTAGTATTGCGTGACGTTGCGGGGTCATACGGACGCCATTCATCTTTAATTGTTCCAGTGCCTGGTTCACGTTGGCTCCCATTCCCCTCACACCTTTCTAAGTAGTTAGAACTATTGTACGTTCATTTAAAATGATTTGTCAATGAAAGCGGTCATAACGAAGGCACAGTATTAGTGATTTTTATGCTATTAGTTGCATTTATATGAATACGATATAGCCCCTCGCCCACTGCTCCTTTGACTGTTTTTTTACTAATCGTGAAAGGAATATCTGACGTTATGCTCCCGAATGTAACCGAGCCATCTATCGAATAATTCCCATTGCCCGGCACTCCAACCTTAATTTCGCCAACAGAGCTGTCCAAATCCCAATCGCCGCCGATCATTGTACTGGTCACTTCAATGCCGCCGTTCAATGTATCTGCCTTTACGGAAGCCCCTGCTTCATTAATAGCGATTCTTCCATTCTTCGTCTCAGCTTCAACATTGCCCGATACCTGCTTGATCTCCACGCTTCCATTAATCGTAGAGGCCAGCAAATCTCCTGTTATTTCGGATATCGCAATGGTTCCATTCTTCGTCGAGACATCCGTTTGTCCTTGAACCTCATGAATAGTAACACTGCCATCATTGCCTCTAACCTCTAGAGGGCCATTAATTTGCTTAACTTGAATTTCTCCGCTCGTATTTTTGAGATGAAGACCACCCGGAACGAACAGCCCTTCCGCTTGTATAGGCCCGTTATTTCCTTGAATGCTCACGGATAACTGCTGAGCTTCCATCGTGCTCGGTATAGTAATAATTATATTAATACGAGGCTTGCGGCTGCCGTTGGTTCCGTAAGACTCCCCCTTAGCTGAGATTGTTATTTCCTCACCCTCAGTTATAACCTCAACGAAGGATAGCTCAGCAACTCGATCGGCTTCCTCTTGATCAATTGAGTCAATCCAGACCTCTGAACGGATAGTGATCTCATTATCATCACTTGACAGCACTGACACCTGACCATTCGAGTTATTGATTTTAACTGATGGAGTCGCTAAGCCATGAACTGCAGTCTGAATATCAGGCTTTGTATATTTATAGCCCTTCTCTTCCCCGTAATCCGTGCTGCCCGCCAAATCTACATATTGGTCTAACCAACGGAATGGCATCTCCGCATATTGCGTGACAACATAAGCAGCTACTGCAATAACAATCGCCGCTATACCACCTGCAAGGTCAAGCCTGAGCTTCTTATTGCCATTACGCAATACGAAGCTGTATACGATGATCTCTACTCCTAACAAAATAAATACAACAGGCCACCATTGCCCGAGCAGCGCAATATCATTCTTGCCCGTAAGATAATCTCGCAATAATAGACTTCCTACAGTAATAATAAATAATGCTGCAGTAAATCTTCCTAGCTTGAACATATTTCGCTTCCCTCTCACCAGTCTTAATAATAACAACAGACCTAACATCATCAGCAGTGGCCCTAAGCTCATATCGGCCCATTCACTCATCCATGCAGCAGAAGGACTAATCAATAGAACTAACAAAAAACCTGCAGCTACCAGCAATAGCCCACTTGAAAGGGTAATTTTCGCTTCTTTTCCTATGGACGAATCCAAGCTCTGTAGAGCATCATATACACTAATGAAATAAAATAGCGGCAAGAGAAGCACCAAATAGACGATAAACAATAAATGCCTGGCACCATCAAGATCAGCCAATCGAATAATAGCTGCCCCATCCACAAGCAAGCCTGCAAGCAGCAACAGCCCTCGTTGATATCGTCCTAAATATAAGTGACCTGCCCCTGGCAGCACAAACGCCAATAATGCGGTTAGCCATCTGGAACGTTTTATTCCGAACTCACGCAATGCACGCCCTCCATATGTTTGATTTGATCCATTACCAACAGCAATGACTCCGACTTAGGCAGCGTAATATAAAAATGAAGCATCAGCTGCTTACCCCCGCCTTCGCTTTCCCCATACTCCTCCAGCATCATTTTTCGAATTAAAATTTGACGCTCTACCAATAATGAGTTCACTGTCAGCACAATCGTGGATATTTCATCGGCTTGCACTTTGAGCAAATGTTCCCGCTTCGCATTAATATAGCGCTTCTCCAGCTTATTAAAAGCCCATAGCGTGAGCAATACCAGTATCGTTGAGGATGCCGCTGCGAAAAAGAAGCCTGCCCCTACGGCTAATCCAATTGCTGATACGACCCATAAGGAAGCGGCTGTCGTTAAACCCGTAATGGATTTCCCAGTGAATAGAATAGTGCCCGCACCAAGGAAACCGATTCCTGTAATAACAGCAGCAGCCAGACGAGCCGGATCGACTCGAACATTGGGCTGATCGACAAAAGCCGCAAAGCCGTAGATGGACAGCATCATAAGAAGACAAGCCCCAATACATACCAAAATGTTCGTACGCAGCCCTGCTGCATGATTGGACTGCTCACGCTCGAAGCCAATGAATCCGCCAAGGAACAGCGCCAAGCATAATCGTAATAAAATTTGCATCTCGTTAATATACCACGGATTGGCGATATGCCCCATTTCAACAGCCCAACCTTTCTCTAATTAACCGTATTGTATCATAATTGTATGCACAGATAGCCTCTTAAAATGAAAGACGCCGTTCATCATTTAGATGAACGGCGTTTTGGAAAAATCTATATTATTGAAGACGCTCAAGCAACAGCTTGTTCACAAGAGCTGGATTCGCCTTGCCCTTGGTCTCTTTCATAATTTGGCCGACAAGGAATCCGATTGCCTTATCTTTACCAGCCTTGAAGTCTTCTACCGATTGCGGATTCGATTCGATGATCTTATCCACAATAGCCAGAATAGCACCTTCATCACTAATTTGGACCAAGCCTTGCTCTTCAACGATTTGTTGCGGCAGCTTGCCGGTCTCGAGCATCGCTTTGAAGACCGTCTTAGCTATCTTGCTGCTAATCGTTCCCTTCTCAAGCAAACCAATCATCTCGCCAAGGCCTTGCCCCGTAATCTTCATATCTCCTACCTCAATGCCATTCGCATTCAGGTAGCCTAGCAGATCGCCCATAATCCAATTGGAAACGGCTTTGGCATCCTTCGTGTAAGATAAGCTCTCCTCGAATAGATCCGCCAATTTCTTGGACGAGGTTATGACCTCGGCGTCATAGGAAGGGAGTGCATAATCACTCGTATAACGCGCCTTACGAGCATCCGGAAGCTCCGGAATCGTTGCACGGATACTTTCCTTCCACTCTTGATCAATCGTCAACCGCACGAGATCCGGGTCCGGGAAATAACGATAATCATGCGACTCTTCCTTGCCGCGCATAGATATTGTCTTCCCTTGCGCCTCATCCCAGCGCCGCGTTTCTTGTACAACAACGCCGCCGCTGCTCAGAATCTCTGCTTGACGAATCTGCTCATGCTCCAATCCCCGTTGAACGCCGCGGAAGGAGTTCATGTTCTTAAGCTCAGCACGTGTGCCCAGCTTCTCTTGCCCGAAGGGGCGCAAGCTAATATTGGCATCGCAGCGCAGGCTGCCCTCTTCCATCTTCACATCTGATACTTCGCAATAGAGCATGATCGCCTTGAGCTTCTCAAGATAAGCTTTCGCTTCCTCAGGCGTACGAATATCGGGCTCCGACACAATCTCTACAAGCGGTGTGCCCACACGGTTGAAGTCTACAAGAGAAGCATAGCCTCCTTCAATATGGGTCAGCTTGCCCGCATCTTCCTCTAGATGAAGACGGGTAATTCCAATACGCTTCGTTTGCCCGTTCACTTCAATATCAATCCAGCCGTTCTGGCCGATCGGCTGATCAAATTGTGAGATTTGATAGGCCTTCGGTGAATCGGGATAAAAGTAGTTTTTGCGGTCGAACTTGCTTACATCCGCAATCTCACAGTTGATCGCCATAGCCGCTTTCATTGCGAACTCAACGGCTTGCTTATTCAATACTGGCAGAACGCCAGGATGACCCAGACAAACTGGGCATGTATGTGTATTAGGCGGAGCACCGAAAGCGGTGGAACAGCCACAAAAAATCTTGCTGTTCGTATGAAGCTCCACGTGCACTTCTAGCCCGACTACCGTTTCATATTTGGTCGATTCAGTCATCGTTATTCTCCCTTCATCCCAGCTGCGGCCGTTGTTTGTGGAATTCGGTCTGCTGCTCGAACGCATGAGCGGCGCGCAGTACCGTTGATTCATCGAATGCTTTGCCGATGATCTGCAAACCAATCGGCAATCCATTCGACGTTCCGCATGGAACGCTAATTGCCGGAATACCTGCTAAGCTGACAGGAATCGTACAGATATCATTCAAATACATCGTAAGAGGATCTCCAACCTGCTCGCCAATCTTGAATGCAGTAGTCGGAGCTGTAGGCCCGATAATAACATCGAATTTCTCGAATACTTGATCGAAATCCTGCTTAATCAATGTACGAACCTTCTGAGCTTTCAAGTAATAAGCATCATAATAACCCGAGCTAAGGGCATAAGTACCCAGCATAATACGGCGTTTTACTTCTGGTCCGAAGCCTTGGCTTCTGGACTTGCGGTAAAGGTCGATCAAATTGTCCGGGTTGTCTGCGCGAACGCCATAGCGAACGCCATCGAATCTGGCAAGATTAGATGAAGCTTCCGAAGAAGCAAGCAGATAGTAAGTCGCAATCGCATATTCCGTATGGGGAAGCGATACTTCCTCCCATGTTGCTCCCATGCTCTCATATACTTTGAGTGCATTCATAACCGCTTCTTTGACTTCAGGGTCGATCCCTTGTCCCAAATATTCCTTCGGAACGCCAATACGAAGCCCCTTCACATCGCCAGTCAATGCGCTGGTATAATCAGGAATATTAACATTTGCAGAAGTCGAATCCTTCTCATCGTAGCCAGCGATAGCCTGAAGCACATACGCGGAATCTTCTACATTTTTCGTTAATGGGCCAATCTGGTCAAGGGAAGAAGCAAAGGCAACGAGTCCAAACCGCGAGACGAGCCCGTAAGTCGGCTTCAAGCCCACTATTCCGCAATAAGCAGCAGGCTGACGAATAGAGCCGCCTGTATCGGAGCCCAATGAGAAATACACTTGACCGGCTGCAACGGATGCTGCCGAGCCGCCGCTTGAGCCGCCTGGCACATACTCAGGGTTCCAAGGGTTGCGCGTAGGGTAATAGCTAGAGTTCTCATTCGAGCCGCCCATCGCAAATTCATCCATATTCAGCTTGCCGATTGTTACTGACTGAGCCGCTTTTAATTTCGCAACCGTAGTTGCGTCATAAATAGGGTTATAGTTGCTAAGGAATTGACTCGCACAGGTTGTGAGTAAGCCCTCCGTAACGATATTATCTTTCACACCCGCCGGCAATCCAAACAATAAGCCTCGTTCAGTTCCAGCTTGAAGCTGCTTGTCCAATTCGATTGCTTGCGTGCGTGCATGATCTTCATTCAAAGTAATAAAAGCCTGAATAGATGAATCGGTGTCAGCAATTCGGCGATATGAGGCATCCACCAAATCAGAGACCGTAATTTCTTTGTTATTCAGCTTGTTATGTACATCCTGTAGGCGCAAATCAAACAGAGCCAACAGCAATTCCTCCCTTCAATCTATCCAATTTCGTATTATTCCAGTACTGCCGGCACTTTAATTTGGCCGTCTTCTTCATCTGGTGCGTTCAGCAGAACCTTCTCAATCGGAAGCGATTCACGCGTAATATCTTCACGCATGACGTTCGTAATCGGAAGCACGTGGCTAGTCGGCTCTACTTCATCCGTATTCAAGCTTTCCAGCTTCTCCGCATATTTTAGAATAGCATTAAGCTGTCCAGTAAACTGTTCCTTCTCTTCTTCAGAAAGCTCCAGCCTTGCCAGATTAGCGACGTGCTCAACATTTTGCAAAGTTATGCTCATAGCTACCTCCCTTTCTTCCTGCAGTCATTCTTACTATTATAGCTCAGAATGTTCATTTCACAAAGTGCCAATGCTCGGACAATAGAAGAAGGACCCTTTCCTTAACTAACGGAAGGGGCCCTGCCTGCAAGCCATTATATCCAAGCTCTTAAGTTGACTTGACGGATAAAATCTTCCTTGCTCTGGCCTTCATTACTCATGTTCTCTGCTTCTACAACGATTTCTTCACCCTTCATGATTCGATTGAACAGTTCTTCATTGAATGTCGCAAGTGCGAAATCAATAAGCGCTTCACGCTCCACCCTGTCAACCTCTTCCTGTATGAGCACTTCCTCCAGCTCGACGTCCTCATCCGGAATTAGAAAGTTGCGATTGGCCGCTGGTACCCGAAGCACGTAATCAAACACATTGTCGGCATTTCGGTCGTAAGCGATTATATAACCATGCTCCCCTATAGGGAGATTTTGTTCGTATAGGTCTGAAATGATGATGACCTTTGCTCCTAAACTCAGCATTGTCTTCACTCCTGTCTATCATCCGCTAACTATTACTCTATTATCCTACTAAAAAATAATAGCGGTGTCCAATCAGAAAGTGAAGAAAAAAATCGGATTACGGAAGCTCCATTCTTTTTATGCGCCAGATGGATGCAAAGAGCACTCCAATCATTACGACAACGGTTGAAGCAATCACTTTGCCAAGCCCCACCACACTGCCATTCATTAGCAGCTCAGCCGCTAATCCACCCAGTCTGCCTGGGCTCCAAGAAAGCGCTTCGGGAAAAAGGGAGGCAGTCAAAGTCAATACGACAGACAGAACAAGTGCGCCGAAAGCTGCCGCTGCCGCACTGCGGAACCAGATGCTTAATGAAATCGTCAACGTACCAATCAGCACAAGCCACAAGCAATAAACGAGCAAGCCGCTGATCGCACTTGAACCATCAACCTCTCCAATCAGTACAATCGTATAATACCAAGCCCCGGCAAACCCCAGGAATAGAGAAGTCGCTACCAGCAGAAGCATAGCTGACCATTTGGCAAATAGAAACGATAAATAAGAAACCGGCTTAACAAGGATCATAGATGCCACCCCGCTATTCCTTTCTCCCGATACGGCTCCCATAAAAGCTAGCGCGATAATAAGAACACCGATAACACCGAATTGCTGGAGTGTCTGTGCCAATACCTCTTTTCCTTGCGGCATTGGTATTTCGATTACGGTGCCCTCCGGCAGATTGCCCGCTCCTGCCAATATATCTGGCATGAAGTAGCTGGTTATCGGCTGACTCACACCGAGCAATAGAAAAACGAGAGGCAGCCATACCAGCTTGTAGCTGCGCAAAAGCTCCAACAGCTCCTTCTGAAATAAAACGAACCATCTACTCACTGCGACACCACCTTCATGAAAAGCTCCTCCAAGGTCGAATGTCCGCATTCAAGCCGCGTAACACGAACCTTGTCTCTGGCAATCTGAGCAAGTAGCTCATCCCTAGCCTGTTCCATATTAGAGACCGTAATTTGCAGCCCATTATCAAATCGTTTTACATCCTTGGCTAATGGACTTGTAAAGGAAGAGCACCAGTTTTTCGAATGGTTATCTGCTTCCGTATAAATTGTAATGACTGGATTGCGGTACTGCTCACGAATATGGTCAATGGAACCCTGCAAGGCGATCTCACCGCTCCGAATAATGATGACATCGTCACATAATTCTTCTGCGTCATGCAGAACATGTGTAGAAAACAATATAGTCGTCTCTTGCTTCAGCCCCCTGAGCAGCTCAAGCACCTCTCTTCTTCCTAACGGATCAAGAGCAGAGACCGGCTCGTCGAGTACGAGCAGCTTGGGTTGATGAACGAGTGCTTGAGCTAGCCCAAGCCGCTGCTTCATGCCGCCCGAATAGCCGGCGATCTTGCGTTTAGCTGCATGAGCAAGACCAACCCGCTCCAACAGCTCATCGGCCCCCCGCTTTGCCTCTTCTGCTTGCAATCCGCATAATCTCCCTGCATATATGGCAAATTCACGTCCTGTCATCCAACCATAAAAAGCAGGAGACTGCGGTAAATAGCCAATCAAAGCACGTGTTCTATCGTTTTGAGGGATCCCCTCATATATCAATGATCCAGAGGTTGGCTTAAGCAGTCCCGTTAACATACGGATCGTCGTCGTTTTGCCAGCTCCATTAGGACCGAGTAAAGCGGTGCATCGCCCCGATTGAATGCCGAAGCTAATGCTATTCACTGCTTTTTCCGTTCCGAAGGTTTTCGCCAACTGCTCCGCCCTTACTAAAGGCTCCATTAATCATTCCTCCTGCCTATAACAAAGAACAGTACAGGTCCAACGATATTAATAAAAAGAATAATAAGTGCCCACATCCATTTCGGCCCTTTTGTACGCTCAGCCCTTACCAAAGCTACTAGAGCTGTCACGACAAGAATAAACTGAATAATAAGGATTGGAGCTATTATTGGTATAAGCTTGGTTAGGTCAATGCTCTCTCCCATTACGTCTTCCTCCTTCTATTGCTCATGTATGTTACGCGGCTAAATTTACGATCCAAGTAATTACGCCAATTAATACAAGCGGGGCTATTAATACAATCCATCCGAGCGGTCTTCCCATGTTGAGTGTGTAGCCAATCCCATAGCGTTTTTCAACAAATATAGCTGGATCAGATGGGTTGTAATAGAAGGAGCCAAGCTTCCAATAATGATCGGCATCCATTGGCAGCTCCGCCGTCTCCTCTGCGAACGGCTGTCGTTTGACCTTCAGCATGCGCACTATAAAAAAGGCTATCACCGCAAACATCACAATAAGGAAGCTGGTTGTACTAGCTCCAATAACTGAGGAGCCCCATTCTAATACGCTGCCCAGCTTGAGAACTGAAAACATGACTATGATCATAAAGCCAAGCACGATTAAGAAAAGCGAGGTAAGCCTCCGAAATTGAATGTTACGAGCTAATGATTGCTGTGGATTTTTAGGATCTGTCTGCTGCTTGCTTCTCGCAGTGAACCAATTGCACAGGATGAATAAGGCGATCATCCCTATTTGCATAAACGTCAGATCAAATACAGAGGCAAAGCTCTTAGTCGAGAATCCGTCCGCATTCCCCTGAAAGTCATAATGGGTTGCCATTACATCTGGAATTGAATCATAGATAGAGACCAAATACCCGGCTGTCAATAAAACAATAGCTAAATGCAGTAGATACCATGCATTGGAGTACGTTTTTTTGCGTTGATGAAAGGACGTATCAATAACTACCTTGCCTGATTGAGCAGGCTGTGATAACCATCCTTGTTCTTGCTTGATTGTTTTTACCTTCTGATGAAAGACCAGATACAAAATTCCTTGGGCTACAACAATAAAAGAAATCATCCCGAGTACAAAAAACTCAAATCGAGCATTATCATGGCTAGGATTATAAAAGAACAATGGAACTAATCCAGCAATAGATACGATAATCCCCCATAGTTTATAGTTTTTCTTGGCGGCAGTGAGCCGCTTGTCTTGAATGTAGCTCTCTGGAATCGAGACGCCGAAGCAAATTGATTTCCTTGCAATGAGCGGTGAAGCTATGCCCAGCACGCACAGCGGCAGGTATCCAACCACGATAAACACAATAATCTCTAACATGATTCTCACTTCTCCTTCTGCTTAATCTCTTCATAAAGTTGTTTGATTATGGACAGCATTTCCGTCTCCTCTAATCCACGGCAGATCGATTCTGCCACAATCGGACGAAGCTGTTGATTGAGCTTGCTCTTATAGCTATCCGTAACTCCAGGCAGTTGATCCGAATCGACAACAACGACGCCCTTCTTGCGATGAATCTGGATAAATCCCTCTTGCTTCAGCAGCGTGTATGCCTTATTAACGGTGTGCAGATTCACGCCAATATCCGAAGCCAGACTGCGAACCGACGGAAGTGCCTCACCCGGATGCAAATGACCGCTAGCTATCCCCTCAATAATCTGCTCCATAAGCTGGGTGTATATAGGAACTTCAGACTGCAAATCAAGGTACATGATCATGTTTAAAACCTTCTTTTCATATTGTTATATCTGTTATACTTATAATATAACAGATACATTTATTTTGTAAAGCCTCTTTACTTGACTGATCGGTAATCATACCTCTTCTCTTAACCTTCATGCTGATGCCCCATCCGTTCCGCTCCTCTCATAATGGTACTAACTGAACACAGATCCTCTATTAACTCCACCTCTCTTGAAAAGCCTCTTTTAACGGCACCATGTTCCTCTATTTAGCGCAATTTTCACACTTCTGCTCCTCCTGATGTCCTTAGCGGAACTGCGTTCCTCTATTCAACCCACTACTCATGAAAAACCGCTTTTTGCGGCACCACGTTCCGTTAACGCCTCTTTATAGTCTATAAATTTCAAGCAAACAAGCATAAAAAAGAAGCCTCCATCCCACCCGCTAATGGGGGTATTGGAGACCTCTTCGCACCTCTATTAATCAAATCTGATTCTTACTTATTGATCGTTCCCATCACCTATTAATCCATCATGCCTGTATAAGAACCCTCCACGGCTTTAACTATTATTTGACCGGCTGTACCACTGCCAGACAGGCTCCACCGCCTTCTGGTCCAAATAAGATACATGATAATCCTGCATACTGCCGAAAACATGAGCAGAAATCGAGATCAGCTCTTTTCGCTGCTGCTTACGCGTACGCTTGACCTTCATGGATACAATCTGAGGTCTGCGGATTAAATATGTTATTCTCGCTAGGTTCCGTCTGCGCAATGTTAATTGTCCATCCTCAAGCTTCAAGCCAGCAGCCCGATGACATGACCAGCGCCACACAGCAGCAAGCGGCAGCAGAAGCAGCGACCATAAGCCCGTATATCCAAAAAATCCGATCAGCGTCCCGCACACTGCGAGTGCGAGCAGCAGCTCTCTTCTCAAATAATAGAACAAAGCGTGGCTCGGAGCTGTGGCAGCGATCTCCATCAGTTTGTATTGCGGAACAAAATCCTGAATAACACGGGACAATTCCTTCTTAGGCAAGAAAGGGTGCAGCACCATTTGCTCATTTTTGTCCGAGGAAATGATCTGTAATTGAATCTCAGCATAACCCATCAGTTGCCGCAAGAGACCCTCTTTAATAATTACGGCATGTACCTTCTTAGGATCAAACACATTTGTCTTCTTATCGAGAAGTCCATAGGATACTGCAATTTGTGTGCCGTCCCTGCGCACCGAGAAACCACTAAACTTCAATATATACAAGCCAATCGATAGAAGCCATGCGAGCAGCAGAGCACAGACGCCAAGAATGATAAACGCTACATATCCAGACAGCATACTCGTAGATTCCTCATAGAGAGTACCTAGTGAATGCTCTGGAAAAAATAGATTAAAGAAATCATCTGCGAATGAGATAAGACCGGCGATAAAGGCAACCACAAGCCCCAGATTCATTGAGGTTGCTGCTGCCAAAAAAAGTTGCCCCGTGCTCAAACGAAAGTTTGGTGCATGATGCTCATCCGCAGGAGGAATATTCTCATTATCCAACCCTATTTCCACTACAGAATCGCTATTAGCCTCAGCCTCCGGTGAATCACTTCTATCCCGCCTTGCAAGCAATTGCAGGCGCAGCTGGTCAGCAGCAGCAATAGACAACGCAGACAAGATGCCATCCGCTTTTTTATTGCCGCCTGGTGTCTCAATCTTCACTTGGGCTACCCCAAGTATTCTCTGGATAAAAGGCTGCTCGACATTAACGGAATGAATACGGCCGAAATAGATGGTCTTCTCATCCCGGAATAATACACCGCTGCGAATAACGATTCGGTCTTCACTCAGCGTATAAGAGAACTTACGCCAGCTAAATAGGCCATGGACGAGCAGCAGCACTATAAAAGCGCTAATCCCGGCATACCAATACCACTGTAGGTCGGCCCAGTTCGTTCCCTTTACGATACTGATGATAATAATTGGCAGGAAGCCTTTAATCGTTTGGAGCAGAGAAAATACAATATACACGGGATGGAGCTTTTGTGGATTATTCATCCTGATCATCCACTTTCGCCAGCAATCCAATCTTCCGCTTCAGCTGCTCCGCCTCAGCTTGCTTCAATCCGCTAATACGATGTGTCGTAGCCGCTGTTACAACCGCAACGCTGGCTAGCTCATACTTGCGCATAAGAGGACCGCTTTCCAGCTCAACATGCTGAACGCGTACCATCGGAACAAGTACATTCTTAATGACAATGAGTCCTGATTGAATTTCCAGCTCCTCGTCGAACAGCTCATATTGAAACCGGCGGTATTTCAAATCAGGCACAAGCCATGTAAACCATATTGTCGATACAGTAACAACTGCAAGAGCGATCCAACCGGGCATCATCATCCAGCCCTTAGCACTTGCAAGACTCAAATAAGTAATGACAATTGCATAACCAATGACATGCGTAATAAGTGAGCTTATTCGGTATACAGTGAGATAATCACGATCTAATCTTTTCGTTAATGGCCGGTTCATCGCCAATGGCCTCCTTAAGGCAATAAGATTAATTCTTCCTTGGTACGTGTCAATGCCCGCGGAGATTCCTCTGTTATTAAATAGCTGTTCTCAACGCCAACAACACCAATTCCCGGGAAAGTAAATTTCGGTTCAACAGCGATAACCATTCCTGGTTCAAGAGGGATATCGAATCCTCTGGCCAGTACCGGCCATTCATCGATCTCAAGACCTATACCATGACCAAGAAACTTTGCTTGATCAGCGGCGAAGCCCATAAAATGGTCCGATAATCCCGCCGCTTTAGCCTCTGCAAGTGCATGCGCGTACAGCTCAGAGCAAATTGCCCCAGACACCATACGGCTCTCAGCACTGCGGATTATAGACTGTGCGGTAGCATAGGCTGCACTTAACCGTTCAGGCAACTGTCCGATAACAGCGGTGCGTGTCTGGTCAATGACATATCCGTCTATACAGCAGCCAATATCAATTAGAATAGGTTCATTGCGCTGAATAGCCATACGGCTGACGCTTTGCGGGGATGCCGCTCCAAGGCCAAGCCCTCCTGCCGGTCCGTCAAAATAGGTCGGAATTGCCGCAGCAGCTCCTGAAATGAGCATACCCGTCGTAATTTCCTGATTGTAGCCCCGCATTCTCATCATTCCGATATGACCGCGACGCCGCAGCTCGTATTCAATACGAGCCATCCATGCAATCTCAGTAACTCCTTCCTTCAACTCGTTCAACGCCTCAGTCAATGCTTCGTCTACTGCCTGGGCAGCTGCTTCGATACGAGCAATTTCCCAAGCCGATTTGATCATCCTCTGCTTCCGAATGAAGGAAGAGCCGTCGATTAATTGACAGTCTCCTTGGGCACCTAGCAACTCAGACAGCTTCAAATAAGTCTGTGCTGGAAGAACATCGAGATCAGCCGCTATTCGTAAGCTTTTGCCGCTCGTGAATAGACCCGGCCATTGATCAGCGAGGGTTTGGCGGAACTGCCGGAACGCCCCCAGCTCGAATACCTCCACGCCACTTTCCAGCCTTGCCCGCTCCACGCTTCTCTTCACAAAAAAAGCTGGATCTCCTTGTGCCGGGATGAAAGCATAGCCGCTTTGCATCGAGCCTGTATAATAGTAAAGATCTACATTCTGTGTAACAAGCAATCCATCTACATTCGCAATACACAGCGTTTCTTGGAGCCGTTCAATACGCTCCCTTATAAGATCTGCTGGGATGTCTGCTGTAATCTTCATATCCTTAATCACTCCCGCTCTCACGTAAATACCTTCCTCCATTACAACAATTATAATGGCTAGCGTCAACCTCGCGCTCCAATAAGTTAGTATCCCATCATTGTCTGCAACATAAAAAAGCTTGCTGCCACTCTGCAACCGTCTGAGGAACGGATTACAAGTGAACAACAAGCTCAGAAACCCCTTTTATATACCACTCGATCGGACCAAGTGCCGGATTAAGTCTAGGATAGACAAGACGAATAATAAGCACAACGCCTGGTCGCTGTAGGATTGCTTCATAGTCATAGGTGTCATTGCGATAATGATATGGAAATTGATTTTCCTCATTAATAATGTCAAGTACAAGCAGCTCTACTGGCTGCTGGAGCATTGCATTCGGTAACGGTCTCCCGCTGTAGTCAAGGTGGAGGTTAGTCTGCAAATACAGCTCTGCGGCACTAGCTGCCTTAAATGGATCTATTCGTAGTATTCCTTCAGACAGAGCAACGGGATCGAGCTGTTGGGCGGCTGCATGGGCAGACCGATTAACAGCGTATTCCCCTTGAAACAGCAGCTTCATTGCAACCTCTTCGTCCGTCTGAAGTCCATGCAGGGTCACCCAAATAACCATCATCAATACCATTAGCATAAGCTTATACAACGGAGCTCTCCTATCCTTGGTTTACCTAAGGTACATACTCGCTCATTTTCATTCCGAATGCTCGAAGGCGCTGGCCTGATGAAAGGGGAGGCAGACCGATCAAACGATCAATCTGGAATAAATTCTCGTAAGGATAGCTCATTGTAAGCTGGATGCCGGCTCCTCTAGGCAAAGGAGCATTCGGATTGTTTGCAGCTTCCCCATTGCTTGCCTCCACCTCGAATATCACTTCCTCCGGACGCATGCCGAAGCTGCGCAACCGCTGCCTCGACTGCTCCATCATAGCCTCATCAATATAACCATAACGGCCGCTGGCTCCTACTTCGAGCAAATAGTCAACCTCTTGT
Source organism: Paenibacillus sp. J22P59 (assembly GCF_059383895.1). Classification (NCBI taxonomy): domain Bacteria; kingdom Bacillati; phylum Bacillota; class Bacilli; order Caryophanales; family Paenibacillaceae; genus Paenibacillus; species Paenibacillus sp. J22P59. The sequence continues at coordinate 18,903 of NZ_JBXENX010000012.1, forward strand.
TGAAGAACAGCTTGTCTAACAATTAGAATATGTTTATAGATTGGAGAGAACATCATCCAGCAAATAATAGTGGCGAACATAATGAATGCCAATATACTCTTCATGGGCTCATTTGCCTTATATAGCTGCCAATCGAATCCCCAGAACGTTTTATTTGTTGCTTCATTCCCCTATCGCCATCAGTTACGCTTGTATAGACTACGATAACAGTTACGAGCAGCAGGACGGTTACCAACAAGCTTCTCATAGCTCGGCTCCTTCCTATTGATTATTCAACAGCTCGCCAATCTTCGTATTAGCCGCATTCCCCTGTGATTCAATACGACTGCTAGTTCCTGTAGTATCCGCCGCAATAATTCTATTGAACAGCACAATAACGACAACAAGCAGCATAACTGTCATTAAAATGTTTCGCATTCACTCACCCCTTCACCATTAAATCCCGCTAAATATTGATCTATTAACTACCCTAATGAATCAAACAGCTTTTGTCCTTCCATGACCCAAGGATAAATAAATACCTGAAACGTATAGAGGATCGGGATGCCTGCAAGGATAAACAAAAAATACGAGGTCGATTCTTTGCGGCTCTCCTTGGCAAGCTCCAGCTTATCCTTATACTCTTGAATGCGTTCCCGCAGCAGTCCATAATAAGCGTCATTCTCATGTAGTCTGAGTGAATCAATCGTCTCGACAAAGCTCATTCCGTCGTCCGTTCCTATGCGATGCTTAAAATCACGCAGTGCTTGTGCTGAATCGTGATACCACTCTGCCAGCATTCGTTCCAAGTCATTCCTGAGCGTTCTCGTATAAGGAATACACCGCATCAGCTTCGTATGGATATGAAGTGAGGATTCAGACAAATAGAGCAACTGATGGCTCATCACATAAATTTCCTTCGTTATCCGTTCCCCTCTTAGCTTGCCAATGACACGCAGCCAGATTAGATCCCAATAAACAACAATAAACAAGGAAGTAAATAAGGAATAAATAAATGGAGTCCGTTGCCCTGGCAACAGGTGCAGCCAATCCAGACAGATAATGCACATGACTATTCCAAGAAGAAGAATAAGCATAAATCTACGAAAGGCAATATACCACGCAGCATCAGTAGTTACACCGCAGCCCGCTAACAGTAATCGACGCTCTATGAATGAATTCTTTTCTCTTGCTAAAAGAAGCAGCCGCAGCCAACGATCAGGTAAATTCCTCCTCTGCCAATCGAGTACAGTTAAATGCACCCACCTTGGGCGACGTTGTGGTACCAGCCTTAGCAGTATTCCTGCTCCAATAAAACTAAAAAGAAGTTGACCTGCGAATACACTCCAGTCGATCAAGGCTGAGATAAATTGGCTCAAATGATGTCAGCTCCTTCTAACAGTAATGATGAATTTCATTATAATTTTCTCCGTGACAGCCACAGCCCCATCAGAAAGGAAGCAAATATAAGTACAACAGCATTAAGCAGCATATCTCTACCCTGTGGATCAACGAAGTAATAGTGATACGCATTGCTTCTGTTATAGTAAAAGTTAATTCCAAGAAACAAGGCTAGGAACAAAATCGGTGAAAAATTCGCTATCCTAATCTCAAGCACCCGATTCCTCTCCTGCTCATTCGCTCTCCTTGCTCTCCGCATATCGGTCAGCAATTCCTTTATGCTCTCAGCAATCGGGGTTCCCTCTGCAAGAGCCACCCTAAGCATATTGGCGAAATAATCCCCCCAGACATGTCCAAGTGACATAGCAAATATTCGCAAGCTGTCCTCATCATCCCCTCTCACCGATAAATTACGGTAGAGCTGCTCGAATACTAATTGTATCGGACCTAGCAGCCTTCTCTCCTCTACTATCCGCTGCAGGGCTGTTCTCACTTGATTGCCCCCAGTTACTAAGTAGCTTTGATAGAACAGCTCCATTGTAGGCAAAAAATCAATCTGCATCTGTAACTGTCTTCGAATAATTGAGGCTCGAAGCATGAGATAAGGCATGCAAAAAGCAATAGCTCCCAATAGAAGCGTTCCTTTAATGCTTTGAAAAAATAATCCTCCAACCGCATTACCAGCAAGCAGCAGCATAACTGACCCTAATAACAGTCTTTCCGGCGTTAGCTTCAATTGCCGTGCTTCAATTAAGAGCACAAGATGTCGATAAGGCCTATCCATCCTCTTCAGCTGCGCTGTTATACGATAGCTCCAGCGATCAGTCCTTGTGAATGACAGCTTCTTTCTCTTGGCATGCTCATCAGACCATATTAAAAATAAGCTGATTAACGCAATGAGAATAAAAATAAATAACAAGCAGCCTGCAGCTACAATGGATAGCGTAATCATTAGCTGCTGCTTCCCATCTGCCCTAACTTGACCCTCGCGGACTCCGATAGCAGGTTTGGGAACTGCCATTCTCCTGCCCTCTCATCAAAAAGCACCCAATCTCGTACCTGAACTTGATCATCGCACCAATCTATTTCTCCTATTCGAGCAATCAATCTACGACCGTTCACATGTCGCATTTCAATGCCTATCTGCGTCACAAATTGTGAAATCCGCTTGGTTAGTCTCACGGGATTCATGTTTCGTCCATCCAGCATACACATGTCAGCAATCGCCTCCGGGACATCCTCCAGCGTATTCGCATGAACAGTCGTCATGCTGCCGGAATGACCTCTTGTACATGCTCGTACATAAATATTGGCATCCATATCCCTTATTTCTGCATGCACGATTCGCTCTGGCGATTGACGGAGAGCGAGCTTGAAGGCTTGTCCTGCTCGATGCTGTGAGTCATCCTCATCCGTTTCATATTCCACAATATTTTTATTAGGAAAGTCTCGGCTAAGCATCATTTCCAAACGTCCCTCGATCGTTATAATTCGCTCCTCATCAGGCAAATCGGCAAGCAAGGCCTTCATCAGATGAGTTTTGCCTGAATTAGTCGGCCCAATAATAACAAGGTTGAAGCGTGCCTTAAGTATGGCTTGCAGCATGACCTTAATTCGACTATCCATCGTGGCATAACGAGGCTCACAAAGTGTTGATAGGCTGAAGCTTTTTACTGTAAAAAATCGAATCGTTAACGTAGGCTTCGCTGTGAACCCAAATCCCGTCATCGTAACGCGCGAACCGTCGCGAAGCATAACCTCTGCCCAGCGCTTGCGCGGATTGAACCGATCATTATTGTAAAGAACAAGATTTTGCTGGATTCGCTCCACTTCCCGCTCATCCTCGAAGCTATACGGAGAAGCGAATACACGTCCATTTCTCACCTCATAGATTTGAGTGCCCGTAACTTGAATCTCCTCCAATCCCTCTTTATTCGCAAGAACAAGCTCCAGTACATTAAGACCAATCACCTCTGCGAAGAGCGCCTCTGCCAAAGATTGATAGGGGTGCTTGTAGCCGTCCAATTGATGAATGCGCAGCCGAATTAACCGATCAGAGATTATGGCTAGAATACGCTCTCTCTCCATAGCAAATCCTAAGACAGCACGATTGAGCATTTCATTATATTGACGTCGATCCTCCTCTGTCATACCATTAGGGGCTGCAAGGAAAGACCTTATATCTTCTGCCAGACTTCCAAAATCAGCAGCATATCCTGCCTTGAGAAGCTCGATCCCTGACTCCTCGCCGGCATTCACCCTGCTCTTCCTTATTAGGGCTGCATATTCTGATGGCGAGAACCGTCCGGTATTCGCAGTCAAGATCCTACTCCATTCCGATGGGCAAGAAGCTTGCGATACCAAGGCTGCGTCATTATTGAAGGCTTATTGCTCCGAACTCCATGTCGATTCATAAGCAGATTGGCTGGCTGCCGCATAAGCTTCTGCCCCGTAGCATCTTCTTTTAGCCACTCTGCATAGCGCCCGCTGTCTAATTGATGAAATACCGAATCTGTTAGGCGTAGTTCCCCCATTCTCATCGTGCCCATCTCTTTGCATATCTCTTTCATCCGATAACCTCCTATACTCCATGGATAATGAATAACCAACGTATCGTATCGTTCTGAAGCTATTCCGAATAAAGGCGATACCTGACCGATCCAACGTGACCCATCCTCTTGAAAATGAGATAAAGCATCTGTAGTCACAACAATTCGCGAGCTTGCTCTACGAAGCGCGCATACCGTTGCCGCATTATCCCAATAAGCGCCGACATCAATAACGATGATTGAAAACGTCTGCTCGGCCACTGTAATCAAATGTTCGAATTCCTCAGGCTTCGCGAATTCGGCGTGATCTCTTAGCCTATTCCCGAATAGCACATGAAGGTTCGGCAGCCCCTTTACCGTATGTACAGCTCGCAATAGCCGCTCCGTCGTCAGAGAGCAGGATGTCAGCTCTGGCTTAAGTGTATCCAGTGTTACCATAGGCTCATCAACACCAATATAACGATGGATCTTGGCGCTCTTAAGGTGGAGACAGAGATAGCCCACCTGTGCTCCGCTGGATTCTGCGATTCTATAAGCTGTCGCAAAGGCTGCTGTCGTAGTCCCGATATTGGGGGTAGTGCCCACAAAAGCAACAACTGGTGATCTCATCGTGCTCATGTTGTGGGCTTCTCCACTTCTTGGCTCCCAATATTCAAAGATTGCGGGCTGAATGCAATTACAAGCTTACTCAAGCCATCCTTGCAGTAGCCGTCAATTTGCAGCCACTCGGCTTCCGTGAGATTCAAATTAATATAGTCAATCATTCCATTCGCCTCTCGCCTTGAAGCATACATCCGTGCTTGATCACCTTCAGCAAGCGATAGCAAATTCGGGTCTCTCGCATTATCAATTTCTACATTGCCCGAGGACTTCACCGAAGCAACGGTTACGAAGGAATCAATTAATCGGGTCGAGCTCTCCCCTTCTCTTGAGCCATACAATACGACTTGATCTCCTGCTCTAATCCCATTGGATATCGAACGGATGTATTCCCTTGGAATTTGAAAGGTAAGCTGCTCACTCGTCGGCAGCAAACGATATTTGCCCAGCTTCCAGCCAAGCAACGGCTCATTCGTACCAAGCGGAACAATGGTCTCCAGTCCTACCGCAAGCTTAGTATCGAGCACCATCTCCTCCTCAAGCCCTTCTCGGGGAAGGAGCTTGTAAGTCAGATCCTCTTGTTCAAGCCGTTTGCCCGCTTCAACGAACTGCTTCGGAACAACTACTGCAACTCTCTCCACCTGTTCTAACCTCACCTCCTGAAGCTGATACAAGCCATATACCACTCCTCCTGACAACAAAGTTGCAAGCAGGCTAATTCCAATATTCCTTCTTCGATTCATCCTCTCTCCCTTCCGGAGCTCTTTAGAACGAAAAAAAGAACGCAGCAGTAGCCCTTACAGGCCTGACTACCAGCGTTCTTCGCATAGCATTGCTCCAATGGTATGAAATTCAATATCCTATCGTTCCAAGCTCCATATTCTTCCCTATGTCCATCACCTCTCCCTCCAAAGCCCTACCATAACGAAAAAAAAGAACGCAGCAGCAGCCCTTGCAGGCTTAACTACTAGCGTTCTTCGCATAGTAATGCTCCAATATATAAAAACTCAACAACCAATTAATGTCATAATAACAAAAATGAAATTTACTGTCTATAGTTTTTTTTCAGAAAAAGCACTGTCCAAATCATTCCATTCCTGCTACAAAAAAAGCCTTCCCTAATCGGCTGCAATCGCCGTATCCGGAAAAGCTTGCTTGAATCTAAAAATCGATCAGTCCAACGCTAATGAGCAGCGCATCGTCAACCTTACGCATCGTTTCATCATCCAAATGGGTGATTTTGTCTGTCAAGCGTTGCTTGTCAATCGTCCGAATCTGCTCAAGCAATACGACGGAGTCTCGGTCGAAGCCGTGTGCAGCTGCGTCCATCTCCACATGCGTAGGCAGTTTGGCTTTCTGAATCTGAGCCGTGATGGCCGCGACAATGACCGTCGGACTAAAACGGTTGCCGATATCATTCTGAATAACGAGTACCGGTCTTACACCACCTTGTTCCGATCCGACGACCGGTGACAAATCCGCAAAAAATACATCTCCGCGTTTTACGATCAACCTCTACACCCCGCTTACGAGACGGCCTAACGTATGATCGGCTTCTTCCTCCGCTTGAAAAGCTTCGGAGGCCATGTTCAGGTTAATTTTTGCCATCTCCAGATACCCCCGCTGCATAGACTCGCGGATTTGCCTTTTTTTCCGTTCCACAAGATACAGCTTCATAGCCTGCCGAATGAACTCACTTCGATTGGAATTCTCCTTGGCGACGATACCGTCAACCTCCTCCAACAATTGATCAGGCAAGCTAATCATGATTCTCTTGGTGTTCTGCATATTGGCCACCGAACTCGCACCTCCAAAACTTTTCCAAAACATCTCATATACATTATAACATTAATAAGCCATCACTATACTTCAACATATCTATGTTGTTCGTATATCATTTATGCTGCATGGGAAGTTGCATCTGTTAATGATGCGAAATAAACCGCCCTTCTTACTATTCGAGATCTTTGGCAGAAACCCTCTTCTGTTACAGAATGCGGCAGCATAAATTTTTTACCAATTAGGCAACTGGATTAGAAATCGCTGCCACTAGACCATTTTTCACATAAATACGCGGTACCCGAGCAGCCAGCATACAGGTAATCTCATAATGAATCGTACCTAGTTGGGCAGCGAGATCGTCTGCTGTAATGCTTTCATCTCCTTGACGCCCTATCAACACAACCTCTTCGCCAGGCATTACGAGGCTCTCAGATGAGTCCGCCTGGTCCAAAGCAATCATACATTGATCCATACAGATCGTCCCTCGTACAGGAACCCGAATCCCTCTAACCAGTGCATGTGCTTTCCCCGTAAGCATTCTACTGAAGCCATCCGCATACCCGATCGGCAGCGTACCGATTCGCTCATCGCCTTCTGTTACGTATCGACTGCCATAGCTAATTCCCCAGCCTTGAGGTGCAGTCTTCACCATAACAACCTCTGTCTTAAGTGTCATGACCGGCTCCAGCTCAATACGCTCATGATCGACCTCTTCCGAAGGATACAAGCCATACATGCTGATACCAAGCCGTACCATGTCGCCTGCCCATTCCGGAGTGTCCATTCCTGCGGCGCTGTTGGCTGCATGGATAATCGCAATCGGCAGATTATTCTGCTTCACATAGTCCACTATCTCTTGAAAACGCTCATATTGCAGCTGAGTATAGCTCTTATCCATTTCATCAGCACGGGCATAATGAGTGAATAGCCCCTCAACCTCAAGCCCCGGTGTCGCTACTGCCCTATTAATAAAAGCAACGGCAGCATCGAACCCGAGCAAGCCAAGTCGTCCCATACCGGAGTCGATCTTCACATGTACTTTAAGCCGCTTGCCATCGCTTCTAGGAGGAAGCTCCGCCGCAGCCTGCCATATATCATCACGAAATAAAGCAATAGTTACATCGTTAGCACGCGCTATATCCAGCGCATCTGCTGCTACGTATCCAAGCACCAGAATAGGCGTGGCAATTCCAGCTCTACGAAGCTGCAGCGCCTCGTCCAGAAAGGCCACGCCCAAATAATCAACACCAAACCGCTCTGCTTCACGCGCAACCTCTACAGCACCATGTCCATAAGCATTGGCTTTGACTGATGCCATCAGCAGACGGCCCTCTGGCATTCTGCTGCGAAAGGCGTGCAGATTGCGATTCAATGCATCAAGTGAAATTTCTACCCTTGTCGGGCGATAATACGAATCCAAGTCATTCACCTACTCCTTGTCTGGCAGCCAGTAAAATCCGAGCAACTAAACATCAATAAAATAATGTTAAACGTTGCTGCTGAGCCTGTCAATGAATAGACTGCCAGAATAGGCTAGTACGTAATGGAAAATCCTCGAGTATTATTTGCTCGCATCCGCTTGAACCGATTGCGCAACCTTGATCATTTCGGAATCAGGGAGCGTTGCGCTGGTCAGACGATACTGGTAGCCTTCATAAGTCCAAGTAAGAGTATGCTGCTCTTCCCCTGTTACCAGTTCACCAAAGGTGAAGCCCAGATCCTGTATCGTGCCTGCGGAAAAAGTAGCGGCTTGGTCATGCGGCTGTGTCTGAATAAGTGAATAATCATACATGCCTGTATAGCGGGTCAATAATCCCGGGCTGCCCCCGAATTCAATATCCATGCTATCTAAAAAGGCGACTCCCTCCGGCAAATAAGTCGGACTCATAACTTGGAACATCTCGGCCGATGCTTCCGGCTGTGCGTTTGCTTCTTCTTCTGTTACAGCCGTATCCTCATCGGTAGCAGTCGTTCCTTCGCCAGCCTCTGCATTCGCATCCGCATCGTCCTTATTACTCTCTTCATTAGTATTGAGTTCAGGAGTTATAGCGTTATTGGCACCATTATTGCTATTATTATTGCCTGGCTCCGCCATAGTAGGCTGTTCATTCGTGCCGCTGCTTGAAGGTGAAGCGTTCATATTCGCTTCGGTCTCGAATGCGCTTCTATCGAACTTAGGGCCGAACTCGAAGCTGTCGAACTTCACTTCTACCATTTTGGCAGCATTTGCATCGCTAACCTCGACGTGAACCGGCTTATAATCCGATTTGTTCAACCATATTTTTTGGCGTGCCATGGAGCCGTTATTATAATTGGCCATTACATCGAATACATAGGCATTCTCATCGGAAGCGAATTGTCTTGTATTATCTACAAGAATGCTCTGTACAAGCGTCTGGTACAAGTAGACTTGACCATTGTTTTGCGGCCAATCGCTTTGGAAGCGGAATACTTTATTGAGGCGTGGAGTAAGGACAAATACGCCATCATCGTTGCGAAGAACAATTTGCGTAATATCCTTCTCTTGATTTGTCAATTTAATCCGATAATATTGCGGCTTTTGATAAGAAACCTCCACTTGATAAGTAAGCGGCTGTTGCCCCGTATGTATCGTCATCGTCCCGCTTCCCTGATAACTCTCCATGTTACTTACGAATTTGTCGAGATCCTTAATCACGGACTCGGCGTCCTTCGTCCCGCAAGCGCTCAAAACGAGTGATAACACTAACACAATTGCCGCTGTCCATGTCATGCGACGCATTACAATCATCCCCTCTTCACAATGTTTTTCCGACTGGTAACATGTCTATGAGGGAACTTGACCAATTATGCGGACTAGTTCTGCTTGACCATCAAAATAAATACAATTCAAGCATAAAAAAAGCCGCCCGAGGGCGGCATAGTGTTAGATTGCTTTATGGTGAGAGTAACTGTATATGAATGATTTTAGCTTGTCTTGAAAATCTTGTTCGGACTGAATCATGTTCTCGATACATGGGATCAGGCCGGCTTCATCATATTCTTTAGTAAAGATCATTCTTCTGAGCTGATTAATAAATACTCCCCATACTTTGACTAATTCATCAAGCGGTTCAATAATAGGTACAAGTCCGTTTATTCGGGAACTATGTTGCTTCAAGGCTTGCAGAAGGATGAACTTCTTATGCTTGATAACATCTAATCTCCACTCGAGCAGCTCGCCATAACTGCAATTAAAATATACGCAACGATCCTCTAGCTTTAAGCCTTCGCTTAGCAAGCTAAGCAATTTCTCTAATCCATAGCAGTTCGGATAGTAGTCAACGCCATTCTTCTCGAACGGCTCGCGTTCATTATATTCTGCTATCTCTTTGAACAAGGATATAAAAGAGGCTTCATCAATAAAGGTATTTAATTTATCCATATTGATTGATACCTGCATGTATTTCAAATAACAGCTGAACGCAGGTGCAAGTTCTTCGATATCAATGACACCGATACGATTGCTGTTATTATAAGGCGTAAAGTTTTGAGGGTGCATAAGAGTAGGCGTGTCCGTGTAATACAATTTATTGTCTTCAATTCTCAAAGCGATAAAGGCATGGTCGAATATATAGTCATCTTCGCTGATAAACTCACTATCAATTGAAATAAAGTTTTTATAGTAGGGCACTCTTTTGGGAAAGGTGCCAAAGGCAACAAGATGGCCTTTCTGCAGCTCTGCAATAAAATCTTCCAACAATACATTTCCCAAGCTGGAATGCAGCTCCACATTGAAGAGGGTGCTATGGTCCCAATCTACGCTTAAATTAATATCTCTCAGACTATTTTTTTCCTTTTTCATCTCAAGCGAGAAAGATGTGTTTTGCAAAAAATACTCATAGGGCTCTTCTGTTAAAGCAACCTGCTCCTTTAGCACAAAATACATCGGTTTTTGATAGCAATCAATGTATCTCCACAGGTTGTCTTGCTTCCCATTGATTTTGTAATAATCCTCTAATTCAACAATTCTATTCATCAACAGTCCTCCAAAAAAAATCATTTACTAGATACTTGATCATAAACTCAATTCTCTTATGTATGACGCATAAAGTGTCTATTCCCTGTCTAGTTTGGATTCAAAGGATGAGCATTAGATGGAGTATAAGGTGAGGGGTAGGTATCCTATATGCAGAATATAGCAATAATTCGAAGTCATTTTAACATTCAGTATTTCCATAATAGTATTTAGTGACTTAAGTTGTCAAATACCTTTCATATCGTATAATCATAAAATTTTTGTAAAAATAATTAAATATTTTAAACTATTAGATCCGATAATCGCTCTTGTGTCGATAATCCGAATAGAACGACAGCCGATCAGATTAAGCTGCTCTGATCGGCTGTTCGCGTTCCTATTTATTTACTGCTGTACGCCTTATTTCTCTAAGAAAGCAATAAGCTCTTCGTTAAACTTCTGCGGCTCGTCATACAGCATGCCATGCCCGCTATATTCAAAGGTTACCATCGTGGATCCGTCAATGCTCTTGAGCTGCAGCTCTGCGAATTTCGGCGGACAGATCGTGTCCAGCATCCCTTGGAAAATAGTCGTCTCTACTTTGATCTGAGAAATATCGCCGCGCAAATCTTCATCGCGAAGCGATTCGAAGGTACGCACAGTTCCCCAAGCTGACGCTTCCATACCGAGTAACTGTAGCCAGTCCTTGAAGGGATCGCTAATCGTTCGATTGCCATGTCCAGACAAGAACTTTTCTCCAAAGTCTCGAAGGAGCTGCGGGCGATCCTGCTTAATAGCAGCAATCTGATCATCCGCTTCCTCCTTGGTCATGCCATACTCATAATTGTCACGCTGCGTAAAGGCAGGTGCTGCTGCTCCGAGCAGCGCCAGCTTGCGAACGCCGTAGCCTTGATGGCGTGCCATATAACGGACTGCGATGGCTCCACCTACCGAGAAGCCGACAAGGATCGCCTGCTCCAGCTTCAGAGCATCGAATACCGCCTTTACATCATCAGCAAGACGATCATAATCATATCCGCTGGCTGGTGCATCTGAGCGCCCGAAGCCGCGCTGATCAATACCAATACAGCGATAGCCCTTGCCTGACAATAATGTAAATTGATCTTCAAACATCCGACTGTTTAACGGCCAGCCATGCAGGAATACAATCGGAACACCTGAACCAATGTCCTCGACGAATAATTTTACGTTTTTTTGAACCTCGATATATTGTCCCATAATCATTTCCCCTCTCCCTTAGTTGCTACTACTTACCCATCCGAGCAGCATTTGAAAAGGAAGGCAAACCCGTGAACGTCAGAGGGGCTGGCAATCAAGGTGTCGAATAAGAACATAGTTGTTTAAGTACAGAGGCTCGGACATGCGCCCAGCCTCTTCAATATGATGGATCAGGAGGCCGCTATGAAAATTGTAGTATTGGATGGGCATGCCTTAAATCCGGGGGATTTAAGCTGGGACAAGCTTGAGCAGTTAGGAACGACAATCGTATATGCCCGTACCGCTTCCGAGCTCATTATCCAAAGATGCCGCGATGCAGAGATAGTCCTTACTAATAAAACGCCACTGCTCCAAGAAACGCTTGTACAATTGCCCGATCTTCGTTATATCGGAGTTCTAGCTACCGGTCATGATATTGTAGATTCAGCCGCTGCAGAGCAACTGGGCATAACGGTTACGAATGTGCCTTCATACAGCACCGACTCGGTTGCCCAGTTTGTATTTGCCTTGCTTTTGGAATTAACCCATCATGTCGGTGCGCATAGCTCTTCCACCCGCACTGGGGAATGGTCGGCTCATGAGGATTTCAGCTATTGGAAGTTTCCTCTCATCGAGCTGGCAGGGAAAACAATAGGCATTGTAGGAATGGGGAAAATCGGGCGAAAGGTTGCTGTGCTGGCACAAGCTTTTGGCATGAAGGTTATTGCAGCGGGAAGGCAAGCCGCCCCCTCAACAGTTGATATGGATTCCGCTATTGTACGAACAGATCTGACTGCCCTGCTCCGGGAAGCAGATGTGATAAGTCTGCATTGTCCGCTTAACCCTCAGACCGAGCAGCTTATTAATCGGAATACGCTTGCTTTGATGAAGCCCGGAGCCCTTCTCATAAATACCGCTCGCGGCAAGCTTATTGCAGAGGACCATCTGGCTGAAGCGCTTAATCTTGGCATTATTGGCGGAGCCGCCCTTGATGTGCTGTCCTCGGAGCCCCCGCAGCCTACGAATCCGCTGCTGACAGCTCGCAACTGCATCATTACCCCTCATATCGCTTGGGCTACTCTTGAGGCGAGAACACGGCTGCTTGACATTGCCGTCGATAATGTCTCTCGTTACCTAGCAGGTGATCCAACCCATGTTGTGAAAGCCTCTCGCTAGTTGCTGCTCTGATTATAAAAGGCGGCTATCCTGTGCCACAGGATAGCCGCCTTCTTTTTAATTTGATAGCTCCATCCACTGCTCCAGCAAGCGGTTTAATTCTTCCTGCTGCTTTTCCTTCTCAAGCCATTTCACTTCTAATTGAACAGCATCGCTAAGCTGATTAAGCCGCTCTAACTCCGCATTCAACTTAATCAACTCTGCTTCAAGTACGCTTATATCCTTCTCCAGCTGTTGACATCGTCTGGCATTGGATTTCACTTGATTGCTAGAAACAACCGTTTCCCCTTGCTCCGTCTCAACTGATTCGACTACAATCTCCTTAGCCTTTGCTTCTTTTTCCATCCCCCTGCTCAGATTATCCCTTGCTTCAGTTAGCTGCTGCCTTGTTCGGTATTCGTCATAATTGCCGAGATAAGAGGTAACCTCACCCTGCTTCAGCTCCCATACCCGCTGCGCCAGACGATTAATGAAATAACGGTCATGCGATATCGCCAGCACCGTGCCTTGGAATTGTCCCAAAGCCTCCTCTAAAGCTTCTCGTGAGGCGATATCCAGATGATTAGTCGGTTCATCCAGCAGCAATAGGTTGGGCTTCCTTCTGACTAGAAGAGCAAGTCTTACTCTTGACCATTCTCCTCCTGAGAGAGAGCCTAGCCGCTTATACACTTCAGCTCCATAAAATAAGTAGGCGGCTAGAATATGTCTGGCTTCCCCTTCCTCAATGCTGCCTTCCTTGCAAAAATAATCTAGTAGAGTCTGCTTCTCGTCTTGGATGGGCTCCTGCTGAGCCAAATATCCAATATCGACGCGAGCCCCTAACTCCACTTTCCCGCTATCTTGTGCTTCCACGCCAAGAAGCAGCTTGAACAGCGTTGTTTTTCCCGAGCCGTTATCACCGAGGAGCACAACCTTCTCCCCATATCGCAGACTTCCATTCACTCCGGCTAGTAAGACATTGCTGCCATATTTTTTAGACAAAAGCTCGAAGGCCAGCACTCTTTGTCCGGACCGATCCATAGGAGCAAGCTCGAAGCCCGCTGTTTTCTGTTCCATTACGGGACGCTTCAACTCCTGAAGCCGCTCAAGCGCTTTCCGAATGGATGCTGCCCGCTTGAAGAACTTCTCGTTCCCGCCGATTCGTCCCCATTCCTCCAATTGCCGAATAGTCTCCTTCATTTTCTTAATTGCCTTCTGCTGCTCCTGATAATGAGCAAACTGCTGCAACAGCCGCTCCTCTTTCTCCTTCACATAACCGCTGTAATTTGTAGGATAGGTATGGGCTTCCCCATCCTCAAGCTCAATGATCTTGCTGCATATGCGATCCAGAAAATGACGATCATGCGAAACAATCATACAAGTTCCTTTATAATTAAGCAGGAAATGTTCTAACCATTCGATTCCTTGCAGATCGAGATGATTCGTAGGTTCGTCTAACAGCAATAGCTCTGGGCTATTAATAAGCTGCGATGCAAGGACGATACGCGTCTTTTCTCCGCCTGACAAGGTACAAAAGCTTCGTTCATACCACTCTTGGGTGATCTGCAGCCCGCCTGCTATCTGATTAATGCTCTGATCTATCTCATAGCCGCCACTTCTCTCGAACCGTTCCTGCACAGCAGCATACTTCTTCAATAAACGCTCCATAATATTCGGGCTATCGACAATCTCCGTAAGCGACATCTGTTGCTCCATGAGCTTCATCTCATGCTGATCCTCAAGCAATGCCCGGTAACAATAAGCAAGAACCTCATAGACGGTTAGTCCTTCGAATTCAGCAGGAATTTGAGGCAAATACCCAATCTCTGACTCCCTCTTTACCGTAAGCATCCCTTCATCAACCTGCTGATGACCGGCGATAAGCTTCAACAAAGTGGATTTGCCGCTTCCATTGCGCCCAATTAAGCCAACCTTCTCATACTCTTGAATTTGCAGCGTCGCTCCATCCAATACAAGTTGTGCCGCGTTATATTTTTTAATTTCCTGAATATTGACCATGATCATTGTAAGATCCTCCTAATAGATGAAGACCCTGCTTTCCAGCACGCATATTGTTGTAGAACAACAAAAAAAGAGCCGCGGCAACAAGCCCGCGACCCTCCAGATGGCATAGCTATCCGTAGTGGTTAAGGTAGGCGTCTTCTCGCGAATGGTTCAATCGTATTAGCATAAATGGACAGAGTTCTCCCGTGCTCCGGAAAAGTATGAACGATGCCAGCCATAGCTAACGGCAGCTGGCTAATACGGTTGTTGACCATCTCGTGATTCACCTACCCCACCTCCTTCTTAATCATTCTAGTTCTTACAATAACATAATGCCCTTCTTTTGAAAACCCAGCTTGAACCCAACCAAATTTCTCTTCTTGAGCTCTATGTGAACAGACCGAGTACCTTCCTGCGAGAAGTCTCCATAGGACCGAGCTTGAACGCGCGAAGCCATAAAGTTGCAAACACCATCTGCAAGGCACTTATGATCAGCCATACGATGATAACTTCCCATGCGTTCAGCTTCCCGCCCAGGCCCAGACCCCAGCCATAAAATAGAATAGAGCTAATAATATTTTGAGCGACATAGCAGCTTAACGACATTTTGCCAGCATTCTCAAGCCATCCCCACAGCCGCAGCTTATCCCACTTCTCCATCGCTAAGGCGAGCAAGGCGATATAACCAAGAGACAATAACGGGGCAAATAAATAGCGCACTGGATAATCAAATAAGCCGCCTGGAATGAACATAAGCAGATTGAGCGGAAGTCCTGCGTATATGCCTATTTTCAATAAGCGCTTGCGAAGCTTCTTGCCAGCCTCAGTTGGAGAAAAAGCATCCAAGCGCATAAGCAGGAGCCCAAGCAGCAGCAGGCAAATGTTCAGCGGGAGCGTTAATAATACCTCTCTACGCAAATATAAAAAATTAGAAACTCTTGCAGTAACCTGCTCCCACCAGCTTCCATGCGAATAAAGCACTTCAACAATTGCAGTATTCTCATATGCCAGCGAATTGCCCGCAAGGAGAATAGAAACAGAACCGACAAAGAATAGAACGATTAATACAAGATGCAGACCTCCAAGCAGAAGCAGCGAACGCTTAATGAGGCGATCTCCTGCCTTCACGATAAACGCGACAATAATGGCTGCTATCGCATAGCCCATCAAAATATCATATTCCATCACAAATAGGAAGTGAAGCATTCCCTCCAGCATCAGAATAATCGACACCCACAAATAGGTACCCGGCCAAGGCCTGCCATTCCTAAGGGCCTGCCTGTATTTGATCTCAAGCCCCACTCCGAACAATATTGCAAGAAGCCCAAGAAACTTGCCGCTTATGAGGGACAGGCACAACGTGCGTATGAAGGTCTCAGCAGACAGCCACCATTGGCTCTGTTGAGTCGTAGATATGTAATCCAAATTTCCAAGATAGGCGAATATCCAAATATTTGTACCCAAAGTGCCCAGAACTGCAAATCCGCGCAAAATATCAATTAATCGGATACGCTCTGTACCAAAACTCATTATACCCCTCCAATTATTGTAGATTAAAAGAACAGCGTTCTAGCTCACCTCCTTTAATTAGTAATCAGGATA
The DNA here is from genome assembly GCF_059383895.1 of Paenibacillus sp. J22P59. Classification (NCBI taxonomy): domain Bacteria; kingdom Bacillati; phylum Bacillota; class Bacilli; order Caryophanales; family Paenibacillaceae; genus Paenibacillus; species Paenibacillus sp. J22P59. The sequence goes on from NZ_JBXENX010000012.1 coordinate 35,169, forward strand.
GAAACATCCCCATTTAATAAAAAAGCAGAGGAACAACGTTCGATTTCCTCCGCTATCTTATCCTGCTAAATGTAGAACTATTGGTATCCATTCTTTATTTTCTGGCGATAAATTGATTGACCCAGCTTCCAAAGCCTTTCGGATTCCTGCTTTGAATCAGAACGACGCCTTCCCCCCGGAATTTGCAGACGATAGCCTCTCCGCTTGTCAAGCTGTTGAGCCATCCATTGGCTGCTTTCTCAATGCGGTAATCCATATAAGCGGGCCAAGCGACCAAATGGCCATTATCAATGATCATTTCTTCACCCGGTGCAAGATTAATCGCATGGATAGCTCCGAAGGAAGAGAGGAATACCGTCCCTCTGCCGCTAATCTCCACGATAAAGAATCCCTCTCCTGACAAAAATCCGCGTGCTAGATTTTGCATCTTTGTGTTGACTTCGATCCCGCTAGTACCTGCTAGAAAACCATCTTTTTGTACATAGAGCTTATAAGATCCGTCCAATTCAATCGCCTGAATATCTCCAACTGAGCTTGGAGCAAGCAGAACCTCGCCGCGCCCTCTCGTCGCAGCCAGCTCTTGGAAGAAAAATTTCTCGCCGCTCAGCATACGGCCCAAGCCTCTCATAATGCCGCCATCTACTGTTCCACGCAGTTCCAGACTCGGAGTCATCGACACCATAGCTCCTGCTTCTGCTTTGATAAGCTCGCCTTGTTCAAGCTCAACCTTAAGTAGTGCAAATGCGCCTTCGTATAATACTTGATGCTTCACTATAAATTCCCTCCAGTTGCAATTATAATTTGTTATATTATAACAAAATGCCCCTAGCTTGTCTGAACAAAATACAAATTCACCTGATTCTAGAAGAGCGAATCTTAGAAGCATTACTATTGATTTTATCAGAAAATATAACAGGTTAGCAGGAAACTGCTGATAATCTAGCTGGAATTTCTAGCCTGTAACAGCTGAAAGCTGATATACTTGTACACAAATAGAGATGTGGAGGACATTATTGTGAAAAAAAGAATCATTATGATGCTCGCTGTATGCACACTGCTTATTGGAGGATGCTCGAACAATACGGACAAGGCACCAGAAAGCACGCCGCCGGCTGCTCAAGCTACCCAGACACCTGAGGCTTCTCCTGAGAACAGCTCCTCTCCGGAAGGGACGATTCCTCTTACAGAGAAAAGTGTGATGTCTGGTGCTGCTACCATGCTAATTCCCAATGAGTTCGAGCTCATGTCAGATGAAATGATTAAGGTAAAATACCCTTCTGGCAAAGCGCCGAAGGAAGTCTATACGAATGAAGCCGGTACCATAAATATTGCGGTGAATGCCAAGGGCGGCGAATTGGCAGAGAAGGATTTCGACTCCTTCCTGGAACAAATGAAAGATGCGCTCGAACCGAATGCAACTCAGTGGGTTGATGATGGCGTATTCGAGATCAGCGGCAAAAAAGCCGGACATTTGTCCTTTCTAGTCAAAGCGCCAAAGGATGATTCAGAAATATATAACCATATGGTCTTCTTGACCGTTAACGATGAATTGATGCTCATCAGCTTTAACTGCTTGAAGGAGCAAATGCCGGAATGGCAATCCGTTGGCGAGACTATTGTACGATCACTGAAACTAAGCTAGCTCCAAGTCATACCCTATTTTATCTTTGTCATATATCCCACCACTTTTATGACACATAAAAAAAAGGAACTGCATGCCTTAGCTCGCATACAGTTCCTTATTATTTTTCCGTTTACTTTTACAAATCCTATCAACCATTCTTTCCTGTTGATAACAAGCGCTGCAGCTCTTTAATTTGCGGCCGTTCCCCTGCCACCACCAACAACTGCCCTGCCTTAAGAACGGCATCTGGACCAGGAGTAAGATCAGCTGCTTGGCCCTTCTCAACAATTGCCAAAATCACTGCTCCTGTCAAGCGAGCGATATCCAGCTCACCTATATGTTTGCCTATACAAGCTGAGCTTGATTCAAGCCGGATCCATTCAATAAGCAGGTCCTCAAGCATAACATCCTGTTTATCCAAATATTTGGGCTTATACGTAATCCCGGACAAGATCGCTGCTGCCATTCTCGACTCCTCGTCCTCCAGCGTCACAACAGACAATACCTCACCCGGATCTTCCGGGTCCATATGAAAGCACTCTCTATGTCCATCGTTGTGTACGATAATAATAAGATGATCACCGCTTCGGGTATGCATTTCATACTTTTGGCCAATTCCAGGCAGCTCTACCTCTCTGACGTTCAAGTTAAGCTCCTCCTTCTGCTTGTTTCATCAATGCCGCATTATCGATTGCTGTCACACGAACGTCCATCGGTCCAGATGGTGTAATAATGGATATTAACTCATCTATCGAAGCCATTAGGAGCTGCCTGCCTACTGGAGATAAGAATGAGATGCAATTATTGCCTGGCTCTGCCTCCTGCGGGAATGTAATCTGGAAGGAATCCACCGATTGAAACTCTACATATTCAATAGTCACACGACTTCCCACCAGCACAACCGAGCTCACAGCATCCTCATCTGCAAGAGTCAGCAGCCTCTCTAATCCAGAAGTATAAGAGACCAATAATTGCTCCATTTCCATTCGTTCCTTGCTTTGCCGAGAAAAATAAGCCGTCATCATTCGACTTTTTTCTTCCTTCAGTACAACAAGCTGCTTTCCTATCTGTCCCTGGACATACAGGAGATCACTATGGCTCATAGTAGATTTCCCCCCCGATGCGCGGGCTGATTATTACATATGCCTTCTTACTCATTCTGATCGCCTCCTACATGAATAAAAAAAGACCTCTGACTAAGGAGGTCTATTGCTATCTTATCAGACTGCTAGAATAAGTCTATAACTCCCCTCTCTAATACGTCATTTAGGAAAAAAGTACTACGAAATAAAAAAATTGAAACCGGGACCTTTTTAGCACGTATAATACTTTACGGATTTTTTCTGCGTAGAGAGGTGTGCATCTATTTTATGCTTCAGGATGTTGTCGATTTTTTCATGGAATTTGGTCCTTGGGGCTTGTTCATTCATGCCTTTGTAGATGCCATTATCTTTCCGATTCCTGCCCTGTTTCTCCAACTTCCCTTGAGCTTCATGAATCCCCAATCGGCATTATTGCTGGCCACAATCGGCTTCATCGGTTGCCTGCTCGGTACACCTATCGGGTATTTAATCGGCAGAGTTCTCGGTAATTCAGTATTATATAAAATTCTAAAAAAAAGCTGGGTGGATTCGGCATCCGCCATGTTCCAGAAAAATGGTGAGGCCGCCATCTTGATCGGCTCCTTCACTCCTATCCCCTTCAAAGTATTCACGATCTTGTCAGGAGCGTTGAACTTCCCACTGTGGCGTCTTATGATCTATGCTGCAATAGGCAGGGCCGCCAAGTTTTATTTGATCGGTGGATTAATCTATATGTACGGCCAAGCGGCAGAGAGCATGGTTCATGACGTTTCCATTTATCTATTTGCTATTGGCGTGCCTCTCATTATTCTTTTCCTGCTAATCCGCAAGGCTGTTCGCAAAAAACGCGCCGCCGCCGCTCTTCTCCTTGAGCAACAAAGCGGACAGAGCAAGCAAGAAAGCCAATAACGTTCTCTTCTTGCTGTGCTCCACGATATGGTGGACAAGCCTGAACTTTATATAGAGCAAGAAAGCCCCTGCCCATCTCTTTGAGATAGGCAGGGGCTTTCTTCTTATTTGTAGCTACATAGGGTTAAAACTTACCAGGCATTGACACCAAGCTTAGCAATCGTCTCACGGATAAAGGCCGGCTCATCCTCCGGTGTTCTTGATGTCACCAAATTACGATCCACCACTACTTCCTTATCAACGAACTCTCCGCCCGCGGCTCTAACCTCATCGGCTATACCCGGGTAAGAGGTTAATGTACGTCCTCTTAGCAAGCCTGCTTCCGCCAATATTTGCGGACCATGGCAGATGGCTGCGATCGTAATGCCCGCTTCATCCGCCTCTTTCACGAAGGTCTGCACATCTGCATTATCCTTCAGGTGAGACGGAGATTTCCCTCCGGGAATAATAACGGCATCATATTCCGTAGCCTTTGCATCCTTAATGGCCAGATGCGAGGTATACGTAATCGTTCCTTTCTTGCCTTTGAGCTCCTCATTCTCGTTCAGACTAATAATAACCGTATCATGACCGTTTTTGACCATTTCGTCAAAGGGGTTCTGCATCTCGGAATCTTCGAATTCGTCTGCCAGTAGAAAAGCTACCTTTTTAACCTTACTCATGATTCAGCACTCCTCTCGATGTATAGCAACTCTATATTACTTTACCCAAAGAGGAGAGTTTCAAAGCATTACATGCCGTATTGCGTAATCTTCATCAAGTTCGTCGCACCAGCTTGTCCACTTGGAGTCCCGGCAGTAATGACGACATAATCACCTTTTTCCAGCAAGCCTGTGCTTCCGCCATTCGAGAGTGCAGATTGAAAAATATCGTCGGTTGAGCTTGGCTTGCCTCCCTTAACGGGAATAACGCCCCATAATAACGCTAACCGCTGCAATACATTATCATCCGAAGTGATCGCGATAACGGGCGATTTAGGCCGATATTTGGATACCATACGTGCTGTGAAGCCGCTCTCGGTCGTTGTTAGAATCGCCTTCGCCTTCAAATCCAGCGAGGAGCTTACTACAGCTTGGCTGATAACCTCGGTCGTCGTCGTCGGTTGTACCGAGCTGCGAAGACGGAAGCCATCGAAGTAATCCAGCATCGACTCTGCCTTAACCGCAATAGATGCCATGGTGCTTATGGATTGAACAGGATACTTGCCCGCTGCTGTCTCGCCCGATAGCATAATTGCATCTGTTCCTTGCAATACGGCATTCGCCACGTCACTTACTTCCGCTCGGGAAGGACGCGGATTGACCTGCATCGAATCCAGCATATGCGTTGCTACGATAACCGGCTTGCCGGCTGCATTACACTTGGTGATCATTTCATGCTGGATCATAGGGACATCTTGGACAGGAATCTCTACGCCAAGGTCGCCCCTTGCCACCATAATACCGTCTGATACGGCTATGATCGCGTCGAGATTTTGCACGCCTTCTTCATTCTCAATTTTTGAAATAATTTGAATGTGGCTCGCTCCGCAGTTCTGCAGCAGCTCGCGAATTTGCAAAATATCTTCTGCTCTTCTTACAAAGGAAGGCGCAATGATATCAATTTTCTGCTCAATGCCGAACAAAATATGGCGAATATCGCGATCGGTTACGCCCGGCAGCGTCGTCCGAATCCCCGGAAGGTTCACGCCTTTTCTCGGCTTAATAATTCCGCCATTCAAAATGGTGCAGCTAATTTCCGTTCCTTCTATCGTCACAACCTCAAGCTCAATCAGACCATCGTCCAACAAAATTTTGTTCCCGGGATTCATCACCAATGGAAGCTCCGCATAATTGACATGAATGCGCTCGCCGTTACCAACGATCTCTTCCGTTGTCAGAATGAGCTTCTCTCCTACTTTAAGCTCATAGGAAGCCTCCTGCAGCTTGCCGATTCGCACTTCCGGCCCTTTGATGTCGAGGAGGATAGGCACAATAGCCTGGGTTGCTTGAGCAGCCTCGCGAATACGTTCAATTCGCCCTGCATGATCCTCCAGCTCGCCATGAGCCATATTCAGCCTCGCGACATTCATTCCCGCTTCAATCATGTCTTTCAATATTTCCGTAGAGTCACAAGCAGGTCCCATGGTACAAACAATTTTTGTTTTACGCATCTCGTCTGATTCCTCCTGAAGTCTGTTATATATCTTATATTGTAGACCTTTTCTTTCCAAAGAACTACGAATTATAGTATTGTATATGTATCATAGTACTATCTATGGAGGAGATTGTTGGATGCTGAAGCTAAATAACGTCCGTCAGGATAGAGGTGTCGATTGGTTTGAGGATGGGATAAGGCCCACCGGAACAGCCTCCCTAATCCTAGTCAGTTACGGCAAAGTCGTCTATTGGATTGACCAGGAGAAAATCATTTTGGAAAAAGGCGATCTGCTGTTCATTCCCGCTTGCCAAGCCTATTATGGAAAGTGTGTACCTACCGTTTTTCACGAAAAATATGTCATTGAATTCAACCTTATAGCTCCGCAATTGCCGCTCCTACTGGAGAACCACTGGATCAAATCTAAGACCGGCAAATATGAATTATATCTAGAACGTGTAAAAACGATGTTCGTAGAGTGGAAGGAGCAGTCGCGTTATTCCCCTATTATTGGACAAGCTATTCTGACAGAATGTCTAGCTATATGGAATCGCGAGCTGGATGAAGGGCCTTACTCACCAGATATCCATCACCATGTGGATCGCATGAAGAGCTATATTCTTCATCACTATCAGAGCAAGATTACCAAAGAAGAGCTCGCCAGCCATATTCAACGAAGCCCCAATTATGCCGCAACCTTATTCCGGCGAGTAACAGGCCAGACCATCAGCGAATTCGTTCATTCCACAAGAGTGAAAAAAGCAATCTATCTGCTTGTGGATTCTGCCTTGACCGTTGGGGAAGTCGCTGAATCGGTTGGCTATAGCGATGTCTCTTATTTTCAGCGCCTCTTCAAACGCTATACGGGCAAAGTACCAACTGATTTCATGAAAGATCGGCCAAAGTAACGACATTGATAATCCATATTAGGAATCGAGCTGTCCTAAAAGCAGACGGTACATTCGAATGAGCAAGTTAGAACTCATTTCATGAAAAAAAGCGCAGGATTGGGACGATACGAGTCCATACCTGCGCTTTTTGCATAGACAAGCATCCGCTCAGTTACTCTTAATAAACCTCTAACCGCGAACGTCGCATTCCTCACTATTGTGTGAGGCTATCCTCATCCCTCGCGGTCAGATTCCGTGATTAAATAAGTTCTATGAGGCTGACCTCACAGCTCGGGAAGCCAGCCTCCGGAGATATGAGGTCAACCTCATATCTCCCAACTACTCAGTAGAAATCACTACAAATGTATGTGCATCCCCTCACACCTACGTGATCTTCCCTCATAAACGTTCTCCAGTCTCAGCTCAAACTAACACAGAAACGAAGGTTTTTTCTTTATCCAATAGTATGAAGGTTAAATGAGGCTGCACTTTACAACAGAGCCTTTACGACAACCATTAGTTATTAGTTAATGAGGCTACTAATCATTGATGGCTTTTGCAGATGATAAAAGCAGCCTGCCATGTTAGTGAGGGAATGTGATGCACAAATTAATGAACACCGTTGCTCTATTTCACTCCATAGACAGCTAGAAATGGGCAACAATGAAGGTAGCTTCATTAGTGGGGCAGTTCGATTCTCGACTAAAGACTACAGCTTGCGCTATCCCCCGATTATGCCCAGATTAAGCATACATTTGAGAAAAATGCATCACAAAAAAGAGTAAGTGCCTCATTTGAGCTAACTGTAACGGAGAAAAAGCGCCTTTAAGTTGAAGGTAGAGGTAGAGGTAGAGGTAGAGGTAGAGGTAGAGGTTGAGGTAGAGGTAGAGGTTGAGGTTGAGGTAGAGGTAGAGGTAGAGGTAGAGGTTGAGGTTGAGGTTGAGGTTGAGGTTGAGGTTGAGGTTGAAGGTAATCCCTGCCTTCTATACAAACAGGCTGTAGCAAAAATCATATTTATGACTTTTGCTACAGCCCTATTCCTGTTACTTTTTCATGCCTTCCAGCATTTCTGCTCGAAGTAAACTGCCTTTTTAGCAAGCTGAATGCTTTTGCTACATCCATTTCCACCAAAAAGGACGTACACCTTAGCTGCTCCTACTTCACCGCACGGAAACGATACACTTTGCTGGCATAGTCGCCATGGAACTGCGGCTTAGGCAAGCCAGCATAGAGCAATTCATCACCGCCATAAGCGGCGCCGTTCTCCTGCCATACATAATTCCTATTAGGATCGAGCCCTTTCAGCTGAAAACGACCCAGCGGAGCATGAGGTTCCTGCAAAACGGTTACATAGACAGCGAATGCTTCGCTCTTGTCTTTGGATACATACATCCATGCTGCATCATTGCCCTCGAATGGGCTCTTGAGACGGTAGAAATCGCCGAATTGGACGAGATGGCGTACTTCCTTATAGAGCTCAACCTGCTGCTTCACCGTCGTCTTCTCTTCTTCTGTAAACTTGGTGAGATCAAGCTCATAGCCGAAGTTACCGGATAGTGCAACATTGCCTCTTGTCTCTAATGGCGTGATACGTCCCACTTGATGGTTAGGCACCGCCGATACATGCGAGCCCATCGAGCTGATCGGATAGACGATGCTTGTGCCGTATTGTATTTTCAAGCGTGACACTGCATCTGTATTATCGCTGGTCCATGTTTGCGGCATATAATACAGCATGCCTGGATCGAACCGACCGCCTCCGCCTGAGCAGCTCTCGAATAGGACATGCGGGAATGCCGATGTGATTCTCTCAAGCACCTCATACAAACCAAGCATGTAACGATGAGCCGTCTCCCGCTGGCGCTCACTTGGCAGCAGAGCAGAGCCAATCTCAGTCATATTGCGGTTCATATCCCACTTCACATAAGTAATCGGGGCACTTGCCAATATATCGGATACCGATTGGACAATATATTCACGTACATCCTCACGCGACAGATCAAGAATGAGCTGATTGCGGGCAATCGTGCGCCTACGTCCCTCTACATGCAGGCACCAATCCGGATGCGCGCGATATAGATCACTATCTGGACTTATCATCTCCGGTTCGAACCATAGGCCAAATTGCATGTCCAGATTGCGGACGCGATCAACCAGATCCTCCAGGCCATTCGGCAGCTTGCGCCGATCCACGATCCAATCACCCAGTGAGCTATTGTCCTGATCCCGCTTGCCGAACCAGCCGTCATCCAGTACGAACAGTTCTATGCCAAGCTCTTGTCCTACCTTCGCAATCGACTCGATTTTATCCGCAGTGAAATCGAAATAGGTCGCTTCCCAGTTATTAATTAAGATCGGTCTGCTCTCATCCCGGAATGCTCCTCTTGCAAGGCGAGTGCGATACAGATCATGATAGCTGCGAGACATTCCGCCAAGTCCATCAGCGGAGAAAACAAGAACAGCCTCCGGCGTCTGGAAGTGCTCGCCAGGTTCTAGTAGCCAGCTGAAATTAAAAGGATTAATACCAGCGAATACGCGGGCGGTATGAAATTGATCGACCTCAACACCTGCGGTGAAGCTTCCGCTATACACTAGACTAACCCCATATACATCGCCATGCTCCTCGCCTGAGCCGTCTGACAGCAAAGCAATGAATGGATTCTGCACATGGCTGCTTGAGCCGCGGCGGCTCTCAATAGATTGCATGCCTGGCTCCAGCGGCCGGCGATGCACATAGCGCTCGCGGATCCAGCTCCCTGATAACTGCAGCATATCATATTGATCTGTAGCAAAATCAAGGCTCATGCTCAAAGCTCTCAGCAGCTGCAAGCTGGCTGAACCATTATTCACTAGCCTAGCAGATCTTGTGATCGCATTATGATGCTTGAATGTCGTATAGGTTAAAATAACCGTTAATCCCGACAAGGCATCCTTCAGTGTCAGCTCCAGTGTCTGTGCTTCTTCCTCGTCTTCTACATAGATAGCGGGCAGCCCTTGCAGACCAGGTTTTCCTGCTCGAATCGCATGCGATTCATAGCGAAGATCCGTTATTGTCGATCCATCTGGGAGAAGAGCTTGATAAGCAGGCGTTCTATTATCCGAGTTGCCGTATGCCGGATATTCATGAGGCAGCGTATCTAGTGATAAGCTCAACCGATCAGGATCAGTCGAAGGGCTCATGGAAGCACGAACCTGCATCTCGAGCAGCTTCTCTAATTGATTGCCGCGAACGCGGCGTCCCCAGTAAAGATGTGCGGGATAACCACCCTCAACAATTTGAATCACATAGCTCGTATTCAAGGATTGCAAATGAAAGATTTGTTTCTGTTCATCATATAAAATAGCCATCTGTTAGTTTCCTCCTGTTGTATATGAAGGGTTGCCCCCGCAGCTTTCACGAATCATGAGCGTAGGATTAATCAGGACATGCAGCGCTACTTCTCTGCCTTCTACACGTTCAAGCAATAATTGAACAGCCGTCTTGCCCATTTGCTCCATATAGACCTTCACAGTTGATAACGGAGGATGAACGAAGGCGGATACTTCAATATCATCAAATCCGATAATCGCCATTTGTCCCGGAACCTTAGTTCCATGCTCATGCAGTGCTCTCAGTGCCCCAATTGCCATAGGGTCGCTTCCGATAAAGCAAGCTGTTGGCACTTCATCCTGCTCCAGCAAGCGCTGCATCAGCGAATATCCCTCATTCGTGGACCAATGACCTGCAAGCATCCATTCCGGCCTGAATAGTCCTTTATCCGTTAGCAGTTGCCTGAACCGCTTCATTCTCGGCTCATTCTCGGCATAATCCTCGCCACCGCCTATATAGCCGATTCGAGTATGTCCCAAGGAGAGCAGATGCTCTACAACATCCTCTACAGCTTTATCGAAATTAAGCTGGATAGAGTCATAGCCGATCTGCGAAGGAGGGTCAATCTGAACAATCCTAGTATGATTGCCAACCATCTGCTGAATCTCCTGCTCACTAATCCCGCCTACAACGATAACACCGCCAAGCTGATGAAAAGAGGGAATATCGCCAGCATGCTGTCTCCACACGCTCCCTATTGCAATACCAAGCTCCTCGCAACGCTTTTCTATGCCTTTCCTAATCGAAGCATGGTAAGGATCGTCATTGCCTTCTTCTTGTGACGAACCGAACAATAGCCCAATCTCAAGACTTGCTAATAGGTTTTCCTTCTTTAATCTCTTTAATCTTGTGGGCTTATATTGCAGCTTCTCCGCTATCGCGAATATTCGCTCTCTTGTATCTTCGCTTACGGATAACGTAGCATCATTATTCAGCACTCGAGATACGGTAGCCGGAGAAACTTGGGCTTGCTCTGCAATTTGTTTGATGGTTGCCATTATACTCACCACTTAGTTTTAGTTAATAATTTTACTAAATATCATTATTAATTTTATCAAATATTGTTTTCCAATACAACCTCAAGCTAATCCTCTTTAAAAAAAGGCCCTGCACATTTCATTGTGCAAGACCTGTTACTTAATATAATTAATAAAAAGTTCAACTATATCCTCATCCTCAATAATTGGGTTATAAGTGCTATTTCATAATTACCCCCTACCACTGAAGAATACAGTAGGACAGCTTTCGCTGCCTTTAGAAATCTTTTCGTTTCATAATTTGCAAGCCCAGTAAAAGAGCCGCGAGCATGTAAGCTGCTGTATATATAAGAAACGAATTAGAAGGAGGAGCTGTTACAGTAACCAGACTAGACACGCTGTTAATCTGGAGCATGTCCGAAAACTCTCTAATGGACAGCAGCTCTGCGAGCATTCGCTGCTGAATAGCGTCAGCAGGCATCGCGACCGTAATAAGCCCCGTAATCATACGCAGAGTCTCCATCCCCTCTCTCTGCATAACATGACTTCCCGCCATACGCTCAATCATGCTCCCAAGCCATCCCATGCCAAATAGCATCGTCATACCAATGCCGTTGCCAAGCGGTGACAACCAGCATGAGCCCAGCATTGTAAGAGAGACCAACAACGGTATAACGGCTGCATACAATAGAAAAGCAATGATGAGCACATCAGGCTGAAACCTTATTCCAGTATGTATCCATGCCACAAAAAGAATAGAAACAAACATAAGTCCAGCATATGTAACACCGAATGTGCAAAACCCTAGCCAGCGTCCCAGATACCATTGCCAGCGAGGCAGAGGCCGGGCTAATACCGATTGCAATACGCCATGCTCTGCTTCACCGGATACTGCAGATACAGAGCTGAATATAGCGAGAAAAGCGACCGCAAAAGCCCCAAAGAAAAATCCCACGCTTAGGAGCATCGCACCACTCTGATAACGACCAATCCATTCATCCATAGCAGACTGATAAACAATGGATTCTTTACCTTGCATCATAGCCGCACATACGAACCAAAAAGCAATGATAAATAGAATCGTCATGATTACTGTCATCATTGTTACCCGTTTACGAATCAGCTCTTTCCAGGTTAATCCCCAAACAGCACTCATCTGCGCTCCCCCCTATGCTCCAAGCCCGATACTTCCTTCAAAAACCATTCATCCAGTTTGGAAGAAGCTTTGTGGGACTCATAGAGCGTCAGACCTTGATCGATTAGTAAATAGTTCAGTAAGCCAATCTGCTCTTCATTATCTAGCTCAGCTTCGAGCCATACCGTATGATCCTCATCATTCGGCTGTTCTTCTGCAGCAGCAAGATAAACAGGTATACCGATCATATCCTGTAAAAAGTCCAGCACAATAGCTGTAAAACCGCCGACGCGTACGCGCCAACGGTTCTTCGAACGAAGCATCTCTGTTATCGAGCCATTTGCTCTGATGCTTCCATTATTCAATAATGCGATTCGATTGCAGACCTGTTCAACATCCTCAAGAAGATGTGAATTAAGGAAAATGGTTTTGCCTTGTTCACGAAGTCGAACAAGCAGTTGTCGAACCTCATGCCTTCCCAAAGGGTCCAGAGCTGAGGCAGGCTCATCCAGAAACACGATACGAGGGTCTCCGAGCAAAGCGCTTGCCAGCCCTAATCTTTGCTGCATTCCTTTGGAATAGCCTTTAATTCGATCCTTGCCCCTGCTTCCGATGCCCACTTCATCAAGCAACTTATAGATGCGTTGTTTGGCTGCGATTCGGTCAAGCCCACAAAGCTTGGCGTGAAAGTGAAGCACTTCCTCACCAGTTAACCAATCGGGATAGCGGAACAATTCCGGTAAATATCCGATTGTCCGCCTTGCTTCGACGCTTCCGGCAGGCATGCCGAATATGCGGGCTTGCCCTGTAGTTGGCGCGATTAATCCAACAAGCAGTTTCACTATTGTGCTCTTCCCCGCACCGTTCGGACCAAGGAAGCCAAAGGCTTCCCCATTCTCGATCAAGAAGGAAACATCGCGAACGCCGCGCCCATCGCCGTAATCCTTCGTCAAATGAATAGTCTCAATAGCTACTTCAGTCATTGCCAATCAGCTCCGCAAGATAAGATTCGATAATAGATTGCTCGGTCAGATTATAAAAGGAAGCATTCACAACCTTCCCATTCTCCATCCACACCGCGTTCCGGTAATGACTATCCCCTTGTTCCAGATAAACATCTACCCCTTCTATACTCAGCTTATCAAAAGAATCATCTGTAACGAGTGGAAATGGTACTTTCCCTTCCTCCAGCCGTGAAGACTGCATGATCGCATTTCGTATATTTTCAGGTAACGCCGGGAAATTAACGATAGCATCAAATGCATCTTTTGCATCAATAGAAGAATCGATTTGGATGGTTGGAGCATTCATGTAGCTGACGTTAATCCGGCTTTGATTCTCATTAACAGATAAAAAATAATCTGAGGATACTACTCGGTCAATATTGAGACTAATTGGCTTGCCGTCTACGGAATCTGGGAGCAGCTTCTTTGCGTTCAGCTTCTTCATTACCTTGTTAATCTCTTCTACATGCAATGTGAATGTGAGCTCCTGTGATGGGGATGTAGAAATATGCCATTCAGTCTTATCTACCGAATTGCCTATAGTCAACTGCGGTATGTTGATACCAAATTGCTCATAAACTTCCTCTGGCAGTATACTGCTGAATTCACCTTTTGAAGTATTCACGAATTCACCAAAACGGTTGCTTAACTCCATCGGTCTATCTTCCATAAAAATACGCATAAATTGCTGCAAATCATTCTGCTGTAAAACCACAACTTCATTCATCTTAAATTTGTTTAATAAAGAAGCGAGCGCTTCATTCGTGGTCGGCAGCATAATGACTGCCGCAACCATAGAGGCTGCCACTGCCATACCTGCTTTTTTGCCATGACGTTTAACCCAACGCTGCAGATGTGAGATAGATTGCTTATTCTTTTTATTATCCGTATCCGCATATTCCAAAGAGGATTGATCTCCATCAGTTCCCTTTGGAAGGGCTCCAGTCTTATAAGGGACCTGAAGCTGTGCGGAATGCAGACCTTGTTTCTCCCATTGTGCCCACAGCGGTGAAGCCTCTTCGTTAACCAACCGTTGTTCTATTCGGGCCCAAGCTTCTTTTCTAGCTGTCTGCTCCAGAATCTCTTCTTGCACTGAGTCATTCGTTTTCATCAATGATTCCTCCTATTCGTTAGACATGGCGCTTGGTCGTCTGCAGCGCCTGTTGCTTGAATCGCTCGCCGGCTCTCTTCAGCATTGTTCCTACTTGAGGCTGCTTCACCCGAAGCTCCTCTGCTATTTCCGCATAACTAAATCCGGAATACCGCAGCATAAGCAATTGTCTATCCCGTTCAGGAAGCGAAGACAGCCATTGCTGAACTTGTTCCTGCTCTGCCCGCTCCAGTGCAGTCTCTTCATTCGATTGACAGGCTTGCGGCTCCGACATAAGCTGATGCTCCGACTTTTGGATGAGCGCCCGCTCCTTAACTTTCTTCTCGATATAATCGTAAGCTTGTCTTGTCAGCACACGATGGAGCCATGCGCCAACAGCCTCTAATTGCTCAGGTGGATTGCGATATAATTTCAGGAATACCTCCTGTGCGATATCTTCTGCTGCTGCTTGATCCTGGACAAGGCCGATTAACTTGCGGCGAACTGATGGATAATGCTGTTCAAATAATTGTCGAAACAATTCCGGCGCCGAATGTTCCATATCGCTGTCCTCCTTTTTTTGCTTAAGCTATTAATAGGACGGTAAAACGGAAGAGAATGTAACCCATTTCAAATAATTATTTGGGATGTAATATAAAAAAGTCCATCTCTCCTAGAGACGGACTCAAAAATTCGGCAGCTAACTAGCTGTTTGCTTCTTATTAAAAAATTCCACGAAGCGATCTGGCGGCACAGGCGGGCTATAGAAATAGCCTTGTACGAGATCACAATTATGCTCCTGAATAATTTCCAGCTCATCATTGGTCTCCACGCCTTCAGTTACAACCTTCATATTCAGGTTATGGGCAATGACGATCAAAGATTTGAAAATCATCTGCTTCCTTATGTCGGAGACAATATTGTTAATGAAGGATTTATCCAGCTTCAAATAATGAAGAGGTATGTTCTGCAAATAGCTGAGAGAGGAATACCCTGTACCGAAATCGTCCAGCGACAGCTTGACGCCGAGGTATTGAAGATCATGCAAAATCTTCAACGTATGCTCAGGATTATCCATGAAAATGGATTCTGTCAATTCCAGCTCAATCTGCTCTGGCCTTACTCCAGCTTCTGATATAATCTGTCCAATCGTATCTACGATATTTTTTTGTTGGAATTGAATCATGGACATATTGACGCTGATTGTGATCGAGTCGATCCCTGCTCGCTCCCATTGCTTAATCTGTTCACAAGCTGTTCTAAGCACCCATTCGCCTAACAAAATGATAAAGCCCGTTTTCTCAGCTAGTGGAATAAATTCCAGCGGCGATATCATCCCTAGCTCTGGATGCTTCCAGCGCAATAATGCTTCCGCGCCATAAATACGGCCGCTGGACAGCTCAATCTTGGGCTGGTAATACAATAGAAATTGATTGCCCTCCAATGCCGAGAATAGGCTGTTCTCCAGCACAAGCTCCTTGGTCGGCACATTATTCATTGTAGGCGTATACAGGATACGAGTATTGCGCTGTTTTTTCGCAATGTATAACGCAATATCGGATTCCTTGACAAGCTTATCCCCTGTGAAGGCATTGCACTCATGCTGAAGACTAATTCCGATGCTGGCAGTCATATAAAAGATTCTATCGTTCATCCGAATAGACTCCGCAACGGACGTTAGAATATCATCGGCAATCAACATCGGCTGCTGCAGATGATTGACTTGCTCCAGTAATACGCCAAATTCATCTCCTCCGAATCGGAAGACCATTCCTCGTAAGCCGACAATCTTCACAATTCGTTCCGCTATTTGCTTCAGCAATAAATCACCCATGGAATAATCAAGTGAATCATTAATAATTTTGAAGCGATCAATATCTAAGAACAATAATGCAAAATTGCCAACAGCGCCGCTCTGTATTTTCTCGTCCATATGACGATTGAATCCATAGCGATTGGGAAGCCCCGTCATTAAATCATGAGTCGCCTGAATTTGGATACGCTGTTCCGCCTCATTGCGGTAATCGATCATTCGGTTGAACTGGCTTGCAATCAGCTCGAATTCATCTCTCGTATGCATATCCAAATGCTGCTTGACATCGCCGTCCGCTAACGCGGCTGAAATTTTTATTACCTTTTGTATATTTTGCAAAATGATTTTTCGCACCATAAAATACATAAGTAGCACCATGATGATCAGCATAATAACGGCTACCATAATAACGCTCCAAAAGCTGGAGTAATACCCCTCCAAAATATTGCTCTTTGGAATGACTACCTCAAGATGCCACAGGTTGTCTTGAATCGTTATTGGATTGAACATTCGCAGCACAGCGCCCTCATAATCCCTGTCCGATGTATACAAATATGCTACGGTATCACTCTTAAATTGATCAATAGGAGTACTGCCGGGCCATTGTACATAGTTCTTCATCGTGAGCTCTGGATGAAGGCTATTAACCAAATAACGATTCTCGGCCGTAATCAAGTTGGCATGACCATTTAATGGCTTAACGTCAGCTAAACCCTTCTTAATCGTATCCAGAGAGACATCTGCCCCTACAATACCTAGGAATCTGCCCGTTTCATCAAGAATAGGAACGACAAAAGAGGTCATAATGGTCTCTTTTCCATCAATTCTATACGTGTAGGGCTCTAGCAAAGTGAACTTTTTAGTCTTCTTCGCAACTTGATAAAAGTCGCCTACGCCAGCTTGCTCGTAATTATGTAAGGGAAGAAGCTGTATTTCATCGTTCACTCGAACCGCGTAAGGGATGAATCTGCCTGTTTCATCATCATAGCTGCTTGAGAGCGAATGTGCGAAGTCTCGATTATCAAAGGCATTCGGTTCCCATAACGTATAAGAGCCTAATAGGAATGGATGCTCTTGGACGGTTCTCTCCAGCAGTCGAACGACCTGCTCACGATCTTGATTTGCCCCTTTTTTCATGTCCATCATAGCGTCCCTTAGAGACTCCAGCGAAGTAATCGTATGATCAATCTTATTTGATAAATCATTAATGTAGGCCCAGGACTGTTTCTGTGCAAGCAATTCCCCATGCTGGAGACTCGCATCGTGCAGCTTCGCCAAATAAAACAAGGCAAACAAGGTGAAAGACAGCACCATGAGGGCTCCTAATGTTGTTATCAGTTTCTGCGCTATGCTGAGCCTCACCTTACTCACTTCCCGACCTCCTAAAGGTTTTGCGTAGCAAAATCCTGCATCGTAAGCATCTTCTATCTGGTTTTGCGTAGCAAAATCCTGCATCGTAAGCATCTTCTATCTGGTTTTGCGTAGCAAAATCCGCATCGTAAGCATCTTCAATCTGGTTTTGCGTAGCAAAATCCTGCATCGTAAGCATTTTCAATGGTTTACATAAACTTGTATACATATACTTTAGCATTCACCAATCATATTCCTGCATCTTAAGTATATATTTTCAAATTAAGGGAGGGAAAGAACGATTTCTTCGACGATAACTAGCAAATTTCGACGTTTTTCCTCAATTTGTGATATCTTTCTAGTATACTTGACAAATTAAGTGAAATTCAATGGAGTTCTCCAATCAAATATCACAAATCGACAAAAAATAAAAACGTAATCAGACAAAAACCTCTAGGTCATGGTGAGTTCGTGTGAGTGAGGGAGGTAAATCTGGTG
This sequence comes from Paenibacillus sp. J22P59, assembly GCF_059383895.1. Classification (NCBI taxonomy): domain Bacteria; kingdom Bacillati; phylum Bacillota; class Bacilli; order Caryophanales; family Paenibacillaceae; genus Paenibacillus; species Paenibacillus sp. J22P59. Next base: position 53,047 of record NZ_JBXENX010000012.1, read on the forward strand.
AAGCTTGAGGATTAATGCATAGAAATGATGTGTGCCGCAGTTCTGCAGCGGTAAGCCAAAAACCTCTGAATGCACTTAAAAAAGCCGCTTCAGAGGTTTTTTATTTCGTCAAGAACCAATTAACCTTTTACCGATCCTGCTGTCATACCCTTCATAATTTGCTCCTGGAAAATAAGGTACACGCCTATTGTTGGCAGAACAGCAAGTGACATTGCAGCCATCGTCAGCTTATAGTCAGTCGAATATCCCGTAGCGAATACAGAGAGACTCAGCGGCAACGTTTTGAGATTCGGATCACTCATGAACACGAGTGCGAATGAGAAGTCATTCCAGTAACGAAGGAAAGCAAGAATGCCTACTGTAGCAAGCGCTGGAAGGGTCAGAGGCAGCATCATTCTGAGGAATATGCCCCAGTAGCCCGATCCATCGATCATAGCAGCTTCTTCGATTTCTTTTGGGAATGTGCTCATGTAAGCCATGCAGATGAAGATCGCAATCGGAAGCTCGAACGCTGTATAAGGCAGAATCAATGCTGCATAATTGTTCAAGATGCCGATTTTGCTCATTAGAATGAATAATGGCACTAGCGTACTATGAATCGGAATAAGCATACCTAGCATGAAGACCGCGACGACTAGAAACTTGCCTTTGAACTTAAACCGGGCTAGCACGTATGCGCACAGCGCTCCAAGAATAAGCGTCAGGACGAGTGCAAGCACCGTAACAACGGTAGAATTGAAGTAGGCTTTTCCCATCTCCGCAACTTCCCAGGCTCTGGTGAAGTTATCGAAACTCCAGACAGCAGGCAAACCGAATGGCTTGGAGAAAAACTCATCATTTGTTTTGAATGCGCTAATAAAGAGCCATATTAGCGGATACAAGGTGACAAGAGCATAAACCGTCAATCCCACTGTCAGCAGGCCGGTCTTCAGCTTTTTGGTTCCGACTCCTTTACCGGGAGAGGAGGCTGGCACACTTGTATGTGTCGTATTCGCTCGTGTAGACATAACTTAGAACAACTCCCCTCCGCTATTTTTTCGTTTTCATTAAATACTGGCTGCCTGCGATGAGGATAAGGCTGAAGATGATGATCATCGTAGAAACTGCACTACCGTATCCGAATCTGTAGATTGAGAACGTATTGTTATACATGTAGGATGCAAGCAGCTCCGTCGAATTCGCTGGACCGCCGCCAGTCATGATATATATCAGATCGAACGCTTTTAAACTACCGGATATGCACAACACTACCGCGACTTTAATCGTATCCCAAATCATTGGAAGCTTGATAGAGAACAGCTTGCGGGAGCTTGTAGCGCCGTCAATTTGCGCCGCATCATCAATTTCGCTTGGAATGTTTTGCAGGGCTGCTATAAACATAATTAGGTACGGACCCACATTAAGCCAAATGATCGGTACTAGTATCGCATACATCGAAACAGACGGATCAGACAGCCATTGCATTTTCCAACTGCTCAAGCCAAAGGTATCTAATAGAAAATTCAGAATCCCGATTTGCGGATGATAAATATATCCCCAGATAATACCTACAACGACGGACGACAATACCATCGGCATAAAGATCGAAGCACGGATAAACTTTTGGAACCAGTTGTTTTTCAATAGAACCAAGGATAAAACCAGAGCGATCGGCACTTGGCCAAATACGGATGCTACAACAATTAACAGGTTGTTCCTGAATGCTTTCCAAAAAATCGGATCTTGCAATACTTCAACATAATTGTCCAGACCGATGAATCTCATCGCCCCGATACCTTTCCAATCGAAGAAGCCGTAATAGGCTGACCACACAATCGGTACGATAACAAAAAAGATGAAGAGCGCAAGCGCTGGAATAAGTCCAATAGCGATAAAACCTCTCATACGCAGCGATGATGACATGCTTATTCCTCCTTTAATCAAACAGAAGCAGGTATAGGGGAAGAATGAGAGTTCTCCAGCTTGTGGAGCCCTCTCATCCTACCTATTCCTATTAGCTCATTACTTAGCCAGAGCCTTCGCTTGCGCATCTTGAATTTTCTTCGCTACATCTTCTGGCTTGCCGCCCATCAATAGCTCTTGAAGACCGTTATTCACAGCATCAGCGCCTGCAGATGTCAATTTGCCATCATATACTGGCGTCAATGTTACGTTGTTTACAAGCTCGAATACTTCCTTGAAGATTGGCGTTACTTTTGTCTCATCCAATTCAGCCTTGTAGCTTACCAAGTTGTTGCTGTTAAGTGTAACTTGTTGTGCTTCTGGACCGGACATTGCATAGATCAGCTCATAAGCCGCATCTTTTTTCGGACCTGTTGCATCTTTACCAAGACCCATACCTACGCCAACTACGCCGGACAATGTTTTAGGGTCGCCTTTACCGCCAGGGATTGCAGGCAATACAGTTGCGCCCATTTGCTTCATAGCATCCTCGGAAGCGTTCGAAGCCAGATTGGACAATGCCCAACCGCCATCAATCATCATAGCTGCTTTGCCTTGTGCGAACATTTGCTCCATTTGCGTGTTGTCGATTGCATTGAATCCATCTTGGAATGCCTTAGCATTGCCAAGCTCTTGCATGTAAGTCAAAGCTTGAACGAATTCTGGATCTGTGAAGGAAGCGCCTTCTTGCTTAGCTGCTTTCAAGAACCACTCCGTACCAGTTACACGGTCAGCAAGCGAACTGAAGATACTCGATTGCGCGAGCCAAGCCGCTTTGTTGCCAAGAGCGATTGGTGTAATTTTCTTTTCGTTCAATACTTTAATTGCATTAAGCATTTCATCCCAAGTTGTTGGAACAGTCAAGCCATTGTCCTCAAGGATTGTTTTGTTGTAGTAAAGAATCGAAGTTGGGGACAAGCCCATTGGTGCACTGTAGATGTTGCCGTCTACTGTGAACGCATCAAAGGAATTCGGAAGGAAGTTGTTTTTCCACTCTGGCTTGCTGTCTAGCAATTCGTTAACCGGTTGAATAAGGCCGCCTGCGGAAAACTCTTGTGTCATCGAGCCATTAGACAAGATGAATACGTCTGGCATTTGGTTAGCTGCAGCTACCGTTTTCAATCTTGTTTTGTAGCCGTCTGGCGGGATTGCTTGAATATCAAGCGTTACATTCGGGTGATCCGCTTGATATTTCTCGATGATCTTTCTCATTTCTTGGGCACGAAGATCATCACCTGTAAAGTTGTGCCAGAGGGAGAGCTTTACTTTCTCAGCCTCAGGTTCTGTACCTTTATTGCCTTCTTCACCTTTGTTGTTAGATCCACATGCAGCAAGTACGGAGATAAGCATGGTAATCATAATAGCCATTGCCAATGTTTTTTTCATCGTTATGTTTCCTCCTTCAGTGGGGTTATCTTCGAGTATAGGGAAACAACGGTTACATGGGCAGGGGACAAACTTCAGCAGTAGGGGGGGGAACCATCAGGTTCTCGATCGGTATTCGGTTGGCGTACAGCCTGTATGACGTTTGAACAGCTGGCTAAAATATTTGATATCCGCATAGCCGACCCGGCTCGCTACTTCACTCACTTTTATAGGCGACTCATCCAGCATTCGCTTGGCGAGATCTATTCTTGCATGCGTCACATATTCAATATAAGTATGGCCTGACTCTCTTTTGAATACTTCGCTGAAGTGATTCGGATTCAAGTGAACATGCTTCGCCACCTGCTGGAGCGTAAGCTCCTTATCCAAATGGGCATGTATGTACGCGATTGCTCTTTTTATGTAGGGTATGCCCTCTTGACCGCTATTTTCCCGATATTGGCTCATTAATTGGCATAGCTGATTAAACAGGCTCGAAGCGCTGTTCTCGGCTGTTGATGAACTAGGCAGAGGGGTAAAGCCAACCTGAGCCTTGCCCGTAGTAGCATTGTAAGCAGTCAGAACTCTCTCCACCCAGCGATGAGCCGAGATTAATACAGAATTGTTAAAAGCGTTCAAGGACTCCGGCGTCGTCTCAGGGTCTAAGATTTGGGCGGCGTACAGCTGATCCACCCATTTACGAAGGCTGTCCACTTCCCCTGCCTGGAATAGATTCGTTAGCTGTCCTTCTTCTTCATTCGTGCATACCGTCCGTCCGCCCTTGCGGCACTTAATCTGTTCATAGGTGAGAACCTTCTCCTCCGTCAGAACCGCTCGATATGACTGGGTCATAACTGCCTCGGCGCATGACCTCTTAAGCTGCCGCAGCTCCGGTACGATTGAGCCGGCAGCAGCGAATAGCTTGCACTTTAGCTTGATCTCCATCTGCTCCATCGTCTTGGCGAAGCGCGCAAGCGCTCCCTTCTTCTCATCTTGGCGGAGAACGAGCAGCAGCACCTCATCTCGAAGAAGTACTTCTCCCTCAATAACCTCTCCAGCCATATTATGTACGGCAAATAATAATAATTGCCCCTTGCTGCTGGATTCTCCCCAGCCTGAGGCACATAATATTACGGTCTGAAAGCCATGTGCTTCGCCTGCTTTAAGCTTAGGCAGCAGCTTCGGGACCTGCTCAAGCATGCGATCATCAATCTCGTTGCCCGATAAAAGCCGATTGAGAAGCGCATCGCCGATCTGATCCCGCTTATGCTCCTCTCTGCGCGTAATAATACGCTGCTTGGCTCCGTTCACTGCACGCATGATCTCCTCTGGCCTGCTTGATTTCAGCAAATAATCACTCACGCCCTCACGAATAGCCTGCTGTGCATAATGGAATTGATCATACCCTGTAAGAATAATAATCTCGCTGTCTGGCAGCATCCGTTTGACTTCCCCTGCCAATTCAAGCCCGGTCTTGCCCGTCATCTGAATATCCGTCAATACGATATCCGGCTTCTCTACGGGAATGCGAAGCAAGGCCTCCTCTGCCGAAGCAGCAGGCTCTAGCAGCTCATAACCACTCTCTCGCCATGGAATAACGGTGCTCAGTCCTGTACGAATAATAACTTCATCGTCTACGATCAACAGCTTCACTCTGTCTTTTCCCCCTCGTACAATGGTATAGCAAAAGAAACCCGCGTTCCTATGCCCTCTACGCTCGAAATGCGCAGACCCGCTTCAACCCCATAATGAAGCTGCAGCCTTCTGTGGACATTGCGTAACCCATAGCTCCCGAAATCGAAGCGCTCACGATCCTTCACGCGATCTTCCATGCCATGCAGCACTTTATCAATCTCTGCCAGCTTGAGCGCATCTATCCCTATGCCGTTATCTTCCACAGAAAAGCTCATAGAATGGCTTTGCAGCTCCGCCACAACCCTAATTTCACCAGGCTTCGCTTGTTTCAGAATACCATGGATCAGCGCATTCTCAATCAACGGCTGCAGCACCAGCTTGAGAATCGTCCTCTCTCGGAGTGTAGGGTCAATCTCCATAACCAGCTGAAACTTGTCTGGAAATCGGATGGATTGAATGTTGGCATAATGACCAGCATGTGCGGCTTCCTGCTCAACTGAGCAATATTCTTCGCCTTTATTAAGACTGAACCTTAGAAAATCACTCAAGCTGCCAACCATATCAGCCGTCTTCTCATCTTGATTCATCAGTGCCATCCAATGAATAGAAGAGAGCGTATTATATAAAAAGTGCGGGTTGATCTGCGCTTGCAGCGCCTGCATATCCGCTTCCTTCTTATAGGATTCCTCCAGCTTAACCTGCTCCGTTAATTGTTCAATCCGATCACTTAATTTGTTGTAGCTTCTAACGAGCTGGCCGACCTCGTCCATCGTCTCCACCGGGTAGGTCTGCATAGGCTCTTCGAGATTCGAATGCTTCAAGAACTTAGTCAGCATGATCAAGGGATTCGTAACCCGCTGGACGAAATAAAGCACGAGAGCGGCAACGATGAGCACCGCCATGACGATAACGATCGCCATCAGTTGGATCACATAATTATTCTCCGCTTTGTATTCCGAGAATGGCATGCTTCCAGTAAGCTTCCATCCTACTCCGGCTACCGAATCATATAGAATCGTCTGCCGCTGCTCACCCTTGCCATAATTGATAGCTCCGCTATCCCCTTGCAGCTTAAGACCCGGCAGTTGCTTGCTTAGAGAATTCTCCAGCCCCACCTTTTTGCTGCCTGACAAAATAACGCCCTCTTTATTGGACAACACGACATACCCGCCTGATGGCATCCCCGCCTGCATCAGCAGTTGAGAGACCGCCTTCTCATCAAGGCTAATGACAACGGTTCCAATTTGCTTGAAGGAATTCATGCTGCGAATGGGACGCACTAGCGAGATCACCTGCTTCACTCCCGCAGCCGTGTCACTCTCATAGCGGGGTGTCCACCATTTATCCGTAGCTTGATAATTCTGTTCGTCTTGACCAGTCAGCTCATAGAGCCCGGTCTCGAATATTGTGGTATTGGATATCGGATTCGATTTATTAATTGGGTAAATCGTAATGTCGGATATGTACGACTTCGAAAAAACGAGGTTGGATAAAAACTCAATCATTTGCGTTTGTTTGACCGCATCATCACCTGATGTGCTCAAATATTGCTGAAGATCCTTTTGCCCGATTAGAAATATCGACATATTCTCAATGTCTTGAACAATAAATTCGAGATTCTTGCTCGTCTGCCGCAGTATGCTCATCCCTGACTGCTTAGCCTTTTGCTCTGTTGCTGTTGCCGCCATATTATAAGAGAACAATCCCAGTGCGAGTAATGGAATTAATACTGATAATAGCAATAAAAACGACAACTTGCGTTTTAAGGAGCTGCTGATCCAACGCATTCCCATCCTCCTCCTCAAGCTTGAACGGCAAACGCCGTTCTTTCTACTAAGAATACAGTATTTCCGACATTATCCTACCATACTTTTTTTTAGTCCAACAAATTTTTTGTTTGATTTTTCGATCGGACAGGTGTACGATTTTGGCATTAAGGTTAGTAAAGAAAGCAGGAGTTTAATGGAATCCATTTCACAGGAACTGATTTTTTTGACGGAGCTCGCCAAGGGGATCTCTGCACAGTTCGGAGACAATTGCGAGGTGGTCGTGCATGACTGGTCACAGCCCTACGACAGCACAATCGTCGCGATTGAGAATGGGCATGTGACGGGACGCACCATCGGCAATCCGGGGACGAATCTGGGACTGGAGATTATGCGGGGAGCGAAGGAAGGCGATAATCGGCATAATTATGTTACCCAGACGAAGGAAGGACGCATTTTGCGTTCAACCTCGATGTATGTGAAGAATAACGCCGGCACGATTATTGGGGCTGTATGCATTAATTTCGACATTACCGATCTGATGGTTGCGGAGAAAACCTTGCAATCCTTAACAGCCAGCGGGCTTCAGCCTATCCGGGAATCCTTTGTCAGCAACGTGAATGATTTGCTGGATACTCTTATGCAAGAATCCCAGGAAGCTATCGGCAAGCCACCCGCGTTAATGACGAAGGAAGATAAAATAAAGCTGATCCAATTGCTTGATCAGAAAGGTGCCTTTCTCATTAAGAAATCCGGCGATAAAGTATGCAGTTACTTAAGCATTTCCAAATATACCCTATATAACTATTTAGAAGAATCCAAATCATTGGAAGATGAAGGAGGAGCGTCAGAATGAGCAATTCAGAACATCCAGTATCACAAGCAGCCGGACCAGAAACGCCTTGCCTTGTCATCAACAGCGCTCTCGTTGATGCGAATATTGCTGCAATGGCGGTCATCGCCAAGCGCTGCGGAGTTCAGCTTCGTCCGCATGCCAAAACCCACAAGCTGCCCGAAATGGCCTTGCGCCAACTAGCTGCTGGCGCAACTGGCATAACTGTAGCAAAAATTTCCGAAGCCGAGGTCATGGCAGCCGGCGGCATTAAGGATATATTCGTTGCGTATCCTCTAGTGAGCGCTTCCAAGATCGAACGGGCCGTTCGCCTGAATCTCTCGGGCGTGCGCTTGATCGTCGGCGTCGATAGTTTGGAAGGGGCAAGGCGGATATCCGAGATTGCAATAAGAGAAGGAGCTACTCTGGAGCTCAGGCTGGAGATTGATACTGGCCTGAACCGTACCGGCGTAACAGAAGATCGTGCTGTAGAGCTGGCGAAGCAGATTGATGCGCTAGAGGGTATCCTTCTAAGCGGAATCTTTACGTATCGAGGAGCTATGCTAAGCGGCAAGGCAACGATGGATCTGCGCGCCGCCGGCCTTGAAGAAGGCCGCCTGATGGTGCAAGCTGCAACCAAGCTGCGCAGCGCGGGACTAGCTATTCGGGAAGTCAGCGTCGGCTCTACGCCAACAGCTCCTTATGCCGCAGAAGTAGAGGGAGTAACTGAGGTTCGCCCAGGTACCTACATCTATCAAGATCAGATGCAGGTAGGACTAGGGGTATGTGCGATTGAGGAATGCGCCGGAGCCGTATGGGTAACGGTCGTGAGCCGCCCATCGGATAATCTCATCATCGTAGACGGCGGCAGCAAGACATTCGCAACCGATGTCCAGCCGGATAAGCCTCCGATTCATCTTCAAGGCTTCGGGCACGTCATCGGGGCTCCCGATGCTGTACTGGAACGCATGAACGAAGAGCATGGCATGATCCGTGTGACTGCCAAGCATCCTTATCAAGTCGGGGATGTTATCCGCATTGTTCCTAATCATATTTGCAGTACAGTCAATTTGCATAATTCCGTCTATATCGCAGACGCAAGCGGCGAGCTTCGCAAGGTTCCCGTCGCTGCTCGCGGCATGCTGGAATAATAGCAGGACTTCAGAGAGGAGCAGCTCATTATGCTGGATCTTATATTAAAAAACGGACGAATTGTTGATGGCAGCGGCAATCCCTGGTACGGCGGCGACGTAGGCGTCAAAGACGGCATCATCGTTGCAGTAGGAAGCATTGACCAAGAAGCACAGAAAGTTATTGATGTGGGCCGTAAGGTCATTTCTCCAGGATTTATAGACGGACACTGCCACTCAGACTTAATGATTATTGATCACCCCTACAGTGAAATCAAAATGCAGCAAGGGGTTACGACTGAGGTAGTCGGCAACTGTGGATTAGCTCCCGCTCCATTCATTCGCGACAAGGCGGAGCTGCTGCAAACTTATGTTCAGCCTGTACTAGGCAACACAAGCTGGGAATGGCCATGGGAGACAGTTGGTCAATATATGGATTTCCTCAGCCGCTCCAATCCTTCTGAGCATGTCGCTACTTATGTCGCACATGGCGCTCTGCGAATCGCAGTCATGGGCTTTGAGAATCGCCCGGCAACTGCCGATGAGATTCGCCGGATGAAAATGCTTCTTGAAGAAGGCATGCGAGCTGGCGCGATTGGCCTGTCCATTGGTCTGCTCTATGCACCAGGCAGCTACACTTCCCGCGAGGAGCTCGTTGAGTTGTGCAGCGTACTTCCGAAATATGATGGGCTGCTGTCCACCCACATTCGTGGTGAGGGTAATAATCTGCTCCCTTCTGTAGCGGAAGTGATCTGGATTGCTGAGCGTGCAGGCATCTCGCTTCATATCAGCCATTTGAAGGCAGCGGGACGCGCCAACTGGGGAAAAGCCTTGCAAGCTCTTGAGCTGATTGAGGATGCCCGGGCACGCGGCATGGATGTGACGGTTGACGTCTATCCTTATGCTGCAGGCTCAACTACTCTGACTACTGTACTTCCTCCTTGGACACTTGAAGGCGGGATCGAATCCACGCTGGCACTCTTCCGGGATGCCAAGATGCGGGCTAAGATCAAGGAAGAACTAAGCCATGAGCAAGATTCTTGGGATAACCTGATCTGCTCAACTGGCTGGCAGAGCGTTATTATTTCGTCCATGCAGACAGAAGCTAATCTTCCTCTGGAAGGCAAATCAATTGCAGAGGTAGCCGAGCTGCGCGGGCTGCATCCTGTTGATTGCATGATGGATTTGCTGCTTGAGGAGAACGGACAAATTGCGATCGTCTACTTCCATATGTCGGATGATGATGTGAAGCAAGTCATTGGCTATGAGAAATCACTCATTGCTTCTGATAGTCTGAACTGTGAGACGGGCAAGCCGCATCCACGCACATTCGGTACCTTCCCTCGTGTATTTGCCAAATACGTACGCGAAGAGAAGACGTTATCGCTTGAGCAAGCGGTTCGCAAGCTTACTTCTTTCCCTGTGCAGCGCTTCAAGCTGGGCAAACGCGGCCTTATCGTTCCGGGCTATGCGGCTGATCTTACTGTATTCGATCCTCATACCATTCAGGATACAGCGACTTTCGAAGATCCGCGCCAATATCCAACCGGCATCTCGCATGTCGTCGTGGCTGGACAGCTAACCTTGCAAAACGGGGTGCACACGCATAGACGCGATGGTCAGCTTATTCGAGCTCATCGCTGTTGCACGCATTAATTTTAAGAATGATAACGAACCCAAACCACTATTAGGAGGAATTATTTTATGTCTAAAATCGAAAAACGTCTTGCTGAGCTAGGTATTACACTTCCGGAGCAAACCGCTCCCAAATTTCTGTACGTTCCTGTTAATCAAACAGGCAACCTGATCTACACTTCGGGCTTCGACTGCCGTATTGATGGCGTGCTTATGCACGAAGGAAAAGTAGGATCAGACCTGACAATCGAGCAAGGCCAAGCTGCGGCTCGTCAAGTTGTTATCAACCTGCTCGGTGCAATGAAAGCTCACCTTGGTGACTTGGATCGCGTTGTCAAAATCGTAAAAATTCTTGCTTTCGTTAACAGCGCACCAGGTTTTGGCGATCAGCCTTATGTTATTAATGGCGCATCTGAGCTGCTTATCGAAGTATTCGGAGAAAATGGCCGCCATGCACGTTCTGCTATCGGCACGAGCGATCTTCCGTTCCACACGCCAGTTGAGATTGAACTAATTGCTGAGATTCGCGACTAGTACTCATCAATGAAAGAGAGGCAATCCCAAAATCATCTCCATAATTTTGGGATTGCCTTTTTGCTTATTCATTATTTTTAGTAGGGCTGAAACCTAGAGAACCTCTAGGAGCTGAGCTATATCCTTCAAGCAGGCTACAGATGGAATATAAGAAGAGCTTACGCAATTGTATGAAGCGTTTTTCGTAAAGATAGGCTTCATACAAGGGACTATGGGAGATAAGGTCAGTTGGATGCCCTAGTCGGGAACAGAGCTGCTCCACTAATGAACCTCCCTTCGCTATTGCTCCTTTTTACCTGTATAAGCAGGGAGATAGAGTAAAAGTGTTCAAGAATTTGTGCATGCCCTTCCTTCTTTAATGTGGAGGGCTGCCTTGCAGATAAGCCCTTTCTTTGTTCAGGGCGGCGTTTGGTACAGCTGCAGGAGCCTGACATTCCTTCTCATGCGTTTGAAAGATAACCATATTGCCCTATTAAATGGAGGATATGAGAGGAAGCCGCAGAAACATCGACGTGTATGGCTGCGACTGGGCGACAATAGCTGTTCTGGCAGCAAGGAAACGACAGGGTCGAAGTCAAAGATTCAAGCTGGCGTGTGAAAAAGAATTAGGCGGGGCGTAGATTCGGATAAATCAGAAACAACTGGGGATTCCGATGTTCTGGTGCTTCGAGGCCTGCGGCAAAGAAACGTTGAGACTCAGGCGGCTTGCGCTCGCCCCTAACTTGTTCGAAAAGACTGCCAAACAAATATGGCGGTGCGAGGGATAATCTCCTTTGCATCGCCATTTCTTGAGTATTTACCATATTCCCATAAAGTGAGCAGAACTGCTTACTCACATCATTTTATTGGACGCCAGTCTTCTGCTGCTTGCCATCCTCTTTGTGATGATGATCAGAGTGAGGTCTCGGATAAAGCTCTTCACGGAGCTGCCGGATGGACTTGCCTTCTGTAGCAATGCCCCGCTCGGCCGCTTTTTTACGAAGATGCTCTAGAATCTTCGCTTGATGCTCCGTCTTGAAAGCTTCCCACTTCGCTTTATCCTTATTCTTCACTACTTCAAGCTCACTTTTCAGCTGCTCTGCTGTCTTGCCTTCTGTAGCGATTCCAAAATAATTAGCCATGTAACGAAGCCTAGCAAGCTGATGCTCCTCGAAGGCCTTTCCAGACATATGCGACTTATGATGATGATCCTTCGCTTCCGGTGAATGCTCCTGTGGATGAGCCGCATACGCTGGGACAGCTGACAACAGCAAGCCTGCAGCTACTAGTGTAACGAACCATTTTGCTTTCATTGATGTGCCTTCCCTTCTATTCATCTCGTGATGCCAAGAGCTCGGCAAGCTCCTTATCGGTTATTTTTCCCAAGCATCCGATTGAATAATCATGGAAGACACTATTCTTGTATGGCCGTATATCCGTCCAGCTTGTTAAGCTCCTCCAGAAGTAAAGCTTTGGAAAAATGCTCCCCAATAAAGACGGCTACGTCATTCACATCGCCTTGAGGCGTAATCCGCATAAAGTCGGTCTCGCCATAAGCATATTGGAATAGAAATCTGCTCGCAGTATCTGAGAAGGTTACGATTCCTTTGGCCCGGTAAATGCTGCTGGGCAAGCCTTTCAGCATCGCTTCGAATTGCTCGCTATTAACCGGCCCTGTCAAATAATGCGTACTGACCATGACATGATCATGCGAATGATGCCGATCATCGGAATTTCCGACAGCTTCATGCCGACAAGCTTCCGTATGTTGATGATCCTCAACACAGGACACCGCTGCTCGCTCCACTTGTGCAGCATGCTCTCCTGCTTCAATCCAGCTCCATTCATCTATACTGCAACGAATAGTCGCAATTAAAGGGGCATGTGCATTGAGCTCCCGCAGCAGCTGCTGCGCCTCAACCAGCTCTTCTGGACCGAGCTTATCCACTTTATTCAACAATAAGCGGGTAGCGCAGCGTATCTGCTCCTGCATTAACTTGAACGTACGCCCTTTTCCATTGCGGCTGCGCACTAGCAGCTCCGGCCCATCGACGACGGTCACAACAGATCGAAGCTCGATCCGGCAATACATCGCTGCTTCCGTTATTCCATCGAGAATTTCTATAGGATTAGCGGCCCCAGTTGATTCAATGAGAATAACGTCGGGTTGGTGCTCGTCGACCAGTGCTTTGATCTCCATGCTCAGGTCGCCGCGAATCGTGCAGCAAATGCAGCCGCTCAGCATTTCCGACATCGGAACCTCGTCCCCTACCATTTGCCCATCCAAGTTAATATCGCCAAGCTCATTCATAATGACAGCTGCCCGCAAGCCTTGTGCTTGATAGTGTGCCAGCCACTGAGTCAGCAAGGTCGTTTTGCCGCTGCCGAGAAAACCTGATAACAAATGAACAGGAATAATTGTGTTGTTATTATTCATTTCGCTCCATACCTTCTTTTCATCTTAAGTCATTAAATGACACGTTTACTAACATTATATCGTAATAGTTACGGCTTTAAAAGAAATCAATCCTGCCGAAATTCGCCAAAATTGTGTATTTAGCATGTTTTTCGTTTACATTTTATGTGACATCTATATACTAATGTTATGTACATGAAGTGCCATCTATTTGAGGAGGAACTAAAATGAGCAATAAAACTATTCGTATTGGTATCGTAGGTTACGGTAATCTTGGTAAAGGCGTTGAAAAAGCAATCTCCCAAAATCCGGATATGGAGCTTGTAGCCATATTCACTCGCAGACAACCTGATCAACTGGCGTCCGGTGCAAATGGCGCCCGTTTCGAGCATATTTCCTCGGCAGAACAATATAAGGGCAAAGTGGATGTAATGATTCTTTGCGGCGGTTCCGCTACTGACCTTCCTGAGCAAACTCCTTTCATCGCAAGCATGTTCAATACAGTAGACAGCTTCGATACACACGCGAAGATCCCTGAATTCTTCGATGCGGTTAACAAAGCAGCTAAAGAGAGCGGTACACTAAGCGTTATCTCTACTGGCTGGGATCCAGGCCTATTCTCCCTTAACCGCTTGCTGGCAGAAGCTATTCTTCCACAAGGCAAAGATTATACGTTCTGGGGCAAAGGCGTCAGCCAAGGCCACTCCGATGCAATTCGCCGTGTACCTGGCGTTAAAGGCGGCGTACAATACACCGTTCCTGTTCAAGAAGTAATCGATCGTATCCGTTCTGGCGAAACGCCTGAGCTGGAAACTCGTGAGAAGCATCTTCGCGAATGCTATGTGGTAGCAGAAGATGGCGCTGATCAAGAGCAAATTCGTGAGACGATTGTCTCCATGCCAAACTACTTCTCCGATTACAACACGACGGTTACATTCATTACAGAAGAACAGCTTCGCACAGAGCATGCTGGCATGCCGCATGGCGGCTTCGTTATTCGCAGCGGTGTAACTGGTGAAGGCACGAAGCAAATTATCGACTTCGGCTTGAAGCTTGAGAGCAATCCAGAATTTACAGCAAGCGTACTTGTCGCTTATGCAAGAGCGGCTTACCGCTTAAGCAATGATGGACAAACAGGCGCCAAAACAGTATTCGATATTCCTTACGGCAGCTTGTCTCCGAAATCAGCTGAAGAGCTTCGCCGCGAATTGCTGTAAAATATAAATAGACAAAAACCCCCGAACCTCTCAGCAATGAGCGTTCGGGGGTTTTTGATTACCTATGAGGACTATTTCGTGTGCGCGCAGTTACAGCAATTAATGGAGTGTTATTTAGAACAAGATCGAACGGCTGATAATAACCAGCAGAATGAAGAGGACAAGAATTATACCGAGGCTTGAAAAACCACCGTAACCGCCGCAACCGCCATATCCTGCACCACCAACGTTTCCTACTCCGTAGCTCATTTGTTCATCTCCTTTTAATTAATGTACAGTATCCTATGTCAAAAAACCCAAGTCGTATAGGCGAATGATAAAATTGTGCTCTTGCTCATTTTTTAGCCGAATTGTCACACTCGGCATTATGTAGGCGGGAACGCAGAACTACTGCATCCCCGGATTTTAGTATATTTATTGCGGTGCTTGTCTGCTCGCCTTGCGCAGTTCGTTGGCGAGACGATTAGCTTCCTTCATGCCTGCTGAATCGCCTTTTTTCTTAGCAGCAGCCCACATCGGAGCTAGGAATAGCTTAATGATTTCATTAGCATCCTGGGCGTTCATTATATACTTATCCCCTTTCGCAATTCGATCCATCGCCATTGCAAGCTGAAAGTTTGTAGGCCGCTGGCCTGCCCGGTATTGAGCAATTGTCAGTCCGAACGGCATTTCGAGATGGGGATAATCTTTGAACGAGCGGAAGTCCCCGCCCCACTCGAACCCGAGCAGCTTCGCTTCCTCCACAACCTCCGCCCAGTCTGCAATCTTATCGCAATCAGCATCACGCTTCGTATCCCAGTACACCTGCCTGCCATCTGGCGACAGCAAAGCAAAATCAATCGCTACTCCAAAATTATGATAGCTGTAGCCGCCGCGCGCATTCGTCACAATTGGACCTGGCTTACTCCGCCCTTGCGCATATAAAGCCTCTTGCTCTGCAATGGAACGCAAGCCTTGTGTAATGAGGATTGGCACACCTCGATCATAGCAGCGTTCAACTAATCGTTCCGCCGCAGCTCGCACGGGCATAAGCAAGCCTTCCCACCTTGGAGCGGATTTAAATTTAATCTGTTCTACTGTCAGGCGCAGATAATGTCCCTCCTTCTTTGTCCACCTTGCCCGGAGGGCTGACCGACTTGTACTGGATTTGCCCGGCAGCTGCTGCCACCAGAAAAGCATTGGCAAAGGTCAGGCCATACAAACGCCAATCTCGCCCGTCTGCTCCCAATGCAAGCTGCGCTAGGGTAAGAATCGTGAAAGCTACGATCACCGCATACACATCGGTCGGCAGCCAGCTGCCGGCGAAGCGATCCAACAAGCTTTTGGAATATTGCACGATGAAAAAAGTCAACAAAGAAGCTCCCCCCATCGCAGAGAGAGCTTCCCAACTAAACAGCTGTTCATTCATTTGCTTATAGCCCTATTCCTTTCCATAGAAATGAAATAGCTCCAACGATTATTCCGCCGACAACGGTACGCCAGAGCCACTTCTGATTGTCCTGCATCTCATTCAACCGATGATGAGCGGATCTTGCGCTCATATGTGCTTCTTTTGCAATATCATCTGACTTGTCAAACCTTTCAATCAACCGATTAATACCGATTGCCATGTCTCCTATTGCTCTGGTGTTAGCCTCCTGCATTGTCTCTAGTTTTCCTACTTTAACAGCGATCCCACTCATCATTTGTACCTCTGGTGTACCCACTCCTATACCTCCTCCAAAATAAAACTTCACCTAAGCAAAGCCCTAACCTTAACGACCTTATATAAGTGTCATGCCGCTTAGCACCTTAATTATCAGATAGCTAGTTGACTCACGTTTTAAGCGGAAGTAGACATCACCTGTATGACGGTCCATAATGGCACTATCGCCGCCAGGCGCGTATGCTAGTTTTTTTATCAATGCACCCGATCCGTTAACCTTAACTACATCTGTAGTATTGTGAAAAACAAAATTTCCGTCATTTGACGGAACGGCTTCTGTGCTACCAGTATAAGAAACCAAATAGGGGGTTCCCCCTGATGTGTCGAATATACGCCCGTTATTTAAAAAACGATAGTTTGACACATAGTAACTTTGTGCACGATATTCCGCTCCCTCCATGGCTGCTGCAGAGATTGTAAACGCATTGCCGTCAGGGGATACCTTGCCCACATAGTTGCTAAGATCAATGTACGACGCTCCCCCGTCAGAGTTAGCGCAAATATTATAAGGATACATAGTCGGTGGGACCCGTGACCAGATTAAACTGCCGTTGCTAGCGTTGCGCTTTTCGATTTTATTAGTACCGCCCAAAAAGACGAAATCCCCATACGAGCCAATACAATAATAACTCGTACCTAAGTTGACGCTATAAATCAAAGCAAGTGTGCTAGCGTTAAACTTAACCAGACTGTAATTTGGATTGTTATAATTAAGTGCATAGACTACGTTATTTATGTGGTCATGCACATAACCTCGCAACTCATATACGGGGGAAGATGCTGTCTCTGCGCCTGATGCAGCGTGCTTACGTATAGCCCCTGGAATGTAGTTAGTACGTACTATAATTTCCGATCCCGCTGCCCATAACGGATATGGGTTGCCAGATGTGACGGGGATATATCCCATAATAGCAGCATTAAATTTGTCAGCTGGTATATTATCGCCAGAACTATAATTTCCTGTTGCCGTTAGTTGACTTTTAGGGACACGTATCTCTGTGTCGTAATAGCCTGGATTGAGGTAGACAGCCAAGTCACCATTAGCCCATCTCGCACTCGGTCCCCTTGGCGGTTGTACCCCTGACCAATTAGGCATCGTGCCGGGTACTCCTGCAATTGTATACCCAGACAACACGCCTGCAGCTGGCACCTCAACCTTTGCAATTTTGCCGTTTCCGTTGTGGTACCCAGCTGGAATTGGAACAGATACTAACCCGCTTGGATTCAATAAAGCGGCCGCACGATTAGGCATTGTACCTACCAATTGCCCATTTTCGCCATACGCAATCTTTCCGCTAAGCAGATCAGCAGCAACCGCTGTTGCATCGCTAGTGTCTATACCCGTTTTAATCGCTCGAATATGATCGGCTAACTCTTGGAATGTGTTGTCAGGATCTGCACTACCCTCCATGTCGATAATGGCCCCGACAATCTTGTTCTTCCCATTAACGACATTTGTAAAAAGCTCTGTTATTGCTCCAGTAACATTTTTTTCTATTGTTGGCACACTCGATATATCGCCAATAGCTGCATGGTTTTCATTAATCTCTTGCCCTATCTGGTTCATATCCGCCTCAGTAACAATTTCATCGTACTGCCAATTCGTCTTTGCCATATTTCCCTATGCCTCCTTCACTGATATCGTCTGGACCATGACCGTATCCGATGCAATCGGAATGTTGACCTCATTAACGCTGATTACATTGTCCACGCCTTGCAGCTCTATCTTTGTTACGAGCTCCACGGAGCCGCTTGGAATCATATAATTCAGAGCGAGTGTCTGATCCGTTACCGACTTCACCTTAAATTCCGTTATCTCATAATCACCGCTATTGAGCACAACCTTGGTGATATTCTCATTTACATACTCTGCTACCTGATGTTTAAAAGCTGATGTTATCATCCCACGATCACCTCCGGTCCTAATTCTGCGAACGGCGTATGGCCGAGCTGCCAGCTGCCCAACCTCGTTCCACGCACTAAGGGATACATGAAGATTTGCTCTTCAAGAAGAATACTGGAATTCAGCGCCGTCCGCTGCTGATAGACGATGTTAGCGGGCTTGACCGCGAACACCGTTCGTTCGACTTCTTTGAATATATTTGCATTATCAATTGAGCTTGTTACTGTCAAAAGGAAGCGCTCATAGTTCATAGAAGCTGTTCCTCTTCCAGCCCCGACAAGAAAATCAAGCCGCTCCTGCAAATAACGCAGTGTAAACGGCGGCTTCGTCTGGTATCTGTTCAAAATGCGGCGCTTGCGAAAATCCAATGACTCTGTATTCGGATCTGCTTGAATCTGAAGCATATTTTCTCGACGCTTGATAGCGGAGTAATCCGAAGTAAGAACGAACTGATTATCCTCCAGCTCGTCAATGGCTTGAAGGAGCAGGTTCAGCTCCTCCTCTTCCGTGTGCGCCAGCTTCAGGAAATCAGCTATCTCCTCATAATAAGCAGGCCAATGCTGCCGAATGCGATTAGCCATGGATGCTCACCGTCCCTAAGAGCGGTATTTGTTCCGTTCCAAGTGTTACATTGGCAGCTAAGCCATTAATCATCGTTCCTGAGACGTCGTCAACTCCAGCTACTGTAAGAATTCTCGCCTCGATCTGAGCGATCCTAATCGTAAGCTGAACTTGATTCGCCCAATCCTTGCGCAGCTCGTACAAATAAGAAGCGATAACCTCTTCAATCTCAGATTTCACTTGTCCAATCGTCTTGCCCGAGGCCAGCGTCACCGTCGTACTAAAGTCGACAGTCCCGCTCTGCACCCCAACAACGGTGACCTGATGCCCAATTGGCGCGAGACCGGCACCCTCCCCGCTGTTCATAGTCGGATCAATTTTCGTCTGTACCTCATCAATTAGAGAAGATGACGGTACCGTCCAATCTGCGGCAATAAGGACGCACTTAACGGTACCTCCCCCATTCCATGCCGGAATGACTTTGGAGGCGCCGATGCCGTCCATTGCATTAAGCGTCTGCTTGTAATCTGCAATATTACCGCCGAAAGCCGGTTCATTCACAATCTCGTAGTAACGGGCCCTCAGCGCTTCATCCTCTTCCTCATCCTCACCAGGAATGAGAATATCCATCAGCTCAGCATGCGCAAGCCCATTCGTATACACTAGAGGGAGCATCGCTCCAAAAGCTCTGTTGCCAATCGAGCCCGCCGTCTCGCATTGCAAAGCAAATAATCCTGTTGAAAGCTTGCTGATTACCACATACCTGATCTCTTCAATGGCGAATCGACTGCCTACGGGCACATCGACAAGCGCATCCTTGTTATCCAAGAATCTCCCCTGTCTTACAGCAAAGGTAGCCCGCTTGCGATTCACGCCGAACTCCGATGTACGCCGACTCAGCCATTCCCCGCTTGCCGTATCGGCAAAAGAAAGCACACGATTCACATCCAGCTCCGCATACAGCTCTGATAATTCGGCTGCTGCCGGGGCAAGCGCATCATAGATCACGCTGCCCTCCCGTTTATCAATCGTATCCTCAATTCGATCCAGCATTCGTTCCAAAATAAAACTAAAGGTCATCTGTTCATACATCTCTGCTCACCTCCTCGTTAAAGCTTCCAAAGATAGAGACGACCGTGAAGGTAGAAACTGCTGTATCTCCGTTCATCTCCGTGTTGAAATCAATCACTTCCTCAATTCGATCATCCTGCAGCAACGCTTCCTGAATACGGCGTTCCAGCTCCGAACGCAGCAGCACCTGAATATCTCCGCTTAGGCCTTGCAGCTCTGACCCATAGTCGAAGCTGTATATGAAGTGCTCGTACCTTTGCGTCTGCAGTATTTTATAGACCGCCTGCTTAACAGCCTCGAGTCCATCTGTCATGCCTGTTACCTGCTTGCTTGCAAAATCAAGTCGATAGGTTCGACTCGTCTGCGATGTCTCATCGACCAGCAAATCTCCAATTATGGCTCCCTGAGGTATCATCGAGTCACCCTGTCCAAGACGACGAACTGCTGTCCGCCTTGCACACGCAAGAGCAATACCACATCGCCCGCTTCGAGCCCGCGCCGAATAACAAGCTTCTCCGTCAAGGCCTCATCCGTCTGGCTTGAACCTATCGCATGGGTATGTGCGAGGTCTACTTCAAAGCTCGTCAAGCTTTCCGGTATAATTAAAAAATCCTCTGGCAAAGTAAAACGCTGGTCCACGTTTACTGCCAAAGGATTCGTTGCGGTTACTTTCCCAACCATAACGGCCATAGGGTTGCCAGAAGCATAAGCGGCTGCCCCTGCTTTTTTGATTGTCTCCAATAGTGCCATTAAATCACCCTCAATTCCAGATTCATCGTATGCACATCCGCATCGAACTTATGCGTACAAGCATCTACTAGAAAATACTCTTGAATCTCCTGATCCTTGATTACGATAGGAACATAGCTTCCTGCCCTCACACGAATATCACCAAGCGCTTCGATGCTTAGGCTTCTCGTCTCCCGATTCTTCAATAGGGTTAACTGGTTCAGCATTTCATCAATTTGAGCGCTGTTCATATTCTCATCCGCTTTATGATAATATTGCAGCCTTCCCCACTTGGCGATATTAGCGCTGTCCTGTGCTATATAAGCTTCACGTTTTCCCGTCTCCTTGTTGTCCTTGACGATCTTCACGCGGTTGAAGGTGTCACTATCAATTGAGCGCTTATAGCTATATCCGTGCATTAAGCTCCAATCGCCAATCACATAATCATGCTTCATCTGCGCTATGTTACGAATTGTCAGCTTGCCGAAATCATCCAGCAGCATGAAATTGCCATAGCCGTTGATCAGCGTCAAATCGAGCGCTTTGCACATAATATCAAGCAGCTTCTTATTATCTTCAACCATGGCGGGGATATTGTATTTCGTATCTGCAAGCGTTCCTGTAACGAGCTCGCAATCCTCTGCTATTTTTTTCACAACCTCAGTAGCAGTCATATTTTTAAAAACATACGTGTCGTTACCGAGCAAGTAGCGAATCTGATCATAAGCTTTAATTGAAATGCTCTCATCCTTGCTCATATCAACTTCGAAGACATAGCCATAGAATACGCCGACCTTGTCCTTACGGAACCGAATAACATCGCCATTATTCACTTTGAAGCCGCTGTGCTGATAAAGCGCCCCCTTAAGCAAGGTCAGATCAAGGCTGGATGCAGCCCCGATCCGTTTTGTTTTATAGGTTAGAGAAGGAACGAGGCTCGTAATATCCCATACCTTCCCATCCCGATTATCAAGAAATAGCTCCAACATTACAGTCTCACCTCGGCAGCTTCAGTATCATGCCGATTGGCAGCTTCTTGAGCTGCGCTTCGGTAATACCGTTCAGCTTCTGAATTTCGGGCCAGCGCGACTCTTTGCCAAGCTGCTTCCTGGCTACTTTAATTAACGAATCTCCGGCAACGAGCTTGTAGGTCTCAGGAGGCTGCTTGTCTGATGGACGATCCTTCTTAGCCGTCGCAGTCCCTTTATCCTTCGCTATAATAACGGGTCTCGCTTTATAGAAAGCATACTTTTTGAAGGAAATACTGTATTCAATATCCCCAGAGCCTGCTACCTCTCGCCATTCGAACTTCTCAATGCTTACGGCAAGCGACAGGTTAAACGTAGCGCCCGTAAAGACGAATCGAATCGGGCGTTTTTTTTGCATCCATTCTCTAATCATCCGTACATAATAAACAGGTGCCCTCATCCATTCTGGATGGTTGACGAAGGAATACGGAATAGCAGGGAAAAAACTATCGAAAGAGATCTCCGTCAGCTTAGGGCTTTTAATCACATTAATCTCCCCTAAGCCAGACACCTCATAGCTGCTGCTTTGTCCAGATTCACTAATCTGGATATCCGGTGGATTGACGGGAAGGACGATAGACTGCTTCTGGTTGTCGTAGCTAAGCGATATTCTATATTCATCTCCTGAACTGCTCGTAATCACTAAGCATACACCCCTTCTGCAGACGAAGCGATCTGATCATTGAGCGAACGCTCAATTCGATTAATAATCGTATCCACGTCATAGCCGTTATTAATATCACCCGTCTGAACATTAACCGAAGGCTGCAGCGAAACGAAGTTCTGAATGTTCTTCATCTCCGCAAGCTCCCGCATCGTCTTGAGATCCTCGCTGGCGATATCAACGGTGTCGTTGATCTGGCCGACCTCGCCTACTTTCCCAACGTTCGGAATGCTATTCGCTTGGCTGGCACCAGCTCCAACTCCTGCACCTGCACCACTACCAGCACCTCCACCAGAAGGAAATCCTCCCTTGCCGCCGTTAAGATCGCCGCCGAAATTAGCTGCCTTATCTTTTAGACCGCTCACCATATCTTTGCCTTTGTCGCTTCCTTTTTTAAAGGCATCTACAGGATCAGTATAATCAATTTTATATTTAGACAAATCGATAACATCTTTATTGCTCTCCGGCTTAAGCCCTTCAAGATCAGCAATTTTATACTCGCCAATCATTTCAAACTTCGAACCAGTAATCGCATTTACTTTTTCAAGAAG
This sequence comes from Paenibacillus sp. J22P59, assembly GCF_059383895.1. NCBI lineage: Bacteria > Bacillati > Bacillota > Bacilli > Caryophanales > Paenibacillaceae > Paenibacillus > Paenibacillus sp. J22P59. The sequence goes on from NZ_JBXENX010000012.1 coordinate 75,709, forward strand.
CCAATTTAATCCTTTCAAAAAGGTATTAACCATTCCTTCGAAAAAGCCAGAGACATTCGTAAGTAAATCATAGAACAGCTTTTTCACTGCATATACGGGATCTATAAAAATATTGACTAGAAATTCAGCAAAAGCTAAAATAATATTCCATAAAAAGGCGAACTGATTTTTTAATCCTGCAAACAGTGCAGAAAAGTAACCTGCTACATAACCAACGATTTGTTCTGCTGTTGCCCCAAATGCCATAAAAATACCGATTAATAAACCTACTGCAGCCATAATCAGGAAGATCGGCCACAGAGTAACCAGCCATGCCGCGGCCTGAGCTACCACAGGGGCAACCATCGCCCATAGACCAACCAACATCATAGCAGCAATAACAGGCCAATAATTAAGCAGCGGATCTAACAACCATAACGCAGCTTCTCCAAGCATTTTCAGGAGTTCTGCAGCAATTCCCAGCCCAACATTAAATACATCAAAAAAGGTCTGGAATCTCCCTGACTCGAACGAATCTATCAACAAGGTAAGCAATGGAGATAGGGAAGCAATAGCGCCTTCTCCTGCTGAAGCAAAGGAAGACTGCATATATTGCTTTAAAGTTGTGAGTTGCCTCATTGGACTATCCAGCATCGTTGCCATAGCTTCTTCTCCCATGTTCGCCTTCTCTAGCATAGTATCAAAAGCATTCAGGAACCCTGTCATATCACCAGCATCGGAGAATTCTGCTGCTGCTTCACTAAACTGCTCAATAAGAGCTGGCGCAATATTGAATTGCTCTGCTAACGATCCTGTATCACCTTCTATTGCCGCTTTGATCGCTAACGATGCCTCTTGCACTCCACCGCCTTTCGGATCGAGCGTGGCCATGCGAAGAGCCATATCATTCATCTGCATTAATTGCCCAGAATTTTGAGCCATCGGAAGAAGCGTTAAGGCGCTGCTAACTCCATCTTTAACCCCTGAGCCTGAACGTAAAGAGCTCTGCCTTATACTTTCAAAAAGACCGCTACCCATCTCCTTGCTGCCAGTTCTCGCAATCAACATATCCTTCATTTCCTGCTCTGCCATGGCACCCTGAATAGCCATATTCGTCATCTGCTTCATTGCTTTGCTTATAGGTTCACTAATTTTAGAAAATGCCGCTCCGAATTTATTGAAGAAACCAGTTGGCTCTCCTCCATCGGGCGGGTCTCCTGGTGGACCGCCTGGTGGCCCTCCCGGCGGGTTCGAGCTGCGAATATTATTTAATTCCTCGCCAAGCTTCTGAACCTCTTCTCGAAAATTTTTCATCGACTCGGCTAATGTATTAATTTCAGTTTGCGTTCGAATAATTTCCTGTGTTGCAGTGCGAAATCCACTTAAAACAATTTGCGTCTGGTTGGTTTGCGTCATTAGCCTTGCTTGAATGCCGACCATTACGATTAATGCATTCGACGCAGTAGTAATACGTTGCTGTACAATGATCGGACTATTCCCGTTTCCTGCTGCCATTCCCCCACCTCCTTAACCACAAACAAAAACGCCCATAAAGGGCGTGTTCGCGGTCTATTTTCTTTTCGCCTTGGCACGCTGCTTCTTCTCGCTCTCGACACGGATGTCGATCATCGCGTAGATCGCAGCGCGCTCCCGGCGCGACATTTGTATTAATTCATGAGGCAGAATATGAAGCTCATGGAGGGCGTAGTAAGCGTAATTCGCTTCGCCGTCGCCCTCTTTAATTAGTTTTTTACGTCATCCGCCAAGTCGTTCAGGCTCTGATTGAAGCCGTTGATTTCCTGTACACGTTGAACCAGCGAGGCATACTCGCCAGGGCGCAGCATTTTGCGAAGCAGATTCTCCGCTCCCATAATGCCATAGGACTTTTGCAGCTCGGCATCCTTCAGGTTCGGATATTGAATGCTGTTCACGACCAGCTTAGCCAAGTATTCATCCGTATTGGTCTCCGGGGTGTATACGCCGTTCTTGCCTTTAACCTTGCGGGTAGCGGACTTGCGGCATTCCTCGTTCTCTGCTTCCGTCATGCTGCTAAGCTCCCAAGGCACCGCGTTTCCTGCCTTATCCTTAAATCTTTCGGAGACAACGAATTTCTCCGTTGTCTCCGATCCTGTATTTTGCGCATAAAACAAACTCAAATCGCTCATGAATGTGTACCTCCGTAAGTTGATTTTTATAAATTAAAAGCCTGCTGGCGCAGTGAAATAGTCTTCATAAAAGACGTTGGTAAAGGTGAATTCCAATTCCTCTTCAAGCGCTTCGCTCTCCGTGTCGAGCTTGCCTAGAATGACCTTATTAAGATTCACGTTATATAACGTTACCTTCTGAGTGCCAATTGTTGAAGTCGGGTCTTGGTTAATAATCTGGATATCAAAGCTTCTATCGACGCCATTGCTCACGTAATCCATCATAATTTCACGGAACTTAGAGGTTACATAATACAGCGTCATAGTGCCCGTACCGGACCAGCCTGTCGCCTTGTGCTGCAAGCCGCGGTGCCCAAGCGTCTTAATCTCCGCTTTTTGCTTCTCAATGCTCGCCTCTAGTGTCTTAATGTAGAACATCTCTTCGTATTGCCCATTAATATTCGCATATGCGCGGCCCTCTTGGCCGGAAATGGTATCCCCTGCGTTCAAAAATCCCATCTTACTTCACCGTCACTTTCATATATACTTTTTCAATGCTGTCTACTGGCTGAATATTCACTTCAATAATAATCGCATCTGCAGACTCTCCCTGAGCAACGCTCAAATCGAGCTTAGGATCGAAGTTCTGAATCGAATTGTTAGCTTGCAGCAGGCTCAAATATTTCACGCACTCCGCACGGAATAGGCCGCGTCCATCTGCATTATTATTGATTTTGCCGATATAAGCCGACTCGAACAGCTCCTTCAAATCATTCGCAATCCCATCAAGTACACGAATCACCCTGTTCTTGGAGAAGGACGGATTCTTGCTTGGCTCGTAGCTGGTTAAGGTATTAATGTCCTGCTCCACAATCGCCCGGCCGCCATTGGCAGTAAAAACGAACTCTCCTGCGAGAAGCGCAGCTTCAATCTGTGCATGTGAGTAACGTACATCTACATCAACAGCATCCTCATAAGCAGAATAAGTAAGCGATTCGTTAAGGGAAGCACCCGCTGTCGCACCTGCCACCCATACGGCTGCTTGCTGAGCATTCAGGATAGTGCCATCGGCAAGCTTTACGCCATTCTTAACGCTAATGATTCCTTCATGATCAGCAGAAGCATAGTTAGAAAGGACCACTTGTACTTTACGTCCTTCCTCCTCACGAAGGCGGCGGGCAAATGCAGCATAAATAGATTTCAAGGTTGCATCATCAGACACCAATCCAATCGTATTCCAATCGTATAGTTCAATGTCCACCAAGTAGTCAATATAATTCTGATTCGTTGCCGAGCCATTCGTACCGCCTGCAAGCGGAACGCCAGCCGCTGCTGTTAGAGCAGCCGAACCGCTGAAATCAACATAATCGTTCGATTTGAGCCCAGCGATATTCGCTACTGTCTGAACGTCAACCGCATGATCTGCGAGATAAGTGGTTACGTCGAATAATGCCTCATTATCAACGTTTTCTTGCACGCTAACTGTAATATCATTGCCGCGAATACCGCCGTATTTCGCTGATACGGACAAGCCGCCAATTGAGGCTGTTGCTTTTGTCCCCGTATTCAAACGATAGAGCAGCACAGTCTTCGCTCGCTTCAAGGCTTCTCTTACAAGCAGCAGCTCAGGAGCGCTTAGATCATAACCGAGCAAGCTTGATACATTAGTGCCTGCTTCAATAGTAAGCACCTTACCTGCTGCCCCCCAGTTCAGTACGAGCGGCACCGATACAATGCCGCGGTCGCCAATGGCTGCCGCTGATTTTCTTTCCCCAACGAAATTAATATAAACACCTGGTCTTACCTTATTTTGAGTTGTCCAAGTTCCTCCAGCCATGATCTACATGACCTCCTTTTGCAAGTAGGCTGCAAGCTTCAATTGCGCCTCTGTATGGGTGTATGTTGCGTTCGTTTCCAGCACAGCAGACAAAATGTCCTTTTCCACTGCCGAATAGCGCTTGGCTTCCAGCAGTTGAGCCGTCCTGTATTTGACTTCCTTGCCCTTGTCTTGCGGTTCCTCGTGCATGTTCATCTCCATTACCTCCAATTGTGTGAATACCAGCCTCTAATCGCCCATCAGCTTTTCGACTATCGCCCTTTACATGTCCTCACCCCCTCCTAATGAATAGAAAAGGACGATCGGTAGTATCCACCGCTCGTCCCCGCTTATGATCTATTGCACAATATCATAGTAGCACGGTTTTTTGGACGATATCGGACAAGCAGCGGACACTATTCGGACAAGAACCGGACAAGTTCAACGGAAGCCTTTTGCCGCCACCTTCTGAAGGTGCGATCTACAACTCCGAGCTCCGAAGCTACATATTCCGCAGGCTTTCCTTCTATATAACGAAGCCGGAGCAGACGCTCATAATCAGGGAAGCAGGATTCAAGGGCTTCCATCGCCCTATCAATGGATTTCAGCTGTCTCTCCAAATCCTGCAGCTCACTGAGACGATTAATGACGCCTTCATACCCCTCTGCCTCCGCCCCAGCCCTTGCTTCAATGACCTTCTCAATCTTCTTGCTGAGCTCGCGAAGCAGCTTCTCATCCTCTGCCGTAGCGCCTTGAGCCTGTTGAACCTGTTTCAATTGTGATTTCGTGCCAGCTGGATACTGAACTAGATAAGCTTGCGCGACTTGCTCAAGCTGCTGCTCACGTTTGTTCAAGTACATATAAGAAGGCATAGCCCGCAGCTGGCGATGCAGCTCCTGCAGCTTGTCATCCTCATAAACGGTACTAATCGTTAACCCGCTTCCTACCGGCTGTCTTTCAATTAACTTTTTTCTAGCAACCATTCTCTTATAGGCTTTTAGCTGATCAACTGCTGTCTGCTCCATGTTCATTAGAATAGCCTCCTTCTATTAATAGGTATTATAAATACCCTTGTAATCAAAAAAATATAGCTGTTCCATCGGTATTGACATTACCATTCACAAGCAATAAACTAATAATGGAGTATTGAAATTACGATAACCGGATAATCAAGCTATTTTCAGCTTATCTGTTGTCGGATTCACGAATTACACTCTTGTTTTATTGAGAAGCTAACTGCTTGTGAATTTCATTATATGTGGTAATATAAATACCGTCAAGTATTTTAAATACCATTATGGAATGGAGAGTACGATTATGTCTATAGGATCACGGATCAAAGGCTTAAGAACGAACAAAGGCCTTACACAGCAGGATATTGCCGCACAGATCGGCATGGGGAGATCAAACTTCGGCCACATCGAGAATGACCGTGTCATTCCATCAAGCGAGGATTTGCAAAAAATTGCTGACATCTTGCAAACAACGACCGACTTTCTGCTCGGCCGAGAGCTAAGTGGAGACAACGTTCCGGAATGGGCAACTTGGAAGGACAAACGTGATTTCAAAAAAATGCTGGAGGAAGACGGCGACATCATGTTCGACGGTGTACCGATGAGCTCCAATGATCGCCAGCGTGTTATGGATGTTTTGACGGGACTTTTCTGGGAAGCTAAGCAAATGAACAAACGAGTCAAGCCTGCGGAGGACCAATCTACAAAACATACCGATGACAGGTAGGTGATGCCATGGACAAACTAATACGTAGACTCATTCGCAAATATCAAACTAATGATCCCTTCGTTATTGCTAGTGGATTGGGTATTCATATTCGCTATGCCGATTTGGGAGAAGAGACCAAGGGGCTCTATTATAAGAAGCTCCGGCGCCGTTTCATCGTTATCCATGAGCGGCTGCCGGAAAATTGGATGAGATTTGTCTGCGCACATGAGTTGGGACATGATCGCCTTCATCCAGGGTTCAACCGATTCTGGCTTGATGAGCAATCTTATTTCAACGTGGGAAAGTATGAACGGCAAGCGAATAAATTCGCTGTACGGCTGCTGACTGCAGGCGATCGTCTAGAACTCTCCGAATCCATTGGAGATCTGCTTCAACGCAATGGCGTGCCCAAAGAAATGGACAAGTTTTACTTGTAGCCCCGTGAAATTATGCTCTTATCTCATCGCCGAATAGTGATTCTTTGAGACCTATCTGAAAAACTTCCATTTTCACAAATGGAAGTTTTTTTCGTCTGCTGTTGAGATGCTAATTGTTGGTCGAATGCATAAATTCGATATCACTGAACTGGGGGAATGAAGCAGTTTGATTCTAAGAAGGAACATGCTTCGCTTTGATTCCACTCTTGCTATGCTTATTTACTGTTTACTTTCACAAATTCGATATCATACGAATGAAAAATTAGCATTTTTGTTCATCAAGGAACATGTTTCGCTAAATTAGTGAAGCATATTACATTGTTCCACACTATGTACCGATAAAAAATTAAAACAGTGAACCTGGGCTCACTAGTGGGAAACCAAGCTTCTCGACTAGGGACCTTAGTGACGCAAATTCTCGATCTAGCTTATAAAGTACTTATTTTAGTTACAATAGCCTCACTAAATAGAGAAAATGCTTCACTAGAGGGTCATCGAGCATGAGCAGCACGTTAACTAGCTATATTCCCTCACTGCTTTGCCCACCAAGTGGTAAAAAGCAACCCAACAGCCATTGGGAGTAATCAGCCGAAATCAAGATATGGATTTAAGGAAAAAAAGAACCATCCAATCCACAGGTACAGTAGATTCGATGGTTCTTATCATTTCGAGGCTCCCAAGCCCGTTCGGGACAGCCTCTACTCAGTACGCATGGCAATTCATTACACATGCTCCCCTAATCGTTGTATGAATTCCGACAAATAACGGAGATCCGTTTGATCAAAACGCCCGAATAGCGGGCTGTCGATATCAAGCACGCCAATAATCTCGTCCTTGCTATAAAGTGGGATGACCAGCTCCGAATTGGATGCTGCATCACAAGCAATGTGACCGGGGAATTGGTGCACATCCTCCACCAGCAGCGCTTCGTTGCGGCTGACAGAAGTACCGCATACCCCTTTGCCAACAGGGATGCGTGTACATGCCGGCTTGCCTTGGAACGGCCCAAGCACAAGCTCCTCTCCTTCCAGCAAATAAAAGCCTACCCAGTTGATATCCTGCAAAAATTGCTGCAGTAACGAAGCGGCATTAGCCAAATTAGCTATCCTGCTGCTCTCGTCCTCCACTAAGCTCACTAACTGCTTGATCAACAAGGCATAATTATCTTCCCTTGATCCTGTATATAGTTCATCTGTGAACATGCCGCACAGCTCCTAACGATTGATGTATATGCCATTGTACATGGATCATCAATCGCTTGGCAACCTTCTATATCAAGCTGCCGCCGTTTACTTGCTCCTGCATTCGCAGTTGATTGCGATAGACGAATTTGGATAGGCCAATACTAATCTCGTATAGCAGGAATAACGGTACAATAACGATAATATCCGATAAAATATCAGGCGGAGTAATCGTTACTGCAACAATTACAAGAACGAAGTAAGCCAGCTTACGTGCCTTCGCCAAGCGATGCGGATTCAGAATGCCCAGCTTTGTGAGGAACATAACGACAGCCGGCATTTCGAACAGCAGGCCGAACGGAACCGTCATATGAATCATGAAGGTGAAATAATTCTGCGCTGTATACATGGCGGCAAAGTCAGCTGCCGCGAGCTCCTCCATGAAATGCAGCACCATCGGAAATAGGATGAAATAACCGAAAAAAATACCGATCAAGAACAAAACAGATAAGCCCGGTATGTAGATCAATGCAGCTCTCTGCGCTGGCTCTGGCAGCGCTGGCTCTACGAATCTCCAGATCTGGTAAGCCGCAACTGGCAACGTTACTGCGATAGCGACAACACCGGCAATCATGAAGTAAACCCACATAACATCCGACGGGCCAAGCACAACGAGCTTCTGATCTATCCCTCTTACTAGCCATTGATAAATATCCCGCACATAGATAAAAGCCGCCGCCATTGCCACTAGAAAAGCGATGAGTGTCCGAATAATTCGTGTTCTCATCTCCTCCAGATGCCCGACCAAATCCTGCTCTTTGGAATGCTTCATGCTACTTGCCTTGGACAATGCTGCCGGAATCCGTCTCCGGCACTTCCTTCTGTCCCATCTCCTCATCCTCGCCTTGGACAAGGCCGCGTGTAGCTCCCTTGAATTCACTTAGTGTGCGTCCAAACGCTCTTCCAAGCTCAGGAAGCTTAGAGGGACCGAAAATAATTAAAGCAATAATCAGAATGAGGACTAATCCGCCAATCCCAATATTACCGAAGGGCATACGATCACTTCTCCTTTGTTAGCTTAATTTGAAGCCGCTAATCGCCACAACTCCGCAGCGGGCAATTCGGTCGCCTGAACGATGGGGCCAAGTGCTAGTCGGTTGATTCAGATCCGTTGTCATCTCCCCTGGGTGCTGGACAGAGAGAAACAGCGTCTGTTCGTCTGGCGTAAAAAAGGGACCTGTCAGCTCGCTTTCAACCGGGCCGGAAGCGAACTGCAGAGCCTTCGCCTGATCCGGCCCACTTGTTGGAATAACGAACAATCCATTGTTCATGAACGATTGATGGACTCCTTTGTTTTGACTGCTACTGGAAATATCGGTCACGACCCATAAATGACCGTTCGAATCGAACGCCAGATTGTCTGGTGAGCTGAACCCTGATTGCCTGCCTCCCGCAGCAAAAATCTCAAAGTCGAATTCCTGTGCCCCCAGATCATTGCCCGCTTCAAAGATCCGTGTAATGTGACCATGGATATTGCCATGAGTATCATTATTCGTATGGCAGATGAACACCGTATTGTCAAAAGGAGAGATTTCAATATCCTCTGGACGATCTGTAGGTGTACCGCCAACAAGCAGGGCCGCCTCATGGCAATTGGTCACGACATCCGCTTGCGATTTGAACTTTTTAAGCAGCTCTTCTTTTGTGCCTGATACACCATATGGATTTTTGTACTTCTCATTTGCAAGCACTTTACTCACCGCTTCTATCGTCACCGGCAGCCACTTGCCCGACTTCAGATTGGCGACATATAAGGTGCCATCCTCTAGCAACGCAGCATTAGAACGGCCACTTTGCTTAACATATTTGCCTTTGCTCACAAATTTGTAGACACATGCATCTTTCTTATCGTCTCCCATATAGACGACTACTCGACCGTCAGATGCTAGTCCCATTGCTGTATTCTCATGATTGAAGCGTCCAAGCGCCGTGTGCTTCTTCCGATACGCTGGATCGAAAGGGTCAATCTCAATTACCCAGCCATAGTGTGTCTCCGGAAGCTTCGCATTCGCAGCCGTCTCCGAGAAGTTCTCTTCGCAGGAGAGAACCGTATTCCATAGAGTGACGCCGCCTGAGCAATTAGCGAATGTGCCTATTGCTTTGGCTTTATTGCCAAGCGCAGCAGAGCCCTTTGCCGGACCAGTAAACTCGAATTCGGTCATCCCATTAATTCGGCGTGCATATTTGGACGTCTTGTCCATCCTCCAGGCGCCTTTTTCGTCACGATAGACTTCTATAACAGACATCCCTTGATAATACAGATCCTTCCTTACCTGTTCCGCGGACATTTTACCATCTACGATAGGACCTAACAAAAAAATATTCGTATATTCATGATTAGTCGCAAGCAAGCCTCTTGTCGTTGACCCATTGAGCGGAAAATAAGCATTATAGTCAGCGCCTTGGCCGAACTTTTCTCCAGCCGGATTAATGACATCGTCGAACGCCGCGACAACATCATATTTGAAGTTTTTGGGGAGGACTAATTGATCTTCCTTGGTAGGACGAATAGGCTCGAAATAACCGCTCACTTTATTCGTATGGAATCCGAACAAGTGGTCAGCAGTCGCCGATCTGGCGGACGCCTTTCCGTCCAACACGCCTAGTCCCGCGGATGCTGCTGCTAATGCGGCCGCCCCAGTTCCAAGAAAAGAAAGAAAAGTCTTGCGATCCATATTCTTATTCAACGAGCCCACTCCTCATAGCTTATTTAACTACAAGGACTAGCATAACGTTGCATTGTAAAGGGCAACTCAACTCAGAATGAATTTTTTGTAAATAATGATTCCAGTTCAAAAAAATAACAATTCATAGTCGTATTATCGAAGGAAAAGAAGCTTTGCTGGAGAATATACTCTGAATCCATCCATCTCATCTGACCATAATCGTAATCATTTCATTATTAAGGGAGCGTGTTAACCATTGAGTTACCCCCTATTTTTGAGGAAAAACTATATGGATTGCTTAAAAATCGAAGTTGCACATGAACTGCAGCAGCGCAGCAATCTACTAGACTATTTATTCTATTGCTGTTATGAAGATACGAATCGCATCTATGATGAAATCATCATTCCTCAGCAGGGCTTCTGGATGTTCTATGCCGATTGCTTGGAAATGCAGGATTTGAAGCGGATTGGAATAGAGATTCATGAGGAGAGCATTCATAGCGTTGCAGAGGCAGAGCAATTCATTGATCGTTATCTGAATGAGGACAATCGAATTATTATCAATATTCGAGCCAAATATATTAAGGGTCTGGATAATCTCGCACCGGATGGCGTCCATTACTTGATGATCGAAGAAGCCAATAAATCGGACATGACATACAAGCTGAATGACGTTCTGTATATTAAAGGCCAATGGTATGAAGCAGAGCAGGTGATGAATGCGCTGCAGCAGACTGGGTTCCACCTATTTGCTCTTAATTTCAACAATATGAGCATTGGACCTGAGCTAGCAGCGACCTTTGACCAACTTGCAAGGCAATCCATTGCTAATAATCAGGATACATTTACTTTCTACCAACGATGTATAGAGATCGTTCAGAATTATCCCAATCAAACTACAGAGCAAGTCGTCGATTCCATTCACGCCCTTCAGCATGCTTTTATCATTATTGCGGGTTCGCGATATTCCTTTGCCAGATTCACCAGAGCAATAGGGTATTCCTCTTATTTTTACGATCTCCTATTGTATTGCTCAGACTTGGCCGAGGGGATCAAAAATGTGTTAATTAAAAAGGAATGGAAATTAAAAGCGAGCACATCCGCCAATATGGATGATTTCATCCATATGTGCCACACCCTATTTGAATTCGAGAAATTAACCTTGAGGCTTCTGAAAAATGAGCTGTCCCCTGCTGGGCAAATAGAGGATGATGTGCTGCGCAATACAGCAATAGCTTCTCCCAGCGAGTTGAAGATTCTAGAGACAACGAGCCGAAGCATTATGTTGTCTTGGGAATCCGCTACCTTCCCCGACTATATCACATCATTCGAACTCACAATAAATCAGGAGTCCTTCATCACTAAGAGCAAATGGCATAAGCTCAATTATTTGCAGCCGGACACAACCTATCATATCTCGGTCAAATCCATAAATGCGATCGGCTATAGGTCAGCAGCAAGTGAAGTGTCCGCTACAACACAAGCCGAGGAGATCACGAAGGATCTCGCTCTATTCCAGCCCGCTACGGCCTCTTCACAAGCTGATGATAGCGTAGATTCCAATTATTGTCCCGGCAATGCCGTTGATGGCAACAAAGCAACAAGATGGTACAGCATCCCCGCCGATTCCCAGTGGATATGCATTGATCTGGGCAAGCCTACGGATATTTCCTCTGTTCAATTGGACTGGGAAAATGATTATGCGAAGGCTTATTCCATTCAACTATCGGATGATCAGGTGAACTGGAACGATATCTACTCCACCTATGAAGGAACGAGCGGCCTAACGACCATTCAAACGAAGGGCAAGGGCCGGTATCTGAGAGTTAACTGTATAGAGAGAAGCAAAAGCTGGGGATTTTCCTTACATCAGATCAGTGTTTACGGCGCACAGTAAGAACCATTGAGAGAAGCTCCTACTGTTCTCCAAATGATAGGGGCTGTTTGTTATTTCCATGCAACTCACGTATAATACCCTGTACATTCCCATCATACGAATAAGCAGGCAAGGGGCGAATACGAATGTCAGGCTTAAAGGTCAGTGATCCTCACAGAGCGGATTCGCTAAGGCAAGAAATAAGCAGGCTGCAGGTCATTGATCTAGGCGTGAATGCCTTGCAACAGGTTGGCGCAGATCATATTTGTAAAGTATGCATTACGAATGGAGGCTCATGCTGCATCGGCTGTGAGCATCTCATCAATGGGATAGGCTGCCAACAGCGGAATACGAGCTGTACAGCGTGGCTGTGCGGATTTCTCAAATACCTCATGTATGAAGCGGAGCTTCTGCAGCATTGGAATGAATTCTGGGAACAGGTTCCGGGGCAGGATTATCGTGAGGATTATACACCTGAAGTTTTTTTCGTAGAGAACTCCCTTTCTATTCCGAATCTCCAAGAGTTAAGCGCTGCTCTGGCCGCAGACCTTCAAGAGCTGTCCAAAGCCCATCACAGAATCGGATATATTATTAAGCTGCGGGACAAAATAGAAAAAAATATAGATCGCTTTGTGGAATGCCGGCATGATCCAAAAAAACAATTTCGAATAAGAAGAAAAATTAAGATATTATCCATTCCCTTTCATCGATTCCATAGGGCGATGGCACTCTATCATCAGCATGAATTCTCTCCTCAATAAAAAAGGCTTGTCTACCGTTACAACACGGTGGACAAGCCTTTTCCTTCTATTCAAGCTCGTTTAAAATTCATATCCATACAATGTTGGGTACATCGTATAGACCCGCTCGGAGATCGAAACGGCTTTTCCTTTATTAGCATACTTCATTAATTCTCCGTAGCCTCGGTCCTTCTTGTAGTTGTCCAGATAGAACAAGTCCATCGAATAATTATAGTAATAGGCACCAGCTTCGCTCGCTATTTTGAAAGACTCTTTCCCTTTATAGCCATATAACGAGCCGATTTCATTCTCATTATCATAATCGGTCATGTATAGCAATGTTTCGTTCTCTTCGAAGTAAGTCGAATAGCCCACCTTGACATCAATCGCAATTCGGTTGCTTTTCCCCTTCGCATACTGATATAATTCGCCAACGCCATCCTGCACATCTTTATAATAGTATAGCAGGGAACCACCAGCCAGATACTTGAAGGATTCAACTTCCTCATCTATGCTCTTGCGATTCGTTGCTTTACCTTTAACCAGTTCATAAGAGACAAGCTCTTTCTTCGACTCTGTCGATTCAAGGGCAAACAGCAGGCTGCCATCCGAGGAAATCGCCGTTGAGACCAAGCTGCTGCCTTCCTCCAGGAACTCCGTATCATGAGCTTGATTGCTGGACATATAAGTAATGCCCGATTTCTTCACCAAATCCTGATAAGCTGAGCGAACATCCTCTGCATAATCAATTTCGGAGAGAAGCATTTTCTTCATCGTCCCGCGATCATTTTTATTATAAAAAATAATTTTTGCATCAATATCATGGAAGAGGCTGGAGTCATAATCATCTGTTACTTTAGTCGATTCGCCATTGCTGAACAAGTATAACGAATAAGCAAGATCTGTAAGCTTCTCTTCTTTCAAGCTTTCCCGCAGATTGTCTCTTTTCTGCTTCTCATAATAGTCATCAGAGGCTTTGCTATAGGCATCATAGTCGGTTTCTGTTGTATCCTCATAATAGACTTCTCCTGTCCACCAGTCGGTATAAGGTGTTTTTACAACCGATTGAAAGTCTGTAATTAATGGTTCTTTGAGCTTCGCATCACTCTCAGCCATATCATCTTCGACGAATGCGGAGAGGGAAGCATCATCCTCTGCTGCTATTGTATAATAAAATTCATTATTCCCAATATTCGATACGACACTATCAAAACCTGATACTAGCTTTTCTTTTTCTTTATTCAATGCTTTGCTATAAAGTGCTGCAGCATTAACCGTTTTGTCGGAATCTTTCTTACTGTAATAAATATTGCCTTCCTTATAATCAAACTGATCAATATAGGCAATATTCGTATCAATTTTCTCCTTATCGTCCAGCTTATTAGTGTGAACGACATACAGGCTTGTTTCTTCCTCTTCATCTATTGTCGTATAATAGATCACCGATTTGGAATCAGAGTACCAATAATCCGTCACACGAGTATCAATAACGGTCTCTTCTTCCAAGTTATGCAAATAGAGCTTGCCGCCTTGACCCTCTTCGAACCCTTTTACATACAGAACCTCTTTGCCGCTGCTGCTAATCGAATATAACTTATACCCTACACTGGTAACCCCTGTCGCCAGCTTCACGCCTTGGTCATCATCCCAGCTTGAAGCCTTCTTCTTCAGATCCCGATAAAATAAATTTCCTGTGCCATCCTCTTTGATTCGATTAATGAAGAATAGCTTATTCTTATCGGTATTGAGCTGTAGGATCGTACCCATCAAGAAACGATACTCCCATTCCGCTACTTCCGTGCCCATATACTCCTCTTGATCTCCTTCAACCAGACGTCCGCTGAGCTCTATCGGTTCCTTCTGGCCAGTTGTCTGCATCAATAGCTCGTTATCTCCGAGGAAGAAAAGCGGACTCTCTTTCTCTTGGGATAACATAGGAATGACGATCAAGAACAAAGCAAGCGCAAGAAGGACTACTCCGAGTACCGCGCTGCCGATAACAATCTTATATTTATTCAAAAGCTGCAGCGTAGTTGCTGTCTGCGGCTTTTTCGCTTGTACAGAAAATGGCTTAATAATAGTCTCGCCAGCTGCAGCAACCTCCGGGTTTACAGGTGTTACTGGTGGTACTGGGGCTACTGGGGCTACTGGGGCTACTGGTGTTGCTGGTGTTGCTGGCGTTGCTGGTGTTACTGGTGTTACTGGTGTTACAGGTGTTGCTGGTGTTGCTGGTGTCACTGGTGCTGCTGATGTGGCTGGTGTTACTGGTGCTGCTGGTGCTGCTGGTACTACTGGTGCTACTGGTGTTGCAGGAGGCTCCGTCTTTTCTAATTTTATCGGTACCTCTGGTGCAGCTGTGTTTGCTGCGGTCTCTGTTGGGGTAATGGTCTCCAGTTTTTCTGGACGAATAAGTTTATTTCCACAAGCACCACAAAACCCCGCATCAACCGAGGCAGGGGTACCACATTTTGAACAGAACAAAAAGACGCCCTCCTTCAAATTACACATCTAAAGAACTACTATCAATTGCACAAACAGGATAATTCTATCATAATAAATTCTACCATTCAACAAAAAATCTAATTTATGCTAACTATTTGCCGAATAAAGTAATTTTTATTTATGCTGATATAGTTCTTTAAGACTATGAAAAATAAAGGAGGATATTATTATGTAGCACAAGAAGAAAGAAGTCCCTCCTCGCTTAAAGAAGGGATTTGTAGTAAAATAGGGCAACCAATGATTAAGAGGTGTCCGAATGTCCATTAGCTTTACTACATCAATCGTAAGCCGGTTAACAAGAGATATAGAACAGATGGAGAAACAGCTTGTAGATGAAAGAAAGAAGAAGGATAAAGCACAAGCTAAAGTAAAACAATTAGAGAAAGATAGCAAAAAGAGCCATTTACCAAGCGATTTAAGCAATAAATTGAGCCGCATCAACAAATTAAAGACTGAGTCTGAAGAGAGCATCAAAAAACAAGCTCTATTAACGAAGCAGTTGGTTCAAAAGAAGGCCGAGTTACAGCAGCATCTGTCCAAAGAAAAACATGACTAATACAAAAAGCCCTCATCCTTATGTACATAAAGATGAGGGCTTTTACAATCCTATGTCTCAAAAAATAGCGGACACCGCTTCCGCTATTCGCGGATGAATCTACGGTTCAGACCTAATTGCGGACCTGCGTTCCGCTATCTTTCTAGAAAAAGCTTAATCGAGCTATTTTCATACTAATAACGGATCTGTGTTCCGTAATTCCCCTCAAATCGATCAACTCTCACGCTATAAAGGAACCAGCTTCCGCTAACCTCTGATCATACGAGTACAACACAACCTATTCTATTTCCTCTAAGGCTCAATCAACCCATACTTCGATTTAATTCGATCCAGCTTCTCCAGCATAGGCCTTGATAAAATGTAGAGGAAGAACACAGTCGCAATCGCATGCACCATATCGAACCAGAAGCCCGAGACGTAGGTCGCGAGTAGAGCCTTCCATGAGAACTGAGAAGTGAACATCATTAGAGAGCCTATATTAATAATGCCTCCGTAGACAACGAAGGTGGATAGCCCGCCGAATATACATAGAGCCAGCTTCGTCTTTTTGAGCAAGCCCTTCTTGAACAGAATCCCAGCTAGAAAACCGATGATTCCAAAACAGAACATTTGCCACGGTGTCCATGGCCCTTGCCCAAAGAAGAAGTTCGATACAAATCCCGCTGTTGCTCCTACCAGAAAACCAGCCTCTGCACCAAAGCTGACTCCTGCAATAATAACTATCGCTACAACTGGCTTAAATTGCGGCAGCATGAAAAACGCAGCTCGTCCAGCTACTGCAATAGAGGCCATTACTGCAATGACGATTAACTCGCGTGCCTGAGGCTTGCGCTTCTCGAATACCATTGCAAAGGGAATCATCGTATACAATATAATTAACAGGCTAATGAAGTAATACTTCCGATCGTCTAATACGAATACGCCAAGCATAATCGTTGCTGGGATTACGACGAGAATAAGCACGGCTGATAATAAGGTCCGCCTGCTCAAACGCTTGTCTGCTAGCTGCTTCTCTGACAAAGCTCAATCACATCCTCTACCGTTACTCCCTCGCTCCATACATGGCGCACCATTCGATTGGCTGCCGTTGTATAGAAACTGTTTCCTGCAAAAAAAGCCTTGGCCTTATTCGTCGTAATGATACTTCCATCGAAGAACATCGCACAGACCTCCGAATATTTGGCGCAGAACTCAATGTCATGCGAGACCATCACGATTGTAACGCCTTTCGCATTCAGCTTTTGAAGGAAGGCAGCCAGCTTTTCCTTGAAAAATCCATCTAGCCCTTTGGTGGGCTCATCAAGCAACAATATGGTCGGCTCCAGAAGCAGCACCTTGGCAAGTGCCGCACGCTGCTGCTCCCCGCCGCTAAGATCATACGGGTGCATGGAGAGCAGCGGCTCTAGCTCTGCAAACTCTACAATCGCTTGCACCTTCTCCGCCTTTTCTTCCTTCGTTATATTTAAAGAAGCGAGCATTTCGTATAAATCCTGCTCTACTGTTTTTTTCACAAATAACGCTTGCGGATTTTGCGGGAGCACTCCCAGATTGTTGGTGAATAGCTCTTTGGCTTTCATTACCGCAGGGTTCTTGCCGATTATGCTTACCTTCCCCCTGTAAGGTTGAAGGATGCCGCTAATGAGTGACAGTGTCGAGGTCTTCCCCGTACCATTGCCGCCCACAATACTGTAGAACTGCCCTTCCCTTACTTCAAACGACAGGTCTCTAATAATATCAGGACCATGTTTATCATATTTGAACCAGACATCTTTGAACGATATAGCAACCTGACTCGATATCGCAGGACTCTCCTTCTGTTCGGTCAGGGCCGCCGCTGTCTTGTCGCTAAGGTACGCATTCAACCATTGCCGCCCATCCTTCACTGTTACTGGACAGGACAAGCGATTATCGACTCCTGCGAAAATCTGCATTGGTGAAGGCATTGAAGCAAACATCGGATGATTAAGACTATGCAGCGTTTCCCCTACCTTTTGAGGGGTATCATCGGCAAGGATCATTCCCTTATCCATCACGATAAGACGATCGGACATAGGGAGAATATCCTCCAGGCGATGCTCAGTCATAATGATCGTTGTTCCAAGCTCTCGATTGATTTTTTTCACCGTTTCCATAAAGTCTGCCGCTGCAATAGGGTCTAGCTGAGAGGTTGGCTCATCCAGAATGAGAACGGATGGATGCATAGCCATAATGGATGCCAGATTGAGCAGCTGCTTCTGCCCCCCTGACAGCTCTGTCACCGATTTGTGAAACCAGGTCTGGATGCCAAAAAAACTAGCCATCTCCGCTACACGCAAGCGAATAATGCTGTTCTTATAGCCCAAGCTCTCCAGCCCAAAGGCGAGCTCATGCCACACCTTATCCGTCACGATCTGATTGTCCGGGTTCTGAAGCACGAATCCTATCTCCGAGGCTTGCGTACGCTGCTCCAACTCCCCTATCGGTTGACCGCGGAAGAGAATCTCGCCGCTGCGATTCCCATGGGGAGTAAGTATGGGCTTCAAATGCCTCAGCAACGTGCTTTTGCCACTGCCTGACTTGCCGGCAATCGTAACGAACTCGCCGCTAGTGACCGTAAGGTTAATATGAGAGAGAGCCTCTTGCTCCTTATTGGGAAAAGTGAAGACTACATCTTCGATTCGATAGATTTCCATTTCAACGCCTCCACCCAGTTAATGATTACAGGCATCATACATAATAAAAGATAAGCCGCATATACGACCATACTAAACGGGGTTATCGTTGCTGCCTTAATCGACGGGAAGAAACGGAGCGTATTCTCTCCCGTTGCGGCACCTGCTAAGACGACCAGTATTAACCCGAGCATCATGAGAAGGATAAGCTTGTCCCGACGATCAAGCCGAAAGATCGAGAAGCTCGTCCGTTTCGGCAAGCCATAGCCCCGTGCTTTCATCGAGTCCGCGGTTTCAATCGCATTTTCTAATGCCCAGGTCGTCATAATCGAGAGAATCGTTAAACCATTCCGCGCCCTTGCTAGAAGGCTCCCTTGTGTAATATCTCTGCCAATGCATTTCTGAGCATTCGAAATCACCTTGATTTGCGCTAGATATCTAGGCACGAACCGCAGCACCATCGAGAAAATTAATGATAGCGCAGGCACTGCTCGCCCGAACAAGTAGATGAACTTATCCGAAGTCATCACAACGTTATAACAGGAGAACCATATAATAACCGTCACGAACATGCAGGCAGCCGCCACACCATACAGAATCGACTCCAGCGTAATCGGGTTTCCATTGTCCAAATAGAATAGAATCGTAACGCCCGCATGATTGAATACGGGATTCATAGCCGCCATTAGAAGCAGAAGCGGGATCATATAGAGAATATTAAAGGTGATGGCGCTTTTTCCTTTTAGCAGAATCGAATAGATAACGCTGCTTATGAGCGCAATGGCTTGAAAAATCGGATGCATGAACAGCATGCTGAACAGCAGCACCGCAACGAAATAACTGAAATTAACAATCGGATGAAAAGTAGAAAAACCCATTACTTCTTATCTCCTGTTGCAGCCATGTCGCCGCCTATATCCCGTCCCAAATCGCAGGTATACATCCACTCCACGACGTCACCGTCTTTGAGGACATAACGGCTGCTGCCGTAATTAGGGAACCAGCCATTCACCTTGTACATCCAGCCGCTCAGTTCGCCGCAGTCAAACTCATAGAGATTGTTAATGCCTTCTATATAATTGCTGTTATAGATGGGAGTCATCTCAAATTCCATATGAATCTTGTTCTTTTTCATTTCTCTTAGCAATACATCGAACACAGACTCTCCAGCATAGAAGGTTACCTTTTGCTTTTTATAAATAATACCGTCCTTAGGCAATACCTCAAGCTTATCCTGATTAAAAATATCCATATTATCTAAAATCGTCGCCGCCGTTACGGACAATGTAATAGTCAATTTCTCACTTTTATCTACCGTGACATCCTGCCATTCCACAGGCTTCGGTTTGCCCTCAGGCACAGGATCGGTCTGGTATTTATCTTTTTTATCCGTTCCGTTCTTATCAGGCGCCTTATTATCCGGTTGGCTTGGCTTTGGTGAAGGAGTTGGTTTCGCACTTGCTGTTGGTTTAGGAGCTTTGTCCTGCGGCTTAGAGGTTGCCTCTTCCGCCGGTTCCTTCTCTTTATCCGTTGGTTTAACGGTTTCTGCCGGTGCCTCGTTATCCTCTGTCTTCTCTGGCTGTACCGGCTTATCCGTTGCGGCCGGTTGCTCGGACTGCGAAGGCTCCTCCGTCTCAACTATCGCATCAGGACTAGTGGTAGCGCTAGCTCCATCGCCGTCTAGTTCGCTTGGTTGCCCTTGCACGGGCTCCTCAGGTGACACCGTATTATCTGCAATTGACGTTTCTATGCTGCTGTCGGTATGCTTACCTGGATTTTTCTGATAATCGCCTCCCCAGAAGAATGCCACCGCTAACAGAGCGATGATGACGATACCAGCCCACCATTTTTTGTTCCTCATTTGTCTATCCCACCTTAAAAAAATGAAGCAAGGGCATCTTCTACCCTTGCTTAATCTGTAATTTTACTTCTTCACATCGCTCATATCATACAAACGAGCTTGTCCATTAACGAATCGGTCATAAGCAACCAGCGCATACATCGCTTGATCAGTAGCCATCAGGTCTACTTCCCCCGGCTTTGCGCCGCCATTGCCTACTCCGCCAGACTTCACATGATAGAAGCCCCCATCCTGGGCAGCGAAGCTGAGCAAGGCATCGACTGTCGAATGCCCGTTCTTAATGAATCTGGCATCACGATGCGGATCTATGCCAAGGCTGGCAAGTGCGACAACAACCTGAGCAATGCTCTCGGAGTTGCTCGAATCCCAGCTTGAATAGCCTCCGTCTGCTGACTGCGTTTGGGACAGCCAGGCTATTGCGCGGTCCACCGCTGCTTTTACCTGTTGGTTCGTTTTATAGTACGGGGTCAGACCTTGAAGAACCATTGCCGTAATATCGGGATCGGCTTTGGCAGCATCAGTTCCCAAAGCCCATCCTCCTCCACTAATTTCTCTTTTGAGAATGAATTCAACTAGCAGCTCTCTTGTTGTCTGTGTCTTGACTCCCTTAACGACAGGAATATCGTAGTTATTGCTGTCGAGCGCAATCAGGGCAAAGACGGGACCGTTAATCCCCTGTTTAATAACCGTATCGAAATCTGCCAGAGGCGCTCTCAAATCATAGCCTGCTACGTTATCAACGTTTTTCCCAATGGCGGTTAACGCCAATATGACTCTATCATATTCCGTATATTTCACAGCATGCAGCTTGCCCGATTTTTCTATCAGCGTTTTTTCAAGATTAGCGTAGTATTTGGCGTAATACGCATCAGGCACCTTAATGCCGGAACGAGCCAGTCCGAATACCGTCCACTCTCCGCCGACACTAGCTACAACCGGATCTGTAATCGCGTTTTGGAGAAAAGCGCCAGTTGCTTGAATATACGGCTTGACTACCTTATTGGCTGGATCTTCCTTCACAGCATCATTCTTGTAGTCGTAAGCTCTCATGGCTACAACAGCTGCCATCTCTCTTGTTACGGGATCTTTTGGCTTGAACTGATTATTGCTGCCCAGCATCAATTCCAAGGCCACGATAGTCCGAACATCTGCCTTCGCCCAAGCCGATACTTTATCTATATCCTTGATCATAGTTGGCATTGTCACAGGCTTGATGCCCAATGCCCTTGCAATCGTCACTGCCATTTCCTCACGCGTAATCTTGGCGTTCGGATTGAACTTATTATTAAAGCCGGTCATTATTCCTTCTTTATAAGCAGCATTCACATAAGGGTAGAACCAATCGCTCTTCGCAACGTCAGTGAAGCTAATACCGTCACTTGTCTCTACACTTAGATTTAACACTGCTACGAGCATTTTTGTAAACTCTGCTCGTGTAACCGTAGCTTTTGGATTGAATTTGCCGTTACTGCCTTGAACAAAGCCTTTTTGTGTAGCCTTGCCGATTGCTTCATAAGCCCAAGCAGAGATCGCATCTGCATCTTTATAAAGCTGCTTCAAATCTACGCTTGTAGCTGCTTTGCTTGTCGTATAGGACACGAAGCTCATGGCATGATTTGCTTTTACAATAAGCTCATTGCCCTTAACAAAAGCATAAGTCTTCTTGCTGCTTCCTTGGGCAGCTTGAATTCCCGCTTCCTCCGACTCATAAATGACAATAGGCGTAAATTTGTTATTGTCTACAAAGCCCGGAATCTGGCCTTTGCCGCCTTTAATAGTCAAGGTATATGGCTTATCGAGAACGGCTGGATTCGTTGTGCCGCCAATAACAAAAGCATGATTAAGCTGTTCCAGCTTATCTCCTTCACCTACGAGACCTTTGATCAGCTCTTGCAGCTTCGGATTCGCTGTATCCATCGCTGTAAGAAGCTCAAACTTGGTATCGCCCGCCTGGAGCTGCGTGCCTTTGTCAATAACGATCGCGACATTCCCTTTGAGCGCTGTCAGCATCGGAATGCTGTCTTTGACATCCTTTAAGTTAAGGATTACTTTAGGCTTTACTTCCGGTATCGTAATCGTAATATTATCCGTACTGCTCAGCTTCTTCGTCAGCTTCAGTATATAATCCGATACAATATCCTTAGGTACTTGTACAACCGGTGATTTGTCGTTAGCATCCACGACAAGCTCTTGACCTTCGGCAGCTGCATCCTCCCATTGGCTCAGGTCTACCCCTAAATCTGCACCCAGATTAGTCGTATAACGCCATTGGAGACGATCTCCATCGCCGAGCACATATTTACTTGCTCCAAAATTCGCATACCAGCCGTTGACATTGTACATCCAACCGCTGCCGCTGCCATGGTCGAATTCACCATCACCTGCTATAGACTGAACATAGACGCTTCCATATTTCTCTGTCCATTCATATTCGTAGCGAATGCCGCTATTGTCGAGCACTCTTTGCAAGACCGTCCACGCTGTGTCTCCAGGCTGCAATTCGACTTTCGTCGTTGAAAGGACGGTTCCCTTATTAATGGTTTGCTTATCTACTGATATCGTCGCATATTGCTTTTCAGGCAGCGGCTTAGGAATTAAGCTGTACGAGTAAGCTGCAAAATCAGTAAAGTGCTTTGTTTTTACAATTAAGTCACCTTCATTGTCATAAGCATATTCCTTCTTGCCGCTAGCCAAGCCCTCAGCATCACTTGCAAATTTCTGGATAGAATAAGGCAGCCCGCCCTGGAGGTAAGCAGCCTCTTTCCCGCTCATCCCCGTAAAAGTCAGCGTTACGAACTCGCTGAATTGTACGCTCGCAGCGTTCCCCATAGCAAATGCCTGAACGATCGTATCCAGTTTGTTGCCAGCAGGAACAAACTGAGTCACGCTCGCTTTTAAGGTCGAATTGGCAGTATCCAATGAGGTAATCAATTGAATCTCAGATGCATCGCCGCTTGTAACCATTGCACCCTTTGGAATAGCGACTGACACATTTCCTTTAACGGCTGTTATTTGCGGCAGACTGCTGTTGAAAGGCAATTGAACCAATACCTTGGTTATCTTATCGCTAGCAATCTCTACGCTTAATTCTTTGTTGCTATGGCCTGTTGTAACAGGAATTCTATAATCGACGTAATCCTGTGGGATGACTACTGTTGGCTTATCTCCACCTGGCCATACCACTTCTATTTCCTTTGGCGAGTTTGGCGCTGCTCCGTGTACATCCGTCATATCATAGAGACGGTTGTCTCCCTTAATGAACCTGTCATATGCAACAAGAGCATAAGACCCCTGGTCAGTAGCCATATTGTTTACTTCACCAGTTAGAATATGCTTCATACCGCCCCCAGGTACTGCAAAGGTCAGCAAAGCATCTACTAATGAATTTCCGTTTTTCACAAACCTTAGATCGGTATGAGGGTCAATACCTACTGCAGTTAAAGCGACAATGACTTGTGAAATGCTTTCACTGCTTTTACTTTCCCACGGTGTACCTTTCCCGCTTGTGAAGCTTCCCAAGTTATCCTGCGTATTGGACAACCAGACAATAGCCCGATCTACAGCAGCCTTAACCTCCGAGTTCGTTTCATAATACTGCGCCAACCCTTGAATGGCCATTGCAGTTATATCAACATCTGCTGTGGTGGTGCCTAGTTCCCAACCTCCTGCATCAGGTGTACCCTTCTTAACTTCTCTATCCAAAATATGTCGAACCAGATTTTCTCTAGTCGATTGTACAGCTACCCCTTTTACTACAGGGATCGCATAGTTATTGCTATCCAGTGCAATCAAAGCAAAAATTGACCCATTAGTACCTTGCTTAATTACACTATTGAAATCAGCAAGCTTCTCAAGCTGATTATAACCGCCGACATTCGTTACATCTTCACCTATCGAGGTAAAGCCAATAATTAATCTAGAATGCTCTGTCCATTTCGTTCTATCTAACTGGTTCTTTTTATTTTGAACAATCTTAACAACATTATCATGATAAGTATTGTAGTAGCCATCTGGAACAAGGTAGTTCCCTCTGGCTAATGAGAGGATTGACCATTCTCCATCACTTGTTCCGAATGACGGGTTCTTAACCATCTTCAAAATATAAGCGAGATTATCCTTTATTTGTTGCTCAACTAGAGTATGAAAACTTACTTTATATGTAATAACGAAGGAGCTCTCCGCTACATTTCCTGCAGGATCTTTAGCAGTTATGGTAATCGTATTATCGCCAATTTTGAGCGATACGTGATATTGGCTGTTGTTTGCTGGTACAAGTACGCCGTTGAGCTTAACCTCTGGCGTTATGTCACGATAGACATTGTCGGTTACGGTAACCTCGAAGCTAAGCTCACTTACCGTTACATCTTGGTTGTTCACAAGGCCATTGACGCTCAGCATCGGCGGCTCTGTATCATTCACATGCTCTATAGCTTCATCCAGATTATCAGGCTCATTACTGCTGCTTTCTTGTGCACCCTTCGTATCGGCAAGTACGGTATCAGCATGATTAGCCTCATTCTCATTAACAATAATGCCTGTCGTTGTAGAATCCGAACCCTGTGCATAAATGCTGGTCGAGAAGGTGGATAGGAATATGCTAACGATAAGCAGCCATGCTATAAACTTATTCGTTCTCATGTTGTTCATCTTCCTTTCAATGCTACTCAAATATAAAAAAAATGAAAATATGAAAAAACCACAAAAAAAGACCTCTCAACTTAATAGCTAAGAGGTTTTAATAGAATGTACAGCTAAACTAATAAAACATCTTTCTATCCATCGTAAAGCTAATCGCTTCTCTATCTAAACAGGGTAATACTCGAATAACAGACGCCTATGCCGCTCGCAATACAATGGCATTGGCGAGTGCATCATTCAGGTCTGCCAAAGCAGTATTCACGCTTAATTGTGTGCTTTCCATGTTGCTAAGCACGGTATAAGCAGCATTATAGGCCGCTAATACTGCTGTATCGGCAAGAATAGTTGACTTGGCTGGATCACTGTTAATCGCGCCAATTGCCGCGGTCAATGCATCCTTGTTGGCAGGAGTAATCAAGCTTCCGCCGTAGCCGTCACCAAGATCAGCACCATAGCCATATAGAGTGAATTGTGTACGAATAACGTCACCGTCAACCGGGAAATAATCGGACATGCCGTATGCTGGGAATACATTATTGACTGCATACATCCAGCCTGCCATCGGGCTATAATCGAATTCGCCCAGCCATGCCGCATCGCCTTTTGTTCCTACAGCCCCAAAGTCATTAATAAGCGGAGTCAGAATATAAGCTGGAATGCTCACGCTGCTTGTATCATTGTCTTTGATGAACGATAAGTAGAAGCCACTGCTTGTGCTTCCGGAATAATCATAATTGCCGCTTCCCAATAAGCGTGTCAATAGATCAGCCACATTATCGCCAGAATAAAGAGGAACTTGAATTGGCTCTGTACTATAACCCTGACCCAAAGTGAATTTCTCTACTGTAATCGTTACATAGCCTGTCGGTGTAGCATAGGCTGCAGTCGAGAATACAGATAAGAACAAACTTACAATAAGCAGGCATGTCATAACTTTAATCTTCTTCATATTAATCATCTTCCTTTCTCTCCATCAAAATGTAAAAGCAGGGACTTGCAAAGAAATTCGCACAAAAAAACCTCTCAACTTAGAAAAGTTAAGAGGTTTCCTTAGCAAGTACAGCTAAAATTAGCATACTAAAAAAACACCCTCCTATCCTTCGTAGAATTACCGGTGTCTCAAAACAGGCAGGTATTCTGGCTCAAGTATCATCATCCTCGCAGCCTTCCCAGTTTCCCAGTGGCATCTTGCAAGAACTCCTCTTATACAGCGGCGGGACCGCGTGGGATTGTCACCCACTTCCCTTTTAACCAATCTATGCGTTATGTAAAATTACGATCGCATAATTGGCACCTGTTTCTCATCGCTATTCAGTTTTCCTGATGTCTTTACTTACTATATCATTTTTTGTCTTGTTAAAGTTTTCTTTTTTTGAGAAAAGAAAAAAAGCATTACTCTAATCTATCGCTACTCGCATAGTTATAGACCTTGCCATTATATGAATTATAGCTTCCCCTTCAGTATATGAGCGGCCATCTCCTTATCATACCTGATTCTCCCTGCCTTGAAAAAATCCTCCTCTGCTTTCTCGAATTCACCAATAGCTCGATAAGCATCACGACGGCAGCTTAAAGCAATGACATATAGAATATTATTTAACTGCATGCCCTTTTTCATATAAGCTTCATAATGCGCTATCGCTTGACTATAATACTCGATAGCCTTCAGATTATTCTTCCGACCACGTTCAATATTCCCTTTGCTGTTATACAGGCTGACCAGTTCCTCAGGCTCAATCGCTCCACCGGACTCCAACGTTTCCAGATTAATTGCAATTGCACGGTCATAACATGCCATTGCTTCTGTTGCACATCCCTCAAGCTGCCTGTAAACCTGCCCTAGGTTCATTTGCAAATCACTGTCTGCACGTTTTGCCATTCTTTTATTATAAGCATACATAGCAGGGAGCAAGGCTATCGCTTTGTTCATATAGGCCAATGCTTCCTCTGGATGGGTCCGTTTGAGAAGATTACCATAATTTTTATAAGCGGTTATTTTCTCAGAAAAGTAAAGATGTGGGTCATAGCCTTGCTTTTCTAAGTCAGCAATCATATCCAATAAACTGTCCAGCAGTCTTTTTGCAGTGTCTGGCCGATTCCTATTCTTGTTATGAACCACCTGTTGTAATATATTCGCTGCCTTCGATTTAAAGGAAACAATTTTTCCTCTTCTATCCTTGGGCAGCCCCTTCTCCAACTGCTCATTGGCTTCGTTTAATAGTTGGAAGCAATTTTCTGCTTTTTCTTTATTGCCAGTCTTGGAATAAAGAGCAGCCAAGCTGTTCAAGCTATTGGAATTCGTAAGTGCACTGACCTTCTTCTTATGCGCATTTAGCAGATCCGTTGCCTCTTCCAGATGCTCTATGGCCTCTTGCAAAAGATTATTTTTCAGCAGCCCATCACTAATAAGAATCATTAGCCTTAAATAGATATCCGCATTAAAAGGAGCCTTCGCCTCCAATATCCTCTCTGTTACAGGATTTATTTTTCGGTAGAGCAGATAGAACCGCTGATGCAGCTCTTCATCTAAATAGCCATCATATTGAGCCAAGCTATCCATTAAGCTTTCGATAATCCCTGAATAGGATATGCGAAGCTCCTCCGCCACCCTGCTCGGAGCACATTCGACTACAACATTCAATAGCGTAAGGATATACAAAAGATCCTCTTCTTCATAAGCTTGTCCTTTCCTATCCGCGGAAAGGCTCTTTATCTCCTCCAGCCAAGCAGAGATCAGCTCATCCGAGGGCTCCTTATAATGCTCCGAGATGAACTGTGTGACTTCAATGCGGTGGACGCTTACCTGATTTCCCTTGGCAGATCGTTCAAAATCTATAACAGGCCTTAACTCATTCAGGAAACAGAGAAACTTAAAGCTAATCTTCTCTTCTCCGCACATCCGCGATAGCAGCTTAATCGGCAGGCTCATAGGCGAGAGGGTTATAGCTATAAGCATCCTAAGCAATTGAGCGAAGTATTTATCCCCGTAAAGCTTATTCAGAATAGCTAGAAAATGCTGCTCCGCCATTACCGGCATCTTATCAATCTCAGCAAATCCGTATTCCAAATAAGCTTTAATAAGAATATGGAGATAAATCAATTTGCCTCCACAAATATCTATTAGCCTTGCCTCCTCAGCAGGAGTCGGCTTTATTCTGGACCTTATAAATTTCGACAACAGCGCCTGATAGCTTTCATCTGTTCTTCTTATTATAATTTGCTCATCCCATGCTATCGCCTCAATCTTCTGTCTGGTGAAATAAGATAGCTGGTCCGTCATACGACAAGTAATCAGCAGATAGATTCCTTGATCGAGCATTTCCGCTGTTGGAATCAGATCAAATAGAGTAACACCGCCATGATTCGGGATCTCATCAATTCCATCAATAATAAGGAGTGTTTTGGGCTTGGAGTAGTACTGGCGATGCTTCGAGCAAAGCTCATTTAGTAATCGAGAAAATTGCTGCTTCACCGAGCTTGAGTGAATATCGACAGCCGGGATTTGTCCATCGAGCATAGCTCCATTCTGATCCAACTGTCTTAATAGATCTGATACTTTTACAACAAATGTCGAAGGCAGGTAGGAAAAAGTATCATTCACATAATACGATCTGCATATCGCATCTGGAAGCTTGCGACCAAAGCCGAAAGGATCGAGCATTTTGGCAAATGTGGTCTTCCCCATCCCATCCTCCATCTGGAGGAACATTATGCCTCTATCATGCTTCTTCATCACTCCCTCAACTTGCTGTACCAGAAATTCGAAGGGCTCAAGATTCTCTGAATCCAACAATTGATTAACCATTGCCGAAGTTGAGCGAAGGTATAGATTATCTTCCGCAGATTGTTCGGTATGTGCGGCTTGTTGTTTCTTTTGGACACTATTATAAATCTCGCGAAAAGCAGTTGGCTTTTGCTTGCGTTTATCGCCAGCAGGATAATTAAGCAGAGCAGCCATCTGTTTCTTGCTATTGTAGGAATCGAAAAAGTAAACCCCTTGTTCGATGAATTGAATGAATGGAGCTAATGAAATATAGGCGCTGCTCCTATTAAGATAAGGTATGCCGCTATTAGAAGCAGGAAGATAGGCCGCTCCGATCATAGGTTCATACTTCCCCGCATTTTTAAGCGCCAAGCTTATTTCTAAATAGTGTGCCTCACATTTATCAAAATGGTTGGCGATCAATTGAAGCATCTCTCGAATATCTTTTTGAAACTTAAGATTATCGTTTAATTGCAAAGCACCGTGACCTATTCGATCATTTCTCCACAAGACGATCTGATGGGTATTATAAATGCTGTAAATATCCAATAATATTTCTATAATCGTATCGCTGCGGTCCTTTTCCTTTGCAAGAATATCTTGTGCTGCTTGCTGCCAATCACCCAAGCTTAGCGGTTTTCCCGTTAAGAAAACTAAAAGATCATTATATTGGTTTTTCTTTTTTTTCGTTGCTAACACTTCGGATAAAATGAGCAATATCGGAAATTTCAAAATAACCTCAAACATATCCTTTATTTGAAACTGTGCGCCATAAGTTGAGCCCGATAGAAGAAGCTTATACAGCTTGTCATATTCATAAGCGATAATGTGCGGAGCCTTATGAATAATGGATTGATTCCATAAAGCTAGATCTGTACCGAGCTGTTCAAACCAGGCTTTATCGGAGCCTATCTCCACATAATCGCAGTAATGACCTATACACACGAGTTTAATGCCCACTTGAATAAGCTCATCGTTGCATTTCATGCATCTTTTATTCATAGTAATGCTCCAATCCTTTGTCATAGTTTTCGTTTCCTAGTTCTCTAGACTCATTCCACATACAGGGCAAAATAACCTTTATTCATATTATTTTCCACACAAAAAAAGACTCCCCGCAATCGGGAAGCCTTTTACACCCTATCTAATACTTACTTTTGTATTCTAGTCATTGTCATTATCGTCATAATCAATGGAGAGGATTCGGCCATCTGCCGCTGCAAGCTCTACCTCGGCTGTCCCCTCGCTTGTCTTGATTTTCACTTCGTATTGAAGCACGCCGTCATCCTTTTCACTCTCTACCTTCAGCAGTTGACCTTTCACTGCTGCCAAAGCAAGCTTAACGGCCTGTTCTTCCGTAATTGCTTTCTTCGCGCCCGCAGCAGTCGATGAGGATGCGTTATGCAACCGCTCGTTATCGTCATCATCTCTGTCGTCTGCATCGTCATTTACTGTGTACAATACTTTGCCCGAATCTGCGGCAATATATACATCAGTCTCTTCGAAGCTGCCCTTTTTCGTTACTTCTACTTCATAGACAAGCTTCCCATGTTTGCGGTCCAGTTCAATATCCGTAACTTTGCTGTTCGGCACCTTAGCCAGTGCAATCGTCTTCGCTTTCTCCTTGCTAATGCTTGGCGCCATTGCATTGGCGGCGAAGGCCGATCCGGGAATCGCTATAGCTGTCGCAATGGCAATCGTCATCATCCATGTTTTTTTGTTCATCGTTATCTTCCTCCTTTGATTAGCTGCTTGCCTGAGCTTACTTATACTCTAACCCAGTAAACTGTGAGCAACATTACAGCTTCATTAGAATTTGATGAGAAGCAGGATCAATCCTAACGTCTGAAGAAAATAAACGAGCAGCATGCATTAAAATTCCCCCGCCTATTAGGATCACCGATGTATTGGTGCACGAAATGTCGGATGATAATCTGCAATAGCTGATATTCTAATTTCTAGAGGAGGTGTGCACATGAATTTGCTTGAGAACATGAATGATGCCCTAAGCTACATTGAAGATAACCTTACGGATGAAATCGACTTTAAAGAAGCAGCGAGGAGAGCTTTTTGTTCAGAATATCACTTTAAAAGAATGTTTTCTTTTCTAGCTGGTATAACACTATCGGAGTACGTTCGCCGTAGACGTCTTACTCTTGCCGCATTCGAGCTGATTAACAGTAATATCAGGATCATTGATGTTGCCATCAAGTACGGTTATAACTCTCCGGACTCCTTCACAAGAGCATTCCAGAGTATGCATGGTGTGATACCTTCAGAAGCTAGGCATAACAGTCAAATGCTTAAAGCTTATTCGCGCATGACCTTTCAATTATCTATTAAAGGCGGAGATCAAATGAATTATCGCATCGAAGAAAAAGAAGCATTTCGTATTATAGGCATCAGCAAAAGAGTGCCTATCCTGTTCAATGGGGTAAATCCCGAGATTGCTTCTATGTGGAAAAGCCTGAATGCTGAGCGTATCCATACTTTAAAGATGCTCTCCAATGTGGAACCATTAGGATTGCTTAGCGCCTCCACCAATTTCTCCGAAGGCAGAATGGAGGAAAAGGGGGAGCTTGATCATTATATAGGTGTCGCAACTACTATGGATTGTCCTGCTGATCTCACACAGCTTGATGTTCGCGCATCGTTATGGGCCGTTTTTGAAGCGGTTGGACCTTTCCCAGATACCCTTCAAAATGTATGGGGACGCATCTATTCCGAATGGTTTCCATCCTCCAATTATGAACAAGCAGAAGGCCCGGAAATTTTATGGAACGAGCACAAGGACGTCTCATCACCGACCTTTAGAAGTGAGATATGGATTCCCGTATTAAAAAGAAGCTAAGTTAATCATCCTTGTCATCATCATCCCAAGTAACAGAATGAATCGCACCGGAGGCTGCATTTAATTGAACATCTGCCTCTCGCCCGTCAGGAGTATCAATCTCAACAAAGTAATACCATTTATCCTGAACCTGATCCCTGTCAATATCCGTAACCACACCAGGCACCTTATCAAGAGCAAGCTTCGCAGCTTCATCTTTACTCAATAGGACAGCCGGATTCGGGGCAGCCTCTTGATCTGGAGAACCCGTTGAGACTGGTGGAAGCGGGCTTTTCTCAGGCTCAGGTGTTGGGCGAGGGCTTGCCGTTCCGCCCGGCATATTCGGATCACCGCCATTAATGCTATGGATCTCCATAATGCCGGCATGCTCCTTATCTACGCTCAATTCATACTGCTTTGCTTCCGATTGCAGTCGAATCAGATAGTAACGTCCTTGGGACTCAGCGCTTATGATTTCGCCTTCATATTGATTCAGAACTTCCTGCTTGGCTTCTTGAAGGGAAAGATTAGGCTCATTGTCCTTCCGTAATACCAGAGCTATAGCGACAGCCGATATCAGCATAAGTACAAAAAGAGCTGCGGCTATCCCCCACCATTTACGGCTTGCTTGAAACTGGATAAGATCACCCCTTTCGCTATCGAGTGTAGCTTATGATCATTATAATTTACTGAGAGAAGTTGCCTGATGCGGGAGGGGAAGATACAGTGTCGCAGTGGTCCCTTCTCCTTCTTGGCTGTCCAGCACAAGCCTCCCCCTAATTACCTCCGTAATTTCTTTTGCCAGAGACAATCCCAGACCAGCACCGCCCTCCTGCTCGCTATCTTTGCTTCTTGCCTTATCGACACGGTAAAAACGATTGAATACATGAGGAAGCTCATCCTTAGGAATGCCAATCCCATGATCTATCACTTCAATTACACTATTGCCGAGGCTGATGCCAACCTTAACGGTGATCTCAGCCTTGCTATATTTCCTTGCATTATCGAGCAATATAAATAATAGCTGCTTCAGCATATCTGCATCCGTAACAGCCACTAACGGCTTGTCTCCGATAGGTACTACAGTCAGTTCCCTGTCATACGTATCGCCAAAGCTGTTGGCCGCCTGTTCTACTATGGGCAGCAGCTCGATCGTATCGAGCTTAATCCTCCATTGCCGATGAGGCCTTGCGAGCAGCAACAGCTGCTCGGTCATCACCTTCATACGAACAGCCTCCGAATGAATGGCCTCTATCGATTCCATGAAGAGCTCAGGACGCTGCTGACCTCTGCGCTTCAAGAGGCTGGCATAACTTTCAATGATTGTGAGCGGCGTCTTCAGCTCATGTGAAGCATTTGATACAAATTGCTCCTGCTTGCTGAAGCTAATCTCCAGCAGTCCGATCATTTCATTGAACGTTTCGCCCATATCCACTAGCTCATCCTTCGAACGCCCCTCTTGCTTCAGCTTCACAAATTTGCCGCTCCGGGCAATTTCCTGCATCGTCCTAGTCATCGCCGCTATCGGGCGCATAATGAGACTGCCTAGAATTCCACTTGAGATCAGTGCCGGAACCATAACTGCCGCCGCTACACTGATGAGCACGATTCGCAGGATACCCAGCAGTGCCATTAATTCCTCCATGCTTTTTGTCGCCTGTACATTCGCAACCATTCCATCCGGTCCGATGAATGGAATCGACACGAATCCATAGCTTTTCCCTTCAATCTCGATTCGCTCTGCCTGCCGCTTCGCATAGAAGACCGCTGGCTGCTCGCTCAGCTCCGTTTCGGAAGAGGAGGTGACGAGCGGCCCATTAGAATTATCTGTATCTGAATGCCTCTCTTTTACAATTCGGATCATCCCGTTCAGCGGTACATACGCACGAAGGAGCTCCGCCGTTGTCGCCTGATGATTGGCTTCACGCATGGCTGCGGAGGCCTGCTGTGTCTCTGCCACCATCTGATCCAGCTCACGTTCAATGGTCAGGGAATAAAAAATAAAATAAACCGTAATATTCGCCATGAGCAGAAGCACGGCGAACAAGACTGAGGAATAAAGATGAATCTTCGTCCTTAGCTTCATTGTGTATCCCTCAGAACATAACCAATTCCTCTAATGGTATGAATAAGCTCCGTCTCGAAGCCTTCGTCCACTTTTTTACGCACATAGCGAATATAGACATCAACCACATTCGTATTGCCGTCATAATCATATCCCCATACCTCGGATAGAATCTGATCACGGTTCACTACAAGCTTCTTGTTGCGCATCAAATAAGCAAGCAGATCGAATTCTCGCTGGGTAAGCTGAAGCGGCTTGTTCGCCCGCTCCACCTCTCTGGTATTTTTATTCAGCTTGAGGTCTGCTACAATTAGCCATTCTCCTGTTTGGTCATCCTGTGCTGCCCTTGCAGACAATCGAAGAGAAGTGCGTATTCTGGCGAGCAGCTCTTCAATTTCGAAGGGCTTCGTAATATAGTCATTGGCGCCAAGATCGAGTCCTGATACCTTATCCTCCACTGAATTTTTAGCCGTTAACAGCAGAATAGGAATATCCTGATCGATAGAGCGAATTCGTCTGAGCAGCTCAATTCCGCTCATGCCCGGCAGCATCACATCTAATAGAATAAGGTCTGTCTCCTGCTCTTGAAAGGCTGTCCAGCCTTCCATGCCATCCTTAGCCAGATGGACCCGATAGCCTTCACTTTCCAGCTCAATCTGCAAAAGCCTAGCGATCTTGCGTTCATCCTCGACGACCAATACCGTTTTGTCCATCTATTACCCTCCCGCGAGCAGCCCTTTTATGTTCTCTTTCCATTATACCGCAGGTAGAGCTATTCAAATCAGAATCCAGACTTTCTTTACTTCCCTTACTGTGGTATGTTCAAAAGTATAGAAACGGAGTGTTGAAATGAGTAAGAAAAGCGTTTGGAATAAGGGAAAGCATAATGGCGGGACTAGCGCAAAGACAGCAAATAAAGCTAAGAGCTTGTCCGAAGCTAATGCTGCCAAGCAGCAAGAGCCAGTAGAAAAGATATCGCCAGAAGCGGCGGCAGGACTTAATCGCGTCAATAGCGTCAAACGAATGAACAGAGACAATTGGGTATCCAGACCTGAGCGTCCCATTAACAAAGAGAAGTAGAAAAAGAGCGAAGCCATCATCTGGCCTCGCTCTTTTGTTATGCATCATCTTTATTGGCAACGTTGTTATTCTGCTTTAACAAGAATTTTGACATGATTCTTCTCTTTCAAGAGTGCTTCAAAGCCTTGCTCCACTACCTCATCCAGCTTAATCCGTTTCGTTACCAGCTTCTCAGCGGAGAAATAGCCTTGCGCCATCAAGCTAATCACAGCTGGGAAGACGTTGCGATAGCCGATAATGCCTTTGACGGAACGTTCCATCATTACGATATGATTCGGTTTGATAGGAGCCTCTTGCTCAAAAATGCTCACAATCATCAATTCGCCGCCAACCTTCGTCGAATTAAGAGCCTGCGTAAGAACTGGAGGGACACCCGTAACTTCATAGGCGACATCCGCTCCACCGTTCGTGCGTTTGTGGATCTCGGCTACAACATCATATTGCTTCGGATCAATCACTATGGCGCCAAGCTCAGTCGCCTTCTGCTTACGCTCAGGAGACAGCTCAACCGCATAGATCTCTGCTGCGCCCGATGCTTTCAGCGCTTCGATCACGAGCAAGCCGATTGGACCTGCACCGAATACGACCGCTTTGTCGCCCACTTTCAGCTTGCTCTGACGAACAGCATGGAGCGCAACTGCCGCTGGCTCTACAAGTGCCCCTTGTTCATAGGAGATTGTCTCAGGAATTTTGTGAACCATATATTCTTCAGCAGCCACATATTCGGAGAAACCTCCGCCGCCTCCAGCGAGGCCAAGGAAGCCCATTGTGGAGCATAGATTGTAATAGCCTGCCTTGCAAGCATCGCAAGTGCCGCAGGAATAGATCGGCTCTACGACGACCCGATCTCCAACCTGTACTCTAGTTACACCTTCGCCAACCTCGACGACTTGTCCGGAAAATTCATGGCCCATAACAATAGGTGCTTTCTCGCCAGTGATTGGATGCGGAGCACCCTCCGGAATGAAGATCGGTCCTGCTGTATATTCATGCAAGTCGCTGCCGCAAATCCCGCACCACTCGACTTTAATTTTCACTTTGCCTGGCAGAGCGATTGGTTCTTCAATATTATCTACACGTAGATCCTTTAGTCCATGCCATCTCAATGCTTTCATATGTGTCATCTCCCTAGAAGTATAGAAATACGAATAAAAATGGTTGAGAATTACGGAAATAAATTATTGTTTTCGGAAACGTTTCCTAAAATCTATAATGTCACAGTATCGACAAATTGTCAAATCATTACCGTTGTAAGTCTCGACTATGTTCAGCATAAATCTAGCTATGTTATAATTAACCTAGCGTATATACATACTATTGTGGAAACAATTTCATACAGGTTAGGGGAAGTGCCGGGATTGGGAAAAGATAAAGTAACGATAGAGGATGTAGCTGCGAGAGCCGGTGTCGGCATCGCTACCGTATCTAGAGCGATTAATAATATGGACGGGATTAGCCCGAAGACGAAGGCAAAGGTTCTGGAGGCGGTCGAGGAGCTGGGCTTTATTCCGAATTCCTTCGCACAAAACCTGAAGCTGCGCCAAACCAAGCAAATTGCGTTGGCCGTGCCTGATATTCGCAATGCTTTCATTCCCGAGATTGCCTATTCGGTCGAGCAGACTGCGATGCATTATGGCTATCGTGTCGTTCAGATTAATACACTCGGCAATATTAGATCAGAGCTAGAGCTGCTGCGGGACATGAAGAAGTTGCATGTCGATGGACTAATTATTTTACCGCTTGCTTACCCCAAGACACTCAAGGATTTAATTAATAAAGCCAGCCTTCCCATCTCCATCATCAACTACGGCAAGAAGCTGGATACCGATGTGAAAGCCGATATGGTTAGCCTCTCCACCCAAGAGGGCAAGCTAGTCATGGAGCATTTGATCAGCATTGGAAGAACGAGAATTGGCTATGCCGGCGCTCCGAAGGAAATCATTGAAGAACGGTTTTTTGCCTATGAGGATGCGCTCGAACAAATGGATCGGTCGCTTGTCTATTTCGGCGATGACTTCTCCCTCCAGACCGGGACTAGAGCAGCGGATTATTTTGTGAGCCTCACTCATATGCCAGATGCCATCTATGCAGGAAATGATATGGTCGCAATCGGCCTGCTGAACCGTTTCAAGGAATTAGGCGTTCGCGTGCCAGAGGATATTGCTATCGTTGGCATTGATAATAATCTATTATGTACGATTACAACTCCGAAGATCAGCTCCGTCTCCATTATGGGAACGGAAGTCGCCAAAGTAGCGACCGAGCTGCTGCTCCAGCGTATCCATGAACAGAAAAAAGGGCTCTATGAACGGGTACAATTCGAGCCAAGGCTGATCGTAAGAGAGTCGAGCTTGGCAAGGACTCATCGTACAGAGCGAATTGAGTGAAGTTTACCTGTTTACATCCATGTCTACATCTGAATTCGAGCCGTTCCATGGTTGAGCAGCAGGCGGTGGATTGCTGTGGCATGTCTTCGGATTAATCGCGATGCTTAATGACAACCAACCTAGCCTGGATCTAGAGGAAAGTCATTCGCTATGAGGCTTAATCATACAAGTGTGAGGAGAACCACCTATAATTTCGGTAAATACTGGGGCTAGCTAGCATATATGAGGTAAATCCCACTGCTCAGGAAGCTAGCCTCCTGAACGATGAGGCTAGCCTTATACATTGCTTCTCGCTGACTGAGGGGAGCGGGGCAAGTGAAGGAAAGGTAAAAGAGCCAAAACCTCAAAAACTCAAAAACTTCTAGGAGCCCTACGCTACAGATGGTGTATATGAAGAGCTTCCCTATTTTATGAAGCGTTTTTCGTAATAATAGGCATAATCTGGGGACGTATCGGAGATAACGTCAGCTATATGCCGTAGTCGGAAACCGTTGTTCTCCACTAGGGAACACAGCTTCACTGTTACTCCTTTTTACCTGTCTAAGCAGTGAGATAGAGCAAATGTATTCATTAAATTGTACATGACATTCCTTCTCTAGCTTGGGAGCCTGCCTTTTGGGCCAATCACCTTCCTTTTTTTCAGAGCGGCGATTGGAACACCTCTAGGAACACACCTTTCATGAATAAGGATTGAACCGAAGTGCGTGTTCGGACAAATCAAGAACAACCGGGGATTCCCGGGATTGCTTCGAGGATTGCCGAAAGTGAGCCTTGAGGCCGGATGGCTTTTGCTTGCCAACAATTTGCTCAAGAAGACAGCAATAGACCAAACAGTAGGAATGGCGGTGCAGGGATAACCTCCCTAGCATCGCCATTCCTTACATTCTCACCAAATTTCTATTCATCGAGCTGTCTCTTCAACTGAGCGGAGCTACTTTTGAGACAGACCCATCCCTTGGTTAGTTTTCTTTTGGGCAACTTGTACATCCTAATATAGTCGATCACTTCTTAGGCGTATATACCGTTTTACTATCCCCATCTATAATTAATAAGGACTTTCCTGGTATCGTCTCACCTTGCACGTTAACACTATTATCTGAGAAATTGGCTATTACGCTTAATGCGTCTCCATATTCCGTCATTTGAACGGAACGATCTTCTGATAACATCGTGAAATTAGTCATTTCTTCCTTTATCGCTTTGCGGCTGAACTTGGACCATACCTTGGAATGGCGTACGATCGTTTCTTTATGCTTTTCCCACTCGTGTTTATCCAGATGATACAACGGAGGTACATTATATAAAATCTCGTACAGCATTCGATTCGCAATCTCATCCTCTAGCTTCAAGCTTCCCCAGCCCCACCAATAAGTCGTAATGACGGAGTCATTATAAACAAGCTTGTACAATGGGATCGTGTACTTCGAATCCACAAATAGCTTCTTGTACTTATCCTTCACAGGAATCTGCTTAGCGAACAGCTCAGGAACTCCGCCGGTACTGGAATAATATCTCCCCACATAATACTCACTTTCTTTGTTCTTGCTCATATCTTCATCCATCCAAGAGAATGCTGGTGTCTCTATTCCATGCGCGAAGGCTATAGTTGAATTGGCAAAATCATTCCCGCCCTCCGTGCCGACGACCATGCCCCATTCTTGTTGCAGGTATTCCATTCTCTTGATTCGAGCCTGAATGTCTTCTTTCTCTGTAGTGATATGCTCTGGTGAATAATCATCATAAATCTCGCCAGTGCCATCTGTATCTAAGAACCAGGAGTTGAAGGCCAAGCCCGTATCTAAGATCGAAGCTACTCTTTCTTGAACACTAGGCAGGGCAAGAGTTGGATTCAGCTTTCGTCCTTCACCTTGGAAGCCTTCGATCTTGTTCCCCTCTTTATCCGTTACAGTCGCCTCTTCATACAAGGAAGTATCCGTGAACTTGGCGGTTTCCCACTTCTCTTTACCCGGTTCATGAATCGAATGATAGGAGTCATAGGTGCCGATCAGATAGCCTTGCTCCTCTGCTTCTTTTACCAGCTCCGGTTTAATGAATCCCTCCTGCCAATCATCCAAGCCGATCCATAGGTATTCTAGCCCCGACTTTTTCATAGCCTTGATCACATCTACCGTATTGGCATCTGCCCACTTCTCTACGGGATCGACGGAATCGCCCAGCACGCTTTTGAGAAGCCGCTTATTCAAGCCTATTCGCTCAACTGGATTGAGCTGCTCTATTCCCTTACTTAATAGTGCTTGAGTTTCTTCATCTATAGCTGTGAATATTTCCGAATTATAAAATGCTTCTAGCTGCATGACAGTACTAAAGGCTTTAATGATTCTGTTCTTCGTGTATTGATCTACATAATCCAATTGATTCAAATCATCAAAAGCGGCTGAAAGCTCTGCTCCGTCCTCCACCTTCGTATTTAATAATTGCTGTATCCATACTCTCAGCTTGTCTGGCATGCTGCTTTTCAGCTTTGCCCATTGTATATTTTCCTCTGAAATGACCGTTCTGTCCCAGAAATACACATGCGGTGCTCCGTAGAGCTTTTCAATATTGCGATTCTCCTTCGCCTTCTCCTCCAAGCTTTTGAATTCACCCTGCTCAACCTTATAGCCTTTATAGGTCTTTGCCACGTCTACGGGATCTTTAGCTGTCACATAGATTCTAAAGCTATATTCCTTCTGCTTATTAATAGACGGGAATTCATGGTTAAAGGTAAATGCGATATCATTATCAGTATGAAAAGCAAGCTCATTATTATAAGCGTTCTTAATAATATAGACGACCGAATATTCGCTTTTGTTAACGGCAAAAAACGGCATCGACAATGACTCGATTACTTTCAGCTTGGCATCCTTCAAATAATCCTTCCATACAGAATCCTGACTAGGAATATACTTTCCTTGATTCAAAGGGAGCATATAACCTTCGCCTTGCACCTTAGGCCATGCGAAGTTATTATCTTCCTCCTTGGTGGACGCAATAGTTACATCGATGTACTTGTTTTTTTGCTCAATTGCAACATTAATGCCCATTTCTGAATAGGTCCAGCTCGTCTGATCTGCACTCTCTTGCAAATTCGTAACGGCCATCTTCTCCAGCGGCTCCGACACACTTTCTGTAACACCATTGGACTCCACCTCAAGGGCGAAGGTCTCTGGCTTCACACGAAAGGTGAAATCCCTCTTATCTGCGGGTGATTGGTCCTCTCCGCTTAGCTTATTATTGTCGTTGCTGCATCCAGCAAGCACGCTTGCTGCCATCGCAGCAAATAAGATGATTGCTATTATTTTTTTCATCTCGTACACCTCCTGCATTAGACTACTCCAGGTGTGTTACATCAATGTTACATAGCCAAAAAAAAGACGCCCCCATGCTGAAACCATGGGAAACGCCTTAAAAATGGATCTATACATCCTGCCAACTTTTTTAAGCTAAGCAAGCTATTAGTGCGTACCTGATATGTTGAGATCATTCGCTGAAGATTTATTAATGGAATAAATGTTGATAACTGGGTGCTCAACCTCTTCCAGCGATCTCTCCGGGAAGCCCTTGAACTTAAGGGTTCCATTGTTGATAGGTGATTTATACTGCAAAACAAAGGTATCCCCGACTGCCTTAATATCTGCTGCCATAATGAGTACATGAGTCGTGCTTTTACGGAATACATCTATGTTTTTCTGCGTTGGCTTCTTTCCCTTCTCTATCGCTACTGAAGAGGAGGGAAGCCCCATAGTGAAATGCCATCTCTGTGCTTGCTCCTGATATAAGATCTCTGGCAAGACATAGCCCGGATTCTTATCCCCTCCATTGGTCATTGAACTGCCAATATAGGTCCGGTTGCGCCCATTCGGATAGAGAATCTGAGCGGTTCCGTAATTGTAGGTTCCTCCGTTTGGCGTTCCTGCTGCTCCTGTATCCGTATCCAGTCCTTGATTATACTTAAAGTTAGCGACCTCATCCGTAACAATCGCTTCCTCCACACCGAAATTTCGTCTCTTTGCTTCTCCATTCCAGTTCAATCCGATTAAGTACTTATAGACCGTTGTGGGGTCCCAATTCGGAGTAGCCGCTCCGAACATATTAATCGGCTTATATTGCCCGTTAACCGACATGTAGATATCCACCTCGCTCAATTTCCCTGTCTTCAGGTCCATCGCGTAATAATAAGGGATAATCTGCATCCTGTCATAATAGTTGCCTATCGTTTGAATGTCGGTGAACGTATTGTAGCCCAGACGAATTGGCTGCTTATTCAAGGAAGCAATATTGTTCTTATCGGGCAGCAACGGGAAGGAGATTGGATTCTGCCGCAAGTGAGGAAGCAGTCCGTACGTATCCAAATACCCTTTCCTGCTCGTCAAATCCTCTCCTCGAATATCTTTTGTATCGCCGACAATTTTATTTTGCCTAGTTGGATCAACCTTTTTCACCACATTCTTGACCAACCATTGCGTAGGGACGAGCGGCATCTTGAATAGATTGGAATACCTGAAGTCACCCGTATCCTGTATCGTCATATTGCCTATTCGTCCAACCACATCTACATTGTATTTCTTATTAGCGCTGTGTCTGGCTGCATAGTTCTCATAACGAACCTTGTTAGTAGGCGCTTCATTGTCCTCATCGCCATTGATCGCAATACTTCTATATTCCACTAGCGCGCTGATCCGCTCCTTGTTGCCTAATGGGATATAGAAATTGAAGGACGTTTGCTCCACTGGCAAATCAATCCACTCATTCGCTTGATACAAGACGTTATCCAGAATGACATTGAAGGCGAACCGAACGGCCTTCTCCTTCGTCCACTCTGTCGTATCCATATAGTCAACGAATCCCTTGCCTCTGTCTGAGGTCACATTTAGAATCCCGTTCACGCCAGTCCCATAAAAATTGCCCATATTCGGGAAAAATACTGTAAACTCGTGATCCAGCAAGACAAATTTCCCCGGCTGGTAAGGTCTTGACCCTATCGTTATCGTCTTGTTCGGATCAACCTCAACTTTAACAAGTTTATAAGCGTCATCCGGCGGTACCGATACGCCAGGATCTGTCATCACCTCGGTTACAATCGTAGGAGTCCCTATTGCTGGATTGCCCGGAGCAGTGATTCGGGCATAGCCATGACCGGTTTGTCCGACTTGATGTCCACCCTCTGGATTAGGCATAGTCAGGTTCCCTTGCAATACGACGGGATCAAGAAGGGCAACATCTACATAGTTCGTTCCACCGTAGGACCATCGGCCATCATCGGCATGATTGACTTTGCCCCCATAGTAGCCGCCACCGCCTCCGCCTTCATCATTAGGATAGCTGGAGGAGTGACGATCCGTGTCTGCATTCCCCCCGTTCTCTAGAATATCCGTTGTTTTGGCTGATCCTCCATAAGAGACTGTATTGGCTACCTTACCATTCGTTGTGTCTCCACCGCCTCCGCCTGCTACGACCAGCTTAGTGCCAGCGGCTGATTTTGAACGTATTTTGATATAATCAACGTCTATAGAAGAGTAAGTATCCGATCCATTCGCCAGGTCAAATCGCATTCTGTCGATCTGTCCTCTCCAGCTTGGATGTGACCCGATATCTACCGTGTAGATCACATAATCGGAATTCGAGGCTGTCATACTGAACCCTTTCACATAGCTCTCCGACCAAGTTGGAGCATTTTCGCCAATGAAATAGATGGCTCCGCTCGTATTTGTGGAGTTGTTCCTTACTCTTATTTCGACAACATCACTGCTGCTAGCCGTACTGTAATTGGTCGTTTGAAAGAAATACGTATCCTCTCCCGTCCGGTAGCTCTCATTCACATTCATTACGACTCGATCTACGAATGCGCTGCCGCCTGCCGAAGCAATGGTCGAAGCACCGCCGCCCCCTGAGCCTGCACTTCCTACCCCTCGACCGCCGCCATTATACCCGCCAGCCTTGAAGCAGCTATCGCATGTATCAATAGTCGCAGTGCCATTCTCACCTTTGCCGCCGACCAGAATGTTAAGCTTGTCTCCGGCAGTTAGCGTGACCGTTCCTTTGGCATAGCCGCCATGATTGTCAGCGTCGCCTCCCGCTGTTCCGCCTTGAGCGCCCCATACTTCCAAGATATACGTACCGGTAGTCGGCACATCATAGACTTGTGCTCCTCCTGTATAGGCGAAGCTCTTAGAGCTCGCCGCCTTTGCAGGTACATAATCAGGATTGGGAACCTCTGTCCTCTCGTAAGTAGGCGGAATCGCCTCGAATACATAGCCTGGCTTCAGGACACGTTCATATTCAGTCACAGAATCCATGAGATTGCCGCCCAAGTTCACAGAGGCGTCTGTCCGCTGATCCAATTTTTGAGGCAGCGTCTCAATCATCGCAAATTCAGTCGATACCGGATTATGAATAATGATATCATTCACCTTGGAATCCATCGAAGAATACGTGCTCGTATACGATTGACCAACTAATTTGTATAGATCATCAACTTCTGTTGAATATTTCTCAGGCAGACCCGTCGGGTTGTGATTCATGATATTCTCATAAAATACTGTGGATTCCCCTGTCACATACAAGCGATTAGGCTTCGTATCCGGCACATCCAGTCCAGTTTCCATTAGGCGCATAGCGCTGGAAGGTCTGGCTGTTCGGTTTAATCCGGCTGGCAAAGTATCAAATATGGTAGAGACAAGCGCTCCTCCATAGCCCGAATATTTGCTGGAGGGAGTCGAATACTTCCCGTTGTATGACCCTATCTTAATATCATATTCTCCCCATTTGGCAGCGGATTTCGAATTGCTTGTCCACATATCATCAAACCCGGTGACAGGTACAGTTAAAGGATCGGTTAGCTTGGCAGGCTGGGAAGGCTTCTCAAAGTACATCACCGATTGATCACCCGATGAAGTCTGGAGAATCAAGAAATCCGATATCGCTGTAACATTGGTCGTCTCCGCTCTTCTTTTCGCGAATACCTGCTTCTCATTCACATAGCTGTCCGAGTCACTATTAGCGTCTCTATTGTCCGAATCTCCCTCATTCCAAACCACGTTATCGTGCTGATTCGTTTCGTTGGAATAGCGGAGTCGTCCAGCAGCGCTGGTATTTGAAGCTGCTATATTTTTGAATATAGTGGGATCGCCCTGCTTAATTGTTGCCGTTACTTCTTGCGTTGCAAGCAGTTCATCCATACCATTTACTTTAGACCTGCTGAGCTTCCATACCTGTGCCTTAACAATCTTCATATAGTCGAAGGTAGACGTCTGGGTCCACGTATCAGAGTAGCCTCCAACCATGATGTTATGGCCGCCGGAATAAATACACCACGAGGTCGTTCCCATAACTGCCGGCTTGTATCCAGGCTTGCCAGGCGTACCGCTTGCTGGCACCTTCTCATACGTACCGCTTCCTAAGGATACGGACTCTGTGAAGGTAGCCCCTGATATATCGGTAGATTTATTAGGCGCTCTGCAGGTCGCTGTCGTATCCTTCACTTCCGGGCCTGTATCAGCTGGAATATATAAGCCGCTCTTCACTTTATTGAACTTCGATGTATACGTACGAGTGGCTGTTGCCGACGGAACATATTCCGTTACAATATCCACGATAAATTCCGAACCGCCGGAGGCAAAATAAAGATTCCTTGTCGTAGGCGTGCCCGCCATCGCCTCGAAGGTTTCATTCGAGCCAGTGCCTGACAGGCTAGGCGAACCCTCCTTGATCTCCGACCAATATTGTGGAGTGGACGTGTACGCCCCTGACTCCTTCTTCAATTCTTCTGGACGATAGAAGTCTATCTTGGGAGAAGCAATGCCTACACAGCTGACAGTTTCTTTTTTGTTAGTTGCAATACTCGTAGATATAATCGATACAGATACATTATATTTA
This sequence comes from Paenibacillus sp. J22P59, assembly GCF_059383895.1. Lineage (NCBI taxonomy): Bacteria > Bacillati > Bacillota > Bacilli > Caryophanales > Paenibacillaceae > Paenibacillus > Paenibacillus sp. J22P59. Next base: position 120,538 of record NZ_JBXENX010000012.1, read on the forward strand.
AAGCTTACTTTCTTCCCTGGCTCTATAGGATAGTCCATCAGATCATCCGTATAGCTCGGGATTTTCTGACCATTGAGATACTTTATTGCATCATCTGCTGATACAGGAATCTCTTTATCCCACTCGGGACTTGCCCCGACAACCGCCCATTTCGGACCAGCTCCCGTATTCCCCGAGTTGGCTTGGGCAACATCATTTCTCCACAAGCGGACATATAATTTAATATCCTTGCGGGTCTTCAAGTAGATTTTCCAATTCTTAATAGATGCTTCACTTTCCTTCATCTTAACCTGTACAGGAACCTTCTTGCCGATCTTAGGATTCTCAATCTTCCCACCTAAAGTGCTCTGCCCGGGAATATTTATAGCTTGCGAGCAGTCACAATCCGCTATCTCCTTGTACAGGGCTACTACCTTTAGTCCTCCCACAGCCATCGTAGGCTGTCGTTGAAGCAGATCAGACCCCCGTTTGAAATACGGCTTATCGCCATCCTTCGTTGCGCTGCAAGTCGTCCTGTCCGCTACGCCTTCAGGCATCAAATAAGAACATACAAATACATAATCTTTATTGGTCTTGGTAGATTTGAAATCCCGCTCGAATTCCGCTTTTACTGGCGAACTGACTCGATACTCCTCTTTGCTTACTACGTCGTCCTTGAGTTTAGTTGCCTGATTAGACTCCAGACGAGTCTCAACGGTGAGCTTAGCCTTTCCTGCATGGAAGGTAACCGGCTGATCATAATATTGCCGGAATCCGCTCTTATTTCTCCAAGGCTTCGCACTTCGTATGGAATCAAGAGTCTTATACACAGGACCTGTTATACTTCCATTTACAGTAACATTAAAAGTAGCATTGAAATATAATGTTGCCCCGTTCTCTAGTCCAAGAAATATTTTATTATCTTCTATCGCTGTATTAAAATCATCAGCTTTCATAGCGTAAACCGTCTTTAGCTGCACAGGATTAGTTCCAGGAATCTCATCTTCATATACTGGCTTAAATTGCCCAGTAGTTATTTCTATATGATTTGTCCCCTGTAAAGGCGTGCATTTAGCTGTTAGCTTACTAGCGTCAGAAGGCTTAGGTTGATCTGTACAAGTCATAGGTTCATTGTTTTTTCCCTTATCTCCAGATTTCCTTATTATCCATCCTGCTGTCTTATACTTAGTATTAGTTGTAGCCTTCTGATTAATAGCTACGAATATAATATCTCCTTCTGCTAAACCGTATTTATTAGTAAGTGCTTCCTCTTTATCTATGAAACGTATTCCTAATCTCTCTTCATCTACTCCTACATTACTTCCAGCAGAGTATATAGGGGAAGTTGATATAGGTGATATAATAGTTGTTATTAAGATTATCAGTAGCATTACAAGGCTAAGTACCTTTTTCATAGTTTCATAGTCACCCCAAACAAAATATTTCAATTTGTAGAAGTAAGGATAGAGTACTTATATCTTCCTTTAACAAACATATTTTCATTAGCCGCTAATTTATAAGATAAGTGTTTCATATTGCCATCAGTACTATCTAAAGCTATATCACTGTATCCGCCATACCAAACGCCTGTGTTTAACTTTACAGATTCTGAGTATTTTGAAGGCGCATAATTATCCATAAATGTTTGAGAAGTATCCGTAGCAGAGATAATCATAAACTTAAAATATGTGCGGACGATCACTTTTCCATTTTCGTATCTCATCAATGAATTTTCTGGATCAGCATAACCTTTTGCTATCACCTTATTCTTCTTTGCCCATTTCACATAATCCTGGATTACTCGAATACTCTCCTCATTATAATAAGATCCTCTGTCTATCATATGAGACTGTAAAGATCGAGAGAAAGAATTACTATTTACAGTTTTATAGTTAATATTCAACTGAATAGCGTAGTACTGTCTAATATGTTCTGACCATTGGTCAATATACTGCGTATCTTTGGCTTCTGGATTGTTTATCATAAATTCCTTATTAGTCATAGAAGCTGCTGCTGGCTTCTTTATATTGTAAAAACTACTCGGAAGATCAGATAATTTATTCCACTCTGAAGATACTTCCTTGCTTAATTCTCTCCCCCATGGATCAAGCTTGACTTGTCCACTCTCTACTTTAGCTGCATAAGCAGCATCGTTCACGAGGACAGCATGAGCCCCTTTATCAAACTTTACAGTGGACTGCATCGCTTCACTTACGAACCTCAATGGAACCATAGTACGCCCATCATACATTTCTGCTGCCGTATCCAACTCGATTTTAGTAGAGTCAATGCTAACGGTTTTAGATCCTACAGGTAGGCTGATTAATTTTCCTTTGTATTGAATCCCCACTGTTTGCGTTTTAGCTGACCAAGTTACTTTGCCGCCTAGCTTCTCACTTACAAAACGTACTGGAACCATTGTCCTACCGTTCGTATCAATATACGGTTCCGTATCTGGAAATTTCACCTTGTGACCATTTACGATAATAGGCAATATGCGAAGGTCTTTCCCCGGTGCTGCCGCTACTGATGCGCTCCCTATAACAAGACTCAATGCAACAACCGTTCCAATAAATTTCTTATACATAGTAACATCTCCTTTTATCTATCTTTTTTCGTTAATTCCTGATTAGTTGAGCAACAAAATCATGGCTTATTAGCATTTGGAATAAATTCAAAATACGTAGAAATCAAATCTACACTTAAAAAACACGAAACCTTTTTTCACCTTTATTCTCTAATTCTTAGTTAATAGCATTAAATACCCAAATTAACCTTAGCATATTTTTCCTATATCTTAAATGCTTTTTTTACAAAAAACAGGACTATTTTATCATTTGTTGTATCTTTGACAAATTCGTTACTGACCCTATCGTTTTTCCCCACTAGTCAAGGCTTTGTAAAAAAGAAGCATTTCTACCGATACATTGTGACGATTGACCACGGAAATAAAATAAGTCGATCATGGTGGTATATGACCATGATCGACTTGTTCAATCTAAAATTCAGAATTAATTATGTTATAAGCTCTAAACAAACCTATGAAACTGAAATAGGTGTTAAATCAATTAGCTTATTATTAGGTTCATTAGGTATTGGTAACTCTTCCAAGAAACGAATTATCCACAAAAGATGTGATATTCTTTTGTAAAAATATAAGTCTATCGTTCCATTCTAAGCTACAAAGATTGAATAATTTCTGTTTTATTTAAACTTTCTTGTAGGGTTAAAATCTCATATGCAAGCTGTTTAATTTCAGAATCTATTAATTCCGTTTCTAAACTTGACGCATCGAATTTACTAATCTCATCTTTAATTAAATTGAATTGAGTAAAATAAATTTTATTCTGATTTTTCACTAACTGATTTCCAAGAGTAGTATGAATTATCAAGCGTTCCGCAATTCCTTCATTTATTACTGGTTCATATTCATAAAAACATCTAGAAGCAGCTACTGTGCTATTTCCATTTGACCTTAGCAATTCTCTCTCAAAACAACCTATGATTGCTTCTTGTAGCTCCTTGTACTGCCATTCCTTCATATTAATTCTTCCCCCATTATATTACTTAAGAATATCTCCATCATTATAAATCACTTCAATTTTAATATTCTTATATTTGTTACTAAATTCAGATATTACTTTAGAGCAACTATCACATGGTATTCTATCTGTATATAATTTCAAAGTTCCAGTAGCTTTAGTATTATCTCCTAATTGTTTAGCAACATCATTCAGAATCTTATATTTTGTGTCCATATCCCTTACATATGGAACACCATCTTTTCCTGCCACTGCAGTTGCCTCAAACATTGGTTTTTCAGGTTTTAATGATGCTCCTGATAGCTTATCTGCTCCTCTATCCTTAACATTATCTATGGAACTATGTGATAAAAAACAGGACTATTTTATCATTTGTTGTATCTTTGACAAATTCGTCGATGATTCTAACTCTTTTATATTGAATAGACTTTCACACACGAAGTTCTCCTAGTGATACATTGCGGTGATTAATTAAGGAAAATTCCAGATAATAAAATAGGTCAATCATGGTAATTGACCATGATCGACCTATTTTTATAACGCTATAGCCTTACTTAGCGACAATAGTCAGCCACACATCACAAACCCAAGTACACTTAGCCTGATAATTCGTCTTCATTCCTTATCACTTTCTGGATCTTCATCGCTCATAATATACGCTATATCTTCATCAGTAAATTCGTTGCCTTCTGATACTGGATGTCCATTTGAATCTAACATTCCCATTACCGCTTTATCTCTGTCTGAGACAATTAAAGTGTAATCTTCAAACAAAAATGAATTTGGTTGTAAATCTACAGTAACTCTCCAAGCAGGACGAATATCTTCATATTCATTCTTGTCTAACTCTACTTTAAACGTATAGGCCTCATCAAAAAATAAATTTTCAATTTGTTCATTAATCGTCCCATCCATTTCATGTTCTCGATGGTACTTTTTCGCAACTTCAATAGCTTCTTCTGGTGTTAATACTGTTTGAATTGTAATTTCTCCTACTCTACGATAATGTCTTGGAAAATCTTTATTAACTGATTCTATCAATTTTTCAAGTTCCTCTTTAGTTCTGTTGTATTTTCGCACTTTTATACTCCTTTCAACTATTTAAGCCTAGACCGTAACCCAGTTATGTACTCTATTGAATGTTTAATTGACGCATCATCGAACAAATGTTGATACTTCATTATTTGTTCAAATACATATTCTTCTCTTTCTAGACGACTTAACTTCATATAAGCATCTTTCCCTATATTTAACCATTGTTCAGCGTGATAGCCTTCATGATATAGATTAATAATTGAAGGATTTTTCTTAATTATAATCTGTCCACTTCCAAAATCAAATGCCGCTTCGTAATTACCTATAAGAATCTTTCCTTTTTTGTCTATTGTCACATATATACCTAATTTTTCCCATTCTTTCTTGAATTGCTTAATATCTTTCCTTGTAGCGAGCGTTTCCCCTATACTATTAGTTTGGTTATTTATTTTTCTATAATCATAAGTCTCACTTGTCCACTTTTCACCTTTTCCCGTCCCATCAGTAAAAGTCTGTACTTTTGATGTATTGGGGCTATCCGTTTTCACCTTACCATTCCGTGCCAAATCATTCAACGCATCAACCACTGCATCTGCTTTTGATACCTTCGTAATAGCCGCTCCCGGAATCAATATGGATGTCAATGCTCCCAGAGCACGCGCTTTTTCCTCTGGACTCATCTTATCGTAATCTGCATACACTTGCTTTGCAGCTTCTACAAGTTTCTCCGGGTTATTAACGAAGTAAGCCACGTTCGCTGCGGTTTGATTAGCTGCTTCAATCGCTTCCTTGGTTGTTTTTGCGGGATCTACAGCGAACTCGAATACGAGTCCGCCCAGATCAACAACCCCCATTACCACTTCCGTCGTCAGGCCAAGCACGAATTCGCCGCTTAAGTGAACAGCTTGCTCCCAATCTGTTCTCCCATAGGTTTCTTTAACCCATGCATCATAGGCAGTCATCGGTACTTCTACATTTCTATAGCCATCCTTTTTATCCAGCACGTGCTCCAAAAAATAAGCAAAGGTAAACTCGCTGTTCTTATTATCTTTCGTAATAGGTGTACCATCTGGGAAATGTGTAGGTGGCAGGTTACTTTTAATATAGGCATCTATCTTATCTTGCAGCGCAGGATCTTTTCCATTCCACTCATCCAGTGCACTTGTCTGGTTGATCTGTACTTGTCCACTTACCGCTTGAGCCTGCTGAGTTAATTCACCTTCTGCTCGGTTATACGCTTCCTGCATACTCTGAATAAAAGTATCCAGCTCTCTTAATCTTCTGTCAAGCTCCCGCAGCCTTTGCTGGCTCCATTCCATTCTTCCCCGGATATTCCTTCGGGCTGAAATGCGACCTTCCACTTGATAGATCATCATCGGCAATCTCCCTGTTAGCTGCGAACACCTCTGTACCCCCTGATTGAGCTTTGGCTTACTTGCTCCTACTGCGTTCAGATCAATTCGAATCAAGAATGCACCATCCTATCTTTACATAGTATCTTAAAAAACTTGATAGGCTTCTCTTTTTCAACACCTTTTCTATTGAAGTGTTCCCTTTGACTCGTTTATCCATTGCTAGAATTCAGGATAGAGTACTTGTATCTACCTTTGAGAAACATATTCTCAGTAAAAGCTACTTTATACGATAACCAGTGCATATTTCCTGCATTAGAATCTAAGAAAACATCACTGTAGCCACCGTACCAAACTCCAATTTTTAATTTCATAGGTTCTGAACTTGTGGAAGCATCATAGTTATCTAAAAATGTTTGGGAAGAGTCCGTAGCAGATATAATCTTAAATTTAAAATAAGTTCTCATAATTACCCTACTGTTTTCAAACCTACCTAGCGAATTCTCTGGATCAGCATAGCCTATAGCTACGACTTTATTCTTTTTGACCCATTTCACATAATCTTCAATAATTCTTGCATCTTCAGCATTATAGTAGTCGCCTCTGTCAGGCATATGTGACTGAAGAGATCTCACAAAAGAGGAACTGTCGATAGTTTTATAGTTAATATTTAGCTGAGTGGCATAGTATTTTCTTATATGCTCAGACCATTGATCTATGTATTTCTTATCCTTTTGCTCAGGATTGTTAGACATAAACTCTTTATTTGATAATTTACCGAATGTTGTCTGTTTAATATTGTAGAAACTAGCCGGAATGTCAGATAGTTTATTCCACTCTGCTGACACTTCCTTGCTGAATTCTCTACCCCACGGATCAAGCTTAACTTGTCTACTTCCTACTTTGGCTGCATAAGCAGTATCGGTTACGAGTACAGCATGTGCTCCTTTATCAAACTTTACAGTAGATTGCATCGCTTCACTTACGAACCTCAATGGAACCATCGTACGCCCATCGAACATTTCTGCTGCCGTGTCCAGCTCAATCTTAGTAGAATCGATGCTAACGGTTTTGGAGCCTACAGGTAGGCTGATTAATTTCCCCTTGTATTGAATCCCCACTGTTTGCGTTTTGGCCGACCAAGTTACTTTGCCGCCTAGCTTCTCACTTACAAAACGTACAGGAACCATTGTTCTACCGTTCGTATCAATATACGGCTCCGTATCTGGAAATTTCACTTTATGGCCATTCACGATGATAGGCAGAATGCGAAGATCTTTCCCCGGTGCTGCCGCTACTGATGCTCCCCCTATAACAAGGCTCAATGCAACAACAGCTCCAATAAATTTCTTGTACATTATAAGTTCTCCTTTTAGCTATCTGCTCTTAACAAGTTTGACGAGACACGGATAATTAACATTTTGTCAGGAGTAAACGCCCTTCTCAAAAATAGTATATATTTCCTATATATTAAATAATTTCTTCACAAAAACCAAGGACTATTTTCTCAATTGCTGTATCCTGCCCAAAATAGATAATGTCGTTAACGTTTTTCCAACTCGATAAGTTTTTGAATAACGAACATCCCAGCTATTACGTTGTTGCGATTTATTCAGTGACTACGCTTAAAATAAAAACAGGTCAATTATGGTGGTATCTAACCCTAATTGACCTGAATCTGCGGTTTTCATATAAATTATAAGATTAAACACAAGAACTATAAATTCAACTGTAACAGTATTACATAGGTTAAGTATAGGTTTTTGGAATATTGAATTCAGTCGGCAGCTAACCTTAAGAGTAGCCAATACCTATTTTTTGTCGTCATCAAATATCGCTTCAAACTCTTCATCGCTATAATTCCTATTACTAGGCATATGATAACGTTGTGGTAGTCCATTATGATCTAGGACATGATCGACAATACCGTCATGATCCGAAACAACAAAAGTAATTTCATTATCCCCCTCATAATTTTTTGGTGTTATATCTGCCAAAACAAGCCATGCACTTCCTTTAATTCTATAAAACTCATTGTGATATTTTACAGACTTTTCGATGTCATCATGTATATCCCCATGTAGTCTATACTTTTTTTTATAATCTTGAGCTATTCTCATTGCCTGGAGAGCTGTTAAATTAGCATTGATTTTTTCATCCATTAATCATCCAATCCTTTGGTTGAGACAAATTTATCAGTTTGAATATTCGTTTAGGATCATTATAGGTAACAAAATAATTAATAATGACGAGAATTTTATGAGTTATTCGTTTCAACCGTGTGATATATTATTTATTAGATTTTATAATAGAATAATTATATCTACCTTTGCTGAACATATTCTCTCCTGAAGAAACCTTATACGATAACCATTTCATATTAGCAGAATTACTATCTAACGGAACATCGCTGTATCCTCCGTACCATACGCCTAATTTTAATTTGACTGATTCGGAATACTTAGAAGGAGCATAGTTATCCATGAAAGTCTGAGAAGAATCCGTCGCAGATAAAATCATAAATTTAAAATAAGTCCTAACTAATACTCTACCATTCTCATATCTTATTAAGGAGTTTTCTGGATCTGCATAGCCTTTAGCAATGACCTTATTTTTTTTGACCCACTTCACATAATCTTCGATTATCCTTTTATCTTCTGCATTAAAATAATCCCCTCTGTCAGGCATATGAGATTGAATTGATTTTACAAACAATGCACTATCAATATTCTTGTAATTGATATTTAGCTGGGTTGCATAGTACTGCCTTATGTGTTCTGACCACTGATCAATGTATTTCTTATCTGTCCCCTGCGAGTCACTTTTTGTAAATTCCTTGTTCGACAATTTACCTGATGTTGTCTGTTTAATATTGTAGAAACTAGCCGGAATGTCAGATAGTTTGTTCCACTCTGATGACACTTCCTTGCTCAATTCTCTTCCCCATGGATCAAGCTTAACTTGGCCACTCTCTACTTTAGCTGCATAAGCAGCATCTGTTACTAGAACTGAATGAGCTCCTTTATCAAACTTAACAGTAGACTGCATCGCCTCACTTACAAAACGCAACGGAACCATCGTACGACCATCGAACATTTCTGCTGCCGTGTCCAACTCGATTTTAATAGAGTCGATGCTAACGGTTTTAGAGCCTACGGGTAGGCTGATTAATTTCCCCTTATATTGAATTCCCACCGTTTGCGTATTAGCCGACCAAGTTACTTTACCGCCTAGCTTCTCACTTACAAAACGTACTGGAACCATCGTTCTGCCGTTCGTATCAATATACGGCTCCGTATCTGGGAATTTTACTTTGTGACCATTTACGATAATAGGCAAAATACGAAGGTCTTTCCCCGGTGCTGCTACTACTGATGCACTCCCTATAACAAGGCTCAATGCAAGAACGGCTCCAATAGATTTTTTGTACATTATAAGTTCTCCTTCTTATCTATCTGGTTCTATTATTTTCTTAAGTGCTTTATCCCTTGCTAGAATCCAGGATAGAGTACTTGTATCTTCCTTTAACAAACATATTCTCATTAGCGTATACTTTATAAGATAAATGATTCATATTTCCAGCAGTAGTATATAAAGCAACATCACTATATCCTCCATACCAAACACCCTTTTTTAATTTTACTGACTCTGAATAAATAGTCGGATCATAATTATCCATAAAGGTTTGAGAGGTATCCGTAGCTGAAATAATCATAAACTTAAAGTATGTGCGAACTAGAACATTCCCATTTTCAAATCTAATTAAAGAGTTTTCTGGATCAGCATATCCTTTAGATACAACTTTGTTCTTCTTAGCCCATTCCACATATTTTTCTATGGTTCGTATGGTCTCTTGATTGTAGTAAGATCCTCTATCTGTCATATGAGATTGCAAAGATTGAGCAAAAGAAGATTTATTAACATTTTTATAATTAATATTTAATTGAATCTCATAATACTGACGAATATGCTCAGACCATTGATCTATGTACTTCTTATCCTTATACTCTGGGTTATTAGACATAAACTCTTTATTTGATAATTTCCCAAATGTTGTCTGTTTAATATTGTAGAAACTAGCCGGAATGTCAGATAGTTTATTCCACTCTGATGACACTTCCTTGCTCAATTCTCTCCCCCATGGATCAAGCTTAACTTGTTCACTCTCTACTTTTTCTGCATAAGCAGCATCGGTTACAAGAACAGCGTGAGCCCCTTTGTCAAACTTTACAGTGGACTGCATTGCTTCACTTACGAACCTCAATGGAACCATCGTACGCCCATCGTACATTTCTGCAGCCGTATCCAGCTCAATCTTAGTAGAATCGATGCTAACTGTTTTAGAGCCTACAGGTAGGCTGATTAATTTTCCCTTGTATTGAATCCCCACTGTTTGCGTTTTGGCCGACCAAGTTACTTTGCCGCCTAGCTTCTCACTTACAAAACGTACAGGAACCATTGTTCTACCATTGGTATCAATATACGGCTCCGTATCTGGGAATTTTACTTTGTGACCATTTACGATGATGGGCAAAATACGAAGGTCTTTCCCCGGTGCTGCCGCTACTGATGCTCCCCCTATAACAAGGCTCAATGCAACAACAGCCCCAATAAATTTTTTGTACATTATAAGTTCTCCTTCTTATCTATCTGGTTCTATTATTTTCTTAAGTGCTTTATCCCTTGCTAGAATCCAGGATAGAGTACTTGTATCTTCCTTTAACAAACATATTCTCAGTAGAGGAAACTTTGTACGTTAGCCATTGCATATTTGCAGCATTAGTGTCTAATAAAACATCGCTGTAGCCACCGTACCAAACACCTATCTTTAATTTTATTGACTCTGATTTTTTAGACGGATCATAATTATCTAAAAATGTTTGAGAAGAATCAGTAGCAGATATAATTTTAAATTTAAAATAGGTTCTCATTACGACTCTTGCGTCCTCATAACGGACCAAAGAATTCTCAGGATCAGCATAACCTATCGCTATAACCTTATTCTTCTTAGCCCAGTTTACATAACCCTGAATTAGACGTTTATACTCAGCATTGAAATAATCTCCTCTATCAGGCATATGAGCTTGAAGAGATTTCGCAAAAGAAGAACTGTTAACCGTTTTATAATTAATATTTAGTTGAGCAGCATAGTATTGCCTGATGTGATCAGACCATTGATCGATATATTGCTTATCTTTGTGTTCTGGATTGTTAGACATATATTCTTTATTATTCAATTTATCGTAAGAAGTCTGTTTAATATTGTAGAAACTAGCCGGAAGATCAGATAGTTTATTCCACTCTGACGATACTTCCTTGCTCAATTCTCTTCCCCACGGATCAAGCTTGACTTGTCCACTCTGTACTTTGGCTGCATAAGCAGCATCGGTTACAAGAACAGAGTGAGCCCCTTTGTCAAACTTTACATTGGACTGCATTGCTTCACTTACGAAACGCAACGGAACCATCGTACGTCCATCGAACATTTCTGCTGCCGTATCCAACTCAATCTTAGTAGAGTCGATGCTAACCGTTTTAGAGCCTACAGGTAAGCTGATTAATTTCCCCTTGTATTGGATTCCCACTGTTTGCGTTTTAGCCGACCAAGTTACTTTGCCGCCTAGCTTCTCACTTACAAAACGTACTGGAACCATTGTTCTACCGTTCGTATCAATATACGGCTCCGTATCTGGAAATTTCACCTTGTGACCATTTACGATAATGGGCAAAATACGAAGGTCTTTCCCCGGTGCTGCCGCTACTGATGCTCCCCCAATAACAAGGCTCAATGCAACAACAGCTCCAATAAATTTTTTGTACATTATAAGTTCTCCTTTTTATCTATCGGTTCTTAACTAGTTTGGCGAGTTCACGGCTAATTATAATTAAGAGATTATAGTCAACCTGTTCTACGTAACGTAACTGCGTTATTAAAGTATTAAAAATCAAGCCTTGATGTGCTTATACTGGTATTACAAAGGTTATATGTTAGTTGGGTTCGTTAAGGCACTGACTAGCCCCATCACAAAAGAAACCTTAAAAGTCACAAAGCCTATCTTAATTTACTTATCTTGATGAGCTATGTGTGCCTCGACAGCCTCATCTAAACTCATTGCTTTTTCTAAATCATCATTAACAAGTACGAGTAAAGGACCATCTATAACATGTCCTTCTGAAGTTCGAACTTCAAAAGTTGCGGCCCAATACTTCAGATGAATTTCAGATAATTCCAAACCAATTAGTCCTAATTTATAGTTTTCATTCTTATCTTTATCTACATATTCAAGCGCCAGTTGTTCTGCTCTTTCTCTCGATAACTTCATTATGGGACACCTCCATAAAGAGAATCTACTCGTTAGCTTTACTCGCCTCTATCCCCTAATAATGAATGTATTATTTATTTGGTGAAAGAATCGAATATTGATATCTGCCTTTTACAAACATATTCTCACCAGAAGTTAATTTATAGGATTCGTATTGATAGTTAGCCAAATCTGAAATAAGCGGTACATCACTGTATCCACCATACCAGACCCCTAGTTTTAATTTAACTGACTCTGAACTGCTGGAAGGATCATAGTTATCTAAAAATGTTTGAGAACTATCATTTGCTGATATAATCATAAACTTAAAATAAGTACGAATTACTGTTTTACCATTTTCACGTCGAATAAGTGAAGTTTCAGGATCAGCGTATCCCTTAGCTATTACTTTATTACTTCTCACCCATTTCACATAGTCGGCTATTATAGCTTCGTCAATACTATTGTAGTAATCTCCTCGATCTGGCATATGAGACATTAGTGACTTAGTGAATTGACTACTGTTTATTGTTTTGTAGTTGATATTAAGCTGAGTAGCGTAGTATTGCTTAATTTCTTCTGCCCAGTTATCAAGATTTTCTTTGGCCGTGTACTCACTTTCTCTATTCAAATAGTCTTTGTTCGACCAGAGACCATCTGTCTTCTTGATGTTATAAAAGCTCTTTGGTATATCAGAAAGTTTGTTCCACTCTGTTGAAGCCTCGCCACTCAGCTGGCGCCCCCAAGGAGTGATTTTTATTTTCCCTATCTTAACCTTTTCCAAAAATGTAGCATCACTAACTAGAACTGAATGAGCACTTTTATCGAAAGATACTGTAGATTCCATTGCTTCACTTACGAACCTCAATGGAACCATCGTACGACCATCGAACATTTCTGCTGCCGTATCCAACTCGATCTTCGTAGTGTCGATGCTAACGGTTTTAGATCCTACCGGTAGGCTGATTAATTTCCCCTTATATTGAATTCCTACCGTTTGCGTTTTTGCCGACCAAGTTACTTTGCCGCCTAGCTTCTCACTTACAAAACGTACAGGAACCATCGTTCTACCGTTCGTATCAATATACGGCTCCGTATCTGGAAATTTCACCTTGTGACCATTTACGATAATAGGCAAAATACGAAGGTCTTTCCCCGGTGCTGCCGCTACTGATGCGCTCCCTATAACTAGACTCAATGCAACAATAGCTCCAATAAATTTCTTGTACATTATAAGTTCTCCTTCTTATCTATCTGCTCGTACTATTCTCTTGACTAATCTGGCGAGATTTAGCTAAACATAAAATTGCAAGATCATAACTATCGTATAAATAAAAAGGGGGAAATATTAATGCTTCTTTCAACACTCTTCTACTCTATGATTCGTTTATCCGTTACTAGTTTTCAAGATTGAGTAATTATACCTTCCCTTAATAAACATATGTTCATTTGAATCCAACTTATAAGATAACCACTGCATATTTCCGGCATTAGTACTTAAAAATACATCACTATATCCTCCATACCACACACCTGTTTTTAACTTCACTGACTCCGAATTTAATGAAGGATCGTAATTATCCATGAAGGTCTGAGACGTATCAGTAGCTGAGACAATAATAAATTTAAAATAAGTTCTCATAATTATTTTTCCATTAGCATAACGAACTAAGGAATTTTCAGGATCAGCGTAACCTTTGGCTATTACTTTGTTCTTTTTAGCCCATCTAACGTAGTCCTCTATAATACGTCTGGTTTCTGCATTATAATAATCCCCCCGATCTGGCATGTGAGCTTGGAGAGACTTCACAAATGAAGAACTGCTAACCGTTTTATAATTAATATTTAGTTGAGTAGCATAATATTGTCGAATATGTTCAGACCATTGATCTATATATTGCTTATTTGTGTACTCCGATTCATCGGCCATATACTTTTTATTTGATATAAAACCAGAAGCAGTCTTCTTAACATCATAAAAACTAGCCGGAAGATCAGATAGTTTATTCCACTCTGACGATACTTCCTTGCTCAATTCTCTTCCCCACGGATCAAGCTTGACTTGTCCACTCTCTACTTTAACTGCATAAGCAGCATCAGTTACGAGAACAGCGTGAGCTCCTTTATCAAACTTTACAGTAGATTGCATCGCTTCACTTACGAAACGCAACGGAACCATCGTACGACCATCAAACATTTCTGCTGCCGTATCCAACTGAATCTTAGTAGAGTCGATGCTAACGGTTTTAGAGCCTACAGGTAGACTGATTAATTTCCCCTTGTATTGAATTCCTACCGTTTGCGTTTTAGCCGACCAAGTTACTTTGCCGCCTAGCTTCTCACTTACAAAACGTACTGGAACCATCGTTCTACCATTGGTATCAATATACGGCTCCGTATCTGGGAATTTTACTTTGTGACCATTTACGATGATGGGCAAAATACGAAGGTCTTTCCCCGGTGCCGCCGCTACTGATGCGCTCCCTATAACAAGGCTCAATGCAACAACAGCTCCAATAAATTTCTTGTACATTATAAGTTCTCCTTTTATCTATCTGCTCTTAACTAGTTTAGAAAGTTAATAACGCCCCTCTTAAAACTAGTATATATTTCCTATATATTAAATAATTTCTTCACAAAAACCAAGGACTATTTTCTCAATTGTTGTATCCTGTGCAAAATAGACAATGTCGTTTTACGTTTTTCTAACTCGATAAGCTTTTGAATAACGAAACATCCCTACCATTGTGTTGTTACGATTAATTCAGCAAATATACTTAAAATAAAAACAGGTCAATTATGATGATCTGACCATAATTGACCTGTTTAATGTAACGGAAGAGCGTTATTTAGTTTATAAAATTAAAGCATTTAATACACAACCGAATAGGTTTTCAGGAATTTCTCTTAATCAATATCTCCTATCTGATAATCAATACCCAACCCATGAAAAGGAAAACCTCCTGCTCCACTCAATTTCTTTTCATCTACAATTACAACATTATCCTTTCGTAAAAGTATCGGTTTATCATTCAACTCGAGAATACAATCCCCTTTCATGGAATTAAGTAATTCACCTAAAAA
The DNA here is from genome assembly GCF_059383895.1 of Paenibacillus sp. J22P59. NCBI lineage: Bacteria > Bacillati > Bacillota > Bacilli > Caryophanales > Paenibacillaceae > Paenibacillus > Paenibacillus sp. J22P59. The sequence continues at coordinate 135,832 of NZ_JBXENX010000012.1, forward strand.
CTCCATTAATTCATATGCCCAATTAGTATAGGAAACTATAATGTCAATATAAAAATCAAATTTCAATTCAATACTGTGATCTTCACTAGCAAACACCACACCATGTCCACCTTCCTTTATGGAAAGTGTAAATCCATCACTACATACTGTGAGATTATCATCAGTATCTATCATCTCAACACCCTGAAATATTCTTATAATCGCTTTTTTTAATTCACTGAATTCAGAGTTGCCCCCAAAATAAAAAGAACAAAACATACTTTCCGCCTCCACTACAATGGTTTCAATCTCGTGATTTGCCCATCTTTGATAATAATTAGCTCATCTAAAGTTGGAATATCATAATTATTAAATTGTTCATATAACTCATCCATTGAACCTTTGTATTCATCCAAGTTCATTATAATTCGACTAGCTTGTTCTTCTGTCTTTTTCACAACTGTCCCCCATATATTTCTCACTTTAGGTGTCTCTGGCGAATAGCAATCAAATGGCTTTCCATTTATTAGAAAATCAGGATTTGATGTTGGTTTAATACCGTAACCGTTTCCTCCCTTTGTATTAGGCAGCATTTCTAAATCGTAACCTTTGTTTGCTAATAAATCTGCCGCATTATTTTGTAAGGTTATTGGATTCGGTTCATTAAGATCAGGAATTTCATACTTGCCCTTAGGTTTTCCGCCTTCAGGAAGTATCGGTTCAGTTATGCCTTTACCCGTCCCCTCAGTTTCTTCTCTTCTTCTTTCCTCTTCCTCTCGTCTTCTTCTCTCCTCTTCCTCTCGTCTTCTTCTTTCCTCTTCCTCTCGTCTTCTTCTCTCCTCTTCCTCTCGTCTTCTTCTCTCCTCTTCTTCTCTTCTTCTTTGCTCATCATTTGGTTTTCCTTTACCTTCGTCATTCCCGCCCTTCTTACCCGCTGGACCGTCCTTCTTCACATCACCTTCCCCAAGTTCCTTTACCAGGATCTTTTCAATTCGGGTCAGTGCCGCTTTGCTACCTGTAACCGCCACTTTACCTGCGGCTCCCACCGGGAGCGCCGATACGACCACTTGGCCCAGCATATTGCCCATGGCCTTCGACTTCTCCTCTGGGCTTAGCGCCGCGAAGTCCGAATATGCGTTTTTTATCGAATCCCACTTTTCTCCAAAATAAGCCTGAGGATCATCTTGCAGCTTCTTAGCCTCTTGATCCAAGTCGATGACAATCTGTACCACGCCATCTATCAACTTCTGAGTCGTCTCCTTCGGGTCTTCATAAAACTGCACCGCTAAATCCCCAATATCCACAAACACCTGCGCGAGACCTTGACCAAACCCCGAAATAAATGCGGTGACCACATCTTGCTGGAACACAAATTCTGTCGTGTCATAATACTGCTTACGCTCGGCAATATAGTCTAGGGCATCCTTCCGATCGATTGCATCCGCTCCTACTTTCTCGAACGTTCGTGGATCATATCCCTGCTCCAGCGCAAATAACAGGAATGCCTCCAGCTTCTCTCCTTCAAAATTCCTCGTTTGCACCAGCACATCTCCGACGATCAGCGGCACTTGCCGCCAGTCCAAACCATTGTACAGCCACAGCAAGTTCTCCAGATTATCCATATTCAGCGTCTGCTTTTGCCCGCTGTCCGTGTGGAATACATACTGATTGCGCTCATCATCAAATGTGTACCGATCCGCTGATGCTACTCCCGGACCCTTCGCTTTCAGCCCTGCCTCCAGCCAGTATGCCGCCTCCGGGAGCAACGCGCGAATCTCTGGAATCAGACCCTCGAATTCACTCGCCTTGGAAGCCAGCATCCGCTGCGCCCATTCTGCTGCTGCTCCCCCCGATTCCGCCAACGTCACCAAATCTCGGTACTGCTGAACCCAGTCGAACGCTGCCTTCTTCTGATCCAGCATCCGTTGCGCCCAATCCGAGGCGGCCCCCATTCCTGATGCCGCCAGGTCAATCAATTCCTGATGCTGCTCCCGCCATTTCGCTTCTGCCACACGAAGCCGGATCAGCTCCTCTATCGTCTGTGCTGAATTCACAATTTCACTTTCCGTGCTGCCGTATCGTTTGAGTCCCTCCCCGTGCATAGCTTGCAGGGCCTTTAGTTTATATTCCAACTGCTGAAGTCTACTCGCCGCCTGGTTCAGCCGTCCCCCAATATTCCGCCGTACCCGAATGGCAGCATCGACCCTGCTTATCATCAGCGGCATATCTCTGGACGCATTATTGGCACGCCGCACAAGCGTATCCAATTGGGAGCGAGTCAATTCCAAACGCTGAGAATCAAAATGAATCAACGCCATACGTATTCCCCGATCTTCATCCGATTTCCGATGAACTCTCTCTCGCTGTCGTTATCTTCGCGCTCATGACCGCTGACGTTCAGTCGATTAGCGATACCTCGTCGCTCTCGTTCGCTCTTCGTCACATGCTCACACGATCATTGGCGCTTCATGTCCTTGAATTCCCTCGATACGTCATTTTTCGACATCTTCCACTCTTTTCCTTCTAATAATAAATAATAATGGTAGAAATTTATGACATCTATATAGTCAATACCAATACAGAGAATGAATACTGCCTTTCTCATGACCCCGCTCGAATTTTGCTATTGCCATTCACCTGAAACAAAGAGTAAAATATTTCCTTTAAAGAACTCTACTATTTGAAATTAAGGGGCTATTTTGATGAAGAGAAAAAATTCTGCAATAAATAATCCGTTAGAAGCTGTAGAAAATGACGGGGCTGCCTACCACGGCTTCGGAGGGTGGCTTATCGTTTTTGCTCTAGGACTTACATTTAGTTTCATTACAACTTTAATAGCCTTATATGACAATTATGCAGCCTTAGATTCCGGATCTTATTTTACTGATGATCGGAGTCAAGCATACTACTCTCTTCTAGAAGGTACGATAATATTTGAATGCATAATACAAATAATCGTGATACTATTGATTCTTTTAATGACCTACTATTGTATAAAAATGGACTATAAATTCAAAATTATATCTATTATATACATACTATTTTTGTTTTTGTTCAATGTATCCGATATTGCGGTATTGCAGCATATAAAAAATTTCAATCCCGGAAAAATAGTAGAGGATAATTATTCCTATTCCAATTTAATTAGAACAGTTCTCTATACGGGAGTCTGGATTCCGTATTTTTTCCTTTCTAAGCGGGTTAATAATACTTACGTAAAAAAATCAAAAGTGGAAAAAGCCCCTTAATAGGGACTTTTTTTATATCGACTAACCGCAAGAATAACTACATTAAAAAACCATATCGGACAGCCGATCCTATCACATCATTATTTCGTAAACTTAATTGTATGCGTCCGTCCCTTGGCTCCTGCTGTATCGACCGTCAATTTGATCGAAGGCGATACTTGCTGCACCGTTACAGCAGGATCGCTGGAAGCCAGCGTCCATCCGCTCCTATTCAGCTCCATTGCAATGCTGGCTTGGTTCTGAGTCGGATCAGCCACCGCTATGACTAGCTCCGTTGCACTCTCCTTCACGACTGCCGAAGCCGGTCCCTTGGCAGCGATGCCGTCTACGACAGCGGATGCCCAATAGTTGATAGCCGTAATGCCCAGCGTATGCTCCCTGACCGACTGTACGCTTGTCCCGTTGCTCAGCACAGTAATATCAGGAGACTGACTATAGTGTTGCGTCATTGCTGTAGTCGCATTAGGCAGCAGCACATAGGAATAGAATCCCGTATTCGGATTGATGCCATGCTGAAAAGCCAAGCTGACATATTCTCTCGTAATAGGCGCAGTTGACCCTCCACTGTTCACTTCATTCCATGTGCCTGTACGGCTCTCTCGCATCCCTTGAAGCTGAGCTGGCTTAGGGAAGTAATAGCCAATATCCCCTTTGCCGTCACCGCTCAGATGTGCCCATGTTACATCTGGCAAGCTCTCATTCCAGCCCGCCTGCATCGGTCGCACGGTTCCATCCACCGTCAGCGCCTGACCTCCGCTCTGAACCTTGCGATTCTCTACAATGGTCTCTACCTGACGTCCGTCGCCGCCTGTAATGCCAGTACCTAGTGCGACAACTTCATTATCGAAGAAGAACCATGACTTCTTGCCGGTCAATGTGCTGTTCTGCATAGCAAGCTCCATACCTGCAGCCCCATACAATCCCCCCAGTGAAGCTCCGCCAACCCAACGCTTTGAGCTGAAATAATAGCCCCAGTCCTTAAGCGGAGCTTGTGCATGGTCGGTTGTCGTACCCGGCAAACGCAGCATATCTGCAGTCGCCCAGTAGCCATCGCTGAATTGCGTCAAATCGTCATTGTATAAGTAGGTCATGCCGTTGCCTGTATGCCATGGCTTCTTATTCTCGCCGTTGCCGTATTCATAGCTGGCGATGCGGTTTGAGGACAGACTAAGCCCCATTGCAAATCCAGGACGCTGATAAGCAACGCGATCCATTCCAGCGAACACCTGATACTTGCTTAGATCCGCTCTTGGCAATACGTTTTGATTCTGAAGCAGACTTTTGATGTTTGCAATATCGTATACGCTTAAGCCAATGTAATAATTATCAAAGGAAGTATCCTGGAGCAGCCATGATTTTGCTATAGACTTCATGCGTTCCGCTTCTGCAAGAGGAGCCCCTTGGGCCAGCCGAAGCATACTCCGTACAACCCCTCTTCCAGTCGTATGATCGGTAGATTGCTCGCGGGAAATCGCGCGTCCTCTCACCATATCCATCATGGCTCCTTTATAGATTAAAGGCTCGAAGGAATCCTCGATCCAGCGGTACACATTATCCGCTTGTGGATCAGTCGGCATCCAAGGAGAAGCATGCAGCAGATTGAACATATCGGCAAGTCGATCCAGCAATACGGTGCCGTAGCTGCCCGTATAGGCGATATAATCATGCTGGACAAACGAGCCGTCTCTGTAGAAGCCATCGCCTTTTGTCACATAAAGAAATACAGGACTTAACGCATCCCTAGCCTGACTCAGCTTCGCAGCGGATAACCCTGTTGCTCCTCTCAAAGCGACGACAAATGCCTTGTCTGCCAGATTAGCTCCTGTTTCCTTCAAGCCCGGCTGAGCTGTCCTGACTGAAGGGTTCGGAACGAAACGGTCAATGGCTTTATTGTAATTGCCCACCTGTACAGAAGAGAGTTGATCAAACAGCAGCACCGCAATGTCATTGAGATGCTGTGGGGCGCCAATCTCCCAGTCCCACCAGTTTTTATACATGGAGGTTGTCTCGTTGTAGCGATTCGCATACATCCAATCCAGTCCGTCCAGCAGATCTTGAAGCAGCCCTGCATGATGAAAGAGAGGCGAGCCTGCTGTCTCATAAGCAAGTGCCATCTGCTTCAAGCGGCTGTACGCCCCCGTTACATGAGCAGATTCCGACTTGCTGGACAGATCGCTCCACAAGAAGCTTCGCCCGCTCTGCTTGTTCATCGTATCCCAGTAACCAGTACCGCTGCTATTGCTGACGCCGCTTGCCATAGCCGCAATGGATGCGTTCATATCCCCATCAGCAGGATTATAACGCGCATTGCCCGTTAATTGCAGAAATCGCTTATCCCTTACAGCTTGGAATAGGGCGGGATCAACCGACGGCTGGGTTGCACCTCCGCTAATGGAGATTGCATCGAACCAAGCTGATCCTGTAGCGCTCTCGAAAAACAATTCAACTTTAACTCGTGACACATTAGCCGGAATGGCGAGCTGCAAGCTGTGCTTGGCCCATTCGGTTGTTCCAAGCACAGGCGCAGTAGATGGCCCATCGCTGATTTTCACATTAGCGCTGTTCAAATATTGCGTCCGAATAAATGCTCCGCCATGGGACAGACTGGACTGCAAAGCTTCCGTCTTTATCCAGCCCTCCAGCATGTACGTCTCTCCCGGGTCAACCTCAACCGTCTGCAGCACATCTGCTCGCGCGCTGGCAGCCGCAGTTATTTTCAAGGATCGGGTTCCCTCATAAGAAATAGTTGAGTCTACAGAAAGCGTAGGCGTACCTGCAGGCACCCAATGACTCCATAAGGCAGGCTGCGAGCCGCTCCAATATCCACCTGCGCTTTGCACCGTCTCGAAGCTGCCATTGGGCACATTCCCTCCTGACGCATGCACGTATGACCCGTTTTTTACTGGCACAGCAGTCGTCATCAACGCAACCGATAATAAAGCACAAGCCGCATAACGCATCCCTAATCTCATTCGTCTCATTGTTTTATTTCCTCCCATCCATATTGTAAGCGTTTGCAAAAATGTGATTGTGAACACTATACCTTCAATTCATTGACAAAAGCATGTCTATTTTTGACTTAGATGTGCTTTTTTTTGCCATATAAGCAAGCTGACGCACACCGGAACGGCTTCACAACCCGCTCTTGCGTACGTCAGCTTAAGCCTAATTACAATCACACAGCGCTTTGCCCGATATTATAAGACAAAGAATGCAACTTCACTTGGTGCTGCGCCCAGTTCATCGAAGATGAGCAGCTCGTTATGCTCCCGCAGCTTGTCCACTGGAATTTTGTAATACTCCTGTGGGCCGATCTGCCAATATCGGCCAATGCAGAAGCCATTCACCCATACGGTTCCTTTCGTCATACCGTCAAGCTTCAGCTTGAGCTTGCGATCCGCTTGATCCGCATCGCTTCCGCTCCAATTGAAGCTTGACCTCCACCAGCGCGGATAACGACTGGCGCAAGCGCTAGCCTCCCCAAGGTTCGGCGCAGCATGCCATTCACGCTCCAGCTCAGGCAAGGCGGCAGGCATCGTTGTCCATGAGTCCAGCACCTTAGAGCTATGGTATACATACAGGCTCAGCTTCGGAATGGATGATAATCCGGCAGCGTCCAGCTCCAGCATGTTCTCTCCCGCTTGGAGCAGCTCGCTGGCATCAGCCACGCCGTAAGGAGCATCGTCACAATTCCAGGCTGTATCATTCTGCAAATATAACGGAACGTGGCGATCATTAAGCCTCAATCGTGACAAGCCGTACCCGACGATAACGGCCCGATCATAGCCTTGCTCGTTGTTCCAAGCTTTGTATAGCCCAATGCGCCCCTCGATCTCGGGAAGCCGCAGCAAGGAATGACCACGGCCAGCGCCATCTACCTGCCAGCCTTCCAGCATACAAACGCGCTGTCCATCGAGGGCAGGCGCTGCACTCAATCCCTTCGCTTCGCCAAGCGTCGCTGTGAAGTTGTACCTTCCCATGTTCTGTGACCAGATCTGCAGCAGATTGCTTCCCTTCTGAACGGAAATGTTCAATGAAGCGGCTCCGATTTCATCGGTGCTCCCGGCATGCATGCCGTTGACAAACACCTGCGCAGGATCCTCGAGTCGAGGCAGCAGCAGTGTCCGCTTGCCGGGCAGCTCCGCATCGAACGATGCCTCATACAGCAAATGCCCGCTCCACTTGCCGAATGTGCTGAAATCCAGCGGCACTTGCGACTGGCTGCCTTCCCCTCTGTAATCATCAGGATTCTCTTCGGCATAATGCCATTCTATAAGCTCCGGTGCAGAAGGCTGGGTCGCTTTCACCATATCCCGTACTCCTGCTTCCTCTACCGCTTCGCGATGTGTCACATGGAGACTAACCAGCACCTCTCCATTTCTGCGAATCGTAATGGTTCTCGGACTGCTTCCGTGAAACAGCTTCAGATGCAGATGGCCTCCATCCAAGCGCTTCGCCTGATTTGGCAGTGGACACTCTACCTCCCAGTCCTGAATCGCACTCATATTGAGTACGAGAGAGGACCGCTGGCCAAGTTCATGATAGATTATGCCTTTTCCTTCATGAATACCGGTTGTAAAGCCTGTCAGCGCATCTATGACAATTCCCTCTCCTGCGGACGTCTCATAAGCGGCAACCCCCGCTACAACAGGAAGCATGCCATTGCCTTCCACTGCATAATCTGCCAAGACCGGAAGCTCCCCGAATACCGCCTGTCCACTGCTTCGTTCCCCATCCAGATTCGTAATAAAATGCACCCTGCCGTCCTTATGATGGAGTGTTCGGCCCGTAAAGGATTTATGGAGCGGGATATTGCAGGCTGTCTTCTCCGCTTCAGTCAGAATCGGCTCCAGCCAACCTAAGAACGCATGGAATCGCTGCAGCGTCTTATACTTGGGAGTTGGCTCCAAATATTCGGTGAGCGGTGCATCGTAATCATAGGATGTAATCATATACGTATCTTCGCCAATGGTGCGTCCCGCCCAATGATCAAAGTTCGTTCCTCCGAAAAACATATAATAATTGATGGCGGTAAAACCCGCCTGCAGCAGCTCATAACAAGCGCGCTCGAGCTGCGGCGCGCTCTTCTGGCTTGCCTTCGCCCCTCCCCACTTCTCGAACCAGCCAATCCAGAATTCCATGACGCCTTTGGGCTGATCCTCGAAGCGCTCCTCCAGAATACGGGCATGGTCATCCGCTCCTGACCAGAAGTTGCGGAATTCCACAGCGCCCTCTACCCCGCCGTAACAAGTAACCAAGGGCACATCAATGCCCCGTTCGAGCAGCCCATCGCGCAAATACTCCATGTAGGCACGGTCGGGCTTTCCATAGGCTTGGAATTCATTCTCCACCTGTACCATAATGACGGTGCCGCTGCCTGATGTAATCTGATGTCTGGCAATTCGGGGTACGATCTCATCCCAATACCGATCGACATGGCTGAGGAAGCGTTCATTCATCGTGCGATACTGGATTCCTTCTTCTGTCGACAGCCACCAAGGCAATCCTCCGAAGTCCCATTCCGCACATATATAGGGACCTGGACGAACGATGACATACAAGCTTCGTTCTGCGCATAGGGAGAGGAAATGCTCCAAATCCTTATCGCCGCTGAAATTCCATTCCCCAAGCGTCTCTTCATGCCAATTCCACGGGATATAGGTCTCTACTGTGTTGCAGCCAGCCTGCTTCACCTTGTCCAGCAGCTCTGCCCATTCTCCACGGGTCAACCTATAGTAATGTACCGCTGCGGAGCGAATGAACAAACGCTGGCCTCCGATCTTCCAGCTATGCCGATCATAGGCTACGAGTTGTTGGTTATTCATCATTGACCTCCTCTGGCCATCCGGGAGCTGTACCAATATCCCCGAATACCGCTTTCCAGCCTCATTAGCGCTTCAAGATAATAATAATCGCCCCAGATCGTGAAGTCGTCCGGCGCAAGATTGCCTCTGACATGGTAAGAGCCTCTTCGCAGCAGTCCTTCCGCTTGCGGATCATCCAGCGTCGCGTAACGCTCCACTAGGGAATCTAAGGAAGCGGTTAAACCATCGCTCAGCTCCTGCCTAGCCGGATCATCCGGTGGGAGATGCTCCAGCAGCTCTTGCAGGCCTGAGGCAACAATAGCTGAAGCGGAGCTGTCCCGATACGTGTCAGGACCAGCAGGAGCATTGAAGTCCCAATAAGCGACATGGTCCTCTGGCAGGTGACGAAGGAAATAAAGCGCCATCCGCTTGGAGGTGTCCAGATAGACCTGATCGCCCGTATACCGATAAGCCAGCGCAAAGCCATATACGCCCCATGCCTGCCCCCTTGTCCAAGTGGAGCCATTGCTGTAGCCTTGATGCGTCGTGCCGCCAATCGGCTCGCCAGTGTCCTGATTAAATATAAAGGTATGGTACGAGCTGTCGTCCCCGCGTACCAGATAACGTCTCGTCAGCTCCGCTTGCCGCAAAGCCACAAGGCGATAACGCTCCTTCCCCGTCTCTTCGGCAGCCCAGAAGAGCAGCGGCAGATTAAGCAGGCAGTCGATAATAATACGCCCCCCTTGGGCTGCATCCCCGGCCGATCCCCATGCCTGAATATATTGGCCCTGCTCACGCCAACGCTCCATCAGCTTGTCCGCTGCTCGCAGCGCCAGCTCCTTCGCTGTCTTATTGCCTGTTACGAGCCATTCCGCTTTAGCGGACAGGGAGTACAGAAATCCAATATCATGATGATCCAGCACGATTTTGTCATTAAGCCTTCTTTCAAAGCTTTCCGTCACCTTGCGGGCCGCATCCGCGAATACGCGATCACCGCTATATTCATAGCACAGCCACAGCATCCCCGGCCAAAATCCATTCGTCCAATCGTCATTCTCTATACGTTCATAGCTGCCGTCATGTCCAATATGAGGGAACTTCCCGTCGAATGATTCTATATTGCGTCTTATGCGTTTAATAGCATCTTCAATCGCTAGCTTTCTCATCTACTTCACCCTCCTCGTGCTTGTTCCCCGCATTGTACCCTCTTCCGAGCCGATGACCTAGAGCGTATTTTTGCTCCAATGTGTATAATTTTGATCTATACGAGTTGAGGAAATAAACTGCATCGAAATCTGATAGCCTTATGCTCCTGTTTGGGCAAAAAAAACCGGGAGATCGGATGTTATTTCTCCCGATACTCCCGAGGCGTTGCGCCCATATATTTTTTGAACACTTTAGAGAAATAGGTTCGATCTGAATACCCCAGCTTCAGTGCCACCATCTCGACCGACTCCTCGCGCTGCTCCAGCATGCGCGCTGCCATTCCCATTTTGTGACGGTGCAAATAATCGGTGAAGTTATCCCCCGTCAGCCGCTTGAAGTAACGGGAGAAATAACTGGAATTCAAGCATAGATGGTTGGCGACATCAATGGACGTAATGTTCTCGAAGAAGTGGTCGGCAATATAATGGTCAATTTCCTGAAGCTTGGGCTCCTTATTCACCGTTTCTTCCGCTTCCTGACGAATATCCAGCAGTCTCAATAGCCGCCAGCGCAGCATATCCATCGTGTCCCCCAGTGTCACCGTCGCCTGCAAGCAGGCGTAATACTGTTCGTTGACACTGTGCGGCGCATATTGCAGCTCCAGCAGCCTCAACAGTTGTACCGCGAATTGTATCAGCTCAGCGGGATCAACCCCTCGGCTGCTCGCCGTCTCGGTCATGCTCTCCATGCTGCGGAGCAGCTTGTCCCGATCACCGTCTCGAACGGCATTGGACAGCTCCCGCTTCTCCTGCTCCAGAAAGCTGCCAAGCGGATAGAAGAAGAGATCTTCCTTATCTCCTTTCCAGGCCAGTATCGCGCCCTTCGTGTAGTAGCTTCGTGCCTTCATGCGCAGCAGCTGCTTATAGACAGGTCCAATCCCTTCCGCCGCAAGCTTGCCCGGTCCGCACAGCATCCGAACCTGTACCTGGAGATACTGGCTGCACCGCTCCTGAACCTCCTTCAAGTAAGCTTGCATGCGCTGCTCATAATTAAAGTTCAGCGAAGGCTTGTAATTCTGAAGAGCAACTATACCGTGATCCTCATTAAATACAGTTATGCCTTCATATCCTCTAGCTATCTCACTGGCAATATTATAGATAGAATAACGAATGAGATGGATGTCTTTCGCTTCATACCGCGGCAGCAGCGAAGCATATTCCAGCAAGCCAAACGCCATCATATAAGCGGGATGGCTCCAAGAAATTCCGAGTCGCTTCGCTGCCGCAATATGCGATGCAGTGTCTCCGCCCTTAACAAGCTGGCGGAATAGAGACAGCTTCAACACATCCGCATTGCGGATCAGATCATCGCGATAAGATACGCCATCCGGCAGCTGCGCGGCTGAGCGCAGGCTGCGCACGCAGTTCAGCAGACTGGTCTCCAATTGCTCCGATGTCAGCTCATCCTTAATGAGATAATCATTGGCGTTCAACGTTAACGCCTTCTTGGCGTAATAGAAATCTTCATGGCAGGTCAGGAAAATGATGCGTGTCTCCGGATTCTGCTGCTTGAATTCCGCAGCAAGCTCCAGACCGTTCATCTTGGGAAGACCGATATCCGAGATAACGATGTCCGGCTGGAGCTCCTTGAACATTCGAAGAGCCTTGACGCTGGAGTACGTATCGCCGCAAACATGCAGGCCCAGCTCTCCCCAATTCACTAATTGCCGCAAATATTTAAGCATCGGTACATCATCATCAATGAGCATCACCTTGTACATCACCATCACACTCCTCTATCGTTGCCTGTAGCTCCTGCCGGTATAACAATCTCCGCCGCAATGCCCCCATCCTCCAAGCCGGACAGCTTAAGCTCGGCACTGGAGCCGTAAGCGAGCTGCAGCCCTTGGTAGACACTGATCAATCCAACGCGCTCATAAGAGGCATGCTCATCCGCCTCCAAAGGCGTGAACAGTCTATTCAGCTTCTCCAGCTTATCTCCCTGCATCCCGGTGCCATTGTCGCTTAGCCTGATGGTCACCCTGCCTTCATCACGGCTAACCTCGACGCGTATATAAGCCTGCTCCTCTTCATCCATATCGGCAAAGCCATGTACAATGGCATTCTCCACAAGCGGCTGCAGCAGCAGCTTCGGAAGCATCACGTCTTCCAGCTCAGCAGGAATATCGGTCAGGAACACAATATGCTTGTCATTGCGCATTTCCATAATTTCAATATAGTGCTGCAGCAGCTGGCATTCCTTCTTCACCGTTGAAGGCTCATGCACCTTCATATAGGCACGAAGCAGGCTCATCAGCGCATCAATCTTCATGCTGTGCTCCCGATCATCGTGAAGCGAAAGACTGCATTTAATCGAATTGAGCGTGTTCAGCAGGAAATGAGGACGGATTTTGGAGAAGATTGCCTGCATCTCCATTGTCCGCTTCTGCTCCTGCTCCTGCTCGATATCGGCAATAAGCTGGTTAATGCGATCCAGCATATTGTTCAAGGTGCTCCCCAAAGCATTGATCTCATCCTTGCCCTTGACCGGAAAGCGCACTTTGTAATTACCTTCGCCGAACTTACGTGCAACCGCTTCCAACTTGCGAATTGGACGATGCAATCCTCTAGCCAACAGCAAAGAAAGCAGATAGAAGCATGCGACAAACAGGATAATCAGCAATGCACTGGTATAGTAGGTCTTGGAGATCTGGCCCAGCACATCCTCTTCCGGCAGATCATAGATCAGCCGCCAATTCGTTCTGGATATTACCACTTCATTGCGCACGGAGCTGATTTGCTCCTCCTTCAGCAAGGAACGGTCTCCGGCAATAAGCTCTCCTTTGCTATCGAGCAGAGCGTAAGTACCCTCGATGGACTGGCTGAACAGCTTCTCGAAGTAGCTCTTGGAGATGCCGATCACGATCGAAGCCATATATTCATCTGCCCCATAGTCGCGCATTACTCTTGCAGCATAATAATATTCATTGCTGTCTCCATGCTCTCCATGCGCCATGCCGAGCCACTGGACACGGCTTTGCAGCGTTGCATCGAGTCCATCCTTCACCTGATTCCAGTGATTGCCCAGATAGGCCATGCCGCCGGGGCTTTCGACAGATGGAATAATGAAGCCTTGAGGATTGACGAGAAACATATGCAGCTCCGAGTTCAATGCTTTCATCGAGATCGGGCTGAACGTATCCTTTAGGGCGATATATTGTTCATAATCAGCATATTGCTCAATGCCCTTCATGTTCATAAAGTACTTTAGTCTGGGACGCAAATTCTTATCTTGAATAATAAAGTCGGAGGCAAAAATAAGGTCATCCATCGTCTTCGAGATGTCCCGCGCCATCACATTCAGCGTTCCTTGATTGGAGGCACGAATCTTGTCCACAATGTTGGCCTTCGTCGTATGATAGGACAGCAATGACACTGCGATAAGCGGCAGCAGCACCAGAATTAGGAACGAGAGTTGAATACGTCTGTAATATGAGAATTGAAACATCTGCAGCCTCCCTTCCGCCTATCCATTATACTGGCTCCCTTGTGTCATGAACAGAGAGAAGAAAGGGAAAAGGGAACACCCGAAGGTGTCCCCTGACGCTGTCCCTAACGCCATCGTTATTTGCTGTTTTTCTGAATGACTTTGTTGGCTTCATCAACCATCCATTTCTGAATGTTATCCACCGACTCGTCGCTGAGGATGAACTTGCTGAACCCATCTGTCAGAATTTGATCCAATTCCTTGTCATAAGTCACGACTACATTGGAAGCAGGAAGCGGCTTAATCTCATCCGTGAATAAGGTGTACATAAGGGAATCAAGATCGTACAGCTCCTCGTTCTCTCCGATCATGCGTTCCACAATCGGCTTAGCGTCGCCTTTGCTCCAGCCCGGAAGCTCGATGCGCGCTTCGCTCAGATTCGTCGAGATGAAGCGTGCGAACTTGTACGACTCTTCCTTATGCTTCGAGCTTGCGCCTACTGATACAAAGTTGCCGCCGATGTAGACGGATGGATCAGCACCCTTCGAAGGAAGCGGAACAGGAGCTATGGCTGTCTTGAACGTATGCGGGTATTTGGTTGTATCGCCAATCTCGGAGATCATCCAGCTCCCCGCCAGCAGCATGGCAGCTTTGCCGTCAAAAAACTCTGTGCGGTATGCCAGCTTTGCTCCAATGACATCGGAGTAAGGCTTGGCCGACTTATCTTCGTTCTCCATCGCGCGGCGAAGCTCGAAGAAATATTTGAAGGAAGGATCGCTGAAGTTCGTTTTTCCTTCTTCCGTCATGAACGGATGCCTCATATTCACTTGCGCCACCGGATTCATATACAGCGGCCAGCTGTGGAAATAAGCTCCGTATTGTTTCTTTCCGTCGTTGTCCTTCGTTAGCTTCTTGGCATAGTCACGGAAGTCGTCCCATGTCCAGCCTACCTTCGGAACCTCAAGACCCGCATCGTCCAGCGCATCCTTGTTCATCAGGATGAAGTTGGTTGTGGCATTGGTCTGTATGGCATAATAGTTTCCATTCATCATGGGATTAACCATATATTCTTCTGCCGGCTTGATGCCTTCAGCCTCATATAATTCATTCAGCGGCGCAAGCACACCGTTCTGCGCACGAGCTATCAATTCGGAAGAGTTCGGGAATGCGATGAGATCGACTTGCTCCTCAGAAGCGACGAGGAAATCGAGCTTCTTCATCGTCTCCAGCGAGTTGCCGGGAACCAGCGCTACGGACTCTACTTTAATATTCGGATTTTCCGCTTCAAATTGCTTGATATACTCTGCTGTCGTCTGGGCTTGTACTTCATTGTCCCAGTTGAAGTAGCGAATGGTTACTTTCTCCTCTGCCGCTGGCTTCGAGCTGGAATCCGTATTGCCTTTGGAGCTGTTGTTGCCATTTGAGGACGAGCAGCCTGCCAATACCGAAACTGTAAGCAGAATGACGCTTAGCAGCAATGTCGCGTGCTTTTTCATGTTATTTCCCCCTGAGTATAGAATGTTGAGCGCGATCGCGATTACATGACTGATTATATAATTGCTGCTCTTGCCTGAGTGTGTACAATTTGATTCTATACGTGCAAAGATTTGACTTTATGGCACAACGCTGTTCTGCGGCCACTCTACAACAGCTCATGCATGCTGCCGCTCAGCGGAATGCCTGCTAGCTTCACCTTGCGAGGAATTGCTTCCTCTTAACCTTTCACTCCGCCGAGCGAGATGCCTTTAATCACATGCTTCTGCAATAGAATGAAGATGATGACAAGCGGGATAATGGCTGATAGTGAGGCCATCATCAGCACGGCGAAGTTATCCGCATAATCATCACGGAACAGCTGAATGCCGAGCGTAATGGGGTAAAGCTTCTTACTCAGCAGGAAGATAAGCGGATTCTGGTAATCATTCCATGTCCAGATGAACTTGATAATACCGACTGTCGCCAGGATCGGCTTGCACAGCGGCAATATAATCTTCCAGAAAATCGTAAAGTACCCCGCGCCATCCATCTTGGCCGCTTCCAGAAAGTCGTTATGAATGCTGGCCATGAACTGCCTCATTAGGAAGGTGAAGTAGATCGAGAACATCCCCATGGTAATCAGCCCGGTATGTGTATTATACAGTCCCAGCCACTTCATCAACAGGAAGCGGGGAACCAGTGTGGCCTGCTCTGGAATAATCATGAAGGTGAGCAGCAGGGTAAAGATAAAGCCACGCCCCTTGAATTGCAGCTTCGTGAAGGCAAAAGCCGCCATGGAGCTGATGATCATAGTAAGGACCGTCATTATAATCGACAGCTTCAAGGAGTTAAAGTAGAACAGATGGAACGGAACACTGCCCATCCATACCGCCTTGAAGTTGCCGACGATATTCCAAGCTTCCGGTATCCATTGAATCGGGAAAGCCATAACATCCTTCTCGTATTTGAAGGCTGCGGACATCATCCATAGAAGCGGCACAAGAAAGATGAGCGAGAAGACGCCCATTAATGCTGTAGTAATAATCTTAGAAACTTTATTCGTTGTTGTATGCATTTGTGTGCCTCCTCCTTAATCTTGTGCAAAACGTTTTTGGAACAGCCATGTCAGCAGCGTCAGTAAGCCTACAATCATGAAGAGCAGCCAGGACAGGGCGGATGCATAGCCCATACGGAAGTTCTGGAAGCCTTCCTCGTAAATCCGATAGACGAGCACGGTGGAGGAGTTGAACGGTCCTCCTGAGGTCAGGAACGCCACGATATCGAATACTTTGAAGGAGCCGATCAGCAGCGTAATGAACAGGAATGTCGTTGTTGGCGCAAGCAGCGGCAGCGTGATTTTATAAAACTTCTGAAGGCTTGTAGCGCCGTCCATACTGGCCGCCTCATACATCTCTTCCGGGATATTGGTCATGCCTGCAAGATAGATGATGATAATATAACCGACAATTGCCCACACAGCGATAATTGCGATCGAGATTAAGGCAAAGTCAGGATCTGCAAGCCATTTCGGAGGATTGGTAATGCCAATCGAGATAAGCATTCGGTTAATAGGTCCCTCTGAAGGATGGTACAGAGCGCTCCACACCGCTCCGACCGCAATGATGGAGGAAATGTAGGGAATGAAAAACGCCACTTTAAAAAAACTTTGGAAATAAACCCGATTGTGAATAATGACCGCCAGAATGAGCGATAAGATCATGCTGATAGGCACCGTCATTAGGGTATAGATCAGATTGTTTTTCAGCGCCATGTGGACCTTCTGATCCCCCAGCATTTCAACAAAGTTGTCGAAGCCGATCAGCTTCACCGTAGACAATCCGCCCATCAGGTTCCATTCGCTAAAGCTTAAATATAAGGAAAAAAAGACGGGAAAAACATAGAGCAATATAATGCCAATGACTTCCGGGCCTAGGAACAGCCAGCCGAATAGCGCTTCTTTGCGACTGTTGTTCCAATAACGGCGTTTGGGAGCGGGAGATTCCGCTCCAGTTGATTTGCTCATTTCCATCATGCCTCACCTCTGCTACCTGTTATTGTATCCTCATCTTACTTCCGCAGGCCCTATGCCTACAGGACACAATTCTGACTGAAACGTGCATTTTTTTGACCTGTTGTACAGGCGGCTGCGCTCCGCCCTCCATCATACGATTTCTTCGTTTAGCTGATTCAACAGCTATCTAACCACATAGGTGGAATCTTCTTCCCCATGGCGACGGCGCAGCCACAACACTTCCCCTGTCAGCTGAACACCGGCAAACCGGTAGCTCTGCGGGCCCTGGCGCGAGATGACAATATAATCCGTACCAGCTCCATCTCTTGTAATGGCGAAGCCGAGTGCCTGCTCCGAAGTCATCGGCTGCTCGCTTTTCCACTTGACTTCAAGCGGAAGCACGGTAATATCCGGGCACTCCAAGTTCTCAAAAGGGCAGAGAATGGTGATCAGCGTCGTGAATTCTCCCTCGCTTGCGCTCTCCAGCACCACTTTGCTTGAAAGGGTCTTTTCGTTGTAATGTCTTGCAATCCAACATTCTTCTTGCTGAATACTTGTCGCGGAGCCATGAATAAGCAGATTGCCCCCTTCCTTGTGCACAGTTGTAATGCTCCCCCGTTCTTGATCTATCTGGAGCGGCGTATTCTCCGCAAAGTGAAAATGAACGCCGTACATATGCTTGCCCGTTGAGCGGAATGTATCTACCACGATCCAATACTCCGGCTTGATATATAGAATCTGTCTGGTTACGCTGACTGGAGCGTCCAGCCTCCAATAGCCGTCATGCCCCGCCTGGGCATAGTCGTATGCCTCCTTCGCACTAAATGCCGCATTCATCGGGATGGCAGGTCTGCCCCAGGTCCAAGTATCCCTGTATTCTGCCGCGGGGAGACCATCCACTGACAAGGTATTGTGCTGAAGGGAAGGCTTGAAATAACGTCGATCCGCTCCCTCTTTATACGTAAATCGGCCCGTGTCGATTAGAAATTCCCTGCCCTTGGCATGAAGCTCCATATGAAGCAAATCATCATGCCCATGACCGGACAGGGCAAGATGTCCCCCATCCATGAGCAGATAATCATCATGCTCGCCCCAGCCTGAGCGCATCATCATAAGGCCGGAAGATTCAAGCGAAGTGGAGGTATATGCCGGCAGCTCGCCAGCCAGCTCCGCATAATCAGCCGCTCCTTGTGCGCCGAAGTACCACAGGCTTTCGTAGTCCGGGCAAGGATAAGATAGAGCTTTCAGGTCCTGCCTTCGCAGAAGAAGTGCGCCTTGGCACCACTTGTCCCGCACATCGACATCGTCGCTGTCGCTTAGCATCGGCTGCTTACGGCTTGGCTTCACGATCGCAACAGACGCATCCAGCATCGCAGACAGCGTATGGAGCAATGGCTCAGGTACAGGTTCACCGTTCAATTCGCCAAGCCATACCGTCTCGAAGAGATGATGCATCACTTCATGATGGTACTGCGGCGACTGCTCGCCATGGAATCCGTCCGCAAAGAACTGTGCGGATGCCATCTCCTCCATTCGAGCCAGGGCATCAGCTCTCCACTTGGCAGAATGCTTCAATTCGGGATACATCATTCCGATCTGATACAAGCCATTAGCGGAGATGAATCCCCAGTTGCTCTGAACATCGAAGGCGGTATAGGCCATATGCAAAAATAGGCCATGCTGCTCAGCCTGCGCCTTCAGCAGCTCCTCCAGCACTGACCGTTCCTCACTCCATGCCTTCGAGTGTACGACGCATGCATAGCCTTTAAGCCAATTGGTCATTCGGATGGAGGCGTCAATGCGACGCCACTGTGCATTCACGTTGTAGCCGCGCTGCTCACTATCTTCCATGTCCTTCAGACTCATGCTGTTATGTGCGCACCAATCCCGGAGCAAGCGGATATAGGCAGCAGCGTAGCTCTCCTCCCCCGTCAGCCAATAGGCTTGTCCCAGATCCCTCATATAGCTCATTCGATTGAGCATATACGTCCATTCCACATCGCCTTCACGGACATAGCTCCAATCTATTCCCTCCCGGAAGGAGATGGGCTCGGGACAAGGCTCCATGTCCCAGCGGGATGTGAAGATAAAGGTGTCCTCCGCAGCCAGCCTCGCTCTGCGAATAACCTCCTCCACTTCCTCCGGCCACAGCTCCAAGCAAGCCTGAACGATAAATTCCCGATCCGTCTGTGACCAATAAAACTGAGGGGTTCGGCGACGATTGCTCATTTCCTTGTTCATTTTCATAAGGTCCTCTCCCTGTATCTAGTTATAAAGAAGAGCAAGTCCCAGCCTCCGCTGAACACTTGCTCCCCCTTCTCTTATTCTGATTTCGCAGCTTAGCTGCTTGCTTCTTCAATACCTTAGACTTTGATTATTGTGTGGTCTTGCCGATCTATCAGGCTTAACGAGCCAGCCAGCCTCCGTCTACTGCCATAATATGTCCGTTCACATAATTCGACGCATCCGATGCAAGGAATACCGCGGCCCCTGCCAAGTCCGATGCTTCGCCCCAGCGCGCTGCCGGGATTCGGCTTAGAATGGAGGAGTTGCGCTCTGCATCTTCTCGAATCGCCTTCGTATTGGCTGTTGCGATATAGCCTGGAGCTATTGCATTCACCTGCACGTTGCGGCTTGCCCACTCATTAGCCAGCGCCTTCGTCAGCCCGGCAACCGCATGCTTGCTTGCAGTGTAGGCCGGTACCAGAATGCCGCCTTGGAAGGATAACAAGGAAGCGATGTTGATAATCTTACCTTGCCCTCGCTCCAACATGCCCTTGCCGGTCAATTGGCAGAGCTGGAACACGGCATGCATATTAATGTTGATCACTTCATGCCATTTGTCCATATCATACTCCGCCGCTGGCTCCCGCCAAATGATGCCTGCGTTGTTCACTAGAATGTCGATCGGCTCATCACCGATCCATTCCTGATAATTGTCGTTCAAATTCTGGAGGTCCCGCAGGTCGATAAGCACTTCACGGCATTTGCCGCCGACTTCAGCGATTCGTGCGGCTGTATCCTCCATATTGCTGCGATGCCCAAGCAGCAGCAGCTCAGCACCCGCTTCCGCCAGACCAATTGCAATGGCTTGTCCGATTCCAGATGCTGCACCTGTGACGAGTGCTTTTTTTCCCGTTAGCGAGAAAGGTCCTCTGTATTCGCTCATGTCCGCAGCCTCCTTACTTCAACTCATCCATCGGGACTCCATCCATGTCCGTAAAGGTATAATTTTCTCCCGCCATTGCCCAGATAAACGTATAATTGCTAGTTCCAACGCCGGAATGAATGGACCATGCCGGAGAGATGACCGCTTGTTCATTGCGTACGACAAGATGGCGCGTCTCTTCGGGCTGACCCATTAAGTGAAATACAAGGCCGTCCTGAGGCATATCGAAGTAGAAATACATCTCGCTGCGACGGTCATGAATATGTGCCGGCATCGTATTCCACATGTTGTTCGGCTCAAGCAGCGTCATGCCAAGCATCAACTGGCAGCTCTCGATGCCGTCAGCGTGAATGTACTTGTAGATCGTCCGTTCATTCGACTGCGCGATCGAGCCAAGATGGGTAGGCGCTGCCTCGGCAATAGCCACCTTGCGTGTCGGGCAAGACCGATGAGCAAGTGTCGATACGAGATAATAACGTGCAGGCTGAGCCGCATCATCACTGTGGAAGGTTACCTCTTGATGTCCCAGGCCAATGTACAGACAATCCTTCGCAGCAAGCGTATAGCGGTCGCCTCCAACCATGATATAGCCAGACGCTCCTACATTAATAATGCCGATTTCCCGGCGCTCTAGGAAATATTCGGTTTTCAGCATCTCTCCGGCTTCTAATTTAAGTCCTTCTGCCGTCGGTACTGCCCCTCCCATAACCATACGGTCTTCATGGGAATAACACATCCGCAGACAACCTTCAACCATCAGGCCCTCGACCAGGTAGTTGTCTCTCAGCTCTTTCGTTCCGTAATTACGCGCATCGCTAGGGTGTACTGCATATCTGTTTTCCATGTAATCCGCTCCTTCTTGTGGTTTCCTACTACTATGAAGCATGGAGCGGTCCATAACAGGTCATAATTCTGACCCCTTTGTGCATTATTTTGACACTAGGCTTAGGACAAGCGATGGCGAATGGGTTTCACTCTCCCATCAACATAGTAATTGTTTATATGGAAAAAGAAATTAACTTCATTTGAAACGATGGTTGGTTAAGTACGAAAAAAAATGATACTATGTATGATGGGTAAAGGACTTTACAATACCAAATCATTTTTATATGTTGCATAAGAAGGAGATCATATGAGTAACGAGAATTTTTGGCTTGATTTGCCGAAGCCATTTTTTATATTAGCGCCAATGGAAGATGTCACAGATGTAGTATTTCGTCACGTCGTTAGTACAGCTGCAAAACCCGACGTATTTTTCACGGAATTCACAAGCACAGATAGCTATTGTAATCCTATAGGTAGAGTGAGCACTCGCGGTCGGTTAACGTTCACAGAGGATGAGCAGCCGATCGTCGCTCACATTTGGGGCAATAAGCCGGAACTGTTTGCTCAGATGAGTATAGATATGAAAAAACTCGGTTTTCGTGGCATTGATTTGAACATGGGATGTCCTGTACAGAACGTCGCATCCAATGGAAAAGGCTCTGGATTAATCCGCCATCCTGAAATTGCAGCAGAAATTATTCAAGCAGCCAAAGCAGGCGGGTTACCCGTTAGTGTGAAAACAAGATTGGGGTACTCTGAGGTTGAGGAGTGGCACGATTGGTTAGCACATATATTGAAGCAAGATATTGCGAATCTTTCCATTCACCTGCGTACGAAAAAAGAAATGAGCAAAGTAGATGCGCACTGGGAGCTAATCCCTGAAATCAAAAAATTACGCGATCAAATTGCTCCAAATACGTTGTTAACAATTAACGGAGATATTCCTGATCGCGCAACAGGACTAAAACTAGTCGAACAATACGGTGTAGATGGTGTGATGATTGGCCGCGGCATCTTCACCAATCCTTTTGCTTTTGAAAAAGAGCCTAAAGAACATAGCGCGAAAGATTTTCTCCATTTACTACTTTTACAGCTGGATCTTCATGATAAATATGCAACAGAAATCGCACCACGTTCATTTAAACCGCTTCTTCGCTTCTTCAAAATCTATGTCCGTGGATTTAGAGGCGCAGGCGAACTAAGAAACCAATTGATGGATACCAAGTCAACGGATGAAGTACGTCGTTTGGTACATGCGGTTATGGAGCAGGAACTAGATTAGATCATACTCAAATGTGCAAGATAAAAGAGACTTGTTATTGAAAAAAATGAGAGACCTTTCAAAAGTTCAATGAACTTTTGAGGGGTCTCTCATTTTTTGCGATGTAGTAGAGAAAAGGCCAGTCATATTAATCAAACCCTCCCCAACATGAAGTTTCACGAATTCGTAACAGCAATCATATTGGGAGCTATAGCTGCTGACTTTGCATTTAATACATCTTTTATCTTATTTAAACTTTTTGAAATTCGAAATTCTGCCTTCTTCTCTATCTTATCAAATAATTGATTTCTCCAACTACTTGTATGAGAATTGATACTCCATATCCCAGTTTCCTCGATCACTTAATAACTATTGAAAAAATTAAAACGATCAGACTACTAACATCACATTTGCTGTTATTCGCTAGTTTCTCATAAAGAGTCCGCTCTGAATTATAATTAAAAGCATTTTATCTTGATGCTGCTTATTCCTTAAGTAAACATCTAGGCTCCAGGTAGTGAACCTTAATTACATATCTTATATTATAGGAATTCCTTCCCTGTCCAAACATTTTTAAAGAAATTTTGGATGTCTTCTTTGAGTTTCGGCTCCTTTATTTGAATTAATGTAGTAGCTTTATCACCAAAGGAGTTAATAGAAGAGCCTAGCAGATAATAATGTCTATCATCAATAATTATATATCTATCATGAATCTTTTTTTTATGAACAACCATATCAATTTTTCCACGTTCTTTTTTAAAGAGCTTATAGATATCTTCAAAATCTCCTTGTAAAAAATCGGATACCACTCTGATGTGAATATCTACCCGAACAATTTCAAGTAATTTCAACAAACTGGAATCGGTATACGGATCGATAATTGATATGCTCTTCTTACTGGAAAGCAAAATCTCCCTTATTTTTTTATTCGCTGTATATGGAGTATTTCCTTCGAAAAATATTGAGTTATCTTCATTGTTTACATCTAAACAATGTTGACTCCATATATCTTCAAACCATTCTTCTTCTACACTCTTCCATATGGGATTTTTTATTTCATTAATAAATTCAACTTTATCATACGAAATAGGAACATTCTCAATCACTACTTCACGATAATATATGGAAACATTATCTTTCATAACATCTACCCCTATGTCCTCTAGGTAATTCTCATTAATATGCTTTACAAATTCCTCTACCCAGTTAGTAATACTACCAAATCCATAATTATGCTTAAATAATAATATAGGGTTCTCTCCATCGTAGAAGAACTTAAAACTAACATAGCATTTCCTAAGTTCAAACTCGTCTTCAATTATCATATTATGTTTTCTAAAAATAGCTTTTCTGGATTCTGATTCAAATGCATATCTTGCTTTACATAAATTAGATAGAATATAGTGCTTTGAACGTGAAAAAACAGGCTGTGTTAACTCATAAGTTGCCCGTGTAATATGGTCAATAATTTGAAATATCTGTTTTTGAGATAAGGAGGATAAAATTATATCATGACAAGAAAATCTTGAATTGACTAACTCAACAAGTCTGGTCAACTCTTTATCAGATACTTTTTTATAATTGTCTATAATTTTCTTATATATTGTATCTAGTTCTTTTTGCATGTCCTCACCATTCTTTATTTCAGTTTGTATATAAAATGAATAATTACCTTATTTTATTCTACAAACATTTAAATGTCTATCCGATTGGCTTAAATATCATCCTAAAAGAAGCAAAGGTTAACTGATACATTATTAGTTACTTATTTCTAATTTCTCTTATACTCTTTCTTAATATTATAGAATATATTTTCTTGAGTCCGAGCTTATTTATGAACTTCACTGCTATTATCTCTTTTTTAATCTATTTTAGGTTCTACATTTCTATTTCTCTATCAAACTAAAATTTACTATGTTATGCTTTTTACATATATTTTTCAATTATTTTGAAATGGAATATGTGGAGGGATAGTAATGAGTAACAGTTGGTTAAAACGTGCAATGGAAAATCTCTTTAAAAATAGTGAAGAAAAATATGATTTCCAAAAAGCAAGTAATGAATGGCTTTATAACGGACTAGAGGATAATGAGTATTGTGAAGCAGAGTGTGAATTATGTAACCATGAAGAAATCCGCTACGAGTACACTATTATCAATAGTTTGAATAAAAATGTAATGATTGTTGGTTCAGAATGTATTAAGAAATTTACTGATGATTTTCAAACTGATTTCTATGATATAGAGGGTAATCTTGTTAATGAAAAGCGCTTATCAAAAGATAAGAATGAATACTTCAAAAAAATATTATATGTAGCGTTGGATGAGAGATTAGCCAATCTAAATAATTCATTCTACGAGAGCATTGCTAATCAAATTAAAAAAAACGGAAAATTAACACCAAGTCAATTAAAACATTTATTCAATTTCTATCAAGGCCTTAGTGATATGGGAAAACGAGCATTTAGAAGTATTGTGAAAGTAAGTTTAAGAAAACAGAGAGAACAAGAGCAAATCGGTACACTTAATCAAACTGAATTAAATTTTGTATCTCAGTTTATGACAACTGAACAACGTAAACGATTCAATATCTCACATTTCTAATATTTCATAACTCTAAATTTCTCGAATATAAACCTACAGGACTTGTATAGTATGATTAATCATTTACACAAGTCTTTTTCTTATGCTCTCACGATTAACTGTGTATCTTCACGAAAGGGTATTGAGATTAAACTAAATACGCTAAAATCCCGAGTTCGCAAAAAAACTGTTAAGGAAATAGAAAATGAGGGGGGAAATGTAAATTATCTTGAAAAAGAGGAACTAGTACAATTTTTAAGAACCTCCAAGGAAAAAGGCTTAGATCGTAATTATGTTATTTTTCTCATCTTAGCTTATAGCGGTTTGCGAGTAGGTGAATTGTGTGCCCTTAAATGGCGGGATCTGTAATTCGTTGACCATACAGTTAGTATTCCGAAAACTTACTACAACCCTACAAATCGAGCAACTGAGTATCATCTTCTTCTGACACCCAAAACCAATACTTCACGGAGGACAATCGAGCTTGATCCTATTGTCTTTAAGAAGTTGACAAAATTAAAAGCAAGACAAGATGAGCTAAAAATATTACACCGAAACACTTGCTATGATCATGACTTTGTATTTGCAAAGACTGAAAGGTATATGGGTTAACCCGAGTTTATAAAGACGATTGAAAACCGCTTGAGGCGATTGCTAAAGCTCACTGGACTCAATCCAAGTCTTACCCCCACACTCATTGCGACACAAACACACGTCATTGCTCGCAGAAGCCGGAGTAGGAATTCATGAGATTTAGGTCATCAGGACGATCAAATTACTAGAAAGGTGTATTTACACGTGACGAAAACCATGAAAAAAGAAGCTTCCCACAAGTTCGGAGAACTTATGAGAAGCCTCTAATTTAGACAACGTGGTCAAAATGTGGTCACACAAGATTTCTGCTTGCGGAAACCTTTGATGCATAAGGCCTTTTCAACCTTATTACATCATGCCGCCCATTCCACCCATGCCGCCCATATCAGGCATGCCTGGTTTGTCTTTTTCTGGTTTGTCAGCAACAACCGCTTCAGTTGTCAGGAACATAGCTGCAACGGAAGCTGCGTTTTGCAGCGCGGAACGAGTTACTTTGGCAGGGTCAACGATACCTGCTTCGAACATGTTAACCCATGCTCCAGTAGCAGCGTTGTAGCCTACGCCAACTTTTTCGTTTTTCAGACGCTCAACGATTACGGAACCTTCTTGACCAGCATTCGCAGCGATTGTGCGAAGCGGCTCTTCGAGGGAGCGCAATACGATGTTAACGCCTGTTTGCTCGTCGCCTTCAGCTTTAACAGCTGATACAGCGTTATATACATTAATAAGAGCTGTACCACCACCGGATACTATACCTTCTTCAACCGCTGCGCGAGTCGAGTTCAGAGCATCTTCGATGCGGAGCTTACGCTCTTTCAATTCTGTTTCAGTAGCTGCGCCAACTTTGATTACTGCTACGCCGCCAGCCAATTTAGCCAGACGCTCTTGCAGCTTCTCACGATCGAAGTCGGAAGTTGTTTCTTCCAGTTGAGCGCGGATTTGATTCACGCGAGCAACGATGTCAGCGGAGTTGCCGCTGCCGTCAACGATGATTGTGTTTTCTTTCGTTACGCGTACTTGACGAGCGGAGCCCAGTTGTTCAACAGTAGTCGATTTCAGCTCAAGGCCGAGCTCTTCTGTGATCACTTGGCCGCCTGTTAGAGCAGCGATATCTTGCAGCATTGCTTTGCGACGGTCGCCGAAGCCTGGAGCTTTAACGCCTACACAAGTGAATGTACCGCGAAGTTTGTTCACCACAAGCGTAGCTTGCGCTTCGCCTTCGATGTCTTCAGCGATGATCAGCAATTGCTTGCCGGATTGTACAACCTTCTCAAGAACCGGAAGGATCTCTTGAATGTTGGCAACTTTTTTATCAGTGATCAGGATGTATGGGTTGTCAAGGACAGCTTCCATTTTATCCGTATCTGTGATCATGTATGGAGAAACATAACCGCGGTCGAATTGCATACCTTCAACCACTTCAAGCTCCGTTACGAAGCCTTTGGATTCTTCTACTGTAATAACGCCGTCGTTGCCGACTTTCTCCATTGCTTCAGCAATGAGTTGGCCTACTTCGTCGTCAGCCGAAGAGATCGATGCTACTTGTGCAATCGATTGTTTGCCTTCGATTGGCTTAGCGATGTTTTTCAGCTCTTCAACCGCTGCTTTAACCGCTTTTTCAATACCTTTGCGGATAACCATAGGGTTAGCGCCAGCTGTTACGTTTTTCAAGCCTTCGCGAATCATCGCTTGTGCAAGAACTGTAGCAGTTGTTGTACCGTCACCGGCAACATCATTTGTTTTTGTAGCTACTTCTTTAACGAGCTGAGCACCCATGTTCTCGAATGCATCTTCCAGCTCGATTTCTTTGGCAATGGATACACCGTCATTCGTGATGAGCGGGCTGCCGAATTTCTTCTCAAGTACCACGTTGCGGCCTTTAGGACCGAGCGTTACTTTTACTGCATTTGCAAGAGCATCAACACCGCGCAGCATCGCGCGACGAGCGTCTTCACTAAATTTAATATCTTTAGCCATTGTTCAGTTACCTCCCAAAATAGATAATGTCAAGCTAAGTAATGTTCCGTCTTGCCCTCTATGTGTCCCAAACGGGGCTTATCCAAAGATCGCGTGAATGTCGCTTTCCTTCATAATCAAATACTCTTTGCCTTCGTATTTGACTTCCGTTCCCGCATATTTAGAGAAAAGAACGCGGTCGCCTTCTTTCACTTCCAACGCAACACGAACGCCGTCTTTCAGTGCGCCGATACCTACTGCCACCACTTTACCTTCTTGCGGTTTCTCTTTTGCCGAATCCGGCAATACGATACCGCTTGCAGTCGTTTCTTCTTTCGCGATCGGTTCGATCAATACGCGTTCACCCAAAGGTCTGATCATTTGAAAATAGCCTCCTTCAAAAAATTTGTCGCTTATTGTTTTTTATTAGCACTCATAAGCTTGAAGTGCTAACAACCATTTTTATCATACTCATTTTCCGCTCTAATTTCAAGTGGTTCATGGTATTTTCGAATAGAAATTCGTTTCTAAGCTATAAATACGCCTATCCTCAATCTATAACCTTTATCCATTATAGCCTTTTCCTTCATTTCTATAAGGTACAGCAACAACTGCTCCATTATTTCTTGCCTACCGTCAGATTGATTTCTGTATCGAACCGATAGGGAATTTTTTCACCCTCCACCAGCGTATAGAAATCAGCGATTACTTTGACCGAATAGTTTCCTTCAGGAAAACCATCCCCTTGCATGAATTCCTTCATGAAGTCATTCCATCCGTCTTGCTCGCTATAGCCGCCTCCCTTCTTGTACGCCTGAACATACCATTGCTGCTGCTTCATCATTCTCTCAATCAACGGCTGCTCCATCACGTGGCCCAAATTGAATTGTCGGGTCGATTCAGATATATCAAAAGCCAAAGGAGTCATCGCATGATAAATTTTCTCCTCGTCTTTATTCCCTACGTACATTAATCTGGCCTCCAGCTTCACCGGCTCTCCTTTCTCATAGGAAGACTTCTCGGAGCCAATCTGCAGCACAAAATCATCTTTTCTCACCTCGGATACGACGCTCATACCCGGATAAGCTTGTTCCATCTTGTCTGCGGCTGCACCAGGCCCTCTCGAAGGAACACTGCTATTACTGCAAGCTCCAAGCAAAACGATCAGAAGCAACATAACCATAGCTCGCCTCATTCATATCCCCCTGTTTTCCCCAATTATATTAACAGACGGCTTTCCTCTTTCATTAGTTACATGGCTGCACCATCATTACAAATCTGCACCATTATTTACTCCATTAAAAAATCTTCTACTCGAGCGTCCCCCCCGTGTTAAGCACACAACTGCTAACAGCAGGGCTTTCAACAAGCTTCCATAATTATTTACTCCAACAACGAGCCTTCCCCTGCGCACGCACCGATAACCTCACATTCTGTGAGGTCAGCCTCATTCACGCAAGCTGCTCCCCATCCACAACAAACATTCTATGAGGCTATCCTCATACCTCAAGAGCTTAGCCTCCCGAGATATGAGCTTTACCTCATATCCTCCGCTCCCTCTCACAAGTCGCCCAAAATATATACGCTTCCCCTCACACTTATATGAGTTCGACTCATATAAATTGACTCCAGCTCAAACTCTGCTTAATTCCAGCTAACTTGCCTCTAGCTCCCACTAAATCAACTAACAGCTTCAACATACCTGCTGCCGTCCAACGGCAGAATGGCTCGCATCCCAATGAGAAGCGCAAGTTGTTAATCAGTACGTTGTTCAACTAATCTAGACAATCATTTATTCTATTAACGAACCTTCCGCTACGAGCGCACGAGTAGCCATCTCATAAGGAGGCATCTAGATAGGCAATTCCCTTTAAATACGAAAAAGAGAACCTTCCATGCCACCCTAACAGTAGCAAAAAAGGTTCTTCCTTCACTCATAATTAGTTCTGAAAACAACGTGGGAGATATCGCTTCCCTTACGGCTATCTAATCAACACGGCTTGGCCTGCAATCCGCCTAATATAAAACGGGTCATTTCCTCGATCATGTCATCTATATCGACCGGGCGATCTTCCAGCAGCACCTGCCAATACGCGGATTGTCGATCGAATAGCAAGATGCCTATAATCGACATGAAGATCGAATCCACGGATTGATATACGAACAGCCCCTGTGCTTGTCCCTTCTCCAACCAGTGTCGCAGCAACTGCCACATCGGCACAACATGCTCGCGAATTTTTTGGATGCGGACTGTGTTCAAGAGAATTTCGTGCTGAATAATACGAATAAGCTGTGGATCACTCTGCCTGAAGCGGGCAACCTCCCTAACAATAAGTCTGATGCCTTCTAATGGCTCCAGCTCTTTGTTAATAGTTGCGATTTTTTCATTCGGAAAAAAGTGCTCGAACAACGCGCCGAACACATTTTCTTTTCCCCCAAAATAATAAGATACGAGCGCTACATTAGCGCCTGCCGCCTCACAGATCTGTCTCACCGTCGTTTTATCGAATCCTTGCTCAGCAAACAGCTTTTTGGCTGCTAGCAATATTCGGACTTTGATATCCGTATCGGGTATAATCATATTCCCCTCCATCATATTAGCTGACTTGCTTGATAGCCCCTCCTTGCTGCTGTGGTGCAGAGGAGTCACGTTTGATTGCAACAGTGATTGCGCTGAGTAGGAATGCGGCTCCGCCTATGAGCAGGAGGGCTAGCACATCACTGCCGATACTAGGGCCGCCAAACAAGATATTCATATTTCCATCCACCGCATAAGTAGCCGGAAGCAGATTGCCTAATCCCACGTAGAAATCTGACAACAGCTCTCTTGGCACAATCGCCCCTGAGGATACCAACTGTGCAGACAGCATCATAATGTTGAACAGCATGCCTGCCATGCCGAACACATACAGGAACAACTGCGATACGAACATAAAGACAAGTAAAAATACGAATTGGAATAGCCATAGATGCAAATAACCCTGTTCAACCTGTCCGCCTAGCAGCATCAATAAGGAAGAGCCTGTTAGCGATACAAAGAAGGCGGTGCACACATTAATCATGCTTCTTACCGCGAATCTTCTCCAACGGCTCACAGTGCCCCGTACAGCCATCGCGGATTGCTCTAGGTTCATCCCCATGATCATCGCACCGACATACGAAGCCAACACCATCATCATAGGCACCATCTGATTGTTCATGCCTTGGACCACATTGGTCGATTGAATATCAGCTGTGACACGCTCTGCCAACGTCTGGGCTGTTGCAGCCGCCTGATCAGCAGGAATCTGCGTCGTATTGCTGAGCAGTGCTTGCACGCCCGCTGCTACTGCTTGGCGATTCACCTCAGAGGTGACTTGCGTGGCAATGCTGCTCATCATGCTTTTGATAAGAGCAGGATTGGACTCATTAATATAATACGATATAGCTGCTTGGCTATCTGCTGCCATTGCTTTCTGCGAGAGATCCTTAGGCAGATGAATGACCATCTGCAGCTCTCTATCATCTAATTGTTGCTTTGCTTCATCAATGCTGTCAAGCTGTACCATATCGAATGGAAGCTCCTTAACAAGTGAGCCTGTGATTTGTTGCCCCAGCTGCTGATCCTCATTCACAATTGCAATTCGCAATTGATCCGTACGGTCCGTCACACCATTATAGCCTGTCATCCAAATCACGGAAAAAATAATCTGAAAAACAAGTGCCGTTATAATACCCACCCATGTTGTTGGACGTTTCATAAAAGCTTGAAAAGCTTGTTTCATTGTCTCTCTCACTCCACTCTCTCTTAAACAATTGTTTAAAACACATGTTTAAAAATAACCGAAGAACATCTATATGTCAACAAAAACTTCCGCCTTAAAGGAACAATGCGATTTTCCAACCCAATACAGCGATAAAATTTAATACTGCAATACAATAGCATATAACATAATTCCATCCTCACCGTATAATCAGCTATGTATTCTCATGCAGCAATATTAGTTATAAAAATTGAAAGACAAAAAAGAGCAATCCCCTTCTAAGGAAATTGCTCTTCTCCATTGTTTATTGCTCTTATTCGCTACCTACTGCTCTTCTTCCCACTTCTTATCAGCCGCAAGCTGCTTGCGGTACACCGTTCCTGATAAGAACACGCTCACTTCATACAAGAGAAGTAATGGTATAGCGACCAGTATGTCTGAGATGAAATCCGGCGGTGTAACGACTACACCGATGAGGATCATAACGAAATAGGCAATGCGTCGCATTTTACGCAGTCGAATTGGATTCAGAATGCGAATAGCGGTAAGGAATAAAATAACGAGTGGCAGCTCAAATAGCAGGGAGATCGGAATCAGTATGTTGAACATAAACGAAAAATACTGAATAATACCGATCGTTTCCTCCAGCTCCAGACTAGCCGCAACATTCCGGGTGAAATGAAAGGCAAGCGGGAATACCACAAAATAAGAAAAGGCTAGACCGATCAAGAACATAATTAACGCAAAAGGAATATATTTCAGCGTCGCTCTTTGCTCTGTCACTCGAAGCGCCGGCTTTACGAACGCCCACAGCTGGAACGCTGCGAACGGAATCGCCAGAATAAGCGCGATAACTAGCGCGAACTTCATATACATGCCAATGCCATCCCATAAGGAGAACGCATGCAGCGATAAACCATTGGCTGGCTCTTGGCTCATTAAGAAGTTATATACCGGCTCGGCGAAGATCAGACCGATCACCAGACCAATTACGATAACAACCAACATATAAATAATCCGTTTGCGAAGCTCTCCCAGATGCTCCAGCAAAGGCATGAGCCCTTCTTCTCGAATCCGCTCTCTGTCGAATTGCTGCTTGGAAGCTTCGCTCTGCGATGACGTTCCCACTTACAACCGCATCCTTTCAGCAAAAAAGCGGGCCCGGTTTAGTCCGGAAGCCGCTTATTGTCCGAATCGTTATTTTCCGTCCGGTTAACTTCGATTCTTTTGTCATCCTTCTGCTTGTCATCGTCTTCCATCATATCCTTGGCTCCAGCCTTGAATTCTCGCAGCGTACGGCCAAAAGCACGACCCAGCTCAGGCAGCTTGTTCGGTCCGAACAGCAGCAGAGCGACGAGCACAAGCAGAATAATACCTGTTGCACCTATGCCTGACATAATTGTAACCTCCCAGATTTGTTATCACAGTACGTCATAATTCGCTTAGCAGCCATATAATCCGCCATATCCCATACTCGTTATATCTTCTCTAGTAATGGTTTGTCCAGCTAATATACGTGGAAGCAGCACATCAAAGGAAGTATAGGGATCATGCATGACGCAACCAGGCAAGCCCATAATCGGCACCCCGTTCAAATAACCTATCAATAACATCGAGCCAGGCAGCATTGGCGTACCATAGCTGATAATATCCGTACCTGCAGCTTTGATGGCGCCGGGTGTCCGATCATCGGGATCGACCGACATTCCACCTGTCAATATTATCATATCATACTGTTGCTCCAGCAAATAGTTTATTTCCTTGACAATTATTTGTCCATTATCTGGTACAAATCGCTGTTCTCCGATCTCAGAGCCCAAGGCTTCGATTTTCGCACGGACAGCAGGGCCAAACTTGTCTTCAATCCGGCCGCTGTACACCTCACCGCCTGTTGTTAACAGCCCGACTCGCAGCTTACGGAATGGCAGAACGCTTACAGGAGCTTGGCCGCCGCTTGCTTCCCGATACTCCGCAGCCAGCCGCTCTACTTCTTCCACCTTACTCCTTGAGACGACAAGCGGAATTGCCCTTGTTGCAGCTAGAGGCTGTCCCTGCTTCACGACCGTATTCGTCTTCACGGTAGCAAGGGCAATCTCGCCTAATCTATTAATCGTCTCCACAAGTCTTGCATCTATCTGGGCTAAGCCAAGCTTATCAGACCGAAGGCTTACTTTGCCCTCATGCGGCTCAGTCAACGTAATTCCGTCTCCATACAGAGCCTTTGCCATTCTAATCGCAGCATCATCCTCATGAAGCTCCTCTGAACCAAGCTCCATAATATAGATATGCTCTTTGCCGATATCCAGCAGATCAGGAATATCCGATTCTGCAATTATGTGGCCTTTCTTGAATAGGCGTCCTTTGAACTGCCCGGGTATGATCCGGGTCAGATCATGAGCCAGCCGCATCCCGACAGCCTCATGAACGGGCACTTCCTTTAATATCGTACCTCTTGCTGCTTCCTCTGGCTGCTCGTTGCTATTCATTCCTCATGCTCTCCTTGACGTCCAGACAAAATCTGAAGGGCATGCGGCAACTGATCCATAATCGCCATAAGACTCTCATGTACACCCTTCGGGCTTCCTGGCAGGTTAATGATGAGTGACCGGCCACGTATTCCGCATACTCCGCGGGATAGCATGGCACGCCTTGTTTTTTGCAAGGCGCCAATACGCATCGCTTCCGATAGACCCGGTACGATGCGGTCAATCACCTTGAGCGTTGCTTCCGGTGTCACGTCCCTGAGCGCAAGGCCTGTCCCGCCTGTCGTCAGCACCAGATCTGCTTGATAATATTCTGTCATCTCGATAATGGAAGCCATAATCTCGTCCTGCTCATCCGGGACAATTCGGTAATCGACGATCTCGCCGCCCAGCTCCTCTTCTACAAGCTCTCGAATAACTTGGGCGCTTGTATCCTCACGCTCTCCTCGTGAGCCTTTGTCGCTTGCCGTCAATAAGGCTACTTTCCACCGCATCTGCTTATTCCTCCCATTCTAGTCCGATCATGGGTTATCCTACTCTGCCTTGCTATAATCGCCATTCTTGCCTCCGGTCTTGGATACCAGATAAGTAGGCCCAATGACGATATCCTTCTGAAGCGCCTTACACATATCATACACGGTTAATGCGGCAGCCGATACTGCGGTTAGTGCCTCCATCTCGACTCCTGTCTTACCGGTGGTCTTCACTGTTGCTTCTATATAAAGCTCATCCGTACCGTTATCCTCGAATATCACATTAATTCCTGTCAACGGCAGCGGATGGCACATTGGAATCCAATCGGATGTCTTCTTCGCTGCCATAATGGCGGCTACCTGAGAGACGGCTAATACATCGCCTTTCCCGATCTTGCCTCCCTTAATGCGTGCAAGCGTATCCGCCTGCATCTTGACGGTCGTGCGGGCAGCTGCCGTCCGTGAAGTGATCTCCTTATCGCTTACGTCGACCATTCGCGCTCTGCCTTGCTCATTGAAATGCGTTAGTTCCATACTTTCACTCCGTCACAATCATATTGTCCTGTAACCCGTTCTCTGTCAGCAGCCCATCCATTTGCTTGTCATGTCTGTCCATAGGCAAGCGATTGACAAGCTGGGCTTCGAAGGCTGCTCCAATCCATCTCGTCCGCTTGCCTGCAGCATGCAGATGAAGCCGCTCTGCGAACCGGTCATAATAACCGCCCCCATAGCCGAGCCTTCCGCCATGAAGATCGAAAGCGAGCCCTGGCACCAAGATAACGTCAGGGATGCAGGTCTCTGGCAGCGCGGGGCTAAGCGCCGGATCTGGCTCCATAATGCCATAGGCTCCTTGCTGCAATTGGCTCCAAGCCAGCAGCTCATGCAGCGTCATAGAACGATCCGCCTGAATACATCGAGGCACAATCACCTGCACACCTGCTTGCCATGCCCATTCCACTATTGGCCTGCAATCAAGCTCGGATCGAAACGGGAGATATACCATTATCTTCTCCACAGCATTCCTCTCCAGCCAAAGAATGAAATGTTCGCACGCAGCGCTTGAACGAATGGCCCGCTCATCGTTAGCCATGCCATCTCGCAGCTCCCTTAGCTGCGAGCGAAGTGACGATTTCTCTTCCTTTGCCCCATACGATTCTTGTCTCATAATCTGAATTTTACTCTGCCTTCCCATCATTCCTTCTTATTATTTGTAGTTTACCATTGTTATGCAACTTTCGCCAATGGCGACGCCCGTTTGTGATAAGATATAATGAAACAATAAGCGGGCTTCCGCTTCAGGCCACTATTTGCTGGAGGTATCATTCATGCTATTCCAAGTATCCAACATAAGTAAGAGCTATGGCGTAGACGTCATACTGTCCAATATATCCATGCAGGTGCTCGAAAGAGAACGCATCGGTCTCGTCGGAGTTAACGGTGCAGGCAAATCTACGCTGTTAAAAATCATTGCAGGAGAGCTCTCCTTCGATTCAGGTGCCATACATAAAGCGAAGGAG
The DNA here is from genome assembly GCF_059383895.1 of Paenibacillus sp. J22P59. Taxonomy (NCBI): domain Bacteria; kingdom Bacillati; phylum Bacillota; class Bacilli; order Caryophanales; family Paenibacillaceae; genus Paenibacillus; species Paenibacillus sp. J22P59. The sequence goes on from NZ_JBXENX010000012.1 coordinate 171,585, forward strand.
ACTCGAATCGGTTATCTGGCGCAGAATAGCGGCCTTCAATCCGATCGTACCATTGATGCTGAGATGCGTGCGGTATTCTCTCATCTATTGGCAGCGGAGCAGGAGCTTCGCGAGCTGGAGCAGCAGATTGCTGATCCGGTGCTCCATGATAACCCTAAGCGCTATGAAGAAGTGCTGGACCGCTATGCGAAGCGTTCGGATTGGTTCCGTGAGCAAGGCGGATTCGAGATCAATACCCGCATTAACAGCGTTCTTCATGGTATGGGCTTCGGAACCTTCCCGCCTGACACTTTCATTCACACCTTGAGCGGCGGGCAAAAAACTAGGCTCGCATTAGCTCGCATTCTGCTGCAGGCTCCTGATCTGCTTATGCTCGATGAGCCGACCAACTATTTGGATATTCCAACGCTGACTTGGCTCGAAGGGTATTTGCGCAGTTATTCGGGAGCGATACTTGTCGTATCCCATGACCGCTATTTCCTCGATGCACTGGCCACTTCAATTATAGAGATCGAACGGCATGCCGCGAAACGCTACACGGGGAATTACACACGTTACATGGAGCTCAAGGCTGCGGAATATGAAGCAAATATGAAGGTCTATGAGAAGCAGCAAGTAGAGATTTCCAAGATGGAAGACTTTATTCAGAAAAATATTGTTCGTGCCTCTACCACCAAGCGAGCTCAAAGCCGCCGTAAGGCACTAGAAAAGATGGAAATAACAGACAAGCCGCTAGGCGACTTGAAGAAGGCCAACTTTTCCTTCCAGATCGAACGACAGTCTGGCAAGGATGTTCTTGATGTTGCCGATTTGTCTGTAACGTTCCCAGAGCGAACACAATCACTGTTCCAACACGTATCCTTCCGACTTCAGCGTGGAGAGACTGTCGCTTTAATCGGACCAAACGGTATTGGCAAATCCACCTTGCTCAAGGTGCTTGTCGAGCAAAGACAGCCCACGACCGGAGCCGTCCGATGGGGAACGAACGTTAAGCTTGGCTATTATGATCAGGAGCAGACAGGTCTGAATACGGCCAATACGATACTCGAAGAAGTATGGGGCACATATCCTAATATGGAGGAGTCACGTATTCGCACCGTACTAGGCAGCTTCTTATTCAGCGGGGAGGATGTGCTTAAGCGAATCTCTTCACTAAGTGGCGGGGAGAAGGCCAGAGTATCGCTAGCCAAGCTTATGCTGGCTCAGGCCAATGTCCTCATCTTGGACGAGCCTACCAACCATCTTGATCTCTTTAGCAAAGAGGTACTTGAAGCCGCTCTATTGGATTATGAAGGTACCCTTCTCTTCATTTCCCATGACCGCTACTTCTTGAACAAAATGGCTGAGCGGATTGTCGAACTCACGCCAACAGGAACCGAACATTTCCTAGGAAATTATGACGAAATGATTGAGAAAAAGAGCGAATTAGAGGAGGAGCGCCTGGAGGCAGCCGCCAAACAGGCTTCGAGCAAGACAACTTCTGCAGCTATCGAGGCTCCAACCTCTTATGAACTCGACAAACGTGCGAAGCGGGATGAACGCTCCCGCCTGCGTAAGCTGGAACAGCTTGAGAGCAGCATTGCCCAGTTAGAGGAACAGATCGCACAGTTTGAGGAACAGCTGACTGAGCCAGCTATATTCAATGACTATATGCGTATTCAAGAAATTCAAGCTCAGATCGAGCAGCATCGAGCGACTTTGTCCCAAGCCTATGAGGAATGGGAAACATTGAGCGAGGAATAGATACTACGTCCATGCAGGCTGTAGCTGTATTGCAAAAAGGCCGTCCCATATGCTCACTTATGGGACGGCCTTTTTCATGGAATATTAGGGACACTTCTCTTCTTTCTCGATACTAACTAACGTAATCAATGCTAGCACGTCTCTTATTAGGTTGTAAGTTACCTTCTACCTTCTACCTTCTACCTTCTACCTTCTACCTTCTACCTTCTACCTTCTACCTTCTACCTTCTACCTTCTACCTTCTACCTTCTACCTTCTACCTTCTACCTTCTACCTT
>NZ_JBXENX010000013.1:0-155450 GCF_059383895.1 Paenibacillus sp. J22P59
TGCTTCTCCATCAATCCGAGGATCAATGGGGCAGTTTCGCTCGTTGTTCAGTTTTCAAAGAACAATTACTTTTTCAACAACGCCTATTATCTTATCATGTCAGCGTTTGTTGTGTCAAGCTCTTTTTTCTTTCCTGCAAAACTTATTGGTATGTAGGAAAGTGATCATCGCTTGTTTGTTTTGTTCGTTTCCGTCCATCTCTCTCGGCCGGAATTAGAATATACCATGGGCGCATATATCATTGCAAGCTTTTTCTTGAAAAACTTTTAAAACAAACGAAAGTCGTGCAAAATAAGCCTAGCTTTCGCTCAAAAAGTAATATTCCAGAGCAAAGCTCATGTTTTGAAGTAAGTTTTGCTTCGCAAAACGAAGCTCTTGCTTTCGAAGTAAGTTTTACTTCGCAAAACGAAGCTCTTGCTTTCGAAGTAAGTTTTGCTTCGCAAAACGAAGCTCTTGCTTTCGAAGTAAGTTTTGCTTCGCAAAACGAAGCTCTTGCTTTCGAAGTAAGTTTTGCTTCGCAAAACTTTGGAGGAGGTGACATCCATGGCAAAACAACAAGGACATGGCAATAAAAACACAACAACAAAATCCTCCGACAAAAAAGGAAATGCTTCAGGCAACAATCACTAATCTCCTTCACCAAAGCTTACACAACAAAATCCGCCGGTCGCTCATTTGAGCGGCGGCGGACTTTGTTCTCCCATTCGCTTCTTTCTATCCTACTTATTATTTCTTTTTATTCGCTTTAGACTTTGATTTAGTTCTAGAAATATAAGAATTCCCGCCAGTTCTGCTTCTGCGATCACTTCTATGACCACTTCTGTGATCCTTCTTGTGATCTTTTTTGCAATCACTTCTGTGATGGTCATTGTTGGATTGCGTGCAATCTACATCCTCATGACAATATTGATAGAGATGCTTTTCTACAGGACAACAGTGGTGGCGAGTAACAACATTCACTTGATGCACAACTTCCACAATCTGCGGATGAAAGACGTCATTGACGACGGTAACAGGCGGATCATATACACGGATTGTCGGGCAAATTGGTCTGCAAGACATATCAGGCAACTCCTTTCCTCATGTTCTACTATAATATACGAGGATAGGTCATGCTTTGCTTGTGTTAATGCCACTGCATGTCATTCGTTCCGTTCTATCATTTGTCCGTTATCGGTTATCAATTTTCTCCGGGTACAGGTCATGATTCGTTAAGCGATAGTCTGCCATTTGCTCGTACTTCGTACCTGGCTTTCCATAGTTGCTATAAGGATCTATTGAAATTCCGCCTCGAGGCGTGAATTTCCCCCATACTTCTATATAACGAGGCTGCATCAGCTCGATTAGATCATTCATAATAATGTTGATGCAATCCTCGTGAAAATCGCCATGATTGCGGAAGCTGAATAAATATAATTTGAGCGATTTGCTTTCTACCATTTTCACATCTGGAATATAGGATATATAAATTGTCGCGAAATCAGGCTGTCCCGTCATAGGGCATAGACTGGTAAATTCCGGACAGTTAAATTTCACGAAATAATCTCGATAGGGATGCTTATTATCAAAGGCCTCCAATATAGAAGGCGAATAGTGAAACGGATATTGTGTCCCTTGATTGCCTAGCAAGCTTAAATCTTGCAGTTCATTATTTGGTCTTCCTGTAGTCATACTTGTTGTCCCCTCTCGTCTATACGCCTCGTTTATTTCCCCACACCCATGCATGAAGCTGCGGCAAAATCCGGACATCGGTCATATCTTCCCTGTGCATGACTTGTTCAATTAACCATTCATATCGGCTGACAAGCTTGCCAAGGAGCTTCGCCGTATCCCCTTCTGCCAAATCATCATTGCCCGCTTGGACGAAGAACGGCGTATCTGGATACCGGCGATGCACACCAGCAGCATACTTCAAATCTTCTTTATCGAAAATAACGATTTTCAAGCTGAACTCGCTCCGATTATCCCGCAATCTGCTGACCATCTGATCAAGCACTTGCCAATCGGTCGCCATGCCAGAGCTTGGGGGCTTGGGGGAAAGAGTCAGCTCGTTGATATCGAGCAGCCAATCCTGCCAGCGGCTTCCCTGCGTTTCAACAGCTACACGAATGCCTTCGCGATGCAGTTCATTCACCAATACCCCCATATGCTTGAGCAAGGCAGGATTGCCGCCAGACAAGGTAACATGGGAAAAAGAATGACCGCCTAGCACACGAAGCTCGGCTATAATCTGCTCAGCGGTCAGCATCTGAATATCGTCTTTGCCTGTACCATCCCATGTAAAAGCCGAATCGCACCAAGAGCAAGAATAATCACAGCCCGCTGTCCGCACGAACATCGTTTTTTGCCCGATAACCATTCCTTCGCCTTGTACAGTCGGTCCGAATATCTCCATAACCGGAAGCCGCTTCTCATTCATGGGCAGATCCCCGCTTCGGCCGATATAGGCAATAGCTCGTTGGCGTTTCTCTTAGAAAGATTTGAATACATTGCGGCTTGTTCACCGTGCTGTCCAAAAAAGCTTGAACAATCTCATATATGGTCCGAGCTACTACTTCTGTTGTAGGAAATCGCTCAGGATTATGGGCATCAAACCATTCCTGATGATCATTCAGGTAGGTGTGGTCGAAGCGATCATGAATCAATTGCTTCAACAGGGAGAAATTAACGAGAAAGCCTGAGGAGTCCAATTCATCTCCAGCAATAGTCACATTAGCAAAATAAGTATGCCCATGGACGAACGCACATTTACCCGCTTCCTCGCTCGGAATGGAATGGGCTGCTGCGAACTGCATATCTTTATTCAATTCATAGCTATAAGGATGCTGAGTAACAGGATAAATCTGCTGTATCATGAGAGAGCCTTCACCTCTTTTACAGACAAATACTGTGATAATCCTTGGTTCCTCAGCTGGCAAGCCGGGCACTCACCACAGCCCTCCGCTATTATTCCGTTATAACAGGTTAATGTTTTGTTCCTGACAAATTCAAAAGCGCCAAGCTGATCCGCTAGCTCCCATGTCTCAGCCTTGCTCAGCCACATTAATGGTGTCTCAATCAGGAATGGATAATCCATAGATAAATTGAGCGTAACGTTAAGCGACTTCACAAAAATATCACGGCAATCCGGATAACCGCTAAAATCAGTCTCACAGACACCCGTGATTATTGTCCGCGCTCCTATCTGCTTGGCAAGCACTGCAGCAAAAGAGAGAAATAATAAGTTCCTTCCATCAACAGCGGTCGAAGGCAATTCCCCCTCTTGCTGCTCAATGGCAATATCATCCCTTGTCAATGCATTAGGCGCAAGCTGATTTAATAGTGACATATCAAGGACATGATGCTTTACCCCAAGCTCGTCAGCAATTTGAGCCGCACATTCCAGCTCCAGCGCATGCCTCTGTCCATAGTTGAACGTAACGGCCTCTACTTCCTCATATCGCTGCATAGCCCAGAACAGACAGGTCGTACTGTCTTGCCCTCCACTGAATACGACGACTGCTTTACCTTGCTTCATTACAATTCTCCTCCCTTTCAATTAGAGAGAAGTCCTTCGAACCCAACCTATTCATACCCATAAAACAAAAAAAGGAAACCCTAAGGAGGCTTCACTTCTTCCTTAGTTTTTTATAGAGGGAGTTCGCGAACCTCTCCTGAAGCAGACCTCTAGTCTGGCTCAGACTTGTTATTAAGCTGTTACCTTCCGTACTATAGCACAGGTGAACATTTGGCAACAAGTTTTCCACCTATGAAACACAGATTACTTCTTGCGGTAAATGTTACCACCCTACAATTAACTAATAGCCTCCCCCCTCGCTCGTTCTGAAATCATATCCTACAATAAAAAAAGAGACTAAGCTGGCGGATTAACCGCACATTTAGTCTCTTATCGAATGGTTTAATTGAGATTTGGTTATTTAGCCAGCTTGACCATCGCATTCAATGCGGCTTCTATCTCCCGCTCTACCGCTTGCCCTACGACATCAGTATGCGGATCATATTCCGCTGCAAGATCGGAATCAGCATAGCCATCAAGCGCTAAAATCGCTCCAGCACGAGCTCCGCGCAATGCAGCCACTACGTACAGCGCAGCAATCTCCATCTCTACAGCCAATACACCAGCCGCTTTGTATTGCTTGTGCGGAATTTCAACCACACCGTTGAAGAACACATCCAGCGTAACGGTGATCCCCTTCTTGACGATCCCGCCTGCTTCCAAGGCAGAAGCATACAAAGCATTCGTTACATCAGAGTCTGCAACAGCAGGGAAGCCGTCTGGTACCAATTGACGAGTCAAGCCCTCAGCGCGAACAGCTGCTGTACTTATGATCAAGCTGCCAGCAGGATGATCTGCCGAATAAGAACCAGCTGTACCCACACGGATAAGCGTCTTCACGCCGCCGCGAATCAGCTCTTCGAAGCATACGGCTGCCCCTGGCGAGCCCACCCCATGGCTGACAACAGCCAATTGCACACCCTTGTATTCGCCAACAAAGGTACGGTATTCACGACTGAACGCCAGCTCGCGGGCACCAGTCAGCTTAGCTGCTATTTTCTCCGCACGTCCCGGGTCACCGCATACAATGGCCAGTTCGGGCAAATCTTCACTATTTACTTGCAAGATAGACAATAACATTCTAATCAAACTCCTTATGAACCCACTCATCCTCGGGTATGTCTATTTTTTCGCCAGAGAAGCGCTGCTCCTTGAACGGGTCGGCATAATTATGGAAGCCGTTCCGTTCCCAGAAGCCAGGGCGATCCTCTGCCATGAATTCAATACCGCGAATCCACTTCGCACTCTTCCAGAAATATAAGTGCGGCACTACGAGTCTCAGCGGCCAGCCATGCTTGTCGGTTAACGGTTCACCGTCGAAGCGATGGGCAAGCATCACATTCGTATGCAGCATATCCGCAAGCGGTAGATTCGTATCGTAGTCTTGATCCGCGTGAATCATCACATATTTCGCCTCGGGCTTTACCCCAAGCAGAGGAAGCAAATCTATGAATCGTATTCCTTCCCACTCCGTATCGAATTTCGACCAACGAGTAACACAGTGTATATCATGAACCTGCTTCGATTGAGGCAAATCCATCAATTGGTCGAAGGTGAAGATCTTCTCTTGCTCTACTTCTCCGAATATGCGGAGTGTCCAGTCAGCAAGATCATAAGTTGGCACTTCGCCCTCGTGAAGAATCGGGAAGCGCTCTGTTACCGTCTGCCCAGGAGGCAGCCTATGAGCAAGCTCAGGCGCTATCTCGACTTGCCGAATGGGCGCTTTTTTTAGCCGCTCCGCTTTCTTGTGCATCGAATTCATGATGTCCAGTTCCTCCTAAGACGTAATAAGCAAGGATTAACGCGAGCTTTCATTCGCTTTGCGGGCTTCCTGCATGTAGCTCTTATCCTTGAAGAAGAGCATCGCAATAATCGTTACGACGTACGGAAGCATCATAGTGAAATGAACAGGTATCGTAAAGCTTTGAAGCCTTGTGCTCAATGCATCCATGAAACCAAACAGCAGGCTGGAGCCAGCAACGCCAAGCGGATTGGATTGGCCGAGCATAGTCGCAACCAAAGCAATAAATCCGCGGCCAGCTGTCATGCCTTCCGTGAACATCGTCACTTGACCAAGGGACAGCTGAGCACCAGCAAGACCGCACAGTACACCGCACATTAGAATTGCGCCATACTGAATTTGTGTTACCTTGATCCCCAGACTTCTGGCAGCTGTCGGATTCTCGCCCGCAGCAAGCAGCCTGAACCCGGATACCGTCCGGAACAAATAATATTGAAGCGCGATAACGAGCACCAATGATAAGTAGACAAGCGGAGAATGGCCAGACAATACATCCCCTACCCAAGGAATATCCTTCACTAGAGGAATATCCCACTTAGGCAACCCTACCATATCCTTATCGTAATAAGCGCCCTTCACATCAAAAATGGCACGAAGGGAAAAGGTCGTAAGTCCTATCGCCAAAAAGTTCAATGAAATACCGACGACAATCACATTGGCCCTAAGATTAATGCTCATATAAGCCAGCAATAAAGAAAAGAACATGACACAAACAATTGCAAATAATACGGCCAGCCAGACATTTCCCGTCAGATGATTGCCTACAATTGCTGCGAAAGCACCAATAAGAATAAGCCCCTCAAGACCCACGTTGAACAAGCCGACGCGAGAACATAATGCTCCTCCTAAGGCTGCCAGCAGAATCGGCGTCACCATCCGCAAGGTGGAAGCAAACAACGATACATCAAACAGCTGATCCATTGGAAGCCCCCGCTTTCTTCTTTTTAATGAACGAATAGGTGAATTTCGCCGAAATAAACAAGATCAGCACCGCCTGAATAATACTCGACACCTCTAGCGGAACGTCCGTATTTCTCTCGACGCCCATGCCGCCTGTCTGCAAAGCTGCCAATATAATAGCAGCAACCGCAGTGCCAATCGGATTCGAGCCAGCTAGCAGAGTAGCCATAATGCCTGACCATGCGTAGCTAGGAGCAGTCAAGGCTCCGTCCAAATAACGATATTGTGTTCCGAGCACCTCTGCTGCACCAGCCAGACCCGCGAAGCCGCCGCTGGCGAACATGCTGTACAGCATCAGCTGTCCACGCTTCACGCCGCCGTAGCTGGCGAACAATGGATTGCCGCCCATCATGCGTATCTCATAACCGCTCACCGTATGCTTCATGAACAGGGCAAGAAGAATCGTACCGAACAAAGCGAATAAGAAACCGGCATGAACGCTCATCCCTGAGAAAAGCTTCGGCAGCCACGCGCTCTGCTCAATCATAACCGTCTGTGCCATTGCAGCTGAGCCGCTTCGATCCATCAATGGATAAGAAACGATGTAGCCTGCGAATAGAGTGGCAATATAATTAAGCAATAAAGTTGTAATAAGAAGATTCATTCGGAATTTGGCATCGAGCCAGCCTGCAAAAGCCGACCAGAGCCCGCCTGCGATAATGCCTGCGAACAGTGCTGCCACCAGCTTCAATGCTCCCGGACCAGGCAAATAAATAGCGGTCAAAGCAGCACTAAGTGCACCAAGCACCATTTGCCCCTCTGAGCCCATATTGAAAAATCCAGCCCGGAAGGCTAGTGCTACCCCTAAACCAATTAGAATAATCGGTGTAGCACGGCTTAGCGTATTCGTTAGAAAATAAAAGCTGCCGAAGGCACCGTTCCACATTTGCGCATAAGTCTCCAGCACTGAGCCACCAACGATGGCTATTGCTATAGCTCCTGCCGCCAAACCTACAATAATAGCGAGAAGAGGCTGTAACAGCGCACGTCCCGTGCTTTTAAGCAAATCCAACCTGTTCCCCTCCCGCCATCAAAAGACTAATTTGTTCCTCAGTAGCCGTCTCGGACGGCAGTTCACCGACAATTCGGCCTTCATTCATAACGAGAATACGATCAGACAGCTTCAATATTTCCGTAAGCTCCGAGGACACTAGCAAAATTGCACCGCGATCCGATCGTTTCTTCAATAATTCACCATGTATAATTTCCATCGCTCCAACATCTACTCCACGTGTTGGTTCTGCCGCTATGAGGAATGGGGTACGCTGGGCAAGCTCCCGGGCAACGATTAGCTTCTGAAGATTGCCGCCTGACAAATTCTGAGCCTTCGTATGTATCGATCCCGTCTTAATACCGAATTGCGTTACCCAATCCTTCACCATATGACGAATGCCAGAATGGCGAAGAATACCGAAGCGATTGTTTTTGCGGGCATGTCCCATAAGCCCGTTTTCCTCAACCGTCGCCCCTTTAGCCACTCCCCATTGGTAGCGGTCCTCAGGAATATGAGCCAAGCCTTGATCGCGAATGGAACGAACGGTGCTTCCGACAATATTGGTGCCCAGCAATCGAACCTCGCCTTCATCGGGCTGCATCAAACCAGAGATCGTCTGGAGCAATTCCGACTGGCCATTACCCGAAATCCCGGCTATCCCTACAATTTCTCCCTCATGAACACTCAGGCTTACCTGATCTAACAAAGGCTTTGCCTTCTTGCCGTTCACTGTCAAATTACGAACCTCCAGCACCGCTTTCCCTGGTTCTGGCGAGTGTTTCTTCAGATCCACCAAATCGCGACCAACCATTAATCGGGATAGCTGCTCCACATTCGTATCCGATGCCGCAATCGTTCCCGTTACCTGACCGTCTCTTAATACTGTAATTCGGTCAGCTACCTCCATTATTTCCTGGAGCTTATGGCTAATCAGTATGAAGCTCTTGCCTTGACGTGCCAAAGCCTTAATCGTAACGAGCAATTCACTCACTTCAAGCGGAGTAAGCACGGCTGTCGGCTCATCTAATATGATGACTTCAGCGCCCTGATGGAGAACCTTCAGAATCTCGACACGCTGCTGCATGCCAAGTGAGCATTCCTCAACCTTTTTCCAAGGGTCTACCGCTATCCCATATTGACGCGACAACTCTTCGGTCTGTGCCGCAGCTTCTTTACGGTCAAACCCGACTATTTTGCCTGGTTCGCGGCCGATCACAATATTCTCTGCTACCGTAAACGAAGGAAAAAGCATGAAGTGCTGATGCACCATGCCAATTTTACTGCGAATTGCATCTACCGGGCTTGAGAAGGCTACTTCATTCCCACGAATAGATATAGATCCTGACGTTGGCGTTTCCATTCCATACAAAATACGCATTAACGTCGTTTTACCGGCTCCATTCTCTCCTACGAGGGCATGAACCTCCCCTTCCTGCAACGTAAAATCAACTGCTCGGTTAGCCGTTACGGCACCATAAGATTTCGTTATTTTGTCCATTCGCAACAGCATGCGAGCTCTCCTCCCTAATAAGCCAGCAACAAGGAAACCGGCTGCTTTGTCCGCAGCCGGTGAATATTACTATTAAGCTTTTTCTACAACAATCTTACCAGAAATAATGTCGTCAGCAATAGCTTTGACCTTGTCAATATTTTCTTGACCAATGAATGGGCTAAGCGGTGATTTGCTGTCATGCGTTACGAAAGTTACGCCTACGCCGCTTTCCTTCAGACCATAATCAACAGAATCAAATTCGAATGTTCCGGAAGTGAATGCTTTCACTGTCTCATAAGCAACGGCATCCGTTCCTTTAAGCTGGGACAATACGATATGCTCCGCATCAAGCTCTGTGCGGTCAACGTCTTGACCAGAAGTATAAAGATTCTTTTCCTTCGCTGCTTCGAACACGCCAAGGTCGCCTACTGCTGCCATGCCTGCTACGAAGTCCGCGCCTTGATTATATTGCAGCAATGCCAATTCCTTGCCTTTAGCGGAATCCGTGAAGTTACCTACATAGTTAATCAAATATTTTGCTTCTGGATTCGTTTTCTTAAGCCCTTGCTCGAATCCGTAAGTGTATTTCTTCAATAGCGGTGTATCCATTGCTACTACAGCGCCAACTGTATTCGTCTTTGTAGACAAGCCAGCCAGTGCGCCAAGCAGATAAGCCGCTTCTTGCTCACGGAACACTACGCTGCGTACGTTCGGAAGATCAACCTCTGTGTCGATAATCGCAAAGGACTTGTCCGGATTTTCTTGTGCGACTTTCCTTAATGCATCTTCAGCTTGGAAAGTTGCTGTTATAATCAGATCATATTTCTCAGCCACAGTAGCACGCAGATTTTGCTCGAATGCTGCCGGGTCTGTCGATTCGATCGTTTTCACTTCTGCATTGAATTCTTCACCTGCACGTTTGAAGCCTTCATCCATGGATACGAAGAAAGGATTAACACCCATTTTTTCTGGAAGCACTAATGCAATACGTTTTTTCTCTCCACCTGCATTGCCTGCTCCATTCTCGCCTTTGTTAGCTCCGTTCTCGTTCTTGCCGTTAGAACCGCAAGCAGCGAGCATCGCAACGATAACAAATAGTGAAACTACTAAGGAAACTGTCTTTTTCATTCGTAAGTTCTCCCCTTAACCTTATTAGTTTTCTCTCTCATTCCTATTTATCCTAGTGGGTTAATAGGAATTTGTCAATCCTGTATTTCGACAAATTTCTTGTTTATTCTACACTATTATGTACATCCTTTGTTCCCTAAATCACGTATTGACACGAATTTGTAACAATGATACCATTATCACACTATTCCTATTAGTTTAGTAAGGTTAACATTTTATACATATTGGAGGAAATTATTATGAGAAATAAGCATCTTACATGGAAAAAACCACTTGTCTCTACTGCCGTAGCGCTTACTCTCGCTTTGTCGACCGCTGTACCGCTTCAAGCTGCTGCACCCATCCCGGCTGTGCAAGCTGCTGCACCTTTATCTGCCACACAAGCAAGCTCTACTAACGAATTCAAAGTGTTTCTGCAAGACAAATACAATATCGCTTTTGCGAGCAGCTCCATTACCCGAGGAGAATTTATTCAGCATATTGCCCGCATACTTGATCTGGAGCCTACAGAGGCTGCACCTGTCTTTGCTGATTTAGCCGCAACCAGTCCTTATTATGCCGCAGCTGCCGCACTTTATGAGCATGGCATCATAACTTCAACTACAGTTCAAGCCGATCAGCCACTAACTGCAGCAGCTTCTTTGTATATTGCTGTTAAAGCAGCGGATTTGAAAGAGCTCGCGTCTACATACGGGGCGGAGAAAACAGCCTTTTCTTTAAAAAAGCTGAATCTGTCTGCTGCTTCATTGAGCACTGCAGCGGCACAAGAGCTGGCGACAGCTGTTGACTCCGGCCTGCTGCCAAAGTCCTTCTATTCCGAAATTAAAGGCAAAAAGCTCTCTCCTGCATTGGCTGAGACTCTGCTAGTCCATATCTTGTCCATCAAAGGTGAATATAAGCATTACATTGGCGAAGCAGCAGATTCAGATATTTATGCGAAGCTTACGAACGCCTATTCCACTGCCGACCTTATTCAATCCGCTGAGCTTCAGCAAGTTGTAGATACTGCATTGAAGCAGAATCTGGTGACAGGCTATAACCTTAAGGATGCCCGTTTTGACGCTAACTTTGTAGAATCGCTGTCGATTACTTATGGTCATGACAATCTGAAGCATGCCATTCAATTAATTGGTCTTCTGCGCAGCGAAGGGCTGAATGCAAAGATACAGCTGGAGCCAAAAACTTCCGCCTTCATTTATCTGAAAGAATGGGGAGAGCCAGTACAGACCGATAACTATAAAGTCGTACAAATCGAAAACGGCAACTACATCGCTTATGCCAAGGAATACGACTTGAAGTTCGAGTTCGATAATGCAGGGGACAAAGCCCGCTTCCAGCCGGTCGTATTGCAGTATGCCAAGAAGGATAGCGCAGAACAAGCTGGTCTTATTGCAAGCTCATGGTGGCAGCCGTTGTACTATTCCTTGACAGAGCTTCCTGAATACGAACAAATTACAAACAACAAAATCGTCGGTAAGGGCCATTACTATGCACAATCCTTCTCATTGAATGAGAACTCCGCCTCCATCGTAGAAGGCTTCAAAAAACTCGGCAAAGATTGGGATGTAACTTCCTATAAGTTCTGGGTCGACAAACCATTCTTCAATTATCTGAACGGCGAATCTCAGTAAGCAAGCCCATTCTTCAAATAAAAAGAAGTGTCCAATCCGTCATGCATACGGGCTGGACACTTCTTTTTCATTAATCACCTGTAGCCATCTTGCATCGCCTGTACATTGCGAGTCATCTTCTCGAACAGACTAATCGCTGCATCCATTTCTTCAAGCTCGAAATCGTCAAACAGGCTAATCATAATTCTCTCTCTTACCTCCAGAATCTGACCGACGACCTTTCTTCCTTCCTCGGTAATTTCCAGCAGCACAATTCGACGATCTTGATTGCTTCGTGTGCGATCAATAAAGCCATGCTCGATAAGCCTATCCGCGATTCCAGTTACCGCACCGCTTGTAATTCGCAGAAGCTCTGCCATTGCAGTAGCCTTTTGAGGCCCAAGCTCAGAGAGCAGAAGGATCATCTTCCCTTCCGTCATTCCAATCCCATTAACGTTAAAGCGATTATATTCATTGGTTATAAGCCGTCGCAGCATACGAAAGCGATCATCCATCTCTCGCATCTTTTCCAATTTCATCTCATTCAAATCCATCTTCAACCTCACCGTTATAGGATATGCATTTCCTATACTATAACGTTTTTTCAACATTCAGCCAACCTGATAGACCAATTAAATTTTGCACTATGCTAGCCTTTCATGCCTTTTGCTTGAAAACCATACTGCAACAGCTCAGCTGTCTCTTCGAATCTGGACTCAGCGGTGCTTGATCCCATAACGACCGTAATCAAGCGCTTGCCATCCTGCTTCGCCGTTCCTGTGAAGCAGTAGCCCGCTCTTTCTGTATAGCCGGTTTTTAAGCCATCACTGCCAGGATAAGCATAGGGCTTCCCTGACAGCATCATATTCGTTGTCGCAAGCTTCATGTCCGAGCGCTCCAGCAGTACACTGCCTCTTGTCGTAATATCAAGCACCTGCGGATACTTTTTGATCAAATAGCGCGCTAATATTGCCGTATCCTTAGCCGACAGCTCCGTATCTTTTGCATTAGCGGCAGCTTCAAACTGGGCTAAATCCGAGCGGCTAAGGCCCGTTGCATTGCCGAATATGGCTTGATCGGATAATCCAATCTTCTGTCCCCGTTCATTCATTAGCTTAAGAAAGCCTTGCTCAGATCCCCCAATATGCTCGGCTAGCGCAACGGCGGCATCGTTAGCGGAATGTATTGTCATCGCATCGAATAACTCCTTCACCGTCCACTCCTCCCCTTGTGCAAAGCCAATCTGTGCCCCCATCACTTCTGCCGCATACCTACTCGTTATGACCTTGTCCTGCCATCCCAGCTTTTCTTTATTAATGTGCTCCAGAACGATAATTTCCGTCATCATCTTGGACATGCTCGCAGGCGGGAGAGGCTTATTGGCATTTTTCTCATAGAGAACTTTCCCTGTCTCCGCATCTATTATAATCGCTGATTCTGCTTCAATAGCAGGTTCTCTGCTAGAAGTCATACGCCCCATTGCCGATATAACGATACAGACAAGCATAATAACCCCTAGGAGCAACAGCAGTCTGGCATATTTTCCTCCGTCACTTCTCGTGCTTCTCATTATAAAAAATCCCCTTTCAACTTCTATAGCTCTCATTCTAGGAGCAGAAGTTAAAGAGGACTGTAACGCAATCATAAAATAGTCTTAAAAAACTCTTAAGCTTTGGGGCTAATGGGAAGCTTAACCATAAAGGAAGTCATGTAGGAGCTGCTTGATGCCGTAATCGTACCCCCATGCTTCTCGACGATTCCCTTAGCGATAGCAAGTCCAAGTCCTGATCCGCCTGACTTCTCTGTTCTGGACTTATCTACACGGTAGAAGCGATCAAATATATTCGGAAGATCTCCGCTCGGAATCGGCTCTCCATAATTGATCACTTCAACGATTGCCGTATGTCCCTCTCTTCGAAGATGAAGATCAAGCTTCTTCCCATCCCGCCCATAATTGATGCCATTGGCCATTAAATTCTCAAACACGCGGACAAGCTTTGATGGGTCTCCAGTGATCATTAGCCCCTTCTCTTCATTCTCGCTATTCAAGCTGCCCTTCATTCCTGCTTGCTCCAGCTCTACATGGAATTGCACCAGCAGCTGCCCAAGCATCTCCTTGAGATTAAAGTTTACGCGATGGAGAGGAATCGCATCATGGCGCATCCTTGTATATTCGAATAAATCGTTGATGAGATCATTCAATCTCAGCGATTTGTCATAGGCGATCTGAACATAGTGACGAAGCTCTACTTCATCACGGTAGCGATCCTGTTCAATTAGGCCCAGATAACCTAACACAGAAGTAAGCGGGGTCCGCAAATCATGTGAAACATTGGTTACCAGCTCATTTTTCGTCTGCTCGGCCTTTCTTTCCTCATCTAATGAATTTTTCAAGCGCTCCACCAAATAATTCGTATCCTTGGCAAGCTCCCCGAATACATTCTTCTTCTTGACCTCGATCAAATAATCAAAATTCCCCTCTGCGATGTAGCGCGTAGCCTTCCCTATCTCCCCTGCATAATGAAAGTAGCGCCATTGCAGCACAACAAAATAAAAGAGGAAGAGCAGGATTCCGAGTATCGTTAAAGTAATGTCATCCCCGAACAAATTAAGTCCTCTTTTTAGAAACATTCTTATGTCATAATAAGGCCTCGACAAGATATCAATGCCAATATAAACGACATACAGCGAAAAGACAGCTAACACAATACTGAACAGCAAGTGGGAGATTGATCTTCCAACAATGCGAAGCGCCAAATTACCCTTCAATTTTATACCCTACCCCCCACACGGTTACGATCAGCTTGTCACCGAGCTCCTGCTCAAGCTTGTCCCTCAGTTTACTGATATGAACCATAACAGTATTGTTCGATTCAAAATATTTTTCCTTCCATACCTGCTGGAAAATCTCCTCTGCGCTAAACACCCTGCCCGGATTGCTGGCAAGCAAATACAGGATGCCAAATTCCGTTGAGGTCAGATTGAGGGGCCGTCCCTCTACCTCTACAGTATGACTGCTCTTATCAATCCGAAGAGAGCCCAGCCTTAGCCCCTGCTCATTCCCTCCATCCGCCGCAGCGCTGCTCGGATTATATTGATAAGAACGCCTGAGCAAGGAACGCACGCGTGCAAGCAGCTCCAGCGGATTGAAGGGCTTGCTCATATAATCGTCGGCTCCGGTCATTAGGCCCATTATTTTATCCATATCTTCAACCTTTGCGCTTACCATTAAGATCGGCACAGACTGATCGCGGCGCAGCCTTCGGCATACCTCCAGCCCATCCATCTTTGGCATCATAATATCAAGAATCACTAAATCAAAGGTCTGCTCCTCATACGCGAGGAGTGCCTGCTCCCCGTCAAAAGCGATCGTTGTCAAAAAACCTTCATTCTTCAAATAAATCTCAATTAGCTCGGCAATTTCTCGTTCATCATCCACAATCAATATACGTCGGTTCATTTCCTTCGCCCCTTCTTCAGCTTGCTCGGACTGCTTTCAATATACAGGATGACATTGCAAAAAGTCCCGTATACAAGACAATATTCAGAATTTTTAAGGCTTTATTTAAGCTTTCTTAAGCTTTGGCTTTCATTCTGGCAGAGGTAAGTATATAGCCAATGGTTGTCCAATGTGATACACTCAAACGTATCGACAATCACATGGGAGGGACTTACATGGCGGCAAAAAGAATGCGCTCTGACATGATCAAAAAAGGATTTGACCGCGCTCCACATCGCAGCCTTCTGCGTGCGGCAGGCGTTAAGGAAGAAGATTTCGACAAACCGTTTATCGCGGTTTGCAACTCTTATATTGATATTATTCCTGGCCACGTCCACTTGCAAGAATTCGGTAAACTGGTTAAAGAAGCAATTAGAGAAGCAGGCGGCGTACCGTTTGAGTTCAACACCATTGGCGTTGATGATGGTATCGCTATGGGTCATATCGGCATGCGTTACTCGCTGGCAAGCCGCGAGATTATCGCAGATTCAGTGGAGACAGTTGTTAATGCCCACTGGTTCGACGGCATGGTATGTATTCCGAACTGTGATAAAATTACACCCGGCATGATTATGGGAGCACTTCGCGTTAACATTCCAACAATCATGGTAAGCGGTGGACCTATGAAGGCTGGTAAAACTTCAGACGGCCGCTCCATCTCTCTATCCAGCGTATTCGAGGGCGTAGGCGCTCACCAAGCTGGCAAGATCAATGATGATGAGCTTATGGAGCTTGAACAATTCGGTTGCCCGACTTGCGGCTCTTGCTCAGGCATGTTCACAGCCAATTCGATGAACTGCTTGGCAGAAGGCCTTGGCCTTGCTCTACCGGGCAATGGTACCATTCTTGCTGTATCCCCTGAACGTAAAGAATTCGTTAAAGAATCAGCTCGTCAACTAATGAAAATTATTGAGCAGGGCATCAAGCCGCGTGATATCGTAACGAAAGAAACGATTGATAATGCTTTTGCGCTTGATATGGCAATGGGCGGCTCCACGAACACCGTTCTTCACACTTTGGCAATTGCTCATGAAGCGGGTATCGAATATCCAATTGAGCGCATTAACGAAGTGGCTGAGCGTGTTCCTCACTTGGCGAAGATTGCTCCTGCATCGGATTATCATATTGAGGATGTCCATAATGCAGGCGGCGTAAGCGCTGTGCTTAATGAGCTATTCAAAAAAGAAGGCGCCCTGAATGGCGACCAAATCACGGTAACTGGCAAAACGCTTCGTGAGAATGTTATCGGTCAAGAAATTCAAAATACTGACGTTATCCATACAATTGATAATCCGCACAGCGAGCGCGGCGGTCTTGCCGTATTGTTCGGCAACCTGGCTCCACGCGGCGCTATTATCAAAGTCGGAGCGGTTGACAAATCCGTTAACGGCTACCACAAAGGCCCTGCGATCTGCTTCGATTCGCAAGATGACGCACTCGCTGGCATCGCTAATGGTAAAGTTAAAGAAGGACATGTCGTTATTATCCGCTACGAAGGTCCAAAAGGCGGCCCAGGCATGCCTGAGATGCTTGCACCAACCTCCCAAATCGTTGGTATGGGTCTTGGAGCTAAGGTTGGTCTCGTAACTGACGGACGCTTCTCTGGCGCATCCCGCGGTATCAGTATCGGCCACGTATCCCCAGAAGCAGCAGAAGGCGGCCCTATCGCTTTCGTTAATGATGGCGATATCGTTGAGCTGGATATGAACAATCGTTCCATGAACGTATTGATCAGCGACGAAGAATTCGAGAAACGCCGTGCTGCATGGCCTGGCTTTGAGCCGAAGATCAAACGCGGCTACCTTGCTCGCTATTCTCACCTTGTTACGAACGCCAGCACTGGCGGCGTAATGAAAATGTAATTATAAATTTATCTTCGAGTGCATAGCCATACGGCTGTGCACTTTTTTTATTATGTAATTGGTCATTATTTTCAAACAAGCTTCAAATCGTACCACTAACAAAAAAGCGGCAATCTAGGACTCAATTTCCCTAAACGCCGCTAAATGCACTAATCTTGGTAAAACAATTTGCAGTAATAATTGTCTCTAAATCAATTGTACGAAGATCATGGATATCATCTTCAAAAATTTCATACTTAATCTCAAACATAATATAGATCACTCCTGCCCAATTATCAGCATTACTCTATTATTCTTTGAAAAAAAGGACGCACCAGCTATTGCTTGGCTACGTCCTCGCTATTTATATACAATTCAAATGAAAGCAATTTGTTGTAGATTATGTTATACAGCAGAGGTACTTCCGCCAACATGTGCTGCTTCTTCAGCAATCGAATGATTGCTTCTATCTGCCTTCTCTAGCAAGGGCTTCGCTTCCTCATGCGCAAAGCTCTGACTGAGCGTTGCATAGGACAGCATCGTGCTAACGGGCATTAACAGCATATGTGGATCGATCGCATTTCTTCTCTCGCGCCCTCTTGCATTGCGCTGTTTGTTCGTTAGTACCTTCATAAGTATGCGCAAATAAATTTTTGTTGTTCTAGCGAATAAACCATCTGGCAACCGATACGTGTGGAATCCTAGCCTATCCGCTCCACGATGGATCATCGTCACTCCATAGACAGCCTTTACGCCTTGGGCTTCTGGGTCTTGGATCACTTGATCAGCAAGTATTGGCAGAGCATGCTCCACTTCGCGCAGCATTTTGATACCCGTCGCAACTGGCGAGCTTGAGTTAGCTGCAATACTGGACAGCATCCGATTATCGAAATGCAATTCAACAATCTTATCGCCCTTGATCAGACCCTCGTTATTCGAGAAATCGACGGTCTGTCCGTTGTAAGAGGTCACCCGATAATGAAAAGCGGGAGCTTCTGTGCCCACCTGCTTCAATCGGAATAAGGCATGGAAAGCTTTTTCGTAGAGAAGCCATGCGGCAATCATTCCTTTTTTCATCCAGGATTGCTTCTTCGCCTTGGCTGCCTCTGTAAGCTTGATCAGCTCAGCGATCCCTACAAAGCGGTAGCCGCGTTTCGTTCCTTCCTCCAAATAAGCCTCCAAAGCCTGAAGCATATTAGCAGGAGCATCTATATCTGCACCCGGCGTACGACCGCAATCATGCAGCAGCAGTACTTCACCCGGACGAAGTTTCCTCAACATCCGCCTCTTAAGACGATCGGCTCCCAGCTTTAGTTTCCAATCACCGAACATGGCTGACCAGAGTACAAGCTGCAAGTGACCCAAATTTGAATAATCAAAAATATTAATAATTCCCCATGGCGGACGATAATAAACGGAACTTGTTCCCGTCGCCTCTCGTATAACGTCAGAGGTAATGGCAATTTGCTTCCTTACTGACTTCGGTCTCATCAGCCAATTGCTTTTGTGAACATAATTATGAATCCCAATAATATGCCCTTCCGCTTGCATTTGCCGGAGCAATTCAGGTTGTTTCTCTGCATGCGAGCCCACTACAAAAAAGGTTCCTTTCGCATTGTAACGCTTGAGCAGCTCGAGCAGCTTCGGCGTATAGTCCGGGTCCGGACCATCATCAAAGGTTAGCGCGATCTCCTTATCCACTTTTCCCTTCTTGAACACTCGAAAACCGAACGTACGACTAATAAATGCAGGGATGAAGGCATAGAAGGACAAGATGTAAAGTGCCCAAAGCAGCAAATTTTCCATTTTGTTTCCCCACCATTATATAAAATTTTAGATGAACACTTGTAATGTCCAATACACGACAGCATTAATTGTACCATAATGGACTTAAAAATAGGCATCCAATTAATTATTATAGTACAATCCTATTAGAGATATGAATATTATTCCAAAAAGGGGATCCGTCCACTATGCTACCGTTTTATAAAAAATATTGGCGCACTGCTTTTGATATTGCACTCATTGCGCTTACCGTCTATCTCACCATGGTCGTCTTTAGTTATTTGTATAAAATTGCAACGCCAATATTCTTCTCTTTCATTATTTATCTATGTATTGAACCATTGGCGCGTCGATTGAATCGGCTCGGACTGAAGAAATCAATCGCCTCCGGCATATCCGTACTCGTCTTCTCCATTATTATTCTCGGAGCCTTCTCGGGACTCGGCTACATATTGACGATTCAAGGCACAGAATTTTTCACGTATAAGCTTCCTCAATATCAAGAAATATTGAAGGAGCAGCTCAATAGCAATTCAGGAATATTACAGGAAAAGCTGCTTGCACTGCCCCCGGAATGGGTCGAGCAGCTGACTACCTACATTAATGGAGCAACCGAATATTTACCGAAGCTGGCCAACCTCGTATTCACCAGCCTGCTTGGATATGTATCTTCGTTCTCTACCTTTATCTTCAACTTCGCAGTAGGAGTTATTCTAGCATACTTTTTAAGTATTGAAATTAAAATTTGGAAAAAAACAGCTAATGAAAAAACCCCGAATACCTTTAAGAAAGCTTTTGAGTTTCTTCGTGATAATGTCTTTAAAGGAATAGGCGCTTATCTGAAATCCCAAGCCAAAATGGTCAGCATTACGTTTGTCGTCATCCTGGTCGCTCTATTGCTGCTTGGAGTAAAGAATGCGTTCGTGATTGCTCTGCTGAGTGCATTCTTCGACATTCTCCCTTTGCTGGGCGTTGCGACGATCTTCATCCCTTGGATTATCTATTTGTTCATCGTCGGACAAACGACATTGGCAATCTGGTTGTCCATTCTATTTCTTGTCGTCACCTTGACCAGACAAATTCTTGAACCGAAAATTACCGGAGATACACTTGGCGTGTCCGCTTTCACGATGCTGGCATTTATGATCATTTCACTCAAGCTGTTCGGTGTCGCAGGCGTTATCTTATCTCCAATCCTGATCATTTTAATAAAATCGCTGTATGACCAAGGGTTCTTCCATCGTTGGATTCGCACGCCGCAAGGCGAATTCGACTTAAGCAGCACAGAGCTTGAGCAAGAGAAGGACTAGCCCGAGTGAAATCTAGGAATCAGCGTCCTTAGCCAAAATATCCATGACCCCTCGAAACAGCCTTGTTCCTTGATTTGGGGTGCCGGGCAGGCGATGCTTCGAGACGACAGCAACCGCATAACGGGGGGCCTCTACTGGTCCATAGCCCGCGAACCATTGATGTACACGCGGCTGACCTGCCTGCTTAATCTCAGCTGTGCCAGATTTCCCTGCCACCTTCCATATTCCATCTCGGATGGAGCGTCCTGTCCCGTGATCAACGACCGCCTGCATCCCGCGAAGGAGCTTGCCAGCCGTGTCCGAATGAATTCGGTCACGGTTTTTTGATGCTTGCTTCACATCTAGCTTCGTCATCAGCTGTCCATTGGCATAATGGATCTCGCTGACAAGACGCGGCTCTACAACACGCCCTCTGTTCACTATCGTAACGATCAAATTCGCAGCCTGCAGAGGGGTCATTAACACATCACGTTGACCTATAGCACTCTGCACCATCGCCCCGCCATCCACCCGCAGCAAGGATGCGGCGGCTTCTGCTTCGCCTGCCTGAGCAGCAGCGAATAATTGACCTGCTTCTTCCTCCCCCAGAAGGCGGAGCGGCTTATGGAAAGGACCGAAGGGCTTCTCCGCATGCCAACCTGCCTGCCTCCCAATACCAAGAGCTGAAGCCGTCTGCAGTAATTGCTTCGCTTCCAGTCGTTCTGCAAGGGTCGCGAATACAATGTTACAGGACTGAGCTAGCCCTTCATGCAGATTCAGGTGCCCATGGCCGCCTTCCTTCCAGCAGGAGAGGCCATAGCGGCCATACTCTCCGTTGCAGCTAAAGGTTTCCTTCTCACTCACAACACCGGCTTCTAGCGCCGCGGCTTCCGTCACGAGCTTGAATACCGAGCCGGGAGCAATCGCCTTCAAAGCATGATTGGCCCACGCCTCTCCATTGCCTTCGCCCAATTGATAAGGATTCATCTGCGGCCTCGATACCATGGATATAATATCCCCATTGCGGATATCAAGCACCACGATTGCTCCTTCTTTCAGCTTTTGGGAATCTGCGTAATTTTCAATCTGGTTTTGCAGATTCAGATCAAGGGTAGTCTTCACCTGCAACGGATAATAGCGGCTGCGAGCAGATGATATGCGCATATCCAGACCATGCAAAGGCTGGTTAGCTCCATCCGTATAATAGGATACTGATGTAGGACCGATCCCATGAATAAGCTTGTCCAATGATTTCTCCAGCCCTGAGCCGCCCACCTGTTCCGTCCGTTTTCTCTTCCCCTTCGCCAATTCCTTCGGATAGGCGGCCTCCAGCCATTCAGGATGCTGACTCGTGAATCCAATAGCCTGTTTAGCTGGAAACTCTGCGATATAGCGGCTGCGATAAGGAAGCACTCGTATGCCGTTAAGCTGCAAATGGGACAGCTGCTCTATTTGACCAGAAGAGAGACGATAAGGAAGCTCCTCCGCCCCATTATGCCAAAAGCCCGGTTCACGCAGCCCATCCCATTTCCTAATCAACTCCTCGACTGTCACTCCGAGCAGACCAGCCAACCGCTGGAGCTCAGCATGCGTCCCTCGTGCCTTTGGACTTATCGGAAACCAAGCCAGCGTATAATAAGTCTCGCCTGTAATCGCCTTGTCTTTGCGATCCGTGAAATCCCCTCTTCCTGTATCCAGTACAAGATTACGCTGCCGTTGAATCACCGACATTCGTTTCCAACCGCCGTTTTTGGCATACAGGTGTGAAGACGGAACCGCTGAGCCAGGAATTAACTGCAGCCAAGCAAGACGCAGAATACATCCGATTAATAATAAAGTAAATAGTGCTGCGATTACCGCTGCCCGTCGAATCATTTCAATAACCTCCGTATGTAACCTGCGTTGTTGCTTCCCCTCCAGTATCGCCTCAAAAAAACAGAAAAAAACCGTCTGACCGACAATCCGGCCAAACGGTTTTGTTTGAAGCTGTTTATATTTTGAATCTTGCTAATGAATCCTTCAAGCCGCTAGATACGGCATCCAGCTTCTCTGAAAGGCTGACAAGACCGTTGCTCACATTGAGCTGCTCGGTGCTAAGTGATGCTACCTCCTCAGAGGTTGCGGAGGATTCCTCGGCTACCGCGCTCACATTGCCCATTGCCTCAGATAATACGGTCTGCGATTGATCCAGCATTTCAATAGACTCTGTTACAGAATCTAGCTTTTCTACAAATTGTCCCATTTGAGCTTGAACGGTTATGAAGATCTGGTTAGCTTCTTTAACCGAACCAATCTGCTCTTGGAAGAGTGGGTATGCATCCGAAAGGACATCAACCGTTTCACCGATCTCGGTCTGAATCTGCTCCGTAATTTTGGCAACGACATCAATGGATTGACGGGATTGATCTGCGAGCTTACGAATCTCGTCAGCCACGACCATGAAGCCTTTGCCGGCAGCTCCAGCACGAGCAGCTTCAATCGTAGCATTCAAGGATAGAATATTCGTCTGCTTGGTCAAATTATTGAGCACATCTAGAATTTTAACAATCGAGCCTGTGCTCTCCTTCAAGCTATCAACCTTATCCACCATAGAACGGGTCATTTCTTCCGTCATGTTCGTCTTTTCAATCAATGTCCCCATATAAGCGGTACCCTGCTGACTTGCTTTCTCTACTTGACCCGCAGAGAGAACCATTTGACTGGTGGCTTCCATGACCGTCTGCATTTGCATATTCATATTGCCAGTTAAATCGCTGCCTCTCTCTGCTTCAACTGCCAGACTGGAAGCTCCAGTAGCGATCTCTTCCGTTGCTACAGATATCTCTCTTGCTGAGACTGCCGTTTTCTTGGATGCCTCAGAAAGCTCTCCTGCAGTAAATAATACATCATCAGCAGACTGGGTCGTCTGCTTAGCAAGCGCTGTAATCTGCGTCATCATTTTATTGAAGTTATCGCCAAGCTGGCCGATCTCGTCTTTTCTGTTCTTCGTCGTATAACGAACTGTAAGATTGCCTTGCTCCCCTTCTTTCATCAGGTTGCGAATATTCATAAGAGGAACAGCAATGGTCCGAATAACCATGAAGCCGATGGCGATCGCGATTAATACCGCCACACCTGCTGTAATCCATGTTAATGTCCGGATTTCTTCTGCATCCTTCACCAGTTGATTTACTGGAATCGTACCGACTACTCTCCAATCCATCGTAGTGAACTGTTTGTAGGCAGCCAGCACAGCTTGACCTTCAGATGTTTTTAGCTTAACGCTTCCGCTCTCTTTGTCGGCAGGCAAGCTAAGATTAGCTGTCTTCCCTATTAATGCATTATCTTTATTCGCGATATAATTATTGCTGCTGTCTACAATGGCAACGTTGCTGCCTTCGCTCAATACAACTTCATTATACTGTTTTTGAATGAACGCCAGATCGATCTCCAGCAGCATGACATAAATGCCACTGTTCAGTCGCGTATCCTTCATTAGACGTGTTATGCCAATTGAAGCTTGTCCGCTCTCCGTGCCAAACCCAGTAGGCTGCGTCTCAACCCAGCTTGACTTACCCATGCCTTTCTGAGCCTCAGCGAACCATTCAGTGCCTGCCAGTTTCTCTCCAGCTTCAAGAGACGCTGTGCCTGCTGTAATGATCGGATTCTTAGGATCTACTGGCAGTAAATAAGCACCTAGAATCGAATTATTAGTCAAGATATAAGTCTGAACCCGCTGTGTTAATGCTCTGCTTTTCTCGAAAGTGGAGAATTGATCGGTTGCTTCGACCAGCTCTTTAACCATCCGATTATATTCAGCATCCAGCATAATCTGCATCGTTAAATCATCATAGGTCTTAAATACAATATCCAATTTGTCTGCAATTTGATTCACGGTTTGAAAACTAGCATCTGATACTTTTGACTCTACAATCTCTTTTGACTTGGAATAAGCCATTTGTCCTACTACGAATACGCAAGCAATAATACTAACGAAAATAATAATAAATAGCTTTGCTCCTACTGATTGGATAGGATTCGCAAGCTTTCCCTCCTTCAGTCCCTGCAAGGCTACCTTCATCTTATTAGACATGGCCGATGGGTTTGGTTCCGCTTTCGTCTTCTCTGTTGCTGACAAACCTTTCCCCTCCAGCTTGTTTTTGGATGATTCATTTGATTTTTTCGAAGTATTAAGTTTTTTCAATAGAAAACACCGCCTTTGATCGATTAAGAAGGATTGTTTTTCTTGTGGCTAGTCCTGGCAGTAGTTCCTTTGCTCTACCTCTATGTATAATCCTATTATTTTATATCGGCCGCAATCTGTCAATTGATTATAACAGAATTGAAAAGAAAGGAATAAAAAAGGAGAAAAAGCCTATATTCCGCTTCTTCTCCGTTGCTTGTAAATGATGGTTTTACTTTTGGATTTTTTTCCTCATCATATCCATCGGTCTAACTGGCTTGAGCGTACGGATATGAATACGTTCAAGTGGATGTTTGGCAGCATCCAGCTGCTCGCCTTTATCATTAGCCAAATACTCAATCGTCTGTTTGAAAAAGACGCCACCCGGACCAACGAACTCGATCTCTTGACCAAGCTTGACATGATTGCGCTGCTGAACGACAGCGATGCCTGTCTGTTCATCATACTCCAGCACAATGCCTGCGAAGTCATAAGGTGCCGGCTTATCCTCAGGCTCATAAATATGATACTCCGAGCCCGGAGTATCAAGGAAAAACCCTGTATTCAGCGGGCGATTGGCAGCTTTATTAATCTCTTCTACCCATTCTTGCTTGAGTACATATTCCTCAGGGTTATCGAAATAGGCATCAATCGCTTGGCGATAAGCATTCACGACCGTGGCCACATAATGAATGCTCTTCATCCGTCCCTCGATCTTAAAGCTATCCACGCCTACCTCAATCAGTTCGGGCATATATTCGATCATGCACAAATCCTTCGAGCCCATCGTAAAAGGATCTTCTCCATCTGTATACATTGGAGCATCATCTACAAACATATCATACTTCCAGCGGCAGGATTGGCAGCATCCTCCACGGTTTGAGTCGCGATCAGTGAAATGATTGCTTAGAACACAGCGACCAGAGAATGAAGAACACATCGCTCCATGGATGAATGCTTCAATCTCAATATCAACATGCTGTTTAATCTCCGCAATTTCTTCAAAGCTGGTCTCCCTAGCAAGAACAACGCGAGGTAGTCCCTCTTCCTTCCAGAACTTAACGGCCTGCCAATTCAACGTTGATTGCTGTGTGCTGAGATGCACTTCAAGCTTCGGTGCAACGCGCTGCGCCGTTTCGATTATGGTTGGATCAGCTGCGATGATTGCGGCTATTCCCGCATCCTGCAAGCCGCGCAAATATTCCTCGAGACCGCTTATATCTTCGTTATGAGCATAAATATTCGTCGCAACAAATACTTTCGCACCATAGCGCTCAGCGAATGCAACGCCTTCCTTCATTTCCTCGAAGCTGAAATTGTCGGCATTGGAACGCAAACCATACTTTTGCCCTCCAATATAGACAGCATCTGCTCCGTAATGCACAGCAAATTTCAGCTTTTCCAAATTCCCTGCAGGAGCGAGCAGCTCAGGCCTGTCGAGCCTATGTCTTTTCCCCTGGAAACGCGGTGCCTTTTTCTCCGAAGTTATCATCTTCGTCCCCCCTTTAGAACCTATCAATAAACCTGTTCTTTATAGAAAAAGCCGTAGCTTAGCTCACGATTCGGATCTTGAATCTGTTGAATCGGCTCCAGCCATTTGTCATCAAATCGGTAGTGATCAGGATCAGCATAATAAGCATCTATAACGGTACGGTACGCCTGAACGACCGTTTCATTATATGAAGTGGATTTGAGCAGACCTTCGATCTTCAAGCAGTCGACCCCTATTTCAAGCAGCTCATGCAGATTCTCCAGCATACATAGATCATCTGAGCTCATAATATGGGTCCCATTCGCATCTTCATAGATCGGGAATCGCTCATCTGGTCTTTCTGCTTCCATCAAATACAAGTCACGATCTAGGCCCCTGCTCTCTAATCTACCCGTCTGCTGTTGGTGATCCAAATAGCTGTCTACAAGCGACCGCTTTGAGTGGTAAATGTTCGTCATGCCATGAACTTGAACCTCAATCTCCATCTCTGAGAGCTGCTTCGTCTCTATAACCTGTTCCATGTTCAGCTCACGAGCAAGCACGAAGCGCGTTGCTCCCCGCCGCCCCCAATAGGCTGCTGTCGAATAATTTGTTGACGTCATCTCCGCATTCCAATGAAGCGGAATATGCGGCGCTTCCTGGCGTACAGCCATCAGCACCGCAGGGTCACCAAATATAATGCCGTTTACGCCAGCATCCGATAGACCGCGAATATAAGCTGGGAGAGTCTCAACCGTCTTATTGTCCATCAAATTGTTAACCGAGGCATAAATTCTAACACCATGCGGCGCCGCGAGCAGCACCGCCTCCGCAATCATCGGGAGATCAAATTCACCCGCTAACCTCATCCCATAACGTGCCTCGCCAATGACGAATGCATCAGCTCCGGCCTCTATCAATCGACCCAGCTCTTCAATTGAAGCAGCTGTCGTCAGCAATTCCGGCTTACTTGCCATTATGCCTTATCCTCCTTGCTGAGCCGTTTTGTTACTCTGCTCAATGTTTCTTAAATGCTCTTTGTACGTTTTGGCGAACAGATGGGTTTGTGTGCCATCTTTTTTAGTTACATAGAAGAAGTACTCTGATTCCTCCGGATAGAGCGCAGCCGTAATAGACGCCAGACTTGGGCTTGCGATTGGCCCTGGAGGCAATCCTTTATTCCGATAGGTATTATAAGGGCTCTCTACTAAAAGATCCTTCTCCATTAATCTGGCCTTCGGCTTGTCCAGCATATATTGAACGGTAGCATCGATCTGCAATGGCATCGTACCGTCTGTGATCCGATTCTGAATAATGCCCGAGACAATAGGTCTCTCCTCGTCCACGACAACCTCCCGCTCAACAAGGGATGCGATCGTAAGCAGTTGATGCAGAGTGAGGCCGCGTGCTTCCATAACATCCTGCCAATCCTCTGGCAATTGTCCCAGCTTCCTATCGAGCTCTGTCAGCATCCGCAGCAAAATATCTTCCTCTGTGCTGTCTTTCTTCATCTCATACGTCTCAGGGAATAAATAACCCTCAATTCGATGATGAAGCTTGTTATCTGCCGGAATTGAGCGCACGGCTTCCGCATCGCCCCAGTCCGTATGGGACTCAGCAAGCTCTAGAAATTTCTCTTTGTCAATTAGCTTCTCTTCAGACAGCTTATCGGCAATTTGAAGCAAGGTGAAGCCTTCCGGAATGGTGAAACGAATCATCTCTTCCGGGGCGGTCTCTCCCTTATTCAGCATCGTAATAATGGCCTCATTGCTTGTTCCTGGACGAATATCATAGATTCCTGCTTGAAAACGCGGGCCTTCGCCTTTCGCTTTCAAATAATATTTGAATAAGAAAGAGTTCTTAATAACCCCTTCCTTCTCCAGCAAGTCAGACACTTCGAAGGCTGAAGACCCCTTCGGGATTTCAATTCGCTTCGGCTCGCCCGATGCTGTCGGCCTTAGGCCATTCCATACATATAAATATAAGCTTCCGGCTACCAGAATAAAAAGACCTAAAAGAGTTAGTACGACCCACATAGCAATACGACTTGCCGGCGGCCTCGAACGCATAGAATTATCCAACTTCGTGCTCCTCCTACAATCAGATAATAAGCCTTATTCCCTTTAGAACGTCGTGAAAAAGAGCGGCTCGCACCGCTCTTTTTCTACTACTTATCTAGTTGTCTTCTTTATGCTTATGGCCGCTCGTCATTAGCGAACAGCAAGTCATCGTAAGCTTCGGAAGCCAGTTCCCACTCTTCGTCATCTTCAATCGTTTCCAGCTGAGGCTCGCCGCTGTCCGTCACAACGACTCTGAACAGCTCAACCTCATCTTCCTTGCTCATCGCAGGAGATTGAAGCGCAGCATAGACATACGCACCAAGCTGGAATTCCGCCTTGATTTCGAAAACTTCCTGAGTGCCGTCTTCTGCAACGAGCTCTATATCATTGCCGAATGCTTCTTTGAGAAGATGCTGGCGCACAGGAACGATAGAATCATCAGTTGCCATGATTAGTTGCCCTCTTCCTCTAGCTCGCCAAGAAGCGTATTGAACGTCTCTTCGACCATATTCCATTCTTCTTCATCTTCAATCGTATACAGCTTCAGGTCATCGCCCTCTTCTTCATAACGGAAAGCGTAAACCTCATCTTCCTCGTCATTCTCGCCAGCGAGCGGTACAACCATCATATATTTCTGATCGGAGTCATCAACCTCGAATTTCATAATGACCTCGAATTCTTCTTCGTTACCGTCCTCATCCGGAATATAAATGATTTCCGGCTCTTCAAACTGCATGTCATCCTTTGTCATAGCAACCCTCACCTTTTCGTTTTAGAATCTAGATAATTTTGCAAAATAAGCGTTGCCGCCATTTTGTCCACTACCAGCTTTCTTTTTTTCCGGCTAACGTCAGCCTCAATCAACGTTCGTTCGGCGGACACGGTCGTCAGCCGCTCATCCCAAAGGTGAACAGGCAAGTTAAATTTCTGCTGCAACAGCTCTGCGAATGCAATGCTTATCTCGCCGCGGGGACCGATCGTATTATTCATATTCTTCGGCAGCCCGACAACGATTTCCGTAACCTCATGTTCTTTCACGAGCTCGGCTATTCGCTCAAGCTCGCTTCCGTCACGCCGCTTCTGGACAACTCCCGTTCCCTGCGCGGTCCATCCGAAGGCGTCACTGACCGCAACACCAATGTTGCGATCACCATAATCCAAACCCATTGTTCTCATTTCTTGTCCGGCTCCTCTTATTTCTTATTGTTCAAGTAAAACCGGACAAGCTCCTCAATGAGTTCATCGCGTTCTTTTTTACGAATTAAGCTTCTGGCGTTGTTATGCCGTGGAATATAAGCGGGATCTCCAGAAAGCAAGTATCCTACAATCTGATTGATCGGATTGTACTCCTTTTCGAGGAGCGCTTCATGCACCGCAAGCAAAATGTCCTGCGAGGAAGTTTCTACGCCTTCCGCCTTAACATCAAACTTCATCGTGTTGTCCATGGAGCTCATCGCCAGTCACCTCGCTTTCCAACCGCAGTTCAATGAAATTGTCTTTACATATACATGTGTATCATATCACATTTGCTTGGTTGAGAACCAGTTCTTCCGCAAGTTTCAATGCTTCTTCCAGCTTGGACGCATCCTTGCCTCCCGCTTGAGCCATATCTGGGCGTCCGCCGCCGCTGCCGCCGCAGTGGACTGCCGCTTCTTTGATAATCTTGCCGGCATGGAAGCCTTTCTTCACAAGATCAGCAGATACTGCTGCTACAAGGTTAACCTTGTCTTCTTGTACCGCGCCAAGAATGATAACTGCGGAAGGCAGCTTCGCCTTCAATTCGTCAGCGATACCGCGCAGGGCATCCATTGAAGGAGCATTCACTTGAGCGCTCAACACCGTTACATCGCCCACAGTCTTCGCATTATCCTCCAAAGAGCCCGCTTCGATACGGCTTAGCTTGCCTTGCAGCGATTCATTATCACGGCCCAGCTCCTTCACTTGAGCAAATAAAGCCTCAATACGTTTAGGAACATCGGCATGATTCGACTTAAGCAATGCAGAAGCTTGCTTCAATAGATCAAGCTGTCCTTCCATATAGCTGTAAGCATGACGACCTGTTACCGCCTCGATCCGTCTTACGCCTGAGCCAATGCCGCTCTCGCTCAGCAGCTTGAACAATCCGATCTGAGCTGTATTGGATACATGGCAGCCTCCGCAAAGCTCAAGGCTATAAGAGCCAACCTGAACAACGCGAACGACATCGCCGTACTTCTCGCCGAATAGCGCCATTGCGCCCATTGCTTTCGCTTCAGCAAGTGACTTATTCTCAATGGCTACAGCTGTACCGAGCCAGATTTGCTCATTCACCCGGCGCTCGATTTCCGTTAGCTCTTCAGGCGTAATGCTGCCGAAGTGGGAGAAGTCAAATCGCAAACGATCCGGCTCCACTAGTGAACCCGCTTGGTTGACATGATCGCCGAGCACTTCTTTTAGCGCCTTATGAAGCAAGTGGGTAGCTGTATGGTTTTTAATAATATCTTCACGTACAGAACGCGCTACGGCTGCCTCTGCTTTGTCGCCGATACGAACCGTACCTTTAGTGACAGTGGCATGATGCACGCTTTGACCATGCGGCGCTTTCGTTACATCGTCCACTTGCAAAGTAAAGCCTTGCCCCGTTATCGTTCCACGGTCACCAATCTGGCCGCCGCTCTCCGCATAGAATGGCGTACGGTCCAGCAGGACAACGATTTTGCTTCCTTCTCCAGCAAGATCAACCATAGCGTCATCTTGAACGATTGCGGTAATTTTCGCATCTATCACCAATTCATTATAGCCAACAAATTCACTTTTAACCGTAAAGTCAGCAAGCGGTCCGCCTTGAACATTCATGCCGCCTGTATCTTGACGAGCTGCACGAGCGCGCTCACGCTGTGCTTCCATAGATTGATCAAATCCTTCACGATCTACCGTCATGCCATTCTCTGAAGCAAAGTCCTCGGTAAGGTCAAACGGGAAGCCATACGTATCATACAAACGGAAAGCATCCTCCCCGCCAATCTCCGTCTTGCCTGCTTCCGTCGCATTCTTCACCAGCTCAGACAGCATCGCAAGGCCATCAGACAACGTCTCATGGAAACGCTCTTCCTCCGTGCGAATAACACGCTCAATGAACTCGCGTTTTTCAACGACCTCTGGATAATACCCGCCCATAACCTCGCCCACTACCGGCATCAGCTCGAACAAAAATGGACGATCGATACCGATTGTTTTTCCGTAGCGAACGGCGCGGCGCAGTAGTCGGCGGATAATGTAGCCGCGACCTTCATTCGAAGGCATAACGCCGTCGCCCACTGCGAAGGCTACAGTCCGAATGTGATCGGCAATGACCTTGAGCGCTACGTCATGCTCTTCATTCGCATGGTATTTCACGCCTGCGATCTCGCAGGTACGTTCAATAATCGGGATGAATAGATCCGTGTCGAAATTGGAATCTACATCTTGCAGAATGGAGGCCATACGCTCCAAGCCTGCACCTGTATCAATATTTTTGTTAGGAAGCGGCGTATAGCTGCCATCCTTATTGTGATTGAATTGTGAGAACACCAAGTTCCATACTTCAAGGAAACGTTCATTCTCGCCGCCAGGCCAGCATTCCGGATCATTAAGATCGCCGTACTTGTCGCCGCGATCATAGAAAATTTCCGTACAAGGTCCGCATGGGCCTTCGCCGATATCCCAGAAGTTTTCCTCCAGCTTGTAAATCCGCTCCAGCGGCACACCGATTTTCTCATGCCAGAACGTTAGAGCCTCTTCATCCTCGGTATAGACCGTTACGGATAAGCGCTCAGGATCGAAGCCAATCCATTCCTTGCTCGTCAAGAACTCCCATGCCCATGTGATCACTTCTTCCTTAAAGTAATCACCGATCGAGAAATTGCCCAGCATCTCGAAAAAGGTATGGTGACGGCGTGTTTTGCCGACATTCTCGATATCATTGGTTCGAATGCACTTCTGCGAGTTTGCAATACGCGGGTTGTCTGGAATGATGCGCCCGTCAAAGTAAGCCTTGAGCGGTGCCATCCCTGCATTAATCCATAGCAGCGACGGATCGTTATGAGGAACGAGCGACGCGCTCGGTTCGATTTTATGTCCTTTACTTTCAAAAAAAGCGAGCCATTTTGCCCGTATTTCACTTGCTTTCATTGTCAACAACCTCCGTATATTCATCTTTTGGAACATAAAAAAGCCCCTGTCATAGACAGGGACGAATAAACGATCGCGGTACCACCCTGGTTATTGCCTTACTTCGCCCTCTTGCAGCTTGAAGCTGATAGAAGTCGATCGGCAATCTCCTCAAACGGACTATAACGGGTCCTTCCGGTGAAGTTCATTCACACTCCAGAATTAGCTTCGGCTATCCTTCGCCATAAGAGCTATTCCAGCCAACGCCAATGAATGGGCGAAGAAGCTCTCTCTCTGATCGACGGGCTACAGCGTACTTGATTCCATCATCGTTTTTCAACTATTTATTGCACTTGTCTAGAGTATATCTACAGCTACTCATATTTGTCAAATAATCTTTCTTCGCACGTAATAAGCGAACATATGCTGGACAATCACTTTCAATGCGGCAAAGATCGGCACCGCTAATATCATTCCCACAATTCCTGCAATCTCTCCCCCTACAAGCAAAGCGAAAATAATAGCCAACGGATGAATATGCAAGGTTCTGCCTACCACCTGCGGTGAAATAATATTGCTCTCCAATATTTGGCATAGTGTATTGATAACTGCTACAAGAATAACCATCTTCAGCGAGATCGTAGAGGCAACGAGGATAGCTGGAGCAGCTCCAAAGAATGGACCCATATAGGGAATAATATTCGTGACGGCTACAATGCCTGCCAATAGCAGCGGATATGGGATATGGATGATCATATAGCCGATATAAGCCAGCACGCCGACAATAACACAGACAACGAACTGTCCCCTAATATAGCTTCCCAGGGCTGTATCAATATCCTTGAGCAGTCGAACTGTATTTTTACGGTGCGACCTCGGCACGTAGTTAACAACCGTTCTTTCGAACAGATCAAAGTCCTTCAAAATATAGAAAGCCAAGAACGGAATAATAAAAGCGATGAACAACGCATTCACTACCGAACCAATATTATTGATGAAATGAACGAGTGATTCGGATATCCTTTTCTCCATATGTACTAGCGACTTATTAATCCCCTCGCGGAAGCTTTCCGGCAGTATAGACGTATTATTCAAGTCTGTAACCAAGCTTTGTGCTCTCATCGTCAGATCCGGCACATGATGGTTCAATTGCTCCAGCTGCTCCATAAACATCGGAATGATATTCACGACAATGACAGCAAGCGCCGCACAAAAAACGGTGTAAATAAGAAGCACGGCAATCGTCCGAGGCACTTTCCGCTGGTGAAGCATCGTCACGATCGGATTAAGCACATAAGAAATGATCATTGCTATTAGAAAAGGAGCTAGAATAGCCTTGAAAAAGACATATAGCTGCACAATAATGGGCTTAACAAGGATCAGTAAATATAAAGCAAGCAGCCCCAATATCACATATACCATTCCAACGAATAGACGATTTTTCGTGAATCGTTCCACCCTGTCACCCCTATCCTGTGGCATCTGATTCAGTATATGTACAAGCAGAGCGGTTCATCCATCCATAAAAAAATCAAAAAAAAATAACGCTCCATAATAAACTGTACCCTATAGAGTAGACATTTTAAAAAAGTCTCTATATGGGGTACAGTTTATAAGGAAGCGCCATTTCTATTCCATCATTAAGCTCAGTTAATGTGAATTTGTGGTATTTCTTCTTCAAAAAATAAATCGTCTAGTGAGCTTAGTGTGCCGTCCTCTTCTACTTGATAGACCGACATTTTCTCACCATTAACCGTCAATTCGATATAACAGCCCCAGCAATAAAACTGATGGGAACCGATTTTACCTATATCTCTGGAATTGCAATTAGGACATCTCATCTTTCATTCTCCCTATTCGTCGAATTGGAAGCTGCGACAGGCTCCAATTCCGCTTCACTGACAGCAGGAACGATAATCGCGTCTTCCCCGAGCAACACGGCTTCTGAATCATTCGGGGCTCTCAACCACTTGCGCCCTTCCATCAGATCCGATATAAAACCATCGGTTAACTCATAGCCTACTATTTGTGTGCCCTGAAATGGGTGGAAATAAACATCTGATACTCGTCCAAGTTGTACGCCTTGCACAGTTACTATTGGCAAATCCTTCAGCTTCACGATTCCCGTGTAGAAGGAACGGCCAATTTCCGCAGCTTTCACCGAGAGTACGGCAGCCTCATCAGAGATAAGAACGGCGTCCTCTCCGCATGTCAGTACATTCGACCATTGCACGGTCTTGACTGAAGAGGTATACCAATTCACACTCTCCAGTACCAAACCCATCAATTTCCAGTGTTCGTCGAACCAAGCATCCTTGACATTGCCAATCTGCTTGCCGGAATGAATCACATGAACGGGAAGCCCGATAAGTTGTTGGAGCTTGATCATGCTGTTGACGGAGGCCTCCTATGCGTTAGTACGGATACGCTCCACGATTGTTGCTATTTTATGTGCAGCGCCTTCCAGTTCTTTCATAGTATTGCCCAATCCGAAGCTAAAACGTACAGCAGAATGCAATCGTTCCTCGGGCAGCCCCATCGCCCTAAGTACATGCGACCGTTCGAGCGCACCAGAAGTACATGCCGAACCACTTGCTGCCGCAATGCCCTCCATATCGAGATTCATCAGCATCGTTTCTGTATCAATACCAATAAAGCTGATGTTGACGATATGCGGTAGATAATGCTCGTCATTCCCGTTAACAACTAAGGGAGTTCCCTTGATGTGAGCCTGCAGCTGCTCTATCCACTCTTTACGAAGCTCGTCCAAAAAAAGTTGCTTTTTATCGCGCATGTTCACACAAATGTCAACAGCCTTGGCGAAACCAACAATGCCTGCGACGTTTTCTGTGCCAGCTCTTCGCTTGCGCTCTTGCGAGCCGCCATGAGCAATCGGTTCAAAGGGCGTACCACTCGCCACATACAATGCACCGACACCTTGGGGACCATTAATCTTATGGGCAGAAAAGCTCATCAGATCAACGGGCAGCTCCTTCAATTGGTAGTGCGTCAGATCAAAGGATTGTACAGCATCAACGTGAAAAAGCACATCATGAGCATGTGCAATTGTCCCGATCTCTTTAATAGGCTGTAGAGTGCCCACTTCATTATTGCCGTGCATAATGCTAATTAAAGCCGTTTCTGGCGTTATCGCTGCTGCTACCGTCTCCGGTGAGACGCGTCCTGTGTCGTCTACTGGCAAAAGCGTGACGGTATAGCCTTGCTGGCTCAGCCATTCGCATGTATGAAGAACGGCATGATGCTCTGCCGCTGATGTTAGAATATGGGTCTTTCCTTTTTTCCTCATTGCTGTCGCTGCGCCTATAATGGCGGCATTGTCGCTTTCTGTACCGCCTGAAGTGAAGACAAGCTCTGACGGCTTGCAGCCAATCGCTGCTGCAATAGAGTCCCGGGCTTGGTTCACCTGCTGCTTCGCCGCTCGGCCGAATGCATGCATGCTCGACGGATTGCCGCCTGGGCCTTGCATGATCGCAAGCATAGCCTCCACAACTTCAGCATGCATAGGTGTCGTAGCTGCATGGTCAAAATAATACTTTTGCATCCTTCGTTCCCTCTTGCTTTCTATCCTTAAATATAGAACATATAGCTGTCTGGCTTGCCAGCATCGTGGAAGTTGACTAAATCACCCAGCGTAGTAGAGTCTAGAACGCTTGCAATGCTATCGCGAATTCTCAGCCACAGGTCACGCTTGGCTGGATCATCTTCTTCTGTAAAGTCTACAGGGGAGATCGGTCCTTCCAGAATTCGAATAATATCTCCTGCTGTAATCGTCTCGGGCTCCTTGGACAAAATATAACCGCCATAAGCACCCCGGATACTTTTCACCAGTCCTGCATTACGCAGCGGGGCTACTAATTGCTCCAGATAGTGCTCGGAGAGTTGATTGCGCTCCGCAATGCTTTTAAGCGAGATTGGTCCTTCTCCAAATTTGGCCGCAAGCTCCATCATAATCGTTAGACCGTAACGGCCTTTCGTTGAAATTTTCAATTGGGGCACCTCTCTTTCAAAAATAACCGTATATTGGGTTTCACTACTTGTCGTTAAATCATTGTATTCCCATTTCACATCTATGTTAACATAGACGATAGCCAACATGCGAGAAAAGGATCGTCTCCTCATGAAAAAGTTTTTCTTCTATGGTACAATAGATCGAAATGTTGGTAGATACAAGGTGGTGCAGCATAATGGAAAAAACGAAGCAAGAAACGCGTGTTGTCGTCGGCATGTCCGGCGGAGTCGACTCATCCGTTACCGCCCTGCTGCTCAAGCAGGAAGGCTACGATGTTATCGGCATCTTCATGAAAAACTGGGATGATACCGACGAATTCGGTCAGTGTACAGCCGAGGAGGACGCAGAGGATGTCCGCCGCGTATGTGACCAGATCGGAATTCCCTATTATACCGTGAATTTCGAGAAACAATATTTCGATAAAGTATTCACTTATTTTCTAGATGAATATAGACGCGGCCGGACGCCGAACCCTGATGTGATGTGCAATCGGGAGATTAAGTTCGGTGATTTTCTCAAAAAAGCCAATGAGCTCGGTGCGGATTATCTGGCTACCGGCCATTATGCCCAAGTAGAACGGACAGCAGATGGCGAAACAAGGCTGCTCCGCGGCGTAGACAGCAATAAAGACCAGACTTACTTCTTAAGCGCACTTGATCAACGCCAGCTGGCCAAAGCGATGTTCCCAATCGGCCATTTGCCGAAGCCAGAGGTTAGAAGAATTGCCGAGGAAGCTGGCCTCTATACGGCCAAGAAGAAAGACAGCACAGGCGTGTGCTTTATCGGCGAACGCAACTTCAAGACCTTCTTAAGCGGTTATCTCCCTGCACAACAAGGTGATATGATCGATATTCGCACGGGTGAGAAGAAAGGCAAGCATGACGGCCTAATGTATTATACCCTTGGTCAGCGCCAGGGGCTGGGCATTGGCGGTTCAGGAAATGGCGAGCCATGGTTCGTGGCAGACAAAGATCTGGAACGCAACATTCTCTACGTCATTCAAGGCGAGAATCATCCAAGCCTTTATTCTACTGGGCTTACCGCAAGCGGCTTTAACTGGATTGCACCGGATAAGCCAAACAAGGCTTTCCATTGCACAG
This sequence comes from Paenibacillus sp. J22P59, assembly GCF_059383895.1. Classification (NCBI taxonomy): domain Bacteria; kingdom Bacillati; phylum Bacillota; class Bacilli; order Caryophanales; family Paenibacillaceae; genus Paenibacillus; species Paenibacillus sp. J22P59. Next base: position 36,907 of record NZ_JBXENX010000013.1, read on the forward strand.
CGAAATTCAGATACCGCCAACCGGATCAAGGCGTGACTGTTACTTTCCAAGCGGATGGCTCGGCAGAAATTATATTCGATAAGCCGCAGAAGGCTATCACGCCAGGCCAAGCCGTCGTCCTCTACGATGGCGATCTATGTCTTGGCGGCGGCACAATCGAAACGGTCCACAAAATCGACGCCGCTGTATACGCAGAATTACAGGCTTAATTATTAAATAACAAAAGACACATGGCTGCCTAATCAATCTGGCAAGCATGTGTCTTTTGTTTTATTGATATTTGCTATTCAGCTATCGTGCATGCATCTGTCATTAGCCTCATTGTTCACTTCACGCCATATCGATCCTCATTGATGAGCTTGCGAACCGTAATGCGCGATACACGCATATGTCCAATCTCCTCAATTAGAAATTCAAAACGATTGCGAAATTCAATGCGTCCATTGCCCGGTGAAGAGCTATCGATTTGCGAAAAAATCCATCCGCCTATTGTATCGTAATCATCGGTTTCAATCGAAAGGTTGAAATAGCTGTTCACTTCTTCAATCAGCAGGAGTCCGTTAATGGAATAAGTTAGCTCGTCGATTCGCTCAATATCGGCACGCTTATAATCGAACTCATCTTGAATTTCCCCGACAATTTCCTCCATAATGTCCTCCAGCGTTACCAGCCCTGATGTCCCGCCATATTCATCAATAAGAATGGCCAGCTGCGTCTTTTTCTTCTGCATAAGCTTAAGCAAATAGCTGATCTGCATGGATTCCGGCACAGTGGTAACGAGGCGTGTGATTTGTCTAATTTCAGTCAAACTGTTCGTTGTATCCCGCAACAGGTCCTTGATATGAATGAAACCGATAATGTTGTCTTTGTCATTCTCACATACCGGATAACGCGTACGCATCTGTTCTAGAGCAATTGCTACATTCTCTTCAAAGGACAAATTCGTATAGAGACAGATCATCTCCGTGCGGGGAATCATAATTTGCCTCGCATTGGTCTCGGTGAAATCAAAAATATTATCAACAAGAGTCAGCTCAGTGTTATCAATATGTCCGCTTTTATGGCTCGCTTGAATGAGACTGCGTATTTCCTGCTCGGTATGTGCTGATTCATGCTCTGCTCTAGGCTTCATGCCCATCTGCCCCAGCAGTCCGTCCCCGAGCTTATGAATCAAATAAAGCAGCGGATAGACACTCTTGCAATAGAAGAGGAAGGGCGTCTTAATGAGTCTGACCACCTTCATTTTATTATGCATCGTTATCATTCTGGATAGCAGTTCCCCCAGCACCTGCTGTATAAGCGCAATGATGAACACAGCAACTAGGAAGGAGATTACTGAAACGAACAGCGGAATGTTCCAACTAAGCAATTGATAAAGAGGCTCAATGATTGCTGTGACCGCTGACTGACCAATCCACCCTAGTCCAAGAATAGCTAGAACGGAGCCGAGCTGACAGGCGGAGCGATAGGCTCTATGATTGTAGACCCCGTCAGCCTCTTTGCTCCTCCCGTGAAGCTTCACAAGAGCAAGCTCCGCTGCAAGAAAAAAAATAGTCATACCTATAAACAAAACAAGGAAAGCCAGCATGAAAACTAAAGGTAAAGGATCGTTCAACGATTCCCTGCCCGCTGCGCGCAGTCTAATGTTGCGTGCCCAGCAGGTGCACCCCCTTCTCCCAACGATAGATATGGTAGTTCAGTCTATTCATTCGGGTAAGTCCTTTATGCGGCCATTCTTTTAACATTCTTGTCTTTTTTTGTAGAACACTGACATGCCTTTATAGCGTATGTTCATAAAGCTGCAATCAATTTTATACTTTCCTATCATCAGACCAGCCTTATATCTGTTATAATGCAATCAGATTTATTCCAAGGAGGAACAAGTAATGAAACGAATTCTATTTATTTGCTTGATTGCACTCTGGATACTGCCAGGCTCTGTTATGGCTCATTCCAAGCTTGACACATCTTCTCCATCCGCTGATGAGAAGCTAACCGCTTCACCTGAACAAATCGTCATGAACTTTAATACAGGCTTAGAGAAATTAAGCAACTTCAAGCTTATGAATGAACAAGGCAATGAAATAGCTCTTACTGAAACAACAGTCGAAGATAATCAGCTTAGCGGTTTAATTGCTGAGCCATTACCGAATGGCATTTATACAGTCAAATGGACCATCATCGGGGCCGATGGGCATTCGATTAAAGGAGACTATGCCTTTACCGTTGAGGCAGAGGAAGCTGCACCAACAGCGACGCCAACTCCAACTCCGATTCCTTCGGAAGAACCAGCAGCAACAGCGACGCCAGAAGCAAGTCCAACACCTGAGGCTCCGGTACAACCTTCATCTCCTGACAATAATGGTTTGCCCGTTTACGCTTATGCCATTATCGCAGCTGTACTTATTGTTGCCTTTATCGTTCTGGCACGGAGGCGTAAATAAATGATTTATATTAGCGAGGCTCTCCTCTATGTCTGCTTCGCCGTTCTTGCAGGAACCTTTCTTCTTCGACTTGTTCCAGAAACTAGAAGGCCGCAAATCCATGTGCCTAATGCGTTACTATTAGCATGCGCGATTGCAATTCCTGTGCTGTCTTATGCACCCATTCACAAAACTGCGCTGCTATTCGCCAAAGATTTCGACACTTCTTACATCCAAATGGTGAAAAGCATTCTATTCGATCTCAAGATGGGAAAAGCATGGCTATGGACAGCAATCAGCTCGGTTGGTTTAGTGCTCCTGCTTGCTCTGCGATCATTCCGAAACGACAAACATATGCCTAAAGTCGCATTATTCATTACTTTTCTGCTGATCGTTTGGCTCGGCTTTGCGAGCCACGCCGCTTCCCTTTACGGTATCAAGGGTATTATTGTTCATTCTGCACACTTTTTAGCTGTGACGGTATGGATCGGCGTATTATTAATTGCAGGCTGGTTCAGCAAGGAGGCGGAGAATTGGAAGCCTTTTCTCAAATGGTTCTCTCCGCTTGCTATCGGCTGTGTACTGATCACGATAATTGCTGGCTTAATACTCATGAGCTTTACAACACCGCATTATGTGAATGCCTGGATGCTGCCGTATGGACAGCTATTGTTAATTAAGCATTTGCTCTTACTCCCATTGCTGTTATTCGCTTATACCAACGGCTTCGGTTATAAAAAAATGAGTGTGAAGAAGGATGGCTTCAATCCCGCACCATGGATGAAGGCCGAAGGCGTGATTGCCCTGCTCTTATTTATCGTTACCGGCATATTGGGACAGCAGTCCCCTCCGCATAATGTACAAGAGACGTTGCAGAGCGTATCGCCTTCACCGCTATTTACTGGAATTTATAAAGGCAGCTTCAGCCCGGATATGGTCCTGCAGTACACCATAAATTTCGAGAGCATTCTGCTGCTGGCTGCGACGGGCATTATGATTGTTGGCTTCATTACTATGTATAAAAGCGATAGATTGAAGCCGGCCTTCGCTATGGCTCTCCTAGCCCCAATCTTCGGCTATCTGGCCTTGATGTTCGGATTAACCGCACAAATTTAATGCCGCAACCAATGCACAAAGAACCTCTCATTCCAGTTGAAACTGGATGGGAGGTTCTTTATTTTGAGACTTTTTGGCATCCATTCATCAAACGGTTCAACCCTATAATCTAAGAAATGTCTTTCACTTTGATCCACAATGGAGTACCAGAATTAAACACCAGCTAGTTATCACGAGCCTAGCGGAACGGTGTTCCGCTATTTAATGCAATACTAGCAAACATAGCAGATTAACGGATCACCGTTCCTTTATTTCTGAAAAACCAGAGAAAAAACTCCTAAATCCTGAATATAACGGATCACAGGTACGTTATTTACTACAATGCTAACCAACACAGCAGATTAGAGGAACGTCGTTCCTCTATTGCTGAAAAACGGATGGACAAGCACCTACTTCGCTTAGGGTGAAAGGTCAAATTTTCTGAGGAGGAATGCCCCTTCTATTCTAATGTCATCCGCAGCGTTATTTCGACTTTTTCCGAAGCTGTTGATTTTGGCTGATCTTATTCTCCATCCCTTGCTCGGTCGCCTTATAGAAGGAAGCCCGCTTGAGCGTATCGGGCAAGTATTGCTGCTGAACATAATGGCCCGGATAATCATGCGGATATTTGTAGCCTTCATGACCGAGCTGCTGAGCTCCCTTGTAATGTGTATCCCGCAGATGGAGCGGAACCTCTACATCCCCCGCTGCTTCCATCGCTGCTGTCGCCTTCCCAATTGCTATTGCAGTAGCATTCGATTTGGGACTCTCCACAGCGAATAATATCGCCTGCGAAATATTATATTTGGCTTCTGGCCAGCCAATCTTATGGTACGCATCCATCGCTGTAACCGCCTGAACCATCGCTTGCGGATTGGCTAAGCCAATATCCTCGCTGCAAGCAACAATCAAGCGGCGAAGGAAGGTCATAGGGTCCATGCCAAGCCGCTCTACCGCATGCAAAAACCAGAACAGCGCCGCGTCGCTTGACCCTCTCACGCTCTTATGAAAGGCAGACAGTACATCATACTGCGTAGATAGGTCAGCTCGTATCGTAGGCTTGCGTATCGACTCCTGAGCGACCTCCAGCGTGATTCGCACAGAGCCATCCGGCTCTGATGGCGTCGTTACGGCTGCCAGCTCCAGGGCGTTCAGCGCCCGGCGGATATCCCCGCCTGCCATTGCGGCAATGTGCAATAATGCCTCTTCATCTGCATGAAGCTCCATGAAGCCAAGCCCGCGCTCCTTGTTATGAAGCGCCCGCTTCATCGCTTCCAAAGCATGTATTTCTGTCAGCGGCTCTAGTTGAAATAATGTCGAACGAGAGAGCAGTGCCCCATTCACATGATGAAAGGGATTCTCCGTCGTCGCCCCGATGAAAATAATAATGCCTTGCTCCACGGCTGGCAGCAGCGCATCCTGACGAGAAGTATTGAACCTATGAACCTCATCCAGAAATAAAATCGTCTTTTTGCCATAAAGCAATTTATTGGTTCGTGCCTGATCAATAACCTCACGTACATCTTTGACTGATGCATCAACAGCATTCAATTTAATGAAGTTGCCCGCTGTACACTTCGATATAATATGCGCCAAGGTCGTTTTTCCGCAGCCTGGCGGCCCATATAATAGAATAGAAGACAGCTGATCGCCTTCAATTGCTCTGCGAAGCAGCTTGCCCGGACCGATGATAGCTTCTTGCCCGATATAATCCTCCAGCGTCTCCGGCCGCATACGGTCAGCAAGAAGTCTCGCCTGCGGCATCTCTTCCTCTTGATAAGAGAATAAATCCATTATGCATTCACTACCTTCTGCTTGCGATATGTCGATAATAGCATATTCGTACAGATGTTCGCCAGTTTGATTGACCTACACGCTTACATTTACAATTTTACAACAAATCCCTAGTTAAATAGTTGGGATTGACTCTTCAAAAACGAATGCAACTTGCCGATATATTTACTTAGGTATTTTTTTCCTGTAATTTATAAATAGAGAGGGAGAGCCATATATAGAAAAAAAAACCAATCCAAAGAAAGAGAGAGGAAAAACAAAGGAGTGTATTCATTATGTTTAAGTCAATCGAGAATGAATGGGGGTTAACGATGTTCGATAGCATCTGGACAGCCGTGTGGCAAGAGAAAGGCTATGAGCTTGAATTCTCTGAACAGGTGCTTGGGAGGTACGTAGCGATTTCTTCAAGTGGAGAATATGTAGGAACAGCTGAGATTAAACCTTATGAACCAGGTATTAGCACGATTGATTCCGTCGCACCCTTCGCGCAACATCCTAAGATAGCTGCTGATCCAACTAGAGTAGCGGAGATAGACAAAATAGCGGTAATGCGAGAATACAGAGGTTCACCCCTGTCTGATCTGTTATCCGCAGTAGTTTATTGTGCAGAAAAGCACCAAATTAAGTATCTTGTATCCTTAATGGAGCCTTTATTGTTTCGAGCGTTGCGCGTTACTTTCCATCTCAAGCTGGAGAAGATCGGCGAAAAAACCTTTTATAAAGGTGACTATGTCATTCCAGTCCTATTTGATATGGAGCTTATTTACAACAACAAATCGAAATACCAGTGGCTTGTTCTTCCTGAAGAGCAACAGAAGGTACCCGAAGCCGCCGGAATTACTTCCTTACCGTTTAGCTAAGACCATTATGCAACATAACAAAAGACTAAATAAGAAGGTAGAGAGCAGATGAATACAGAACGACACATTCTGAATAAACGCAATCGATTATTCGTCAAGATTTTATGGGCTATGCTATCACTTGGCATCATTGTTGATATTGGAGCAGGACTAAGCACAGACATCATTTTACTTTTGGCTGGTGTGGGAATTGTATGCTGCGGTACCGCTACATTTATGACCTATAAGGAAATCGGGGTATCATACATCATGTACCTCATCTCCTTCATTCTTACTCTATTAGCACTGCTTCTTATTGTTGGCGATCCTAAGCCGCTCATCAGTACCTATTTCCTTGTTTATGTTAATCTCGCCATCATCACCCTATATGCTGACTACAAGCCGATTATTTTTACCGGCGTATTAGGCATGGCTGTCAGCACTTATGTATTTATGGATTCTACTTTGCAGCAAATTCTCTTCCCAGGTGAATCCTTATTGTATTTGTACTTATACTTAGGCTTCGCGACCGCTGCGCTTAGCTTCTCGGCGAAATTCAGCCAGAAGCTTCAAAAAGAGGTAACGACGGAGCGGCGTGAAGCGATTCATTCCAAAGAGCTCGCTGAGCGGCTAGTAGACAAGCTTAAATCTTCCATTCTGCTGCTTGGGGAATTCAGCAATGAACAGAAGAGCACCGTAGAAACGACAGGCAAAATCTCACGTGAGGTAACATCTACCTTCGGCGAAATGTCCGCTGCTATTGAAAAACAAACGAGCATGGTTCTGAACGTCAGTGATTCCGCGCTTACGATTGAAGATGCGGTAACACGCTTGCTGGAGGGCGCTACCCAGCTGCAATCCTATTCTACTGACACAGCCCTTCTCACAGAAGATGGAAGCAGGCTCATTTATACACTGACGGAAGAAGTGGAACGAGTCCAGACGATCATCCTGCAGACAGTTGGAATGATGAAGCAGCTGTTAGAGCAGAATGAACAGGTTGGCTCGATTGTCAGCTCGATTAGCGATATTTCGGAGCAGACCAATCTCTTGTCGCTTAATGCTGCCATTGAAGCTGCCAGAGCTGGCGAGCACGGCCGAGGCTTTGCTGTCGTAGCCGGTGAAGTGCGCAAGCTGGCTGACCATGCTAGCATAGCGGCAAGTGAAATTAATAATATTCTTGGCACGATCCATACACAAATCAAGTCGGTAAGCGAACAAGTCAACCTTGGCCAACAGGCAGTTGCATTGAGCTTCGATGCCTCCAAGCAGGTTGAGAAAATTATCGTCAGCATCACTAACAATACCGAGCAAGTGAAGGAGCAATCCCATACCGTGGGAGACTCATCCCGTCAGCTCCATGATCAATACGGCTCCATTGCTGAAGATATGTCCAGTATGGCAGCTATAACAGAAGAGAATATGGCTTCTGTCGAAGAAGTATGTGCGAGCATGGAAATGCAGGATACAAAAATCAATCACCTTGTAAAAGGCTATTCACAGCTGGATAACCTGATTGTTGAACTCAAAGCGCTTGTTGAGCAGCATCAGACCTCGGCATCGACGAAGTCCTAAACACAGCAATACAAAAGAACGGGTTGGCTCCTCAAAGGGCCAACCCGTTCTTTTGTATTAGACGACTATGCCGCCTTTGGCAAGCAAATCCTTCACAACTACACTAACCATAATTAGACCTGCTACCGGTGGTACAAAAGCATTGCTCGCCGGTGGCTGCTGTGCTTTACGAATTTCGGGCGCATTGTCTGGTACGATTCGCTGAGTAACATCCTCACGAGGCTTATTCGGCAGCTCCGTAGAGAAGACCACCTTAACGCCTTTCTTGATGCCATCCTTGCGCAGCTTCGTCCGTACAACACGAGCGATTGGATCTGTATGCGTCTTAGAGATGTCCACTACTGAAAATTTCGTAGGGTCCATCTTGTTCGCAGCTCCCATGCTCGAGATGATCGGAATATTTCGCTCCAAACACTGTTTAATCAAATGAATTTTGTAAGAAATCGTATCCGACGCATCCACTACATAATCCAGTGGATAAGCGAATAGCTGTTCATAAGTTTCTTCTGTATAGAACATCCGAAGCGAGATGGCTTCGCAATCCGGATTAATTAGTTTAATCCGGTCGCGCATTAAATCTGCCTTGGGCTGTCCAACTGTTGTGGTGAGCGCATGAATCTGACGATTCACATTCGTAATATCGACAACATCCTTGTCAATCAGGATAATACGGCCTACGCCAGTACGGGCAAGCGCCTCTGCCGCAATAGCTCCGACACCGCCTATGCCAAGCACAGCTACCGTACTCCCTTTCATCAGCTCTAGACCTTCCGGGCCAATAGCAAGCTCTGTTCTTGAGAATTGATGCAGCATCTTAGAATAGCCGCCTCCTTCTTATTCCGCTGGCGTGCTGTTTGCAGATGCAACTGCAGCCGCTTCTGGCTTCGGCTTCAGAACGGTACGGATATGCAATTGCTCAAGCTGCGACAGCTCTACTTCTGAAGGCGCATCGCATAGCAGATCCGTAGCGCTTGCCGTTTTCGGGAATGCAATTGTCTCGCGCAGGTTCGTACGACCAGTGAGCAGCATAACCAGACGGTCGAAGCCGAATGCAATACCGCCATGCGGAGGCGTTCCATAATCGAAGGCATCCAGCAAGAAGCCGAATTTCTCATGCGCTTCTTCCATTGAGAAGCCCAGCGCTTTGAACATTTGCTCTTGTACTTCACGTTTGTAGATCCGCATCGAGCCGCCGCCTACTTCATAACCGTTCAATACGATATCGTAAGCTTGTGCACGGATTTGACCTGGGTCAGTCTCGAACAAGTGCAGATCCTCATCCTTCGGACGAGTGAACGGATGATGTTCAGCCACATAACGTTTTGCATCCTCATCCCAACCAAGCAGCGGGAAGTCTACAACCCATACAAATTTGAATTTAGATTCATCGATCAAGCCAAGCTCACGGCCGACTTTAAGTCGCAGGTTGCCAAGCACGTCAGCAACGACTTTTTTCTTATCCGCGGAGAATGTGAGCAAGTCTCCCTCTTCAACCTGTAGACGCTCTGTCAGAGCAGCGATTTCTTCAGGCTTCAAGAACTTCACGATAGGCCCTTTCCATTCGCCTTCTTTAACAGTAATCCATGCTAGGCCTTTACCGCCATAACGAGCTGCGAATGGCTGCAGATCATCTAGCTCTTTGCGGCTCCAGTGTGCACAGCCTTTAGCATTGAATGCCTTCACGACACCGCCGTTAGCTGCAACACTTGCGAATACCTTCACTTCGCTCGTCGATACAATATCCGTAATATCTTCAATCTCCATGCCGAAGCGAAGATCTGGTTTGTCAGAGCCATATTTGTTAATAGCATCTGCATAAGTGATGCGTTGGAATGGTGTTGCAAGCTCAACGCCAACTGTCTCACGGAACAGCTTCGCTGCCAATTGCTCCATCATGCCGAGCAATTGATCCTGCGACAAGAAAGAAGTTTCAATGTCGACTTGCGTAAATTCCGGTTGACGGTCCGCACGAAGATCCTCATCGCGGAAGCAGCGAGCGATTTGATAGTAGCGCTCAATGCCGCCAACCATCAACAGTTGTTTGAAAATTTGAGGCGATTGCGGCAGTGCGAAGAACTCGCCTTCATGAACGCGGCTTGGCACCAAATAATCACGGGCGCCTTCCGGAGTGCTTTTCGTCAGAATTGGTGTTTCTACGTCGATAAAGCCTTCTCCGTCAAGAAAGTCACGGAATATTTTCGCCGCTTTTGAACGAAGCAGCAATGTTTTTTGCATTTCTGGACGACGAAGGTCGAGGTAGCGATATTTCAGACGAAGGGATTCGTCTACTTCTACGCCATCTTCGATAGGGAACGGAGGCGTTTTCGCCGCATTCATCACTTCGATCTCCGTTACTTGAATTTCAATTTCACCTGTTGCCAGGTTAGCGTTAACTGTTTCTGAATCTCTCTCCACTACCGTACCGCGTACTGCAAGCACGAACTCATTACGTGCACGGTCAGCAACCGCAAGTGCTTCTCCCGAGAAATCCGGGTTGAAAACCGTTTGTACGATACCCGTACGGTCACGCAAATCGATGAACAATACGCCGCCAAGGTCACGACGACGTTGTACCCAGCCATTCAAGGTAACCGTCTGTCCGATATCCGCTTTTGTTAATGTGCCGCATTGATGTGTTTTTAGCATCATAATAATCAAGCTCCTCTTCTTATTCTCAATTAGTTTATTTCAACAGCCAGCTGCGCAAGAGCGACCATGCGCTGCTCCCCGGTTGTCATATCCTTAAGCGCGATTTCTCCACGAGCCAGTTCATCATCGCCAAGAATAGCTGTATAACGAGCTTGAAGACGATCAGCAGATTTCATCTGCGCCTTCAGCTTGCGTCCCAGATAATCACGTTCAGCCCGAATACCTGCCACTCGAAGCTCATAGACGAGCTTCGTCGCTTCCCGCTCCGCTGCTTCTCCCAAGCTAACCACATAGACATCCACTTGATGAGCATGCGCCTCTTCTGTCTCCTGCTGCTCCAGCAGGATGATCGTACGCTCTACCCCTAGGCCAAAGCCAATTCCTGCTTGATCCGGTCCGCCAAGCTCCGACACCAAGCCGTTATAGCGGCCTCCGCCTCCGATTGTATCAATCGCCCCAATACCTTCAGCTTTATACTCGAAGGCGGTATGCGTATAATAATCGAGCCCGCGCACCAATCTTGGATTGATAACGAAAGGAATGCCCATATCGGTAAGGTAAGTTTTCACCTTCTCAAAGTGTGTCTCGCACTCTTCATCTAGGCTATCCAATATGGAAGGCGCCCCTTCGAAGTGCTGCTGGTCGACTTTACAATCCAGTACCCGAAGCGGATTGCGTGTCATCCGGGATTGGCAATCCTTGCACAGCAGATCGCGCTTAGGCTCAAGGAACCCTAGAAGCCGCTCGCGGAACGCTGCCCGAACCTCTGGCGTACCCACTGAATTGAGCTCGATGCTTACTCCTTTTACCCCTACTTCGGTATAAAAAGAATAACCCAGTGCAATCACTTCCGCATCAATAGCAGGATCAACGGAACCAACCGCCTCTACACCGAATTGATGGAACTGCCGATATCGTCCCGCCTGCTGCCGCTCATAGCGGAACATTGGGCCGATATAATACAGCTTCGACACATCAGGCTCACCGTACAGCTTATTTTCTACATACGATCTCATTACGCCTGCCGTGCCTTCTGGACGAAGTGTAATGCTGCGGTTTCCACGATCAGTGAACGTGTACATTTCTTTCTCTACGATATCCGTCGTTTCGCCTACCCCACGCTGGAAAAGCTCTGTCGATTCGAAAATCGGCGTTCTAATTTCGCGGAAGTTAAACCGGCGACAAATATCGCGCGCTTTCTGTTCCACGAACTGCCAGCGTTCTACAGCTCCAGGCAAAATATCTTGCGTACCCGGCGGTTTCTGAAAAGCCATCTTAATCCCTCCTGGACCCTTGTCATCCTCATCTTAAACGCAAAAAACTCCCGTCCCTAACGACAATAAAATTCGTCGTCAGGGACGAGAGTATATCTCCCGTGGTGCCACCCAAATTCCGGATTGCTAAAATCCGCTCACAACGGTTAACGCCCGTTACACGCAGTACGACTACTGAGCCTGATTGAATGAACCAATCCGCTATATGTTCGCCGTCTGTTCTCCGGAAGGTCTGTTTCATCCTGTCATCGTAAAGACGCTTGCAGCCTAAGGCGCCTCTCTCTGCGTACGTGTACGGGATTACTTTGTTCCATCAATGAATCGTTTTTTGTATACTGAGAACTAATTTTACTCGTCTGGTTCATTAAAGTCAATAACTGAGCTGAACATTTCTTTCGTAAATGCAACCCAAGTTTTTGCAGCCAGAGACAGGTAACCATCCTTCCGCCATACCATCGCAAGCTCCCATGGAATAATAGGGTCTACAAGCGGAACTGCATGCACCCTTCCCGGGTCAAGCGACTTGCAGATCGTCTCCGGAAGCATCGCAATGCCTAGATCAGCAGCAACCATCTCCTTAATGAAATCCCACTGCGAGCTCTGATAGACGATATGCGGCGAGAATCCCTTCGACTCACAATCCTTGATGATACGATCATGAAGGGCAAAGTCTTGGCTGAATAGAATAAAAGACTCTCTCGACAGTTGCACAAGCTCAATTCTGTCCATCCTTGCAAGTCGATGCTCAGGATGCATAATGACATTCAAGCGCTCTTGTATGATGGGAAAGGTATCGAAGACAGACAGGTTAACGGGTGTCAACACCACTCCCACATCCAGCGTTCCGTTACCTACGCACTCCTCGATTTTTTTGGCCCCGCTCTCCACCATCTCTACCGATATGCCTGGATAGTGCTCCTGAAATTGCTTCATAACAGCGGGGAAAAAGCTAGCGCCTGCCATTGGCGGGAGTCCGAACCGTACATTCCCTTGATACAAATAAGACAGATCATCCATCTCTTCCATCAAGCTGTCGAACAGCTGCAGAATCGGCTGAGCGTAGCGCAATACCGTCTCCCCCGCATCTGTCAGCTTCACCTGCTTCCCCTCTCGGCTGAACAATTCCACACCCAGCTCGCTTTCCAGGTTTTTAATCATCTTGCTAATGCTTGGCTGAGTAATATGCAGCGCTTCCGCCGCTTTGGTGAAGCTGTTCTGGCGAACAATTTCATTAATGTATTGCATATGGCGTATTTCCATAGTACCCTGCCAACCTTTCACGTCAGTACATAACCAAAAGGAATGTAAATCATTCTGTATATTCATTTTACCTATGGATACTTGTACTGTACACTAATAGGCGGAAGAAAGGGGCCTAACTTACACATGACTTCATTGCTGCGCACGATTTTTCAGGTTTTATTTTTTATTATTTTGTCCAAAATAGCCGACTCTATTGTGGAATTTCTTCATATTCCAATTCCGAGCAGTGTAATAGGCATCGCTATTCTGTTCAGTCTTCTGAAGACGCGCATTATTCGCATTGAGTGGGTGGAGATTGGAGCCGCGTGGCTGCTCGCCGAAATGCTGCTTTTCTTCATTCCCTCAACAGTCGGAATTATTAATTATAAAGATTTGGTAATGTCCAGCGGCCTTCAGATTCTAATTGTCATTCTCGGCAGCGCTGTGACCGTCATGCTCTGTTCAGGCACAGTCGCAGAAGTATTGTCAAAGCGGGCATCCGCTAATAAGGAGGCTGAGCACGAATGAGCATCTGGTTCTGGTTATGCATCACGGTTATCATTTACTGGGTGGCCAAACGTATTTATCGCCTATATCCCCGATTATGGCTTACGCCGCTGCTCGTTTCGCCTATTATTGTCATCCTTCTGCTTGAAGGCAGCGGGACAAGGTACACCGAATACAATAAAGGTGCTGGCTATTTGACCGACATGATTGAGCCCGCCACAATTGCACTAGCGGTTATGCTCTACAAGCATCTCGATGTATTGAAAAAAAACGTATTGCTTATCGCCGCCAGCGTATGCTGTGGTGCAGTTGCAGCGATTATTACATCGGTCGGATTCGCTCGGCTATTCGGGCTCGATCAGCAAATGATGGAGTCGCTCGCTCCGCGATCGGCGACTACTGCCATCGCCATACCAATCTCGACTATGCTTGGCGGGATGCCCACTATTACAGCAGTAGCTACCATGATAACGGGATTGCTCGGCATGATTGTCGGCCCGCTTATCGTCAAGCGCTTCCGGATAAGCAATCCGATAGCCCGCGGTGTCTTGTTTGGCACTAGTGCTCACTCCGCAGGGATAAGCAAAGCGCTTGAATATGGCGCAATTACCGGCTCTTCTGCTGGAATTGCTATGCTTCTAACGGCATTCATTACATTATGTGCAGCCCCTTGGCTTGTCTCTTTGTTTATATAAAAGCCTTATAGACAGAAAAAAACCTACAAACGTCAGTCGTTGTAGGTCCAAATAGAAAATATATGTTTAAAAAGGGGGTCGAGATTTATTATAGGCGATTGATATTAAGGAAACGTTATGGATTGATTACAATCCGATTACAAAATAGAAAGCGGTTCATTTCTATAAGCTCCCGAATAAATAATAAAGCCAAGCCATCCGAGCAACTTCGGAAGGCTTGGCTTTATCATTAGAAATGCTCCGGCTGATCTCGCCTGCCTGCGTTCGGGAAGCCTGCCCACTCTTCAGCAGCTTCCATATCTTCCTCTATCCACGATAGGACTAATGCTTCCCTGCGGTCCGTATGAAGCAGCCCCTTAACGGCCTGCTCTACACCTTGCTCTTTGCGAGATTGATGCATATACGATGCTCCTTCAACAGCAGATTGCGGCAGCGAAGCTTACAGCTATTAGCAGGCTGCAAGCTCACGACAAGCTATCCCTATTGTTGCCCGGATCACGTATTCTAATCGTCTAGGCTTTACTATCCAGAATGAGCGTCACCGGACCCCAATTGACTAGCGATACGTCCATCATCTCACCGAATCGGCCTGTTCCTACAGTCAGCCCTAACGAACGCAGATTATCATTAAATTGATCATAGAGCGGCTCTGCTTGCTCGGGTCTTGCCGCCGCCATGAAATTTGGACGTCTGCCTTTACGGCAATCGCCATATAGCGTGAACTGTGAGACGGAGAGAATCTGTCCCCCGATATCCCGTACCGACAGATTCATCTTCTCGCTCTCGTCTTCAAAAATTCGCAGTCCAGCGATCTTATCCGCCATCCAGCGAACATCCTCTGCTGAATCCTCATGCGTTAAGCCAACAAGCAGGACCAAGCCGCGCTCGATAGAGCCTGTTATTTCTCCATCTACTGTTACTTGTGCTTGTTTGCTACGTTGTACGACTACCTTCACAGCCTATACTCCTTTAACTATTCATCAAGCGCTGCACGGAATAAATATCCCTGATCCGCTTAATTTTCTCTACAACCGATGACAAATGTTCGATATTACGAATTAATACCGTCATATGAATCATAACCATCTTATTTTTAACCGAACGGCCTGTTACGGCAGATATATTCGTCTTGCTCTCCGATACCGCTTGAAGCACTTCATTCAGAAGCCCGCCACGGTCATGTCCGGTAATCTCGATATCCACACTATAATTGGCTTCAACAGAGGATTCCCACTCCACCTCGATAACGCGCTCCGCTTCTTCACTATCCGCACCGAAAGGAATGTTCTGGCAGTCCATCCGATGGACGGACACACCGCGACCACGGGTAATGTAGCCAATGATCATATCCCCAGGCACGGGGTTGCAGCAGCGAGCGAATCGAACAAGCAGATTATCAATGCCGCGAACCGTCACACCATGGGTTGGACGATTCTTGCCGTGACTCGGTGATTTGATCTCCTTAGGCTCGCTCGTCAGCTCGATCAAGCTCGCCTTTTCCGCTTCCTTGCGCAGCTTCTCTGTCAATCGCGTGCAGATTTGGGCAGCCGTTATACCGCCGAAGCCAATAGCAGACATCATGTCCTCACTATCGTTGAAGGAGAACTTACCCGCTACCTCCTGCAGCTTGTCTTCTGTCAGCCAAGCCGAAGGCTCCAATCCAAGTCGCTTCAGCTCACGCTCCAGCAAATCGCGGCCCTTCGCAACGTTTTCTTCCCGCATTTCTTTCTTGAACCATTGCCTGATCTTGCTTCTGGCATGAGAGGATTGCGCAATTTTGACCCAATCCTGGCTTGGCCCATAAGAATGCTTCGAGGTTAGAATCTCGATGATATCGCCCGTCTTCAGCTTATGATCAAGCGGTACAATACGACCGTTTACCTTCGCGCCAATCGTCCGATTGCCTACCTCGGTATGAATTCGATACGCAAAATCAAGAGGAACGGATCCCGCTGGCAGTTCAATCACTTCACCACTTGGCGTAAACACAAATACGAGATCAGAGAAAAAGTCCATCTTCAAGGATTCCATGAATTCGGAAGCATCACGAGCTTCGTTCTGAAGCTCCAATATTTCGCGGAACCAGGACATCTTGTCCTCAAAATTATTGCTAGGCACAACGGAGCCTTCTTTGTACGTCCAATGCGCCGCGATGCCGTATTCCGAAGTCCGGTGCATATCCCAGGTGCGGATCTGCACTTCTGTTGGCTCACCATTTGGCCCAATAACCGTCGTATGAAGAGACTGGTACATATTGGCCTTAGGCATAGCAATATAATCCTTGAATCGACCAGGCATCGGCTTCCACAGCGTATGAATGATGCCTAACGTCGCATAGCAGTCCTTAATATTGTCGACGATGATTCGAATCGCCATCAAATCATAGATTTCATTAAATTGCTTATTCTTGGAGGTCATCTTTTTGTAGATGCTGTATATATGCTTAGGACGTCCGGAAATATCGCCTTCAATGCCCATTTCCCCAAGCTTTTCCTTAATGCGGTCAACAACATCCGAGATAAACATCTCACGCTCGGCCCGCTTTTTCTTCATGAGATTGGCAATCCGATAATATTGCTGCGGGTTCAAATACCTAAGCGCAATATCCTCCATCTCCCACTTGATCGCAGAAATACCAAGTCGATGAGCAATAGGACAAAAAATTTCAAGCGTCTCATACGCTATTCTTCGCTGCGCTTCCTCAGATTGAAACTTCAAGGTCCTTATATTATGAAGTCGATCGGCCAGCTTAATGAGGATAACACGAATATCCTGTGCCATAGCGACGAACATTTTTCGATAATTCTCATTCTGATGCTCTTCTTTTGATCGGAATTGGATTTTCTCCAGCTTCGTTAATCCATCGACAAGCATTGCGCATGTTTCGCCGAATTTCGCACGCACCGCCTCTAGATCGACAGTCGTATCTTCGACAACATCATGAAGCAGTGCTGTAATAATGGACAGCACGTCCATTTGCATATCAACCAATATATCGGCAACCGCAACAGGATGCAGAATGTAAGGCTCTCCTGATTTGCGTACTTGTCCATGATGAGCTTGTTCCGCAAAATCATAGGCTTCCCTGATGCGAACTAAGTCTTGTTCTTTCATATAAGCTGATGCCTTTTCGAGTAACTGCTCAATGCCCATGAAACGTCCCTTTCCGAAAAGAGCCCCGTTCGACTCAACTTCACGCTTTTTCCGAGTTTCTTAATATTATGCCTTTAAGAACGTCACTGCGTCAACCTACAGACCCTCAATTTTCTGCTCAAAGGCTGTCGTTTTCTCGTGTAATTTATTCCTCATCCCCAAAAATAGAGTAAATACTCCTGCTAATAGCGTCTCATCAGCCCTTGCACACAAAAAAGCAGACCCGGAATTGTCCCGGGCCTGCTTTTAGAAAGTCATGAATTAATAAGTCATTAAAGATACAACATCAATGCCATCAAGCTTTTGACGCCCTGTCAAATAAGAAAGCTCAATTAGGAATGCAGCGCCCACTACCTTGCCGCCAAGCTGGTTGACAAGATCGATGGATGTCGCAATCGTGCCCCCCGTTGCCAGAAGGTCATCAGCAATCAGCACTTTCTGTCCAGGCAGAATCGCATCCTTATGCATCGCAAGGCTATCATTGCCATATTCCAGATCATAGTTCGCCTGGATGGTCTCTCCTGGCAGCTTGCCGCTCTTGCGTATAGGCACGAATCCTACGCCAAGCGCAAGGGCAAGGGGTGCTCCAATAACGAAGCCGCGTGCTTCAGGTCCCGCGATAACATCAATTTCCATATGCTGAACCAGCTTGCGCATTTCCTCTATCGCTGCACGGTAGGCAGGCCCATTGTTCAATAAAGTCGTAATATCCTTGAAGCGGATACCTGGCTGTGGGAAATCATGGATAATACGAATATAGTCTTTGAAATTTAGCTGTGCTTCACTCATTGTTCTTCAATCCTCTCTATACTGCAAGCTCATTGTCCATAAATTACATGCGGCCCACGCTGTTGTTCAGCTTGAAGCTTCGCTATTCTATAATGCTCGGAGGAACCGAGATCCCGTTTCTGGGGCGATTCTACAATCGCGATATGAGGGCCGTCTTCCTGAATAAAGCCAAGCTCTCCAAATACATGCAGCATCGTTTGAATGGTAGCTTCCGGCCAGCCGCTTTTCTCGGATAAGAGTGCGGCTGCTCCCTCTCGTTGTACACGCTGCAATTGACGAAGTAACTGGTACACCTGTCCGAAATGCTCTCGTTCCGGGAATAAAGCGCGTTCCCCGGCATAATACAAATCATGAATATGCAATTGCGGCTTGCGCTGCCCATTCCACTCATTGATGTTCAGCTCACCGATTAGATCAATCGACACGCCGCTCTGCAGCCTCTCGGCTATTTCTCCCCAGCCGAACCCTACGGCATCGAGCGAGGTGCGCCCGCTTCGCAGGGACAGCTTGAGATGCTTCGATTCTTTGCCCATTGTACGGCGGTCTGCGAGCTCTGTACGCTCGAACAGCAGCCGGGGGGAAGGATTTCCCGCTCCAAAAGGCTCAAGCTGGGACAATTGGGTAATGGTATCCACGTTGGCTTCATTCACCGAGCAGACTAGATCTATTGGTGTTTTTGGAATCCAATCCTGCTCCGTCAACCATTCCATAGCCAGCATGCCAAGCTTTTGCTCGAAGGCAGGCAGCTGCTCCCGATGCATGCTCATTCCCGCGGCAGCCTGATGGCCGCCGTAATGCTCCAGCAATGCTTCACATTCGGTCAATGCCGCATGTAGGTCATACCCGTCGATCGATCTCGCAGAGCCTTTGCACATTCCATTCTCTGCATCAATGCCTAGAATAACAACCGGCTTGTAGTATCGTTCTAATAGCTTGGAAGCCACAATGCCGATAACACCGACATTCCAGCCCTCTCCTGAGAGCACAATGACAGGCGGAGCAGGCTGCGACAGAGCTTCTGCCGCCTTGCATTTGTCCTGCCACTGTTGGTCAGCATCCTTCACGATTCCCTCTACAATCCGTTGCCGTTCTTTGTTCAATACATCCAAAGAGGAAGCTGCAAGAATAGCATCATCATAATGGGCTGTCGTGAGCAATTCCACAGCCCGCTTCGCATGGTCCAGCCTGCCAGCTGCATTAATGCGAGGCGCCATACCGAAGGCCACCGTCGATGCGGTTACCTGCTCAAGCTCGAACCCACCCGCTTCTGCCAATGCACGAAAGCCAATATTATCGGTGTTCCGCAATCTCGCCAAGCCGCTGCGAACGAGCATCCGATTCTCCCCGTGCAGCGGCATTAAATCGGCAATCGTACCTAGACAGACAATATCCGTCCATTCCATCGGCGGCCGTCCCATTAGAGCATGAGCCAGCTTGAAGGCAACTCCAACTCCCGCTAGGCCTTTGAAAGGATAAGGACAGGCCGACTGCTTCGGATTAACGATCGCGCAGGCTTCCGGCAAATGCTCAGGAGGCTCGTGATGATCGGTTACGACCACATCAATGCCCAACTGCTTCGCATAGCTTACCTCTTCATAGGCGCTAATTCCCGTATCAACCGTAACGATAAGCTTAATGCCATCAGCAGCAGCTGAATCCATCGCTCTCTTATTCAGCCCGTACCCCTCTAAAGCACGGTGGGGGATATAATAATCGAACTGATAGCCTAACGCGCGGAAGACATGAATAAGCAATGAGGTGCTCGACACGCCATCGGCATCATAGTCACCATAGATTCTTATCTTTTCTCCTGCGGCTCCAGCAGCCTCAATTCGGGCAACCGCTTCCTTCATTCCCTTGAGCAGCAGCGGATCGTGCAGCAGCTCTGTGCCGCCGCGCAGAAAAGCCTCTGCAGCCGCGACCTCATTATATCCCCGCTGCACCAACAGCTTTGCCACCAGAGGAGGCAAGGCTAATGCCATAGATAAGACATTAGCCTGTTCTTCCTCTTCCTTGCTCCAAGGTGCTAAAGTCCAGCGTGTCTTGGCTTGTATCACGCCGATTCCAACCCCTTCCCGAACTCATTAAGCATGATCATTGTTTCATTGTTGCCGCTATGCTCCTATTGCAGCATCGTAGGCATATATTCTTGATTGGGATCATGATTTGATTTGTAAGGATAGCCCGGATTATACGGTTCTACATAAATCGTAACCTCTGTCACATGACCGAACCGCTTCAGCAGCAGTTGCTTTACCCGCTTAGCGATCTCATTGCCTTCAAGAACAGTAATACGCGGATTAACACTGATCACGATTTCTGCTACGACATAATGCCCTTGTTCCTTAGCCTGGAGCGATTCTACGGTTATCACACCTTCGACTCGCTGAATAAGCTGCATCAGCTCCTCAGCATCCTCACTCCGAGACTCCCTTGCCCGATCTTTACGCAGAGCATCTATTATAATCCGATAGCCATTATACAGGACAATGATAGCGATGACCAGTGCACCAGCCGGGTCAAAATAATACAGTTGCGGCTCCGACAGCACCTGGCCTGCCAATGCTCCACCAACTCCTACTACGCCGGCTAGCGAGGCAATTAGGCTCACCATTCGTTCTTTGCCTGGCAAGAGTAGCTCCTTCACAATAATACCAGCAACTACAGCAGCAAGAGCACTCCAATGAGGCGGCTGATCTACACCAGAGGCTATATCCCTAATAGCAGAAATACCGATCTCCAGCCCTAGAACTAGAAACACCACCGAAATGATGATTGTCGTAAACATCTCTGCTCGCTTACGATCAATGGCTGGAACTTCGCTTGCACTCTGCTGGCGGTCTCCGGCATTCATTCCGGTAGGCGCAACAAAAGCGGCGGCACATTCAGCCGCCGAGCGGAAGCCGTCGGCAAGCAGCGTTTTACTCCCCGACAGCAGTCCCACTATGCCTTTAAACAACGCCAGCACCGCATTTCCCCACAAGCCTGCCGAATAAGCAGGCTCTGCTTTTGCATCTCGTTGTTTAGTTGACATAATTGCCTCCAGCGTGGAATGCTTCACTGATGATGGTCGCTACCATTCCACGAGTTCAATAAAAGTAGTTTAGTTATAGCTTCTTAGGCAGTGCTAGACTGCTGTTTTTGCAGGCTTCGCTTTTACCTTTTCTTTGCTTTTGAGCAGCATCCACAATGGGCTAGCAATACATACCGAGGAATACGCACCGCTTGCAAGACCAATCATCTTGGCAAGTGCAAACAGCTTGATCGATTCGTTACCGAATAAGAAGAGGCAAGTAGCAATAATTAATACCGCGAGTACCGTATAGACGTTACGTGCCATCGTCTGCCATAAGCTTTGGTTAACCATTTCACTCAGCTGATCGAAGGTTTTATTTTTGCTGAACCGCTGATTCTCACGAATACGGTCGAAGATAACGATCTTATCATTAATGGAGTAACCGATCGTCGTCAGTACTGCCGCAATGAACGGAAGATCAACTTCAAGCCGGAAGATCGAGAATATGGCAACAACGACAAAAGCATCATACAAAATCGCAATATTCGCAGCTAGCGCGAAGCGCCATTCGAAGCGAATCATCACATACAGCATAATTGCCAAGCTGGCAATTATAACGGCATAGATCGTCTTAATGCCAAGCTCTTGCGCCATATCTGGAGATACGACGTTCACCTCAGCTGACACCTGATCACCGAATTTCGCTGCGAATGCAGCCTCTAGCTTTTTCGTATCTGCTTGATCAAGCACTTCATCAAAGCGGAAGGAAGCATGGCTATTGCTTGTCCCGCCCACAGTTACTATAGCTTCCTTAGTAATTGTAGCATCCAATACTTCTTGGGCCTGTTCCTTTGTAATGGTCTCTCCAACGGAAATATCCATGTTGGTACCAGCCTTGAAGTCGACCCCATAGTTCAAGTTAAAGAATAGAATCGACAATATGCCTATTAGAACTAATATCCCGGAGGCTAGAAAAAACTTGTTCCGGTGTTTGACAAAGTCAAAATGTACAGTCGTTTTATAGTTCACGGATTTCTGCCTCCTTCACGCCGAAGTATTTAGGTTTCGTAAATAAATTGCTGCGGATCAGCAAGGAAATTAGGAAGCGCGACAGGAAAATATTCGTCACAATACTAACTAAAATACTGAAGATCATCGTAAGCGCGAACCCGCGAATCGCTCCGTTGCCGATAACATAAAGGACTACGCTCGCAATAATGTTCGTTACGTTCGCATCCATAATCGTACGAATCGAGTTTTTGGAACCCGCTTTAAGCGACGACAGCAAGCTCTTGCCGCTGCGTATCTCTTCCTTCACCCGTTCGTACATAATGATATTCGCATCGACGGCCATTCCGATACCGAGCACGAAGGCGGCTATACCCGGCAAGGTCAGTGTTGCATTCATCAGTACGAATACAAGAATGAGCAGCCACGTATACGTAATAATTGTAATAGCGGCAATTACGCCCGGAATACGGAACAAGGCAACTAGAAATACGAAGATGATCGCCGTACCGATCAAGCCAGCGCGCACCGTCTCGTCAAGCGCCTGTTGACCCAAGCTTGCGCCTACGCTTTGCGTATATTTATCAACCAGCTTCAGAGGTAATGAGCCAAGATTAATGGTGTCTCTTAATTCATTTGCTTCATCAAGCGTATAGTCACCGCTGATAGTAGCTGATGAAGAGGCAATCGGATAGTTAACCAATGGGCTTGAAAGTTCCTCTTCATCCAGGAAAATAGATAATCTTTGTCCTGTCAGTCTAGTCGTTATTTCTTCAAATTTCTTCGCGCTTTTAAGCTCAATGGATACGACAGGCTCGCCTAAAGAGCCTGTTGTAACTTTAGCCCCATTTTGCACGAAGTCATCACCCTTCAGCTCAATCTTGCCGTCAGGTCCACGGAACGTTAAGTTAACCGGCTTCTTAATAACAGCCATAATTTCTTCCTCGTTCGACACACCGGCAATTTTCACACGAATGCGGTTAGCGCCCTCACGAGTAATCTCTGGTTCTTCAATACCAAGCTTATCAATTCGTTCTTGCAGGCTTTTAGCCGTTTCCTTCATCGATTCCGTTGTTACCGCCTGTCCACCCTCTAGTGGCTCAGCCTCGAACAACACCTCGAATCCGCCTTTCAGATCAAGCCCCAGCTTCATATTGTTTACAAGTGTTGGGCTGCTCCATGCGATTACGCCAAACATGATGACAATGATCGCAAGGAAGGCTATAATTCTCTTCCCGTTCATACGTCGATAGTCCCCCTTATGATTTCAATATTCCTATTATACTTGCGGGTAAAATACGAGTCAAAAAAAAGAAACCTTTCGGAATTAGAAATGGTTTCCCCGATACGCGCTTAACGTCATGAAATTCATAAATTTCGTCACTTTCAGAGACAAAATATCGTTGACGATCTGATGAAGCTCTGGCTGTCCGGTTTTATTATATTTATCGCTTACACATTCCCAAATCTCTTTCCCTGTTACATGTTCATATCCAATGAGATGAAATTCCTCTGCTTTGCTATTGCATAGCTCCGCGAAAACATCGTTAAGATCCTCATCTCTCATGCCCTTCCCCCTCCGCTGCTTCCCTCACCAGAATATGTATTCGCCGCTACTTTCCTATTCTCCTGCCCCTTTCGACATAATTGATAAATTTGGAATACTCATGAATCGGACAT
Organism: Paenibacillus sp. J22P59; assembly: GCF_059383895.1. Taxonomy (NCBI): domain Bacteria; kingdom Bacillati; phylum Bacillota; class Bacilli; order Caryophanales; family Paenibacillaceae; genus Paenibacillus; species Paenibacillus sp. J22P59. Next base: position 60,646 of record NZ_JBXENX010000013.1, read on the forward strand.
GCCGCGCATAAAGATGTAGTGCAAGCCTGTCTTTCTGCCATACGAGGGAGAAGCTGGAGACGCTATTACCGAAGAGATGAGGGCCCGACAATGACGAAGCAAACGTTCATAAAAGGAGCTATGATTTTACTCACTGCTGGTATTATTAACCGCCTGCTTGGTTTCGTTCCGAGAATTATGCTCCCGCGCATTATAGGTGCCGAAGGAGTTGGGCTTTACCAGCTAAGCTATCCATTCCTAACCGTTATGCTTACCATTATTACTGGCGGTATTCCCCTTGCCGTTGCCAAATGGATCGCAGAAGCAGAATCCAAGGGCGATCATGCTCGTGTAAAGCATATCTTTCGGGCTGCAATGGGGCTGACTGCGTTCCTAGCTGTATTAATGACAGCCGCACTGCTGCTGTTTGCCCCCTGGATTACTAAGCATGTATTGCCTGATGCGCGGGTCTATCGCACCTTTGTCATGATGACGCCGCTGCTGCTCATTATTGGGTTATCCTCTGTCTATCGCGGATATTTCCAAGGCAAGCAAAATATGATCCCATCTGCCGCCTCCCAAATAACGGAGACAATTATTCGGATTATTTGCTCCCTTATGTTCGCTTCGCTCCTGTTGCCCAAAGGTCTGGAATGGGCGGCGGCCGGAGCGATGCTTGGCGTTGTAATCGGCGAAATGGGCGGCTTCGCTGTGCTGCTATGGAAGTATGCAGGAGAGAAGAACAAAAACAAGCTGCCCATCAAGCTGGAGCAGCCCGCAAAGCGCACGCCTGTCCTTAGACGGCTGCTCAGTCTATCCATTCCGGTTACAGCCAGCCGAATGGTCGGTTCCTTCTCTTATCTGCTGGAAACGATTCTAACTGCAAGAAGCTTGGCTGCAGCCGGTCTTGCCACAGGAATCGCAACCGCTCAATATGGCGCTCTTCAGGGCATGATCATTCCGCTGCTTCTTCTGCCGACCGCATTGACCTTTTCATTAGCAGCATCGTTAGTTCCTTCATTATCCGAGGCTGCTGCCAAAGGGGATCATGCCACGATTCATAAAAGAATGCATCAATCCATGCGGCTCGCACTAGTTGCTGGTGCTCCTTTCGTTGTCGTGATGGCCTTGTTCGCTGAGCCGCTCTGCCGGATTCTGTACAATCATGCCGAGATCGCACCGATGCTTCAATTAATGGCTCCAATTGGACTATTCATTTATTTGCAAGCTCCGCTTCAAGCAGCTCTCCAAGCTTTAGACAAACCAGGAACCGCTCTAATTAATACTTTAATTGGTGCTGGCGTGAAGCTAATTCTAATCGTTCAACTCGCATCCAATCCAGACTTCGGCATTTACGGTGCGCTTATCGCAATCAATGTTAATATCGTTCTTGTCACCATTCTCCATGGCATAAGTGTTCTCCGTTTCATCGGATTCCGAATGCAAGTTCTTGATTTCGTTAAGGTTATCGCAGCTATGGTCATAATGGGCGCCGCCGCAAGATGGACAATGAACCAACAGCCTTTGTCTGCCGAATGGGTCAATCTGATCCTCGCTTGCGCAGCAAGCGTCATAGTATATTTACTCCTCATGGTATGGATGAAAATTATCGACCGATACGATATGGTCAGAATCCCACTGTTTGGTCAATGGTTCAAATAACAATAAAAGCCGCTATCGTAAAAGAGACTTCTTCGGAAGTCCCATTTACGAACGCGGCTTTCGATCTGTATCAACGAATAATCGGCCTTTGTGGTCGATTGTACAAAGGAAAACATCCTTGGAGTCATAGACGTTCTTTTCCTGCAGCATATTTTTTAGCCAAAACCTGGTTTTCCCCAGTTTTTCCAAGTTGGAATCCTGCACTTTTCCATCCATAATAAGTGGGATCGGCAGAATCTCGAAGCGGAACTGCGGTGGAATTACCTTAGGCTCCTCCTTTACCTCGCCCTCCTGCTTGGAAGATTGACGGGATTCATTGTTCTCAGAGCCCTCCTGCTGATTTTCCGTATTCTCTGAATCAGCATCACTCTTCGGAAAAACCGATAGCTTGCCAGTCGTCTCCAGAATGGCGAATTCTACATCGGAGAGCTTGCTGATTCGATTCTCCCTTAACTGCAGCATAAGATCATCGAGATTATATCGCTGCTTGCGCATTACATCGCGGTTTAGTTTTCCTCTAGCCATAATAACACTCGGTTTTCCATCGAATAACAGTCTCAGCTTGCGGTTTTTGAGCGCTAGCCATGCTATGCCTACTTGTATAAGCATTAAATACACCATCGGCAGGATGCCCTCCCACATGGAGCGATCCAAATCCTCTATAACGATGACGGCAATTTCTGCAACCATGACAGAGATCACGAGATCAAAAACGGATAATTTTCCGATTTCACGTTTTCCCATTAGGCGCATGGTTAGAAATACGACGAAGTAAATGATTACGGTTCGGACCAACAGGCCCCAAAATTCCAACAGAAACCGCCTCCTTGACTTTGTCCTGACCGATTCGGTTGAGTACGGAGCAGCCAGTACAGCTATTCTGACCTTGCAGATGATGCATCATACGAACGGATTGGGTACGAATATATGGGAAATAAAGCTCAAGGATATAACCTGTACTATTCCTGCCAGCTTGACCATATGGTGTAGTAATAGCTCATACTAGGAGGGATTGAGATGAATACAGCCAAGAACAATGCAAAACCGCCGCTTATCGTATCTCCAATATTGGCGGGCGTTCTATACGCCATTCTCTGGCTCGCGATAGGTGCTCTTCTTCTGTCGCTGCTGCTTCACTTTGGCAACATGTCCGAAAGCCGTCTGCCATTCTACTCGATGATCGTACACGGAGTATCAGCACTTGCAGGAGGGTTCGTCGCTGGCAAGCGTTCCGGCACAAAGGGCTGGTATCAAGGCGGCTTGCTTGGCCTTATTTATGGTCTCGTCATTCTTATCATTTCCTTCCTCTCCACCAATGCCGGCATTGATCTGGGCAGCATTGGGGTATTAGGTGCGGCTCTTTTGTCCGGTGGGCTTGGAGGCATGGTAGGCGTCAATATGAAAAAGTAATTGATGATAATCTCTCCTTCAGGGCATACTTTCCTTATTAATCCGTCCCTGGGAGGTGCATCATTGATCTTATTTCATTCCATGTGGTCAGTTGCCATCTATACGGTATTAGCCGCTTTTATATTAATTGGATTCGGTACCAGCTGTAATCCATTTGCCGCCATTGCCCAATTCATGAAGCAGCTGATGAGCTCCAAACGCCATTTTCTACATGTTGGAGCAGTCATCACCATTCTCTTATTTAATAAGATGGAGCTTCATATCGAGGAGCAGCTTCTGACCACAACGGACTTCACAGCCTTATTCCATTCCTTTGAAGGCAATATCGTACATAGTATCCAACAGTTGTTCCAGCACAGATGGCTGACTCCATTGCTAGCCTTTATGTATGTTGTCGTATTCCAAGCGCTCATGCTCTCTTCACTTGTTGTATACCTTCTTTACAGCAGGCGCAATCGACTCTTCTACGCCACCTGCTACGCCATTATGCTCAACTATTGTATAGCCATACCATTCTTCCTGTTCTTTCCTGTTCATGAAGTATGGTCTTACCAAGATAGCGGCGTACGCTTTCTTATGCTCGATGTCTTTCCTGCCTTTGAGACGGAATATCGTTTGTTATCAGGTTTGGATAATTGCTTCCCCAGCCTGCATACTTCGATGTCGGTCACGCTCGCTATTCTTGCCTGCTACTCCTCGAATCGACGCTGGGCCTACATCGTTTGCGGCTGCTCAACCGTCATTTTATTCTCGATCTTCTATCTCGGCATTCATTGGATAAGTGATATGATTGGCGGTATTATGTTAGGTCTTCTAGCCAGTGTGACCGCGCTCAGATTGAGCGAATTCACGCTATATGCAAAAAGAAAGCCTGCGATCTGAAGGAATGTCCTTCGGATTGCAGGCTTTCTAAAATGCTATTCTTTCTCTAATACGGCTGCTGGAGCGCTATTGAGAACGGTGCTAATTGCACTGCGTTCAAAAGTCAGCTTCACAGTATCATTAACACGAAGTACAACTGTATCATCTGTAAGCTCAACGATAGTACCATGAAGACCACCGATTGTGGAAATCTTGTCACCCTTTTTAAGCTGGTTCAGCAACGCGTTACGTTGCTTTTGCTTCTTCTGTTGTGGACGAATCAGCAAGAAGTAAAATACCGCAAACATGATAATAAACGGCCAAATCATACTCCAAATACTTCCTCCACCTGCTGGTGCAGCATCTGCTAACCATATCGACATTGTATTCCCCCCTTTCTAAAACCCCTTATCATTATCATGCAATCCGTACGAAGTGAAGAAAGCATCCCGGAAGTCTAGCAGCCGGTCTTCCATAATCGCTTGACGTACATCTCGCATGAGTTGGAGTAAAAAGTGCAAATTATGGTACGTTGTCAATCTCATTCCGAATGTTTCATCCGCTTTCATTAAATGACGGATGTATGCTCGCGAATAATTAGTGCAAGTATAACAGGAGCATTCCGGATCAAGCGGGCCAAAATCATCTGTGAACTTCGCATTGCGAATAACCAATCGACCTTGGCTTGTCATCGTTGTCCCATTACGTGCAATCCGCGTTGGAAGAACGCAATCAAACATATCAATACCGCGAATAGAGCCTTCGATTAGTGCATCAGGCGAGCCGACACCCATCAAGTATCTTGGCTTGGCTGCTGGTAACTCAGGCACAGTATAGTCGAGCACATCATACATCAAATGCTTCGGCTCTCCTACACTTAATCCTCCAATAGCATACCCCGGGAAATCCATGGAAGTCAAATCCTTGGCGCTTTGGATCCGCAAATCCTTATACATGCCGCCTTGCACGATAGCGAACAAGCCTTGATCATGCGGTCTTGCATGTGAATTGAGGCAGCGCTCTGCCCAGCGAGTAGTACGCTCCAATGACTGCTTCACATAGTCGTACTCCGCTGGATATGGCGGGCATTCATCGAATGCCATCATAATATCAGAGCCCAACGCATTTTGAATTTCCATTGCCTTCTCAGGTGACAGGAACAGCTTGTCCCCATTCAAGTGAGAACGGAACTGAACGCCTTCCTCGGTGATTTTACGCATTTCACTTAAGCTGAACACTTGGAAACCGCCGCTATCTGTCAAGATAGGACGATCCCAATTCATGAACTTATGCAACCCGCCTGCACGCTTCACAATATCATGTCCCGGGCGCAGGAAAAGATGGTACGTATTACTGAGAATAATTTGAGCATCCATCGTCTTAAGCTCTTCTGGGCTCATCGTTTTGACAGTCGCTTGTGTGCCCACTGGCATAAATGTCGGTGTCTCGATAATGCCATGAGGTGTATGTACACGGCCAAGACGTGCACCCGACTGCTTGCAAACTTTAATCAATTCATATTTTACTGCCACGATTTCACTCTTCCTGTCTTATGGAATTCTTTCTAGTAGATAAACATTGCGTCGCCGAAGCTGAAAAAACGATAGCGCTCTGAAACGGCCTCTTCATAAGCCTTCATAACAGAATCGCGGCCTGCCAGTGCGCTTACCAGCATAACCAATGTTGATTTGGGCAGATGAAAGTTGGTAAGTAAAGCATCAACAAGCTTAAATTCATAGCCCGGGAATATAAATATATCCGTCCATCCACTGGTCGCCTGAATAGGCTCTCCAGCGAACTTGCCTGCCACGGTCTCTAGAGTGCGCGCAGAAGTTGTACCAACCGCAATAACTTTCGAACCGCTTGCCTTCGCTTCATTAATAATTCGGGCATTCTCTTCGGTCAGCTCGTAGTATTCCGCATGCATTGCATGCTCCTCTACTTTGTCTACCGACATAGGACGAAACGTCCCTAATCCAACGTGAAGCGTAACATAAGCGAGCTTAATTCCTTTGTCCGTTAATTGTTGCAGAAAGGCTTGCGTGAAATGAAGACCTGCTGTAGGCGCAGCTGCCGAACCCTCATGACGAGCATATACCGTTTGATAACGCTCGCGCTCTTCCAGTCTTTCTTTAATATAAGGAGGCAAAGGCATCTCGCCTAGTCGATCCAGCAGTTGCTGAAAAATCCCTGTGTAAGAGAAACGGATAGTCCGCGCGCCCATATCACCCTCGCCCTCTACTACCGCACGCAGCAAAGGCTCACCGTTTCCATTGTCGCCAAAGGAAAGCTCGGTGCCAATCTTTACTCGTTTGCCCGGCTTCGCAAGAGCCTCCCAGCTATCACCCTCTAGCTGCTTAAGCAGCAGAAGCTCAACCTTGGCGCCCGTATCTGACTTCATCCCAATTAAACGGGCAGGGATAACCCTTGTGTCATTCAGTACGAGAACATCTCCCGCTTGCATGTAATCAGCGATATCAGTGAACGTGCGATGATCTATTTGTCCAGTACGTCGATCCAATGCCAGAAGTCTAGAGCCTGTACGCTGCAAAAGAGGCGTTTGGGCAATTAGTTCCTCTGGTAATTCAAAGTCAAACCATTCTACATTCATCTGATTCAATCATTCCTTAGCGATGGTTACATCTTTATAGTAGTATTGCAAGATATAAGAATAGTCATACCCTGATTGGGCAAGAGACAGCGCGCCATATTGGGACAGACCAACGCCATGACCATTGCCTGAGCCAATAAAACGGAAGGTAGCGTCCTTCGTTGTTGCGCGTACCTTACCTTCTTTATTTAATACAAGCAGCTCTGAATCTGCTTGTTCAACAGCACCGCCAGCCCTAATGACATAGACGGGCTGTGAAGCGCTTGTTTTGGTTCTTATTGCTTTATCTTTACCGAGCATCACGAGCTTGGCTGTCTCATCTACCACGAAGCGTGTACTTGGCAGTCCGCCTAAAGCAGGACGTAGCGTAACTGGGTTTTTCACATCCAGCACCTTGCCGTTAACCAACATTTCAATTGCTCTTCCGGAAGGCCCAGTACGCGTAATTTCCAGCGTTGATATAGGTCCTGCTACAGGTGTCTTCGTCTGCCCCTTCATCGAGGCCAGCAGCTCGGTCGATGTATAAGGACCTCTTACCCAAGACATTTGATTGTTTTGTACAACCTTTTCCAAGACTGCTACCTGTGTTCCTTTATCGACTTGTCCGATCAATGGAACATTGTCCTCCACAATCGGCATTTTCCGCACTTTAACAGCATCTGTATTTACTCGGAGCAGCTTCACGCCAGCAGCATTCGTCTGCCCGGAGTCATCGAGCAGATCCTCCCTAATATAGCCTGTAAGTCCATTCGGCAGAACAACACGGTACCAGGAATGCAGACCTTTCTCTGATGAGGTGTCCGGACTCGATACACTTTGCAAATAGCCTACCGAATTTCCCCAAATTTCTTTGGCGTCTGCTGTAGCTCCTCCAGCACTGGAGGAAAAGAGAGCTTCAATAAGCTTACCATTATACAGCATAACCTCGCCTGCTGTCGCGTCGACTGCTTGAATCGTACTTGGCTTCTCAGCACCTGTTCCGCCATATACTTGGCTGTTGACACTATCAACGACATGAGCAATTTGATAGCCAAAGCCTTGATACAAGGCATATGTACGAGCTGAGACGGCTTGTGCCTTCAATGCCTCGATCGGCCAGGAAGCGATCATCTCTCCGCCAACCACCGAATAGAGATAATGCTCGAAGGGCAATTCATTGACAACAGCAAGCTTACCATTAAATTCGCTAATTTCGAACTGGCCGCGATAAGTCCGGCTGTATCTCTCCGTCAGCTTAATCGTATCCTTCGCCCCCGGCGTTATCCATACCTTCGACCCGTTAACAGGAAAGGTGTACATCGTTGTCGAGCTTGATGCTTTGGCAGTCAGCGTATGGTCCTTGCGAAGGAGCAAATAAGAATCTCCGTTTAGCGGCTTAAGACTAGTTCCAGCAGCGCCTGCTGCTATCTTAATCACGCTAAGCTCAGCCTCTGTGGCTGCTGCTCCAACCATAACCGAATAACTGACTTTCGAGCCTGCCGGCTTACGAATGGCAACATAAGCATCCAGATCGGCCTGTCCGAAGGATGCCGCTGCCTTTTCTGCTTCAGCTTGTGTGGCATAGGCGCCGCTCTCCAGATGGAACGGGCCTTGAAGCTCGGCACTCACTCCGCCAGTCAGCTTCTTCAATGCACTGTCCGCACTCCATTTCTTAAGAGCGGTTGACGCTTCAGAAGCCTTGCTATAAGTACCTTCGCTTACTTGATATACAGTCTTCCCACCCTTGGTCAGGGAAGTAATAAACCCACTGCCTGACGCAGCCTGCAATCTTTTATATACGGCTAATGCCGTATCGAAGTTTCCAGTCTCCAGTACCTTAACCTTATAATCATCCTTAGTGAATCGTGCCTGCGTATTCGCTCCTACCTTAATCCATTCCTCTGTGCCGGAAGGCTGGCGCATACCGATCTTTAGACCCCCAGCAGAAGCTAGCGTTGCTGCTGGCGTATTCACTTGATATTTCCCCGGAAATTGTAAGAAGATAGCGACTCGAATCGAATCCAACTGGGGAACTGCACCTTGAGACGGGTTAACCGTCCACATCGAGATAAGCAGTAAACCGACAATGGTAAGAAGCGACATTCGTTTAATCGACCATTTCATTCTACATTCTCCTCTCTCTTATCATATGGCAATCGACAGTTATCCGTAGAGCAGCTTTGCTCGACCTTGCCGAACCAATCATATCTTCGCTTAGCAATATAACGATAGAGATAGTCTCCAATTCTTCTCATGCCGGGTATGCGATAAAGAATAGTCAGCGGGCCCAATCCCTTGAGCGTCTTCATGATCCTTACTATCGCATCCGCACCTGCATAGAGCTGCTCCTGATCATCAACCACATGTATTCTTTCCATCAAAGCCGATTCCGTCACCTCGGCAATCGCCTGCATGCCAAATGACGGCTCCACGCTTTGCAGGGACTGCACCGTAATGAATTGCAGATCTGCATAGGAAGGAAGGTCTCGAAGCTTTGTCACCGTTGCCAAGCATAGCTTGCATTGCCCATCATACACGATCAACAGCTTTTCTCTAGCGCCAATTGGGCGCTTCATCGTTCAGGTATTGGCATTCCCAAATGCCGATAGGCTTGATCCGTTGCAATCCGACCGCGAGGAGTCCGCTGCAGGAAGCCGATCTGCATTAAATAAGGCTCATAAACATCCTCAATCGTCTGGCTTTCCTCGCCTATCGAAGCGGCAATCGTATCTAGTCCGACAGGTCTGCCTGCAAAGGTAGTCATCATCGCGAGCAGCATCTTATGGTCTATACTATCTAGTCCCATCGGGTCAACCTGCTGCATCTCAAGTGCAGACTTCGCGATTTCATGCGTTATGATGCCATCGCCCCGTACCTGTGCATAATCCCGAACACGCTTGAGCAGTCGGTTCGCAATACGCGGTGTGCCTCTGGAACGCATTGCAATTTCCTCAGCTGCTTCACCGATGATTGATATATTAAATATTTCGGATGAACGTGAAACGATATAAGCAAGCTCATCGACTGTATAAAACTCAAGGCGGCTGATGACACCGAACCGATCACGCAGCGGCGCCGACAGCAGGCCTGCTCTTGTAGTCGCGCCAATCAATGTGAATGGCGGAAGGTCCAGCCTGACCGAGCGAGCGCTTGGCCCTTTGCCGATCATAATATCGAGCGCAAAGTCTTCGAGCGCTGGATACAATACTTCCTCTACCGTCCGTTGAAGTCTATGTATCTCGTCAATGAACAGCACATCGCCTTCTTGCAGATTTGTCAGCAAAGCAGCAAGATCTCCAGGCCTTTCGATAGCTGGTCCAGATGTGGTGCGAAGATTGACTCCAAGCTCATTAGCGATAATATTGGAGAGTGTTGTCTTCCCTAGTCCTGGAGGACCGTAGAGAAGAACATGATCGAGTGCTTCCTTGCGCATCTTCGCCGCATCAATATATATCTGTAAATTTTCTTTTGCTTTGGACTGTCCAATATACTCAGCCAAATAACGAGGACGGAGGCTCAGTTCCATAGCCTGCTCTTCCATCATCAAATTTGCGGATATTATTCGGTCATCCATCGGCTCTCAGTCCCTTCCATTAACCTTTGAACAGCTGCTGCAACGCCTTCTTCACTAAAGAATCAACTGTCTCTTCAGGCTTAACGGTCTGCTGCAAGCTAATCCACGCCTTATCAAGCTCCGCTGCTGTATATCCAAGGCCTGCAAGTGCCTCGCGCGCTTCCTCCCATGCCGTTTCGGCGGCGGTCTGCGAGCCCGCGCTTCCTGCATCTTGATCTCCTGCTAATCCTTGAACTGCGAATAAGCCCTCTTCCGTGAAAAAACCAGCAAGCTTGTCCTTCAAGTCCAGCACCATCCGTTGAGCGGTCTTCTTGCCAATGCCGGGCAGCTTGGTGAGAAACACCAGATTCTCCTGCTGAATCGCGGCGATGACAGCATCCGGGCGTCCCCCAGCTAATATGCCGAGCGCGACTCTAGGTCCAATGCCGGACACCTCAAGCAGCTTGCGGAACAGCGTCTGCTCTTCACGAGATTCAAATCCATAGAGCAGAATAGCGTCCTCGCGTACATGATAATGTATGTAGACCATTACGGCATCTTCTTTATTCGCGAATGCGTACGGATTCGGTGTAAATACACGGTAGCCAACATCCCTTACGTCTAACACGACATATTCGGATTCGACTTGGGAAACGAGCCCCCGCAAAAAATCAATCATCGAAGCACCTCATTTATCTTTTGCGTTAATACAGCAGAATGAGCATGACAGATGGCTACTGCTAATGCATCCGCAACGTCATCCGGCTTCGGCACCACCGACAGCTTGAGGAACATCCTCACCATTTCCTGTACTTGCCGCTTCTCCGCTTTTCCGTAGCCAACTACCGCTTGCTTCACTTGGAGAGGCGTATATTCAGCTACAGGCAAGCCCCGCTGTGCTGCAGCCAGTATAATAACGCCTCTAGCCTGTCCAACAGCAAAGGCTGTCGTTACATTACGATTAAAGAACAGCTTCTCCACCGCAACCGTATCTGGCTTGTACTTATCTATCAGTGCAACAGCAGAATCATAAATTTGTACTAACCGCTCCTCCTGCGGGGTATGCGCGGCCGTCTGTATGCAGCCGTATTGTACGGGAGTAAGCTTATGTCCGTTCTTATCAATAAATCCAAAACCCGCGATCGCAATGCCCGGGTCAATTCCTAGAATACGCAACTCGCCAACTCCTCTGCGCCTAGCCATACGTAAAGCGCTCCGTCCATTATAGCAAAAGATAGCCCCCATGAGAACACGCGTTTGAGGATTGTGAACGAATAATCGAAGATTTGTACAGCAAAAAACTGCCCTCATCATTGTGCTGATAAGAGGCAGTCCTTCATTGCTGCGCTAATAAGTTGGCTTCATTACTTTCTCGTTATCCGGCATGGCATAATCACTATAAGTAGACAACACGCTGTTATATTCGTCGATATCGGATATTGGTATGCCATGTGCCAGCTCGTCCACTTTATTCTGAGGCAAGCTGCTCTCCATATATTCCACATCCAGTTGAAAAAAAGTCCGCACTACTTTTTCTTTTTTGGGCTCTCCATCAAATAAAGACAAGTTGCCGTTTTTGTCTACGCCAATATAAGCGCTGCCCTGGCAATTATCCGAGAAATCCTCAATATTTTGCTGCAGCATAACCGTCTCCCCATCAGGTGCCAGCATGGCCGTCCATTCCGGATGATTAGCCAGCATTTGAATGATGTTGCTAGTGGTCATTTCCCCCAGCAGCTCCTTATCTTCCCCACATATATATTGACGATGAAGCATAACGGCTAGAGGCTCTTCTCTTTCTTCCAATACCCGAATGACACTGCGCTCTTCTGTATCCATCTCTCCATCTTGTTTAGCCGCATTCACCGGGGCTGTTGCTATCGTCAAAAGTACAGTTATGCCTAACAGAAACGACCCGAGCATCCATAATGGACGACGGCTGCGGCGAAGACGTTTTTTCAACTGCTTCCATAGATTGAACTCCATCATAGTAGAGACCCCTTCATTTCATAATGTCGCTAGTATAACAATAATCTTCCATTCCTATTCATGACCACCCTCCTATTCTGCGAACACAAGAAATGGTGGGCAGGATTCACCTGCGCCACCATTTCCTTCCTATCTGCATTCAAGCATGACTTAACGATTAATCCACGGCCCGCTTTTTCTTTTAGGCTTGCTGATGCTCTCCGGTACCTTGCGAATAACGGCTTTCTTTGCCCCTTTGCGCGGTGTATTTGCTTTGCTGCTCTTGCTATTCTCCGTAAAAGCTTCCTCTTGCCCCTCTTCCTCGGGCCGCTTCCCCTTACACCCACAGCCGCAAGGCTTCTCAGCTCCTGCACCTGCCGCTTGAACTGGCCATGCCGGATATGGTGGAAATGGAGGGAAGCCCCATGCTGGAGATGCCTCGTGGCTATATCCATAGCCGCCCTGAGGGCCAACTCCCGCTGGTGATACCTGATTTGGACCATAGCCATAACTATACATTTCATTTCCCGTTCCAAGCGGCCACATCGTATTAGGGCTAGCGTTGCCGAATAAGGACGCATTGGCGTTTGGACCAATATCCTCAGGGAGGGTGGCATTTGGACCAAATGAGTTTGGCATTACTGCATTCGGACCAAATGAGTTAGGCTGCACAGCATTCGGGCCAAATGAGTTCGATAGTTCTGCATTCGGGCCAAACGAGCTAGGCGATACGCTATTTGGACCAAATGAGCCAGGAAATACTGCATTCGGGCCAAATGAACTTGGCAGTACCGCATTCGGACCGATTTCAAGAGGCATAATGCCTTCATGACCATAGCCGTATCCGTGACCGTGCATTTCAGGAGCAATCGAAGTTGGTGCCAGATTATTTGGCGCATAGCCATAACCATAGCCCAATCCCTCAGAAATTGGCATCGTCCCTGGAGGGCATATTATGTGCTCATGATGGTTTTCACTCAATGGACTGACATTGGATCCGAACGGCGTTGGCTGCCATCCCCCATAGCCTTGGCTGATTGGGGACACAACTGGCGAACCATAGCCATAGCCTTGCCCATAGCCTCCATATGAAGGCTGTTGAGCTGCTTGGATCGCTGGGATAGGGTATTGCTTAAATAGCTCCGTGCTTGGCATGAACTGCGGCTGGATATTCGGTTGGGCATTAGCAAGCGGCTGAATATTCGCCTGCGGTTGAATATTGGCATTCTGGTTAGGCTGAATATTAGGCTGGAGGTTTGGTTGTATATTAGGCTGAATATTGGCCTGCAAATTTGAATTCACAGCATTCTTCTCATTGGCCTTTGCACTAGGCTTTAAATTAGCATTAGGCTTATATTCAGCTTGATTGGGGGCAATCTTTTTCTCTACTGGCTTTTGAATTGGCAGCGTTTTGGCCGGTGGCTTAACTGCCGCTGCCTTAGGAGCAGGCTCAGGCAGATTAGGCGTCACAATTGGCGCTGTTGGCGTCTTGTTTACTGCGGGAGCCGTTGGGGCTACGATAGGTCCCGTCGGAGTCTTGCCAGTAGGTGGCACCGCCTGTTGAATCGGTCCAGTTGGTTTTTTTCCGACTAAGCCCTGCACACCTTGCATCAGCGACATTGGATGCAGCGGATGAATACCAGTACCACTGCCGCCTCCATGCCCGCTTTGCATTTCTGTGTGAGAGTGACCCATCTTCGGAATATTAACAACTTCTCCTGTAAGCAGTACATTGGGATTTTTAAGATGGGGATTCGCTTTAATCATATCGGCCAGAGGAACGCCCCATGCCTTCGACAGCTTCCACAATGTATCACCTTGTTTAACTAGATGTTGATGCATAATGTCCGATCCTCCGCTGCCCCCCGAGCTGGAAGGCACCTTAATCTTCATTCCGACAGTAAGAGCATCTGGGTTGGTAATATTCGGATTCAGCTTTAAAATTTCTTCAATCGATACATTATGTTTTTGACCAAGATGATACAATGTATCGCCTTTCTTCACTACATGAATTTTCACTTACGGAAAACCTCCTGTCACTGCTTAGTATAGCGGCACAACATATGCCTGCTATCAATCATTACATCCTATGCAGAACATGGGCATGTGTCTCCTTTTTCGAATAAAAAAAATAGCGGGATCAGCAACTTTTTACGTTGCTGATCCCGCTTTACCCTATTTAAGGCTTATTTCTGGAGCTGCTCGAATGTAAAGCTTGGATAAGTTCCAAGAATCCGCACTTGGCATCCTATAGCTTCAATTTCTGCGATAGCTGCCGGAAGCAGTACCGTATCGAGTGCCATCTCAATGTCGATATAGAAATAATAATTGCCCAGCTTCTTCTTCGTTGGTCGCGATTCGATCTTGGACAAGTTGATTTTGCGCCATGCAAACGCCGAGAGTACTTGATGAAGCGCACCCGGATAATCCTCAGGCAGCGTAATTAATATGCTCGTCTTCCTCGTATCGGAGTGACGTGCAGTAAATGGCTCGTCGCCAACGAGTAAAAAACGCGTATAGTTATTGTCATGATCGGTTATGCCACGGTTAATAATATCCAGTTGGTTATTGCTTGCAGCTGTCGTTGTTCCGATAGCTACCCAGCCTGCTCCTGGATTATCACGTACGATACGAACCCCTTCAGACGTACTGCCCACCGTCTCTCTTTCCGCATGCGGCAAATGTGTGCGCAAGAACTGCAAACACTGTGCTATTGCGACTGGATGACTGATGACCTTCTTGATGCGACTGTAATCAATCTCCCCATTCTCTCCGACCAAATCAGCTTGCTTGCCGATTAAGTTCTGAATAGAGGGGTAGACCCATTCTGCCTGAATCGGCAAATTCACCTCATGTACAAGCCAGTCCACATGAAGGCTTACGGAGCCTTCAATCGTATTCTCAATAGGGATAACACTATAGTTGGCAACACCATTCACTGTAGACAGGAACACATCAGCAATAAGGCGATGATGATCCCAATTCATCGGTTGACCGCCGAATAATTGCTTTGCTGCTTCATCGGACACCGAACCAGCAGGCAACAAGGCTACGGTAGTATTCATCGTTAAACTTCTCCTTTAATGCGCTCCATAAAAGATAGCGCGGAACTAGCTGCATTCTCCACCTTAATCTGCGGACCTGCAGAGCTAGGCTTGAGCCATAGCGTCTCTGCTTCAATGCCTTCTTGCGCAAGCGTAGCAAGAAGAAACTGCTCAAGCTCCGGCTTGCTCTTACTTTCCGAATCAACAAACGCGATCAGCGTTGGGCCAGCGCCGCTAAGAGCGGCACCGAGCGCCCCATAATCTGGGGCTTGCTCCAGAATTGTCGTCATGCCTGGAATCAGTGGCGCGCGATAGGGCTGATGAAGCCGATCACGCATAGCATTGCGGATCGTTCCAAGCTGACCGGTAGCAAGTGCCGCAACAAGCAACGAGCTGCATCCAACATTAAATACAGCATCTGCCATGCTGATTTGAGCAGGCAATGCATGACGCGCCTTCTCTGTAGACAGCTGAAAGGCTGGGATAGCAACCAAAGTTTCTAATCGGTTATGAGGCTCTAGACGCACATGCTCTGCATATTGGCCATCCCATGAAGAGACAATTATACCGCCGAACAAAGAAGCCCCAACATTGTCGGGATGCCCCTCAAGTGCAGTCGCCATTTGAAAGAGCTTATTATCCGTCAATGGACTGCCGATCAATGCATTGGCAGCCAACAATGCGCCGACAATCGCCGATGCGCTGCTTCCAAGACCGCGTGTTAGCGGAATCTCGCTGTACATCGAAATCTGGAGTTCAGGAAGCGATACTCCCGCTTCCTTGAACACCATTTGGGCCACTTTATAGATCAGATTAGACTTATCCGTAGGAATATCTTGCATTTGCTCCCCGTATAAGTGGAATGACGTTTCTTCAGACGCCGACATCTCAATCCAAGCATAGAGAGACAGCGCCATGCCAAGCGTATCAAAGCCGGGACCCAAATTCGCGGTACTAGCCGGCACTTTTGCAATTACACGGAGATTGTTCATGCTGGTAGAGCTCCTTCTTCTGCCACTATTGTCTATTCATTATGCGAAATAATCTGTGGTTTCGTTACCCCTCAACACGATAAACACTCTTCACCTTGCGAACGACATCCAATGATTCGAATGACTCCAATACTTTGTTCATAGCTGCTTTGTTAGCGTCGTGAGTAATAACGATGATCTCAGCTTCCGGGTTGCTTGGGCTAGGCTGCTGCAAGACGGATTCCAAGCTCACTTCGAAGTTAGCAAATACTTGCGTAATCTGTGCAAGAACACCCGCACGGTCATCCACATGAAGCAGAAGGAAGTATTTGGACGAAATTTGCTCATCTGTCTTCAGCTTCTTCTCCTTGTATGTGACAATGCCCTGCTTGCCATTGACGCCAAGCTTGAGGTTCTTCACTACGGCTACAAGATCGGCTACGATAGAAGTTGCTGTAGGCAATTCTCCTGCACCTGGACCATAGAACATCGTCTCCCCTACAGCCTCGCCATATACATATACTGCATTATATACGCCATTTACAGAAGCGATTGGATGTGATTGCTTCACCAATGTCGGTTGTACGCTTATGCTGAACTGATCGTCTTGACGCTCTGCAATTCCGAGCAGCTTCACTTCATAGCCGAGACGTTTTGCATACAAGATATCCTCGCGGCTTACTTTGGACATCCCCTGAACAGATACATCCTCAAGTGCAACCTTCGCACGGAAGCCAAGCGTAGCCAAAATAGTCATTTTACGAGCGGCATCAAGCCCCTCAACATCAGAAGTCGGATCTGATTCCGCATAGCCAAGCTCCTGTGCTTCCTTAAGCACATCATCATAAGAAGCGCCTTCTTGGCTCATCTTGCTCAATATATAGTTCGTCGTCCCATTGACGATCCCCATAATTTTCGTAATACGGTCCGAAGAAAATCCTTCTACTAATGTACGAATAATCGGTATCCCGCCTGCAACGCTTGCTTCGTACAAGACATCACAGCTATTCTCATGTGCCTTAGCCAGAATTTCCTGACCATGCAGTGCCATTAAGTCTTTGTTGGCTGTAACGACATGCTTGCCCCGAGACAGTGCCTCAAGAATATACTCCTTGGTCTGTGTAATGCCGCCCATAACTTCGACTACAACATCAATGTCCGGGTGATGAATAATTTCCCAAGGATCTTCTGTTAGCTTAGACGAATCAATTGAGATGCTGCGAGACTTGCTTTTATTTTGTACAAGAATTTTCTCAATGACGATCGGTGAGCCTACCTGACTCTGCAAATCCTCTTGATGGCCTTCCACAATGCGAACGACTCCAGTACCAACTGTACCAAGTCCGAGCAAACCTACCTTAATTGGCTTCATCTTTCGTACCCTCCATTAACATTATTCAACCTTGTCCAATAACTGAAGCTTTGCGTACGCCTACTTGGCTGCGTATCAAATCAATAAGTGAAGACAACTCTTCATTCAGCTGCGATATGTCTACAGAGATAACCACGTTGGCAAAGCCTTGAAGTGGTATCGTCTGATTCATCGTTAGTACATTTCCTTCTAATCCTGCTACTAAACTAAGCACTTTAGACAAAACTCCGGAACGATGCTCCAAATCCATGGATATCGTCACAATTCGTTCCCGTTCAAGCTCATGCAGCGCATACACACCATCTTTGTACTTATAGAAAGCGCTTCGGCTCAAGCCAGCCCGTTCTACTGCCTCATGTACGGTTGCTGCTTCACCGCGTCCAAGCATCTCTTTCACTTGAATCGTCTTAATAATTGCTTCCGGCAGCATATCCTCTCGAACGACATAATAACGCTGCGTCACCATTCGTCCTCCCTAGAAAGACAATTGTTCATCTATAATGGACATTATACGTGAATATGGAAGTCCCGGCAATAGGTAAAATGGAAAAACAAAAAAGACGGCAATGGCCGTCTTTCGTAGATACTTCCGCCCTTACGTTCAACGCAAGCTTATTCGGCTGTTAAGCTGCAGCCCTTATCTCATATAATCGTTGCCCTCGAAAAATTCGAATGTGAAGTCGGCAATTTGCACCGTATCCCCATCCTTTGCCCCTTTTTTACGGAGAGCATCATCGACGCCCATCTTACGCATAATTTGTGCGAAGCGCATAATGGCGTCATACGAGTTCATATTCATCCGTTTGAGGTAATTCTCAATGCTTGCTCCTTCAACGACATAGATCTCATCTTCTCTGCGAATAGTGAAGCTTGTATCCTGACGCTTCTCGAACGTGTAAACTTTGCGTTCCGCTACGTCCTTCACATCCTCAATATCCAGCTCCTCTGGAACGGAATCCAGCGTATCTGCCGCTTTGTACAACAGCTCCTGAATACCTTGCTTCGTTAAGGAAGAAATCGGCATAATCAAATAATCATGGTCACCGCGAGCTTGTCTCAGATCCTCTTTGAAACGTTCCAGATTATCTGCCGCCTCCGGCATATCCATCTTATTGGCTGCAATAATTTGGGGACGAGTGACCAGCTTCTCATTGTAGAGTACGAGCTCTTCATTGATCTTCGTCCAATCGTCGAATGGATCCCGTCCTTCTGAGCCTGCCATGTCGATTACATGGACAATAACCCTTGTCCGCTCTACGTGGCGCAGGAATTCATGCCCAAGGCCAACACCCTCATGCGCTCCCTCAATCAATCCCGGCAAGTCAGCCATAACGAAGCTTCTTCCATCGCCTACATCGACAACGCCAAGATTAGGAGTTATCGTTGTAAAATGATAGGCACCAATCTTCGGCTTCGCGCCTGAGACAACGGATAGCAGCGTTGACTTGCCCACACTAGGGAAGCCGACGAGCCCTACATCTGCCATCACCTTCAGCTCAAGAATAACCCAGCGCTCTTGGCCTTCTTCCCCATTCTCCGCAATATCCGGAGCCGGGTTGTTCAATGTCGCGAAGCGAGTGTTGCCGCGTCCACCGCGCCCACCGCGTGCTACAACTACTTCTTGACCATGACGAGTCATGTCAGCAATGATTTCCTGCGAATCATCATCAATAATGACCGTGCCTGGCGGAATACGGACGATCATATCATCCGCCCCTGCGCCGTGCATGCTCTTTACCTTGCCGCGTTCACCAGCAGGCCCTTTGAAATGCTTCTGATAGCGGAAATCCATCAACGTACGCAAGCCTTCATCGACACGGAAAATAATATCTCCGCCTCTGCCGCCATCGCCGCCAGCTGGACCGCCTTCCGGCACATATTTCTCACGACGGTAGGATACGATCCCGTTACCGCCATTGCCGCCTTTTACAAATATTTTCGCCTTATCGACAAACATGTTGTGCCCCCGTTCAAGCGCGCATTTCCGCCTTTAGCACAATTTTCTGCTCTGGACGATCCAGATCGACTGGTTGCAAAGACGCGCCTTCTAACTGCTGTTTTATTTTCCCTGCGAATTGCTGTTCATCATTTAACTCACCTTCATAATACATAGCCAGAAAAAGCATGCTGCCATCCTTCCACAGCTCCAACGTAAGCTTGGATGGATCGCCATGGCCTGCCTTGACCGCAAAGCGATAAGCATTAATTAGGCCTATTATGTTCTCCGCTGCATCCGAGCCCTCATTCGGCAGCTCGTTCAGATGAATATCCTCTTTCATCCTTACATCCAGCAGCATAGAATTCGTTAGTGTTCGAAAGGATTGAATATAGCTGACAAGAGACGGGACTCCCAGCTTCGATATCTGGCTCTCCGCTGTCATCCGTTCAATTATTCTCTCCACATATTCCACCGTTCTATCCGGCTTCTTCATCTGAATATAGCCGTATAAAACTTGGAGATCATTCATCCAATCATGGCGATGATGATTCATCGTCTTTATTCCCGCCGCTTGCAAATTATGGATCATACGAGCCAATCGCAGCTCATGCTCTCTGCGCTCTGCTCGAATCCATATTGCTGCAGCACCCATCAACCAACCGACAAAAAGCGCTAGTAACCACAAGGAAGAAGGCCAGATGAGGATAGCAATACACGGCAACAGCACCGATAATGCTGCGGACTGCTTCACTGTTCTAATGCGATCCATTTCGACCGATCCCACTTTCCACTTGTTTCCGTTTCCTAACTTGCCTTAGTATAGCATGCATGCACGGTCAGCTGAAAGGTCCAATAGAAACAAAATGCCCCGGCCACACAATCGGGCCGGGGCACTTGTTGCTATTAGGCTTCTACTGCTGCGGCTACCGGAGCCAGATCAACGGGGTAGACGCTGACTTTCTTACGATCGCGTCCCCAACGTTCAAATTTAACGACGCCTTCAACTAAAGCGAAGAGCGTATCGTCTTTACCGATGCCCACATTGGTGCCTGGGTGGATCTTCGTGCCGCGTTGGCGGAACAAGATGCTACCAGCAGAAACGACTTGACCGTCCGCACGTTTAGCGCCTAGGCGCTTCGATTGGCTGTCCCGTCCGTTCTTTGTGGAACCTACACCTTTCTTGGAAGCGAAAAGCTGAAGATTCAGTTTCAACATGGTGATTCCCTCCTTCATTAAAGAAGTTGTTCGTGAATGGTTACATATTTACGATAGGATGTTGCAATAGTGCCGAGCATAACAGCCATCGACTCCAGCAAAAGCTGCACCTTATCATCCGTCTCCTGATCGGGCTGCACTGGAATTTCCGAAGATAACCAGCCGTCCTTCATCGTATACGGAAGCTTCAGGCTTGCTAGTGCTTCAACAGCATTGACGGTACCGACTGTAATAGCCGATACGCCAGCGCAGACAATGTCCTTGCCAGCCTTTGCATAGTTCGCATGTCCAGAGACCTTGAACGATACAATACGCCGGTCAGCGGCTCTCCGTACGAATGTTACCGATATCATAAGAATTCCTCTTACGCTTGGATCTTCTCAATCGTTACTTTCGTGTACGGTTGACGATGACCTTGCTTGCGACGGTAGTTCTTTTTGGCTTTGTATTTGTAAACGATGATCTTTTGGCCTTTGCCTTGTTTCTCGACTTTGCCAGAAACAGTAGCGCCGGATACAACTGGAGCTCCAGTTACAAGACCGTCACCTTTAGTTACGGCCAAGACACGATCAAACGTCACGTTCTCGCCTGCGTTAACGTCCAGTTTCTCGATGTAGATTACATCGCCTTCCTGAACTTTGTATTGCTTTCCGCCAGTTTCAATAATTGCGAACATAGTTGGTGCACCTCCTTATTGTCGAAGACTCGCCTAATCCAGGTGGTATTGCTTCAAAAGCTCTACACTTATACCCGATTGGAGCGGTATCTGCATGTCCTATCCTACGAGTAGGCCCAGAACACACTAGAACATTCTATCACAAACCTAGCAATTGATCAACCACTACCTAAGATTTACTTGAATGGATAGGAAGTGCAAGCTTTTTCCCCGTTCCATTACAACAAGGGCAGCTCTCGGCCAATTGCTGAATAGCATTTCCTCTGGCCTTTTTACGGGTCAACTCTAAAAGCCCTAATCTTGTCCAACCCAGTATAGTGCACTTCGTCCGATCACGCTTACCCGATTCAACCAGCCTCGCCATCACTTGATCGCGATTCGATTCATTCTCCATATCAATAAAATCAATAATGATGATGCCGCCGGCGTCTCGTATCTTTAGAAGATGGGCAATCTCCTCAGCCGCCTCCATATTCGTCCTGAACACCGTGTCCTCCAGATCTGTACCACCTGTATATTTGCCCGTATTTACATCAATTACGGTCAATGCCTCGGTCTCATCCCATACCAGTGTTCCCCCGCTCGGCAATCGAATGCGTGATTGGAGAGCAGCATTCACTTGCTCCGTCAAGCCAAAGGAATCAAACAGGGAGCCTTTGTACAGCTTCAAGCGTTCCGCAAGCTGAGGAGCCATCTCCAGAATGAGGGAATGGGCTTCCGCATACCGGGCCTTATCATCAATCCATATTTCATCCATATCTGCAGTCAATGTATCTCTGATCACTCTTCGCAGCAGACCAGCCTCACGATACAGCTCTGACGGCACTTCTGCCCGTTCTGCTTGCCTGCGAACTTTGTCCCACTGCTCTCGAAGCTGCTTCACATCTCCTTCAAGCGAATTCAAGCTTTCCCCTGCCGCTACCGTCCGCATGATAACACCTTCTTCACCAATACGCAGCTGTTCACCGCAGGTTCGAAGCCTCGTTCTTTCACTCTCGCTCTCCACTTTCTTAGATACGCCCACGTATCCCGCTTCAGGCATATAGACGAGGAAGCGCCCAGGGAGCGTATAATGAGTCGTTACTCGAGCGCCTTTACCGCCGAACGGCTCCTTCATGATCTGAACGATCAGCTCTTGTCCCGGCTTAACGAGCTCGGCAATTACGGGCTTATGCTCAGGCTGCTTGTCCAAATGAGGAGGCAGCAGATCATCAATATATAAAAAAGCATTCTTGCTTAAACCAATATCAACAAAGGCGGCTTGCATGCCTGGCAGAACATTCACGATGCGACCCTTATACACATTGCCGACCAATCCGCTGTTTTCCGACCGTTCCACAAAAAAATCAATGAGTCTGCCATTTAACATCACGGCTGTTTGCAGCATTTCCCCATGTCCATGCATCACCATCTGCTTCACCCTCGAACATCACCTGCCTATACCCTTTTCATCTATTTTATCATATTAAAAAGCACGTAAGAAATCACATTTGCAATCGCCAATTAATAAAACAGCTCGATGATCGCTCTGCCGGGATTGCGCTCCGCTATATATTTGTCTACTACCTGCTGCTCAGGCACAATCTTCACAACCGATCCATTCTCCGCCATTAAGTAGATGAGATGATATTGTTCTCGCCACAACAGCCTTACCACACTGTTAATCGGTTGTTTGTAATGAACAAGAATAGGACTCGCCAGCTCTCCACGAGAAATTCGCCTTACAGCGACACGATCCCGATGCATGAGAAAACGCACGAATAAATAAGGTATATTTTTATAAAAGGTACAATTCGTCAACAGCAAAAAGCTTCCTACCAGCAGTAGATTTAATTGCACTCCCGAGTTCGCCCGCAACGCTGTAAATAACGAGAAAGCAATCATCAAAACACTTAATGCTATACTGATGCGGGCCGTCCATTTTATCATCATGAAATAATTGAACCGATAGCTGAAAATAGCCTGCAGCAGCTTCCCTCCATCCAGAGGATAGATAGGCAGCAGGTTGAATAAGCCAATCATCATATTAGCTCGCCATACGTATTCCGCCCATTCCGTGCTCCACCAGCCAAGCTGGCCGCAGCCCCATGCAGCAAGGCCCATCCATACATTCTGCAAAGGTCCGGCAATTGCCACCAGAGCTTCCTCTCCAGCGGGAACACTCCCGGCCTCTTCTACCTCAACCACACCTCCAAAAGGAAGCAGCCTTACTTCACGAACTCGCCAGCCGAAGCTTCGAGCTACCAGCAGATGGCCCATCTCATGAACGAAGACGAGAATAAATAAAATAAAAAGCTCGGTGAAATAGCCCGTAATCACCGATCCGATCATAACAAGCACGAATAACGGGTGAACAGACCACCGAATGCCCATCCATTTAATCAATCGGTATCACACCTACAGGATCAACATAGCGGTCATTTTGCTTCATAGCAAAATAAAACATACTCGTCTCGTTCCCGTTGGCCGATTCAAGTCTCCCTATCGAATCTCCCGCTTCAACCCATTCATTCACTTTTACATCTGCTTTCCCGAGGTAGCCATAGATGGTTGACCGTTGGTTGGCATGCTCAATGACAACCGTTATTCCTTTCTCGGTCGGCTCCGTCACCAATAGTACACGGCCTGTTTCTACTGCTGATACAGCTGCCGAAGACGGGCCAGCCAGCTCGATTCCGTCCAGCAGCTCTGCGAATGTACGGACGAGCTGCCCTCCAGCTATCGGAGCTACGAGAGGGAGGCGAACTGTGCCATTAACAGATTCGGCTTCTTGGGCCTCTTTGCCGAATATCGGAATGAAGCTTGGAGCACCTGCGAACGTCTGCTTGTACCACGCTGCCGCAGCGGCAAAATCAATCTCGTCGGTCAATGCATTCTTCACAACTGCTCTCCCTTTCAGCGACCAATCCGTTTCATATTGGAACATTCCCCACACCAGCGCAAAAACAATCGCAGCAGCAGCTGTTTTCCATAGCAGCTCCCTTTGGAACAACCCACCCTGTCCACCATTGCCATTCCTGAAAGAAGGGCCTGTCCCCTCTTTATATGGCCAATTGCTGCGGGGCTCCTCCATCGCATCCCAACCTGCCCACGGATTCGCACTGGTTTTCCATTGCTTCTCTGGATCAGGCTCGTCCGATTCCAAATCTGCCAATATGGGCTTCGCAGGCACCAGCCTTTGCTCCCCTTTTCTTATGGCACTTGAATGAAGGGCAGCCGGTTGCTCCATTAACTTCTTTATCTTTTCCTGCCGCCGCTGGCGGACCCCATCTCGTACGTTCATCACAATCCCTCCGCTTGTTCCAATTTCTCGCAATACTTGTACTACATAACTATGAAACAACGAAGATAAGTATGCGAAAGAGAATACAAGCACAGCAAAGAAGCGTCCGTCCTCTTCTTAAGAGGAACAGACGCTTCTCTACTACGTTTATCCGATTAATCGGCTAATTCGTATTTCTCTTGGTGGGCCTTAATACTGAACAAAATACCGATACATACCATATTCAGCAATAATGATGTACCTCCATAGCTTATGAAGGGCAGCGTTATGCCTGTTATCGGCATAAGCCCGATCATCATCCCTATGTTCTGGAAAATTTGAAAGACATACATCGATGCGATGCCTACGACGATAAATGAGGCACGCATGTCATAGCACTTGAAGGCGATTATAATCATCCTATAAATGAGCAAGAAATACAGCAATAGCAGAACTGCTGCTCCCTGGAACCCAAATTCCTCTCCTACAACGACAAAGATAGAGTCCGAATACGGATAAGGGATGAATTTACCTTTGAGCATATCGCCTTGCATATACCCGTCACCATTTAAGCCGCCTGAACCGATAGCAATCTTTGCATTCTCCGATTGATGCTTGTCATTAGCTGATGCTTGCTCTGGATTAACGAACGTATTAATCCGGCTGTACCAGTGAATCTTGTTCTTTTCTTTCAAATAATCTTTAATCTCCGTATTAAAGGTATTAAATAACGAGAAGAACAACAGGATACTTGCAATAACTACTGCCAGACCTATCGCTACATGTATATACTTAACATTGCCGATCCACAGCATGCCAAGCACAATGACCAAATAAATGATCGCATTGCCAAGGTCAGGCTGGAAGAATACGAGCGCGAATGGAAGCGCCGCGAAGGCAGCTATCGGAAGAAGATCCTGCGTGAAGGTGAGCTTGTCCCCTTGTCTTCTGCCCATCATATAAGCAATCCCTATAATAATTGTAATCTTAGCCATCTCGGCTGGTTGAAACAATAGACCGCCAATCTTGAACCAGCCCTGTGCGCCGTTGATCTCGACACCAAAAAAATAGACAGCAATCAAGAGGGCGACCCCTATCCCATACAACACATACCAGAACTTGAGCAGAATACGGTAATCGAATACCGTAATCGTAATGGCAACTGCGAATCCGGCAAGATAGAACACTAATGTTTTGATATCATACTTATCATAGAGGCTGTTGCCATGCGTAGCGCTTTTGATCAGAATAATACTAATGAACATCATACAGACTAGAATGGCAAGAATGCCCCAGTCGATTTTTTTCAGTTTGTTAAGCACGAGGCAATCATCCTATTCCGAGGAACTTGCGGAACCGTTTGAAGGCGCCTGCCTTCTCATCCAATAGCATCAGTGGAACCATATCGCCTAGAATACGGCGAGCGATATTGCGATAGGCGATAGCAGCTCTTGAAGACGGGTCCATTACGGTCGGTTCTCCGGCATTGGCTGCTTTGATCACCTTCTCATCATCCGGCACAATTCCGAGCAAGTCGACCGCCAAAACTTGACAAATCTCATCAATATCAAGCATTTCTCCTGTTTTGACCATATTCTGGCGAATCCGATTAATAATAATTTTGGCTGCGATGCCTTCCTTTTCAAGAAGGCCAATGACACGATCTGCATCGCGCACAGCGGCATTCTCAGGTGTCGTCACAACAATTGCACGATCTGCACCTGCAATGGCATTGCGGAACCCTTGCTCAATTCCGGCAGGGCAGTCAATAATTACATAGTCAAAATCCTTCTTCAGCTCCAGCACCATGTCACGAATCTGCTCAGGGGATACGTCATTCTTATCCTTCGTTTGCGCTGCTGGAAGCATATACAGCTCATCAAAGCGCTTATCCTTGATCAATGCTTGATTCAAGCGGCAGCGTCCTTCTGCCACATCAACCAAATCATAGATGATTCGATTCTCAAGCCCCATGACAACATCCAAATTACGAAGTCCGATATCGGTGTCTACCATGCATACCTTTTTCCCTAACAAAGCAAGTGCCGTACCCACATTGGCTGACGAAGTCGTTTTACCGACCCCGCCTTTGCCTGATGTCACAACGATCGCTTCTCCCATAAGTCACACCTCTTTCACTTTATCGGATTATTACGCAAACGGTATAATTGTGTCATCTTATCAATCTGCATGCTTCCCTCATTCAAAAATGCGAATTCCATTGCGGCATCGCCCGACATCCATTCCTCAGGAGGACGACTGATCACTTCCGCAATTCGAAGCTGCGTAGGACGCATAAGAGACGCTGCAATAATAACGTCCGTTCTTCCATTCACGCCTGCATGAGCAACACCACGAAGGGCGCCCATCACATAAATATCACCGCTGCACCTAATGGTACCGCCAGGATTCACATCGCCTGCCAGCAGCAGATCACCTTCATGCTCCACTGTTTGACCTGAACGAATGATTCCCGTTATAACTAAAGGCCCCGAAGGCAATGGACTCGATTGTTCCCTTAACAGCGGCTCCGATTCAACCGACTGTACCATAAGATTGCCTTGCGAGCGGATAAGCGCTCGAATCCGCTCTTTATCATCATCATCAAGCTGACGCTCTCCTAGCTTCACATGCACGTGAACAAGAGGTCCCGTCAAAAGCTGCTGATGTGTCTTCTCAAGCTTATATTGCAGTTCATCCATTAGTAAAGCGAACTCGCACTGATCATCGAGAAGGAACACGAGACCTTCCTTAACGCCTTTAATCATAATATGCTGTTTTTCGGTCACGTCAGTTCCTCCCCAACGTAATGCATTCTTTTCATCACGTCTGAATTCCTGCTTTCTCCGCCAAATTATTGCTCTTCCTGCTCCGGACTCAGCTTCGCTTGATTCTCATAGAGACGCCTTGCCGGGATATAGATCGCAAGCGCGAATGCCAATTGCAGAAACAGGCTCGGTAATATGTGATCCAGCAGAGCCCAAGCATACGATTCATTCGTAATACGAAATACCATATAAATAAAATAAACCGTTGAGTCATAGACAAGACAGCCTAGTCCGATAACAGACAACGCTGTTAGCAGCGTGCTCCGTCGACGCTCCAGCAATAGCCCCGCAAAATATCCGATAAGTCCCATAATAAAGGCATTTACACCTAATAGATGTCCGAAAAAAATGACGTCTTGCAAAAAGCCGAAGCAAACGCCAAGAATCATCGCTTTATGCCGCCCGCTGTAAAGCGCCGCATAAATAATAAACACGAAGGTGAAGTGAGGAATGATTCGCCCGCCTAAAGAAGCTGGAATTAACCAGGGAACAATCGTTCCTTCTACTAGAAACAGAAGCAGCATGATCAGAACGATGCGGTTCATGCCTACTCCATTCATTGCTCCTCGCCCTCCGTTTCCGGCACCTGAACGACCATAACCTCCGTCAGATGATTAAACTTCGCTGCAAGCTGAATCGAAGCGGTATGAGTCAGACCATAATCACCAACCTGCCTGCTATCAATTGTACCAATGACGAGCCCGCGTGGATAGACATTGCCTCGACCGGATGTAATGACAGTATCATAATTTGTCATTTTATCATTCTCGTCTATTCTAGTCATAATAAGCCTGTCCGTCTCTTGGTTATAACTGCTTATAATGCCGAAGGATTCATTCTCTCTTCCCACAACGGTCGCTGCAATAGAATTAGACGTATTCTCATCAAGAGCAGTCAGCGGTATAACTGTAGATGTTAACGGCCTAACTTCGCTAACTATGCCCACGAGACCATCTGGCGTAATGACGGCCATTTTGGGCTTGATCCCATTCTTGGAGCCCAGATTGATGACCATCGTACGGCTGTAAGCATCATTGTTCACCGCTACCACCTGGGCAACAATATACTTATAGTCATTGAGCTTCATTTGGCTCTCTGTGAAATGCAAAAACTCTTTCAGCTGTTTGTTCTCTGCCTGCAAGTAGTTATAGTTGATCTTGTCACGCGCGTAAGCTGCAGCTGTCAGACGCAGTTGCTCATTCTCTTCATGAAGTGTACGCATGTTTCCAATATCCTCAAAGAAGCCCGCTATTAAGCCAGCGGGCTTGTAAAACCATTGCTGCACGTATCCGACAGTATCGCCTAGAAATTTCTCGGGCCATGATAATTCCTTGCGGTCGCTAAGCGAGAAGCCAATGACCGCAATGAACAGTATAAACGCAATCATAAGAGTAAACATTCGTTTGTTTCTGAACAGCTTAAACAGTTCAATCACCTACCTGTTTCAATTCCATATGCGCCCCGGAATAAATTATCGTTTTGAGCGTGAGCCGCCTCTGCTTTTGAATAGATGAATATTATCGAGGGAACGTCCAGTGCCAATTGCTACGCAATCAAGCGGATTATCCGCCACGATAACAGGCATACCTGTCTCACGAGCGAGCAGCTTGTCCAGATTACGAAGCAGAGCTCCGCCCCCTGTCAATACAATGCCGCGGTCCATGATGTCTGCAGACAGCTCTGGCGGACATTTCTCCAATGTTACTTTGACAGCCTCGACAATGGAATTAACCGTATCCGTCAAAGCTTCTGTAATTTCTTCTGAAGTAATCGGCAATGTTTTGGGTAAGCCGGTTACCAGATCACGACCTCGAATCTCAATCGATTCAGAAACATCGAGTGGAAGTGCAGTACCGATCTCCATCTTAAGCTGCTCAGAGGTTCTTTCACCAATCATTAAGTTATAGAAGCGTTTGATATATTGAATAATCGCTTCATCCATCTCGTCTCCAGCTACGCGAATCGAACGACTGGTTACGATTCCTCCAAGCGAAATAACGGCTACCTCTGTCGTACCGCCGCCAATATCAACAACCATGCTGCCTGTTGGCTCCCATACAGGCAGATCCGCTCCGATTGCAGCTGCAAAAGGCTCCTCTATCGTATAAGCTTCGCGTGCGCCTGCTTGCTTCGCCGCATCCTCAACAGCACGCTTTTCAACTGCCGTAATACCAGAAGGAACGCAAATCATCACATTTGGATGGCGTGGGAATAACGATTTTTGCTTTTGTGCAGAGCGTATGAAATATTTAATCATCGTAGCAGTCGTTTCGAAATCAGCAATAACCCCATCCTTCATTGGACGGATAGCACGAATATTGCCTGGTGTTCTGCCGATCATTTTTTTGGCTTGCTCGCCGACTGCTTCAATTGTTTTTGTATCCGTACGAAGGGCTACCACCGATGGTTCCCTCACTACAATTCCTTTTCCTTTGACGAATACAAGCGTATTCGCAGTGCCCAAATCAATTCCTAAATCTTTCGAGAAACTACCAAACATGTTAATGCTCCCTTCTAAATGCGACAATCCCTTTTATTATATTACATGTAGCCATGTTCCTTCAAACTGATAAACCTTCCATCCCCGATAATGACATGATCGAGCACCTCGATGCCTATTAGCTCTCCCGCTTCGACTAAACGCTTCGTTAAGGAAATATCTTCTGGGCTTGGGGTCGGATCTCCACTAGGATGATTATGTGCGCAAATCAGAGAAGCACTGCTGCATTTCATTGCGGCACGAAAAACTTCACGCGGATGAACAAGGGAAGCGCTCAGCGTTCCCACAGACAATGTTTCCCGGGCAATAATATGGTTCTTCGTATTCAGAAACAGGCAGACAAAATGTTCCTTTTTCAAGTGCTGAAGCTCATCCATTACATAATCAGCGGCATCTTGAGGTCTTCTGACGGTTACAATATCGCCTAATCTACTACGTGTAATTCTTCGTCCAAGCTCAATCCCAGCACGCAGCTGAATCGCTTTGGCCTCGCCTATCCCTCTGATCGAGGTTAACTCGTCCATGCTCATATCTAATAGATTGCGAAGGCTGCCGCACTTCTTCAAAATTTTACCAGCTAAATGCACTGCGGATTCCTGCTTCGTACCCGTACGCAGCAGAATAGCAAGCAGTTCCGTGTGGCTAAGCGCTTCGGCCCCATATTGCAGCATGCGTTCTCTTGGTCGTTCTTCTTGGGGGACATTACGCAATGCGTTGCCTTGCGTCTCCATGTCTATCCCTGCCTTTTACATTCTTATTAGATACAGCTGTATGTGTTATTTCCAACTATTGTGTATTTCATGACGCTATTTCATCCATAGGGATCAAAAAACATGAATATGATAGTCTGCCAACATATCAGCTAATAAAGACAGCGGCAGTCCAACGACATTGAAATAACAGCCTTCAATGCGTTCAACAAGAATAGCACCATAGCCTTGAATGCCATACGCCCCTGCTTTGTCGTCCGACTCACCAGTTGCAATATAACGCTCGATCTGCTCATCCGTAAGAGGCTTCATATGGACGATTGTTTTCCGATGTGCAACAACAGCCTTGCCGTTCTCAGCCTGCACGCAAGCAACACCTGTATAAACCTCATGTGCTCTCCCCTGCAAGCTCCTTACCATCTTGAATGCATCGGCTCGATCCATAGGCTTGCCTAATACTTGTCCGTCGACGACAACGATTGTATCTGCAGCAATCACAAGAGAAGCTTGTGCCTCCTGCTCCTTCAGCATAGCGATAGTAGCATTCGCTTTGCGCAAGCTCAGCTGCTCAACAATATGAGACGGGGACCAGTTATCTGGAACCGTCTCATCCACATCGGAGGACAAAATATAAACCGGCAAGGAGAGGCCGAGCGATGCAACCAGTTCCTTCCGGCGCGGTGACGATGATGCCAGCACCAGCTGGCTAATCGGTTGTGTATTAGTGGTTATAGAATCATAGTTTCCCAACGGACGTTTCGTCTCCTTCGTTTCCTCGCCCGCTATGACGCGCGACCTATACTTTACGATATAACCAGATTGCAAGTACTGCTCCAATAATGCTGAATAAGCTGATATTAACGTTCACTGTCATATCGAAAGAGAGTGCATAAAGATCAATGGCGGGAGACCAGGACGCTTGAATCGTTTTGGTCAGGAAGGAGATTCCGGTAATCGGCTCTAGCCACCGTGCAACAAGTGCACCAGCCAATAAGCCCAATACGAGAAAAAGCAATAAAATCCAGCCGTTTTTCTTCATTATTCAACGCCTCTCGCCATTTATTGACACCTGTATCTATTATACTTAGGATCGTTTTCGTTTACAACGTGCTGATCGACTCAAACCATTCTTTTTGCGTCAGGATAGATTCCATCAATGCGCTCTGAACAGCCCACAAATGAGATTCTGACGGCTTTTTATCGTATTCTGTTAACGATTTCGCAGCCGTATTCATCGACTGGATTAATTTTATGAGAAAGGCTTTTCCGGCTTCATTCTCCATGCCATCCTGCATACTTTTTACATTAACTGTCCATTTTTGATGCTTTTGCTTCCAGCTACCCGCAGCTGCGCCACCTAGAGGAGATAAGCTAGGCTGCTCCAGCTGTGTCAGTGTTAATTCATCAAGCATGTCAATCAGCTCATTCGTCTGGTTGAAGAAGCTCTCAGCTACAGAAGCCTTTCCTCCAAACGGTATCTTCTTAGGAGCCTCTACATTAATTTGCTTCACATACAGCAATACATCTGGCAGCATCTTGCTAAGGGCAACCGCCCGGCTGCGATCTCCGGCCATCCCCGCATATACGCGATAATCCTCCGCCATCGTCAGGCCGGCAGCAGCCAGCCCTTTATCATTAAGCTCAGCAATCGCCGCATCTCTTCCTTCTGCATTGCTAAATACGCCATATTGAAGCATATGGTAAGTTTGACTCTGTACGGAGAGGCTTACTACGGGCCCCGCTGTTGCCAGCTGGTCAGGATCTTTGCCAGCCGCCTCTCCCGCTGCTGCTCCTGGCTTCTCAGCTATCGCACCCTCATCCTTATTATTACCCGTTTGAGCCGTTGCCCCAACTTCTATCGTCCTATTATCCAGCTTCATCGTTGATCCTGTGAATAAAGTAAGCAATACATAGCCGAATACAGCCCCCGTAGCAAGCGCACCGGCCACCGACAGAAATACTTTTAACCATGAAGGAGGAACAGTGTATGGTTTGACTGGTATAATCCGATGCTGGGCCATAGTAGGTGAAATAATGTCATCCTCAGGCTGCTCGTACAACGGCCCAGGCTGATCTTCTATAACAGGAGCAATCTGCTTCGGCGGAATAAAGGATGACTTTTTTTCGGCAAATGCCGTTTCCATTCTCTCCGGCTTCTCCTCGGTGTCACGTATAAGCTGCTCTAGCGCCCCTACATCCTCCTGGAACGGACTGTTCCATGGACTGAATTCACTTACTGTATATTGATTCTTATGCCCAGGATATAACGGCACCACATTAGACTGGGGAAGCTGATCAGCAGTTTCACTAGATTTGCGGGATGGATTAGGCTGCTTAGGCTGCCTCTCTGATATTTGAAGCTTTTCATCCGCAGAATTGTGCTCCTGAACGGTCTGTCCATTGCGGTCAAAACGATACGTAATCCTGTTTTTTGAATTCATAGCCTTCTCTCCTTGTCCCATTCATCTACTACTACTCTATGAGACAATTAAGAGATTTATGAGCCCGATAGACAGGAAACATTTGAAGTAACTGCAAACGAAAGGGACTGCAGAATAGTTGATCTCAAATTATCGGGTTCCTGCTAGCTCTTCATTAAATTTTCTAAAGGAATTGAAAAGAGCTTTTTTCTCTTATGTGAATTGTCGCCAATCCTAGTTGATCAGCAATTAGGAAGTTTGTCGCTGCTGCTTACAGTGAGGAATGAGCATCGGGCTAAGAGGAGTTCAAGCTAAGAGAATGGTTCGCTGCTATGAAGCAAGATCACATATATGTGAGGCTACACACCTATAATTATGGAGATTGGCTCGCGAAGTTGGAATGTATGAGGCTAACCTCATTCCTCAGGAGGCTAGGTTCTCGAGCTATGAGGCTGGACTCATAGAATGCTTGGAATGCTATCTAAGATAGTCGTAGGAATGAGGCTGGGCTCACTGAATTATGAGGCTTTGTAGCTCCCCCCTTTTTTCACATGCCCGATTCCACATTTTCAAATCTGCAAAACAAAAAAAGACTGCAGAAAACCAGTTACGCGACTCCAAGTAAGGATTCCTAGAACGCTCCTTACCTCGCGGCTTAGCATTAGTTAGCAACAGTAACAATTCGCATGCTGTTTTTTCCCCCATTATTCGTTGAGAAAAACAGTATGCGAATTAAAAAAAACGAAAAGGAACAGAACTAATATCTGCTCCTTCTCGTTTTTAATTTAACTGATAGCGGCTGTACCGTCGCTATTAGTTTTGTGCTTTTAACGTTTTAGCGAGCCCATCGGCCACTTTCCAAATATCCCCTGCTCCCATCGTAATAACGAGATCACCAGGAACAACCTTAGCTTTCAGATGCTCCAGCACCTCTTCTTTGTTCGGGATATAGAAGGTATTCGAATTACTATTGGTCTGAATCATCTCTACTAGCCTGCGTGAATGCACTCCCTCGATCTGCTGCTCGCCTGCTGGTGAATAGATGTCTGTTATAATAACCTCATCCGCTTCTGAAAAAGCACGGCTGAATTGCTCGAGCAGGAAAAAGGTACGCGTATAGCGCTGCGGCTGGAACACGGCTATAATACGTTTGCCTGTGGCCTTAGCTGCACTAATCGTAGCTTGAATCTCCGTCGGATGATGAGCGTAGTCATCAATAACAAGAATATCATTCACCTCGCCAAGCACTTGGAATCTGCGCTTCGCCCCGATGAACCCATGAATCGCCTCAGAGACTTGCTCGAAGGACAAGCCCGCTTCCAGACAAGTAATAATAGTCGCCATCGCGTTATATACATTATGCTTGCCGGGAACGGACAGTCGCACTGTACCTAGCGGCACACCGTTATGCTTCATAACGAAGGATACCTTGCGATCACCGAGTGTAATTTCATCAGCCTGGTACTCAGCGTCTTGATCGATACCATAAGTAATGAGCTTCGCGATCGTATCACTATCCATCTGCGGCACAAGCTCGGCAATCGTCTCGTCATCGATACATACGATCGCTTTGCCATCCTGCTTCACCTGTGACAAGAAGGTAACGTAAGCCGCCTTCAGCTTGCCGAAATCTCCATCATAGTTCTCCAGATGATCCGGCTCGATATTCGTAACAATCGCAATACTCGGATGATATTGCAAGAAAGAACCGTCGCTCTCATCAGCTTCTGCTACGACATACTCCCCTTTACCCGCCTTCGCATTCGTCCCGACATTAACGATTTCTCCACCAATAATATAGGTTGGATCTGCATCGCAATTTTCCATGACTAGAGCGATCATCGAAGAGGTCGTCGTTTTGCCATGCGCTCCCGCTACTGCGACGCCTTTGCCGGCATTCATTAATCTGGCCAGCATTTGGGCACGATGAAGCACAGGAATATTAAGGGCTTCAGCCGCCTTGCGCTCCACATTGTCCTGTGACAGAGCTGTCGAATAAACAACAAGATCGGCACCCTTCACATGGTCTGCTTCATGCCCGATAAAAATCTCAGCTCCATTAGCTGCGAGCTTCTCTGTTAGTTCCTGGCGCGCTACATCCGAGCCGGTTACTCTATATCCCATTTCCAGCATGACGCGGGCTATGGCACTCATCCCGTAACCGCCAATTCCAATAAAATGAACGTGCTCTGCTGTGTTCAAAGACGGCTCACCAACCTTTTTCAGAATCCGAGTTGTACAATATGCGGGAGCGAACGTCAGCTATTAAATAAAGCGTTCCAGTCACAACCCCAAGGTCTGTTTCCCCGGTAATTTGCTGTAATTTATGAAGAGCTGCTTGCCAATCTGGTTCAACAATGAGCTCGAAGGATGCCCCCTCTGGCGTCTCATCCTGAATAAGAGCAGCAAATGCTTCAGCCTTCAATTTATTGCGGAAGTCAGGCTCGGTCACAATAAGTGTATCCACTATTGGTAGTATATGCTTGAGGACATCCCGATGATTCTTATTCTCCAGCATCCCCATCATAAGATGCAACCGATCGTACTTATACGTTGTTTTAAGTGCAGCTGCCAATGTCTCTGCACCCTCCGGGTTATGTGCTCCATCCAGCAGAAGACGAGGGGAACGGGCTACCATTTCAAGCCTGCCAGGCCATGCTGCCTGTCGAAGGCCCTCGACCAGCACATCATCCTCCACGATAAGAGCATAATATTGACGCAATACTTCTAGCGTCATGACAGCGACTGCTGCATTCATTCGTTGATGTGCGCCATTAAGCGTAATCGACAACGGATCTATCGAACGGAATAGACCATCGAAGCGGAAAGTCTGTTCGTCCTCCTGCGTAGACAGCTCCGTGATCGAGAATTGCTCGCCCAGCAAATAGAGCGTGCTTTTCTTAGCCGCTGCCGTCTGCTTGATGACTTCGATTACCTCAGGCTGCGTCACTGCGCTTACGACAGGAACGCCTGACTTAATAATCCCAGCCTTCTCAGCAGCTACAGCAGCTAATGTATCACCAAGACGATCCATATGGTCATGCCCTACATTCGTTATAACAGAGATGACAGGTGTTACGACATTCGTAACATCCAGACGACCGCCAAGCCCTGTCTCCCAGACTACATAATCGGGATACGTAACAGTAGCATAGTATAGTATAGCCAATGCAGTAGATACTTCGAACATAGTCGGTGAACCAAGTTCAGTAGAGGCAATAGCCTCCACCTCCGGCTTCAGCACATTGGCGAGTCGAAGCAGGGTTTCTTCTTCTATATCCTCGCCATTATATTGGAATCGGTTCGTGAACTTCGTAATATAAGGTGAAGTAAACGTACCTACATCATAGCCTGCTTTATTCAATACCTGGGTTAAATAAGCACAGGTAGAGCCTTTGCCATTCGTTCCGGCTACATGAATAAATTTCAGTCTTCTGTGCGGGTTTTTTAGCAGATCAAGCAGCTTCTCAATACGTTCCAAGCCTGGACGGATACCGAATGGAATCAGCCCATTGATCCAATCAACTGCCTCAGTGTAGGAACGAAGCTCATTGCTTCGTTCCTGCTCAATTCCGTTAGCATTCATTTCCCTAGTCCTTCTTCCATGTGAACGTTATCCGCGCAATTCCGCGATTCTAGCTAATACCTTGTCACGTTTATCTGCATAATCATTCATCTTAGCCCGCTCTTCTTCAATAACCTTAGCAGGAGCCTTCGCGACGAAGCCTTCATTGCCCAGCTTCTTCTCTACCCGCTCTACTTCAGCATTCAGAGTAGCAAGCTCTTTTTCCAGACGAGCGATTTCTTGTGTAATATCCAGCAGTCCTGCAAGCGGCAAATAAAGCTCCGCTCCAGTAACGATCGCTGTCATTGCCTTGTCCGGCGCACTAAGCTGAACGCCTGTCTCAAGCTTGGATGTACCACAGAAGCGTCTAATAAACTCTTCATTACGAGTAAGAATCATCGCTTCCCATTCGCCGGACGGCTTAACCAACAGCTCGATTTTTTTGCTCATCGGCACATTCACTTCCGCTCGTACATTACGAACCGAACGAATGATCTCCATCAGCAGTTCCATTTCCTTCACCGCATCTTGTGCTTCAAGCGACTCGTCGTATACTGGCCATGCAGCCAAAGTAATCGTATCACCCTCATGCGGAAGATGCTGCCATATTTCTTCACTGATATATGGCATGAACGGATGAATTAGGCGCTGCGTACGATCCAGCACATAGGCAAGCACGGATTGCGTTGCGCGTTTGGCCTGCTCGTCGCTGCCGTACAAATTCAGCTTCGCAAATTCAATATACCAGTCACAGAGATCATCCCATATGAAATTGTAGAGCACTCGGCCTGTTTCTCCGAATTCATAGCCGTCAATTAAACGAGTCACATCGCGAACCGTTTCGTTCAGGCGATGGAGAATCCAGCGATCTGCTGTGCCCAGATCCCCTTTGATGTCGATATCAGATGCCTCAAAGCCCTCTAGGTTCATCAGGGCAAAGCGGGATGCATTCCAAATCTTATTCGCAAAGTTGCGTGCCTGCTCGACCTTTTCCCAACGGAAACGAAGATCCTGACCTGGCGTACTGCCTGTCGAGATCATATAGCGCATTGCATCTGCGCCATACTTTTCAATCACTTCAAGCGGGTCAACGCCATTGCCAAGGGATTTGGACATTTTGCGGCCCTCAGAATCACGCACGAGACCATGGATCAATACATCCTTGAATGGCTTTTGATCTGTAAATTCCAGTGCCGTAAAGATCATGCGAGCTACCCAGAAATAAATGATATCGTAGCCCGTTACGAGTACCGCAGTGGGATAGAAGCGTTTGAAGTCTTCTGTCTCCTCCGGCCAACCGAGCGTAGAGAATGGCCATAGTGCCGAGCTGAACCAAGTATCAAGCACATCATTATCTTGAGACAAGGAAGTGCTTCCGCAAGCTGGACATGCCTGAATATCTTCACGTGCTACATGCATCTCTCCGCAAGCTTCGCAGTACCAAGCTGGAATGCGATGGCCCCACCAGAGCTGACGAGAAATACACCAATCGCGGACATTCTCAATCCAATGCAAATAAATTTTCTCGAAACGGTCCGGCACGAATTGAACGCCATTGCCTGATTTCTGCGCTTCGATAGCTCTCTCCGCCAATGGCTTCATCGCTACGAACCATTG
Organism: Paenibacillus sp. J22P59; assembly: GCF_059383895.1. Lineage (NCBI taxonomy): Bacteria > Bacillati > Bacillota > Bacilli > Caryophanales > Paenibacillaceae > Paenibacillus > Paenibacillus sp. J22P59. The sequence continues at coordinate 98,788 of NZ_JBXENX010000013.1, forward strand.
CGTCGACAAGTAAGGCTCAACAACCGCTCCACTGCGCTCGCTGTGCCCTACCTGATGAACATGATCTTCAATCCGAATGCATACGCCTTGCTCTTGGAGATCCTTCACAAGACGCTTCCGGCACTCTGCACGATCAAGACCTTCATAAGGCCCCGCTTGGTCATTCATCGTTCCCGTCTCATCCATAACGATGATTTGCGGCAAATCGTGACGAAGTCCCATCTCAAAGTCATTCGGATCATGTGCAGGCGTAATTTTCACCGCTCCCGAACCGAATTCCTTATCTACATAATCATCCGCTATAATAGGGATTTCGCGACCTACAACCGGCAGAACGATCATTTGCCCAATAAGGTGCTTGTATCTCTCATCCTCGGGATGCACGGCTACAGCTGAATCGCCCAGCATCGTCTCTGGACGAGTAGTAGCTACCGTTATAGAACCGCTGCCGTCCTTCAATGTATATTGCAAATGGTACAAATGACCGTTTATTTCTTTATGTTCTACTTCAATATCAGATAACGCAGTACGGGCAACCGGGTCCCAGTTAATGATTTTTTTACCGCGATAGATTAGCCCCTTCTCATATAAACGTACGAATACTTCACGTACGGATTGAGACAATCCTTCATCTAGTGTAAAGCGCTCGCGAGAGTAATCGAGCGACAAGCCCATTTTGGCCCATTGGTCACGAATTGTATCTGCATATTGATCCTTCCATTCCCATACCTTCTCGAGGAATGCTTCTCTGCCCAGATCATATCGAGAAACTCCCTGCTCGCGCAGCTTCTGCTCAACCTTGGTCTGTGTAGCGATTCCTGCATGGTCCGTTCCCGGCAGCCAAAGCGTATCAAAGCCTTGCATCCGCTTGGCACGAACGAGAATATCCTGCAGCGTAAAATCAAGCGCATGCCCGATATGTAGCATTCCCGTTACGTTAGGAGGAGGAATAACGATCGTATAAGTGGGGGCATCAGGGCGATTGCCCGCCTTGAAAAATTGTCCCTTCGTCCAAAAGTCATACCACTTTTGCTCGGCAGCCTTTGGATCATAAGTCGTTGGCATTACGGGTGTCGATTGGTTCTCAGACATAGGTTACATCCTCCTAAAATTAGTACGAAAACATCTTGTTAAATACAAAAAAAAACCTATCGCCCTTATAGCAAAGGACGAAAGGTTAGCTTCCGTGGTACCACCTTTGTTCCGTGCAAAATTTAAGCACGGCACTCAAACAGATAACGGCTGTGGCCGGCTAGAAATAACGAGACTCATCCCGCTTCATCCTAGCAACTCCAGGGTGACCGATCGCAGTAACTTCCCGCGGAACCTCTCAGCGTAACAGCTCCACTCTCTGACGGCTTGGCTGCGAACCCTTCCCCTTCAACGTCGATATTAACACAGATATACAATATCTTATCCAACCAGCTAGTGAAAGTCAACTTTTACTGTCGAAATAAGCCAACACTGCAGGTCGGGAGGATACTAGTGACCGTATTCAACTGCGAAGCACCGATAACCTCATTCTTCTGTACGGCTATCCTCATCTATACTGCCGGCTCATCTGCATGATAACCATTCTATGAGGCTAACTTCATCCCTCATGAGCCTAGCCTCCTGAGGAGTGAGGTTCACCTCATACACCGCCGCTTCCCCCAGCATCCCACTGCGATGATGAATACCTTGTCTCATACATTTGTGAGTTTGCCTCATTGCTGCCTATAAAAACAGGACTGCCCCTAAGTAGATTTCTCTACTTTTGGGCAGCCCATCGTTTTTTATTATGGGATATACAACAATTGGCCTTCTTCAACGGTCGCTTCATTAAGACTGTTGTACAACAGGATTTCACGTGGATTCAGGCTGTAGCGAACGGCTATGGCATCAAGCGTCTCGTCCTTTTGCACGATACAGACACGAATTTTGCGGAATTCATTATCCTCTGATCGTTTGCCCAAGAACAAATTCTTCCATTCGATCTCATCACCGGATGATGCCTTCGTCAATTGTTCGGCTTGCTCTGCCGCTATTTGCTCGGCCGCATGCCTAGCTGCCTGCTCACGCTTACTCGTCTGGAGCAACGTGACCAGTCCCACATTAGGTGCTTGCGCCGCATCTGCCTCGGGCTGCTTAGAGCCTAGGCCAATACGCAATTCCGGCTTCTCAGCTTCCGGAGCAGGCTGCGCTTCAGAAGAATGAAACTGCCAGTTCTCCTCGCGGTCATTCTCTGCTTCCTGCAAAGCAAGCGCTCCTGCTTCTGATGAATTCTGCTCTTCATAATTCTGTACCGAGGTTAGCCAGCCATCTTCGCTTTCCTGCTGCGAGGCATAAGTAACTTCCCGCTCTGCTTGCAGGTTGCTCTCTTGGGCTTGCCCTTCTTGAATGACAGGCTGTGCCTGTTCTGCTTGATTCGTATTGAACCATTGTGAGGCTGACCAGCCTCCATCCCGAGGTGAGGCAGAAATGGTGACCGCAGCTTCCTCTTCCTCAGTCGGTTCCTCCTCAATCAGCGAGAACTCCTCTTCATCCAACCGTTCAGCATAAAACTCACTCTCATGTGTATTAAAAGACTGGTTCTCTGCACTAGACTCGCCTTCCTCATCGCCAAGGCTTTCCCGCTGATGCACGACAGTAATTGGCTCTTCCCTCCATGCCTCTTCCGTATCCGGCAACGGCTCTACCAGAATTCCACGCAGAGATAATACCCCCGTAATGTTGAGCGTTCGCGATGAGAGCAGATCCACGTCAAAGTTATCAATCTCCACCGAAATATCGTCCAGACGTGAAATCCGATTGAGCGGTAGCGTAATTTCCACGGGTATCCAATGCTCCAGCGTCTGCAGCTCTGCTGCATTGTTCTGTCCCCTATAGACCCCGCTTAACAGCAATTGACCTCTAAGTACAGCATGATCCCCCTGCTCGATGACTTGAATGCGGGGAACAAGCTCTATTTCTTCCAGCTCATCAATAGCGGTAACTTCATCTGGCAAATGTACGCGCTCATACACGTCAAAGCGCAAGCCCTTCGTTTGATCCGTCACGCTTTGTCCTCCCTTCCAATTGTGAATGCTTGGTCTAAAGTTACATTCACTATTAACTATATGGCGAGTCAGGGAGGAGCATGCCTATCATTTTGTACGGCAACGAAGCTTGTCCAGCAAAACCGGCAGCCATAATGGCGGAGGAGCGATTACTTCCGTAAGCTCCTGCGTCCAAGGATGGACAAAAGTTAATTTTTCACCATGCAGCGCTTGATGAGACAGCAGGCGAGCATTGCCGCCATAGAGCTGATCTCCGATGAGCGGGTAGCCCAAGTAGCTCATATGAACTCTGATTTGATGCGTTCTGCCTGTCTCTAGCTGCAAGCGTACGAGAGAGGCATTCTGATAGGTCTCTACTGTCTCGTAATGTGTAATAGCCGTCTCGCCGCTCCCTCCTGCCCTACGGCGGGAGGAATGATGCCTATCCTTGCTAATGGGCGCATTAATTGTACCCTTCCGCTGCGACAGACGCCCTTCTACAACAGCAACATAATAACGTTCGATCTCTTTGCTGCGCATCGCTTCATCTAGTCTCCACTGGGCCAAGTCATTCTTCGCAAATAACACGGGACCTGACGTATCGTCGTCAAGCCGATGAATATGTCTAACCGGGAGGGGATCGCCATGCTGCAGAAGATGGCAGGCTGCTGCTTCATCAAGTGTGCCTCTATGTCCAGGGTGGGATTCATGTACAGCCATTCCCGCCGGCTTATTAAGGATCATGCAAAAGTCATCCTCATATAGAACCGCCGGAAGAACTGCCAGTGTTGAAGACTTCGCTTTTTGATAAAGAGAATCTATTGCTGGATCAGCCTTGGGAAATGCCAAAAACCGCAATTTCCCCCCTTCCCATTGAATACCGCCTATAGAAAACAACCGATTAATCCATTTTGCAGGAAATAAAGAATGAGCCAGCAGCCATTGCCGCACAAGATGCGGATGACTGCCGGCCGGAGGGAAATCCAATTGCTGTTCAGAGCTTGTTGCTGCGGTCGAGGCAAGAGGAACTTGAGATACTTCCAGCTCCAGCCACTCGCCTGAACGTATATACTGATACATTGGCATGTAACAACACCTCCTTGAATGCTTGCATACGTTCCAAAAAAAGAGCAGGAGCTGCAGTAATCGGAATCGTTACCTTGCAGCGCCTGCTGTAATCATAACTATAGGCTGCGAATTACAATCGGCTTAATGCCGTGTCGTGAGCAGCTATCGTCGCATCAATGTCCTCGTTCGTATGAACCGCGGACACGAACATGCCCTCGAATTGGGACGGTGCCACGCTGATGCCAAGGTCGAGCATGTTGGAGAAGTAAGCTTTGAAACGCTCCAAATCTGCTGTCTTCGCCGTTTCGAAGTTGATAACAAAAGTATCCGTAAAGAATGGACATACCATGGAGCCGACACGATTAATCGTGCTTGCAATCCCATGTTTTTGGGCATTCGCCTCAAATCCACGCTGCAATCGAACCGCTTGGCGCTCCAGAAGCTCGTAGGTTTCTGGCGTCAGCAATTTCAAAGTGGTGTAGCCTGCTGCCATCGCCAGCGGATTACCCGACAAAGTACCAGCTTGGTAGATCGGCCCGCTCGGCGCAATCATTTCCATAAGCTCACGCTTGCCCCCATACGCACCGACTGGCAGACCGCCTCCGATTACTTTTCCGAAGCAGGTTAGGTCAGGTGTTACGCCGTACAAGCCTTGGGCACAATGATAGTTAACCCGGAAGCCCGTCATTACCTCATCAAAAATAAGGATGCTACCGTAAGCCTCCGTTACTTGACGAAGCCCTTCAAGAAAGCCCGGCAGCGGCGGAACAACGCCCATATTTCCAGCAATTGGCTCGACGATTACACAAGCAATTTCCTCACCGAATTTCTCAAAAGCCAGCTTCACAGATTCTATATCGTTATATGGAACTGTAATTGTCTGAGAAGCAACGCCTTCCGGCACGCCCGGACTGTCTGGCAAGCCTAACGTAGCTACGCCTGAACCGGCTTTGATCAGCAGGCTATCCGCATGACCATGATAGGAGCCTTCGAACTTCAAAATCTTGCTCCGCTTCGTATAGCCGCGCGCAAGACGCAGAGCGCTCATCGTTGCCTCTGTTCCTGAATTAACCATCCGCACAACATCTACAGAAGGAACGCGTTCAACGACAAGCTCTGCCATTAACGTCTCTAATTCCGTAGGGGCACCAAAGCTGGTGCCTTTCTCAGCAGTTCGTATAATCGCTTCAACCACTTCCGGATGTGCATGCCCCATAATGAGCGGTCCCCAGGAAGCAACATAATCAATGTAGCTGTTCCCATCAATATCATATACTCGGCTGCCTTGGCCGCGTTCCATATACACAGGATTTAACCCTACTGATTTGAAAGCACGAACAGGGCTGTTAACGCCGCCCGGAAGAACCTGCTTCGCTCTTGCAAAAGCTGCCCTGGACTTCTCGTCCTGTCTTTGACGTGGTTGCTCACTCATGATCTTAATGCTCCCCTTTCAGCCAACGCGAAGCATCCTTCGCATGATAAGTAATGATCAGATCAGCACCCGCTCGCTTCATGCCTGTAAGAGTCTCCAGCACAACTCCGCGCTCATCAATCCAGCCGTTACCTGCTGCTGCTTTGACCATCGAATATTCTCCGCTCACATTATACGCTACCACTGGCAGATCAAAATGCTCCTTCAACTGACGCACAACGTCAAGATAAGCAAGAGCAGGCTTCACCATCAGCATGTCTGCACCTTCAAGCACATCAGAATCTGCTTCACGAAGCGCTTCGCGTACATTGGCCGGATCCATCTGATACGTTTTGCGGTCGCCGAATTGCGGCGCCGAATGAGCAGCCTCGCGGAAAGGTCCATAGAAAGCCGAAGCATATTTGACAGAGTAGGACAAAATCGGAATATGCGTAAAGCCTGCTTCATCTAATCCCTCACGAATCGCAGCTACGAAGCCATCCATCATATTCGACGGAGCAATCACATCTGCGCCTGCCTCCGCTTGCGATACCGCAGTACGTACCAATGCTTCCAAGGAGGCATCATTATCCACTTCCGCTCTCCCTGTTGCTTCATGCTGATGAATAATGCCGCAATGGCCATGATCGGTGAATTGGCATAGGCAGGTATCAGCCATAACGATAAGCTCTGGCACCCATTGCTTAATCGCACGAGTCGCTTGCTGCACAATTCCATTGGAATCATAGGCAGAAGTCCCTATCGCATCCTTATGCTCAGGTACACCAAACAGCATGATCGACTGAATGCCAAGCGCCGTTATTTCACGGATTTCCGCCTCGAGCACATCCAATGAGAAATGGTATACCCCTGGCATAGAGCTGATCTCTTCCTTCACGTTCACACCATGCGTGACAAAGATCGGGTAGATGAAATCATTAACCGTCAATACGGTTTCACGCACTAAGCTGCGAATGCCCGCTGTATGACGAAGTCGGCGATGTCTCACTATTGGAAAGGTCATTAACAATTCCTCCTAAAAAATTATGCATTAGCAAATTTTCGCTGTATCCGATAGCTGCTTTACTGGTACGTCAAATCAACTTGAAATTGCACATAACCATTGTCCTAATACTGCTTGGTTATACTGTCTACGCTAATCCGCGCTTAACCGCTTGATGCTGGACAAGGGCCTCGACCAACGCCTCAATTGTCGCTTCCTTGGGCTCAATCGCAATGTTAAGCCCAGCTTCCCTTGCCGTCTTGGTCGTTAATGGGCCGATGCTCGCCATAACCGCACCTGAGAGAGCTTCGGCCGGATCGTCAATACCCTCGCGCTTCAGCAGTTCCAGCAAATTCGTAACGGTAGAGGAGCTGGTGAACGTAACGGCATGAATCCGTCCTTCCCTTAACCACTCCATTGCCTGCTCGTCCTGTGTGTCAGCCATAACAGTCTCATAGACGTCAATTTCTAACGGTACAAGCCCTTGTGCCTCAAGCTCTCTTGGCAGCACCTCTCGTGCAAGATCGCCGCGCGGGAGCAGTACATGCTCGCCAGTCTTCAAATCGCCAGCAAGCTGCTCCAGCAATCCTTCCGCATGAAACTGTGCTGGCAGCTCCACAACTGTCAGCCCGCGTTTCTCAAGCGCTTCGGCTGTTTTGGGGCCGACAGCAGCAATTCGAGCAGCATGAAAACGCCGAATGTCGATACCGAACTTGCGCAGCCAGCCAAAAAAATAATCGACTCCGTTCACACTAGTGAACATGATCCAGTCATACCGCTCCGCTTGCTCCAAGGCAGCCTGAATCTTGGCGACCATAGAGGCTTCCTTAGGCTCTCGTATCTCAATGACAGGGAACTCACAGGGCTCACCGCCAAGCTCCTCTATCCTGTCTGCCAGCTCGCTAGCCTGCGATCTGGCACGTGTAACGAGAACGCGAACGCCGAACAATGGCTTTTTCTCATACCACTTGAGCTTATCTCGCTGCGTAACTACATCACCGACCACTATGACCGCAGGAGGCTGGAAATTCGCTTCTTTTACAATCCGTTCAATAGATTCGAGAGTACCGACAATCGTCTCTTGCTCCACACGGGTTCCCCAGCGTATAAGGGCAACTGGTGTATCAGCGGACTTGCCATGACGAATCAACTGTTCTGCAATATATCCAATCTTGGCTACCCCCATCAAGAAAATCAAGGTTCCTGTAGCATTCGTCACCTTATCCCAATGAATGGACCGATCCAGCTTATCCGGACTCTCGTGCCCTGTAATAATAGAAAGAGAAGAGGCCAAATCACGATGAGTAACGGGAATGCCCGCATAGGCTGGAACCGAAATCGCTGAGGTAATGCCTGGAATAATCTCAAATTCAATGCCATTGTCTTGCAGCAGGCCAGCTTCCTCGCCCACACGTCCAAATATGGTCGGATCGCCGCCCTTTAAGCGCGTCACTGATTTGCCTTGCAAAGCTAGATCCACGAGGAGCTGATTGATCTCCTCCTGCTTCATCGTGTGTCGATCAGGCAGCTTGCCGACATAGATCTTCTCAGCGCCATCCTTCAAATAACGAAGCAGCCTGGGGCTGGCTAAGCGGTCATAGACGACCACGTCGCTTTTCTGCAAACATTCTAAGCCTCGTACCGTAATGAGCTTCGGATCGCCGGGACCGGCTCCGACTAAATAGACGATACCCTTATCCATTGATTATCCCCCAATTTCCGCAAGTATGCGGTCAGCGCCTCTTGCAATTAATGCCTCCGCAACCTCACGGCCGAGCAGCTCAGGATCCGTTCCCTTTGCTATTTCCTTCAACAGCACAGCGCCATCTGGTGAGCCTACGATTCCCGTCAGCTCCAGCACTGCGTTGTCCAAGCTGCCGTCAGCTCGCTTCTCAACTGTTGCATAAGCGCCAATTGGAATTTGGCAGCCTCCGTTCAAAGCGCCAAGGAAGCTGCGCTCAGCCCGCACTGCAAGTGAAGTCTCCTCATCATTATAGAGAGCGAGCAGCTCCCTTACCTCTGCATCATTGTCACGGCATTCGATCCCAAGGGCGCCTTGCCCTACTGCTGGTACGCATATATCAACAGGGATATAGGTAGAGATGCGATCCTGCCAGTCCATACGGCTGAGGCCGGCCGCAGCAAGCACGACAGCATCGAAGCCTTCTGTCGTAAGCTTTTTAATGCGGGAATCAATATTGCCTCTGATCGAATCCAGTACAAGGTCAGGTCTTGCATTCTTAAGCTGGCAGGAACGGCGTAAGCTGCTTGTCCCGACTCTTGCCCCTTGCGGCAAATCAGAAAGCGACTGGCCTTCCTTCATAATCAAGCAATCACGTGGATCAACACGCGTCGGAACAGCGCCATTCATGAGACCCTCCGGCAGCTCATAAGGCATATCCTTCATACTGTGGACAGCCATATCTATAACGCCGTCCTGCAGCGCCTGCTCGATTTCCTTCACGAATAGGCCCTTGCCTCCGACCTTGGATAACGTAACATCAAGAATACGATCGCCTTTGGTCACGATCTTGCGAATTTCAAACAAATAATCGAACCCATGCTTCTCACTGATGCGCTTCAATTCGTCAATCACTTGTCCAGTCTGTGTAAGGGCTAACGCGCTTTGCCTTGTCCCTACCACGATTGTACGCTGTCCATTAATTGCTGTTCCCATTATGTAATCCTCCCGTCATCATCCCGCGAAGGCGCTCGATCCATGCCTCAGCATCATCATTATCCTCTAAAGGGAATGGCACTTGCGCAGCAGCAAGGCTAAGCAGCCTCTCCCTCTCTTGCTCATCTCGTGCAGTCTCTTTGAGGCGTATACGCAGCTTTCTAAGCAGCGGCATGCTCTCTGCATATTCTAAGCCATATCTTTCTTCGAGCTCATGACGCAGCCGTTTGGCTAGAGCCGGACTTGCACCAGAAGCAGATATGCCGATAATCAAATCTCCGCGTCTTACCACTGAACAGTTAAGAAAGGCTCCTGCGCTGCCCTCATCCACGGTGTTGACCCATATGCCCAGCCGCTCGGCATCCTGCGCAATTCTCCGATTCAGCTCTCTATCATTGGTAGCGGCGAATACCAATCGAGCACCATGGCAATCCGTCTCGTTATAGCTGCGGGCTGTTGCTTGAATCCTTCCGCTCTTAGCAAGCTCTCTCAGGCGTTCAGTCAGGACCGTCGCTATTACCCATACCTCATCTGCTCCAGCTTCCAGCAAACCCATCACCTTGCGTTCTGCGATGCGCCCCCCGCCAATAACGACACACCGCTTGCCAGGAAGCTTCAGCATAACAGGATAATAGCCATTCATATCCGCTTATCCCCCTTATTCTAATGAAAGGTAGAAAAGTAATTTGATAAAAAATTTAAAATAAGGACGATGAATGACGCAATGTGCAATCGTGCAAGCTGCATGCCTGGTCGATTCAGCAATGCTCGTTGTATAACGTATACAATATACATAATTAAAGCCGCGAAGGAGGTCAATACCTTCCAATCCAGCAATAGCATTGTCTTGCCTTCTACAAGCAGCATCGTTATTGCAACCGAGAGCGACATCGCCAGCAGCGGCACACCAATTATAATGGCACGATCCGAGAACCGTTCGATTGTATCAAGGCTAGGGAAGCGCTTGACGGCCTTAGACCAACGCTTGCCTTTCAACTGGTTATGGAGAAACATGTACATGCCAGCGAATATCGTTCCAACCGTCAATGCTGCATAGGCGCAAAGAACAAGACTAATATGAACAAATAGCAGCTCCTCGGTAGTTGCAGATAAGGTAAAACCCGTCTCATCCCCGGGATTGCTGTACAAATTAAGCGCAAGAACAGCAAATCCAACGACATTCACTAAGAAAACAATAAACTCGATTTTGAAAAATCGACTTATAACAAGTGAAATCGTAACCAATAGCCAGGAAAATCCTAGCCAATATTCAAAATTCGAAATCGCAGAGATCGCAGGCATCTCATAATGATTAACGATTCGAGAAATTAGGAATACAGTCTGCAAACTCCATACAAAAATAAGTAGCCCTGCTCCAATCCGTTTTGCTCTCCGGTTTGCATCCATGAAATCGGAGAAATAAAACAGAAGGCTCAGGGCGTAAATATACAATATCGCGTCATATAGCCAATTTTGCATTACCATAGCGCCTCCACGTTGCCACGCCTTCCTTAAAGGGCGGAAGCGTGCTTCTACCGAGTGACGGACGCCAGCGCTGCCACGGCGGCATGTGTCGGCATGTTTTTGTTATTTGCCGCAGCTATCGGCTCCGCCGTATATTGCTCGGCTTGGTTCGATTTGACGAGCTCATCTTCAAGCGCAAACAGCTTCACGAACATATCCATCGCTTCGTCTGCATGCTTCTCGCCAGCCATTTCTTTAATTCTTATAATAGGGTCCTGCATCATCTGATTCACAATACTCTTCGTCAGCTTGCGAATAACTTTGAGCTCATGATCATCCAGATTAGGAAGCTTGTTCGTCAAGCTGTTGAACGTCTCCTCATGTATATCGGCTGCTTTCGTCTGAAGCGCACGAATCAGCGGTACGACACCAAGTGTTTTGTACCATTGCGCAAAGAGAGCAATCTCCTCAGCAATCATTGTTTCAATTTTGGAAGCTTCCTTACGGCGCTGCTCCAAATTACTTTCGACAATGCCTTCCAAATCATCAATATCGTATAAGAATACGTTATCCACTGCAGCAATCGAAGGCTCCAAGTCTCTAGGAACAGCAATATCAATCATGAACAACGGCTTGGACTTCCGGCGCTGCATTGCAGCAGCTACGGCTTGACGATTCAACACATACCCTTCCGCTCCAGTGGAGCTGATTACGATGTCTGTCTCATACAAGCGATTGGCTGCATCCTCCATCGAGCATGGAATGCCGTTAAACTTATCCGCGAGCTGAGCTGCACGCTCATACGTCCGATTAGCAACAATAACCTTGTCCGCTCCGTTCGCATACAGATGCTTGGCTGTCAGCTCTCCCGTCTCGCCTGCCCCAATAATCATAACCGTCTTCTTGTTAAATTGACCAAATATGCGTTTGCCTAGCTCAACAGCCGCATAGCTGACCGATACCGCAGATTCACCGATGGAAGTCTCAGAATGTGCACGTTTGGCCATTGTAACAGCCTGCTTGAACAACATATTGAATACCGTACCTGTAGTCTTGCGCTGCTGTGCAAGTGCGAAGGCATCCTTGACCTGTCCCAGAATTTGCGTCTCGCCAATAACCATGGAATCCAAGCCGCTAGTCACGCGGAAAAGATGCTCAATTGCCTTATCATCTTCATACATATATAAATGATTCGTAAAATGCTGTCTAGGCAGCTTAAACCATTGTTCCATAAAGCTGCGAATATAGTGTCCGCACAAATGATGCCTGTCCACTACTGCGTACATTTCTGTCCGGTTGCAGGTCGCAACAATGACACATTCCATAATGCTATCGGTGTTCTTAAGCTGTACGAGTGCTTCGGCCATCTCTTTCTCTGCAACAGCGAATCGTTCCCTAACTTCAACAGGAGCGGTCCGATAGTTCAATCCCACCACAATAATGTGCATGCGCGTTCACCTGCCTTTCTGTCAAAAAAATAACGTTCAATCACCTGATGTCACCAGTAATTATAGCATAGTTCGACATTCATAAAGGCTTCATTTATGAATAATATTTGAAAACCCTACATCCATTATTCCCTATTCATACAAAGAAATAACCATGGACCGAAGTCTATGGTTATTTCGCTATGATTCAATTGAGAGCTATTACACAAGCTCGATTTGTTTCATCTTTGGTTCTTCCACTTGCAGCTCACCCATGCCGCGTACTAGCTTCTTCGCATGAGTCTTCGTCGGCTTCAGTACAGCGATCATATAATCGATCGCGAGCTGTGGATCCACGGTTTCACCACAAGTATAACAGTCAAGTGCGGCAAACCCTCTCTCAGGATACGTGTGAATTGAGAGGTGACTCTCCGACAGCATAACGAGCACAGTTGCTCCTTGAGGCTCAAATTGTTTGGATTGCACCGATAGTACAGTAGCGCCACAGCTTTCAGCAGCCTCCACCATTTGGGCTTGCAAAAATTCAGCGTTGTTCAGTAGATCAAAATCTACTCCCCAAGTATCAACAGCAACGTGTCTTCCGAAAGTTGAGTATTCCATCTTCCGGTTCCCCCTTCCTAGGAATAAAATGTTTAAAAAAATTTCATCCGCTAGGACCTACGTCATTCACTTCCCGAGGGAATAATCTCTCGCAACATAACTATGTCCTGAGTGAATCCTGGTTCCTATTTTGTTTGCAACAATGTTTTCAACGAGATTAAAAATAACATCTATTGCTGAGAAATGCAACCCCTTTTTTTTCTAAGGATGGATTTTGTCCAACTGCCATCCTCTTTATCAAGGTATGAGAGGCCATCTTTTTTTGTACTAAGCACTTTGTTAACCTGCCATTAAATTTTTTGCATCCTGTGGGCTATATACGGAAATGTGATCGACAGCGTTTGTTTTGTCAGGAATAACAAATTTCAACTGATATTGCTCATTGACCTCATACGTATAAATATGGTCCTCGCCATTGACTGTCTTTTCATCCGCTGTGCCAAGGGCCTTCTCAATATCAGCCAACGTCAGCGATTGGAGCTCCTTCGCATAGGACCTAACATCGAATACAAGCATTCCTTTGTTGTAGCCGAACGTAATTCCTTTTTTCTTATACTCCGCATACATGCCTTTGCCTGCACTATTTATATGGTCCGCTTTTCCCCAGCTTTTCTCGATCTCATCGTACAGTGCAGTATGTGCTGCATAATGACTGCCCGGCACTTTACCTTCCTTAGCAAGCTCCACAAGCGATCCCACCGTAACCGACGATTGCTCCTGCTCAGCGTTGCCGCCTGCCTCGTTAGAAGGGCTTGAGCTAGCCTGCGGACTTGGACTTGCGGCCACATCTGGTTCAGGCTCTGAGGTTCCTTCTGGGCTCGTCTGAGGGGTTGCTGCTGGTGTGCTGGAAGGACTACTGTCTGCCGCTCCTCCGCTGCACGCAGATAACGCAAGCATGGCTGCTCCCATCACAATGACCATCCATTGTTTATGGCGCTTCTTCATCCTAACTCCACTCCTTTTCTCTGATGTTTGCCGTCTGTGTAAAAGGAATCTACTCTTATATAGACTGTTTTAATCCGAATAAGTTGCGGAAAAGCTAATTTCTATGCAGATATAAAAAAAGAAGAAGCCGGCTCAGCGGCTTCTTCTTGACGTGTGGTTTATGCTTCAAGCATAAACAGTTTCTTGGTTTGAACGGTCAATCGCTCGTCGATCTCAGCAACTTGCAGCTGATCCTTCGTTTGATTGCGCAGGTCCAACAGCTCGTTAATGGCATTGTTAACCATCTCGATCTCGCGTTCGATCAATCGACTACGGAATACTCTCTCGAGCTGTCCAGCTGTATCCTTATATTCGAATACAACACGTGTTCCTGATGAATTGCTCTCTACAATTGTGCGAACAGTTCCATTCGTATAGTGGTAGGTCATCGTATAATGACTATAAATGCGATTGACGACAGCGTCCCCATGGAAAGCAGATACAGCTTTGCGCATGGCGTTGGTCAGCTTAGGGTGAACGAGGCGGCAAGAAAGCTCGCATACGTAACGGTCTTGTTGACGTTCGAAGGTCAACCTGACCTCTTCCCTCCCTGCTACGTCTTCGAGAACCAGCTCCTGATTTCCGTTGTCGAGCACCATCACCTGAAGGCGAATTTGCTGATCATCGAAGAAACGGATAAATTGCGTCATCTCATCATTCGTTAATTGCAGTTTGGCATTTACATACTCTGTGGCTAGCCGCTGAGCCATAAAAATCTCCTCAATTCTTTGAACTTACAATTGTGATCTTAATTCCTAAATATATTATACGTGATCGAAGCTTTTTATTCCTGCCTCTCAGCCTCGAAATTCACGCATATTTCTGAAAAAATCGGAAAATTTCACGAAGAGTTCCACCTTTTTAACTGAATCCTCGCCATTATGCAAGAAGTTGCTGTACTTTCTACCCTATACGCCGATCGCGTCGGTTATAACTCCCCATAGTTCATCCCGTCCAAGCCCTGTTTCGGAGGAGAACATAACGACCCGATCACGGGGGTCTGCCTCCAGCGTTTCCTTAATAATCTTAACATGCTTGTCCCATTTGCCTTTGGGAATCTTGTCTGCCTTCGTCGCAACGATGCAAGTAGGAATATTATAATGCTTCAGCCAATGATACATGAGCTGGTCATCCTTGGATGGGGCATGACGAATATCTACCAGTATCAGCTGCAGCTTAAGCTGCTCCCGATCCCGAATATAAGTCTCAATCATTTTTCCAAACTGCTCGCGCTGGGTTTTGGATACCTTTGCATAGCCGTAGCCTGGAAAATCAACAAAATAAACAAAATCATTAATTCGATAATAATTGAGCTGCTGGGTTTTGCCAGGCTGGCCGCTCGTTCTCGCCAAGTTTTTACGCATAATCATTTTGTTGATCAATGAAGATTTGCCGACATTGGAACGCCCTGCCAGAGCAATCTCCGGCAAGGCATCAACAGGGTATTGATGAGGTTGTACGGCACTGATAATAAAGTCTGCTTGTATAATTTTCATAATTGTGGTGATCCTGCTTTCTCATCCTTGTTGACCGGAAGCAGCGCATGCTCAAGCACCTCGTCCATGTGAGCAACTGGAATGAATGTAAGCTCGCTTCTCACGCTGTCCGGTATATCGCGAAGATCTCGCTCATTGTCTTTTGGCAGCAGCACCTTTTTGATGCCCGCCCGATGTGCAGCCAAAGACTTCTCTTTCAATCCGCCAATAGGCAGCACTCGTCCGCGGAGGGTAATCTCTCCGGTCATCGCAACTTCCTTCGAGACGTAACGGTTCGTGAGCGCCGAGATAAGGGCGGTTGCAATTGTAATGCCTGCAGATGGCCCATCCTTAGGAATAGCGCCTTCTGGAATATGGATATGAATATCATTCTTCTCATGGAAGCTTGCATCAATGCCAAGCTCCAGCGCTTTGGAACGCGTATAGCTGAATGCAGCTTGAGCCGATTCCTTCATGACATCGCCAAGCTTGCCTGTCAGCGTCAGCTTGCCGCTGCCTGGCATAATCGTCACTTCGATGACCAGTGTATCACCGCCGACCTCTGTCCAAGCAAGCCCCGTGACCGCTCCAATCTGGTCTTCAACCTCTGCCATGCCATGACGGAACCTGGATGGTCCTAGCCATTCCTTCAACAGCTCTGAATCTACCTTCAGCGGCTCAACTGCGCCGCCATCCTCGCTGTCTCCCTGCTTGCGGTTAACGCCCGCAGCTACGATATGCTTGGCTGCTTTTCTGCATATTGCCGCAATCTGCTGCTCCAGATTACGCACGCCGGATTCGCGGGTATATTCTCGAATAAGCTGCATAAGGACTTCATTGTCTACAATTAGCTGTTCATCTGTCAACCCATGATCCTTCTTTTGCTTAGGCAACAAGTAGCGCTCGGCAATTTGCTGCTTCTCAAGCTCCGTGTAGCCCGGTATATAGAGAACCTCCATCCGGTCCAGAAGCGGGCGAGGAATGTTATGCATGGCGTTCGCAGTGGTAATAAACATAACATTAGACAAGTCGAACGGAACCTCAATGAAATGATCACTGAACGTATTATTTTGTTCCGGATCAAGAACCTCAAGAAGCGCTGATGCCGGATCTCCACGGAAATCCATTGCCATCTTGTCAATCTCATCAAGCAGGAATACCGGATTGAACGAGCCCGCCGTCTTCATTCCTTGAATAACTCGCCCTGGCATAGCGCCAACATAGGTCCGTCTATGACCGCGAATTTCTGCCTCATCACGTACGCCGCCAAGCGAAATACGGACGAAATTGCGCCCAAGCGATTTGGCAATGGAACGAGCGAGTGACGTCTTGCCGACGCCCGGAGGACCAACCAGACAGAGAATAGGTCCCTTCATCTTGGAGACCAGCTGTTGAACAGCCAAATACTCCAGCACACGCTCCTTAGGCTTCTCAAGGCCATAATGATCACTATTCAGTATGCTTTCGGCCTTCTCTAGACTTAAGTCATCTTCCGTACGCTTGTTCCATGGCAAGGATAACAGCCAATCAATATAATTGCGAATGACCCCGCCCTCGGCAGATGACGCTGGCATTTTCTCAAGACGATCGATTTCCTTCTCGATCTTCTCCCTCACCTGCTCTGGAACGCCTGCTTCCTCCAGCTGACTCCGCAGCTCCTCGACCTCGCTCGCGCGTCCTTCTTTCTCGCCAAGCTCCTTCTGAATCGCTTTCATCTGTTCACGCAAATAATATTCCTTTTGCGTTTTTTCCATCTGTTTTTTGACACGCTGATTGATTTTGCGTTCAAGCTCCAGAACTTCTCGCTCATTGTTGAGAAAATCCAAGAGCTTATCCAGACGTTCGCGCACGTCGACTGTCTCCAGAATATCCTGTTTGTCTCTAATCTTCAGCGACAAATGGCTTGTAATAACATCCGCGAGACGCCCCGGCTCATCGATATCCGATACTGCCGCATGCGTCTCTGGAGTCACCTTCTTGGACAACGAAATATAATGCTCAAATTGATTAAGCACCGAACGCATCAAAGCATCCACTTCGGGATCATCCGTTTCCTGCTCAGGCAGCTCGCGAACAGTCACTTCATAGAAAGCCTCGTTCGGGATGTAGTCCTCGATCTTCGCGCGAACTACACCCTCTACTAGAACGCGAATCGTACCGTTCGGAAGCTTCAGCATCTGCCGCACCTTGGCGATTGTGCCAATCCGATAAATATCTTCCTCCGTCGGATCTTCGATGTTCACCTCTGATTGTGAACACAGCAATATCATATGATCTTCAATCATCGCGCTTTCTAACGCCCGCACCGATTTATCTCTACCCACATCAAGGTGGAGCACCATGCTGGGATATACGAGCAGCCCCCTAAGCGGAAGCAAGGGAAGCCGACGAGTTTTCGATTTTCCGGGTCCCATACCAGCACCTCCAATTGTTCTGTCTATACCTAGTTTATCATTCCGCGGATTCCGCCTGCAAATAGGGAACTCCAGGAGAGATATACAGGTCAGCTGCTACATGCTCCTCCTGCTCATCCACGACTGTCTGCACGATCGGAAATACAAGGTTGAACACTTCATCCACACGATCAACAGGGATAACCTTCAGGCCCTCTAAGTTAGCGAATATAGCCTGCCAGTTTTCTTTTGGAATAATCACTGTATCTGCTCCCGCTTGGAATGCCGCCTCTACTTTTGCTAGAACGCCCCCGACCGGCTTCACATTGCCGTGAATGCCCACCTCGCCTGTCATAGCCAGCCGATGGCTAATCGGCTCTTCTTTGATTGCAGAGGCGATAGCAGTCGCCATCGCGATACCAGCCGATGGACCGTCAATAGGCGTGCCGCCTGGAAAGTTAATATGCAAGTCATAATCTTGCGGATTAAGGCCATAGCGCCGAAGCATCGTCAGCACATTTTCTACAGAGCCCTTCGCCATGCTTTTTCTGCGCAGCGTTCTGGAGCCTCCGCCCAATTCCTCTTCGTCTACAACACCAGTAATCGTAATCTGGCCTTTACCGCTTGCTGCTGGTATGGCGCTCACTTCGATTTCAAGCAGCGTGCCCATATTCGGACCATACACAGCAAGCCCATTTACAAAGCCGATCTGCGGCGCATCAGGCACCTTGCGATCAGGGCGTGGAGGGATTTGGCTGCTGTTAACCACCCATTCTATGTCTGCCGCCGTAATGCTGTCACGCTTCTCGGAGAGTGCGACACCTGCCGCAAGCTGAATAACATTCACTGCTTCCCTGCCGTTCGTTGCATATTTCTTCACCACTTCAACAGCATCCGGACATGAACCGAAGCCAATCTTCTTGATGGCATTCTCTGCAATCGCCGAGATCTCACTTGCAAGCAGCGGTCTGAAATATACCTCCATACAACGTGAACGAATAGCTGGCGGAATATCCTGAGGCGATCTGGTCGTCGCACCGACAAGGCGGAAGTCAGCAGGAAGCCCATTCTGAAAAATATCATGAATATACACCGGAATATTCACATCTTCGGAATTATAATAAGCACTTTCCAAAAATACTTTGCGATCTTCAAGTACTTTTAACAGCTTATTCATCTGCACAGGGTGCAATTCCCCGATTTCGTCTATAAATAAGATGCCGCCATGCGCCTTCGTAACCGCTCCCGGCTTCGGCTGAGGAATGCCAGCAACGCCCATCGCTCCTGCACCTTGATAGATAGGATCATGGACAGAGCCGATTAAAGGATCAGCGATGCCCCGTTCATCGAATCTAGCGGTTGTAGCATCAATCTCTGTGAACTTGGCCTCAGGCAAGAAGGGCGACGTAAGATTCTTCTTCGCTTCTTCGAGAACGACACGTGCCGCTGCCGTTTTCCCTACCCCCGGTGGTCCATAAATAATAACATGCTGCGGGTTCGCGCTGCATAGTGCCGCCTTGAGCGCCCGCAATCCATCTATTTGCCCAACGATATCCTGCATCGTCTGCGGGCGTGTTTTCTCAGCCAGTGGCTTTGTAAGTGATATGGAGCGAAGCTTGCGCAGCTTATCCATTTCTTTACGGGATTCTCGATCAACAGCAGAGCGGTTCGTTTTCTGGTTGCGCAGCAAATTCCAGAAATATAAACCGATAACGACAGCAAAAAAAACTTGAATTAACATCAACACTAAACTTAAACTCATCCGTTATCCACTCCTCCTTATAACAACAACGCAAACCAGCCGGCAAAAGAGCTCGTATTTGGTAGTATTGCCCCTTGTAGCAGGGAATAACCGTTCGCGCATTTATTTTCCTAATAAGAAGGAGTGGTTAAAAAAAGAGGCTGCCTCGTGGACGATCACGAGTAGCCTCTCTTTTATTTAGAGATGAATGTGATGCTTGCGTCCCGGAATTTCTCCTGTCTCTTCAAACACTCGCACAATTTCATCAATTTCTTTTTTGAGCTCATTCAGCAATTCATCCTCTGGCACTTTACGGATCATCTCTCCGTAACGGAACAGCATTCCCTCGCCGCGTGCTCCCGCAATCCCGATATCGGCTTCACGCGCCTCGCCAGGACCGTTAACCGCACAGCCCAGCACCGACACTTTAATCGGCACCTTGATCTTGGAAATATACTCCTCTACCTCGTTGGCAATCGAGAATAGGTCAATATCAAGACGGCCGCAGGTTGGACAAGATACGAGCGTAGCCGCATTCGTAATCAAGCCGAAAGTTTTGAGCAGCTCGCGAGCTACTTTAACCTCTTCTACCGGATCAGCACTTAGGCTGATACGAACGGTATTGCCGATTCCGAGCGCCAGCAAAGCGCCAATGCCCGCCGAGCTCTTAATCGTTCCTGTATGAAGCGTTCCGGCTTCGGTAATGCCCAGATGAAGCGGATATTTGATCTTCTCAGCAGCCATGCTGTAAGCTGCAATCGCCATCGGAACGTCTGATGCCTTCAGCGATACGATAATATCGTGAAAGTCCAGCTCCTCCAGAATGCCGATATGGAATAAAGCACTCTCAACCATAGCCTCAGGCGTAGGATAGCCATATTTCTCAAGCAAGTGGTTCTCAAGCGAGCCTGCATTCACTCCAATACGAATCGGAATTCCGCGTTCCTTGCAAGCTTTTACTACAGCTTCGACTTTCTCGCGGCGGCCGATGTTGCCGGGATTAATTCTAACCTTGTCGACCCCGTTCTCAATAGCAGCAAGCGCAAGCCGGTAGTCAAAATGAATGTCCGCAACGAGCGGAATATGAATCCGTTTCTTGATTTCCTTGATAGCTTCAGCAGCTTCCTTGTTGTTTACCGTTACGCGAACGATCTGACAGCCCGCTTCTTCAAGCCGCAATATTTCAGCGACAGTCGCTTCAACATCAGCCGTCTTCGTTGTGCACATACTTTGAATAATGACCTCGTCACTTCCGCCAATCGTGAGGTCGCCTACTTTAACGGGTACGGTGTCTTTACGATTATACATACAAGTAATCTCTCCCATGAACGTCAAAGTCCACCCTGGGTGAGGCGGCCTAAGCCGCCCTTCTGGGGTGGAGACATTGACGGTAATGAATTCTGGATTAGGCGCTTTCTTCCTTCTTGCCCTTCTTCGCAGACAGTTCCGGCATGATCTTGTCATTCACCGTTTTCTCGGTAATCAGACAAGTATTCACATCGTCGCGTGAAGGAACCTCGTACATCACATCAAGCATAAGGCCTTCAATGATCGCACGCAAGCCGCGAGCACCTGTATTCCGTTTAATCGCTTCTTTGGCAATTGCTTCAAGCGCGCCTGCTTCAAAGTCAAGCTTCACATTGTCCATTTCGAGCAGCTTCTGATATTGCTTAACCAGAGCATTCTTCGGCTCGGACAAAATACGCATTAATGCTTCCTCATCAAGAGGCTCTAGCGTAGAGATAACTGGCAGACGACCGACGAATTCCGGAATAAGTCCGAATTTCAACAAGTCCTCTGGCAATACCATTGACAAATATTCGCCCGGCTTCAAGTCCTTCTGCGCTTCGCCATTAGAGCTGAAGCCGATGACTTTCTTGCCGATCCGGCGTTTAATTAGCTGCTCCAGACCATCGAACGCGCCCCCGCAAATGAACAGGATATTGGTCGTGTCGATCTGAATGAACTCTTGATGCGGATGCTTACGACCGCCTTGCGGTGGTACTGAAGCAACCGTGCCTTCCAAAATTTTGAGCAAAGCTTGCTGTACGCCTTCGCCCGATACGTCACGGGTAATGGATGGATTCTCGGATTTGCGAGCCACTTTATCGATCTCATCGATATAGATAATACCGCGCTCCGCCTTCTCCACATCATAGTCCGCAGCTTGAATAAGCTTGAGCAAAATATTTTCAACGTCTTCCCCAACATAACCCGCTTCAGTCAACGAAGTTGCATCTGCAATTGCGAAAGGAACGTTTAGTATTCTAGCCATCGTTTGAGCAAGAAGTGTTTTACCAGAGCCAGTTGGGCCTACAAGCAAAATATTACTCTTTTGCAGCTCAACGTCTTCAATCTTGCTTTGCGAATTAATCCGCTTGTAGTGATTATATACTGCAACAGAAAGAGATTTCTTAGCAAATTCCTGACCGATAACATAAGAATCCAGAATGGCACGGATCTCCATCGGCTTCGGAATATCCTTCATATCAAGCTCTTCCTCATGACCGAGCTCTTCCTCAACAATTTCGGTGCAAAGCTCGATGCACTCATCACATATATAAACGCCGGGACCGGCAACCAATTTACGTACTTGCTCTTGCGATTTACCGCAGAACGAGCATTTAAGCTGGCCTTTTTCGTCATTGAATTTAAACATGCTTTTCACCCCTTCAATTCAGTCATTACGATACTGGAGCTGTAATCACCTTGTCAATTAGACCATAATTCAGGGCTTCCTCCGCGCTCATGAAATAATCACGGTCCGTATCACGGTCGATTTTTTCATAAGGCTGTCCTGTACGATCTACATAAATTTGATTCAGCTTTTGCTTCGTTTTGAGAATCCAGTCTGCGTGAATCTTGATATCCGTCGCCTGTCCTCTGACTCCGCCTAGCGGCTGGTGAATCATCACTTCTGCATTAGGAAGAGCAAACCGTTTGCCTTTGGCTCCGGCTGTAAGCAGGAGCGAACCCATGCTTGCCGCCATTCCCATACAAATCGTAGACACTTCTGGCTTAATATATTGCATCGTATCAAAAATACCCATGCCGGCTGTTACGGAACCGCCAGGAGAATTTATGTACAGATGAATGTCTTTCTCCGGATCGTCGGCCGCCAAAAAAAGCAGCTGCGCAATGATTGAGTTTGCTACATCATCATCGATAGCGCTCCCGAGAAAAATGATTCTGTCCTTCAACAGACGCGAGTAAATATCGTAAGACCGTTCCCCACGATTTGTTTGTTCGACTACGATAGGTACCAGATTCATGCGACCAACCTCTTTTCGTTTTTGACTTTAAATGCTTAGACCATATTGTAACATGTGTAATCTGCGATGTCATTTTTCCAATACTACACAGTATGCGGCAATGTACGAACGATATGTGTGGAGATCTGTCTCCATTTGAAACACGAACAGTTATGTAGGTTAAAAATAAGGCACGTATCTCTTAACGATGACGTGCCTTATCTTCGGTAAAACCTATTTAATTTAATCCTTATGTTATGCTGTTGCAGCTACTGTCTTGCTGTTATCCAGCAAGAATTTGATTGTTTTGCGTAGCTCAACATCTTCTCTCAGGCTGTCGATGTTGCCGTTCTTCTCGAATACTTCACGAAGCTCTTCCGCAGGGCGGTTGTAAGCTTTGGACAAGTTCTCAAGCTCTTCGTTCACATCTTCATCAGTTGCGGAGATGCCTTCTGCTTTTGCAATTGCACTCAGAACCAGGTTGTTGCGAACGCGTTTCTCAGCATCCGAGCGCATTTGCTCGCGAAGAACCGTTTCATTCTGGCCGGAGAACTGATAATACAGATCCATGTTCATGCCTTGCATGCGAAGACGGTTCTCGAAATCGCGAACCATGAAATCTACTTCTGTAGTGATCATCGGTTCTGGAACTTCCACTTCGGATGCTTCAGTCGCTTTGGCTACTACAGCTGTTTCTTGCGCTTGCTCTGCTTCTTTTTGCTTAGCTTCCTTCAGGTTGCCAATCAGCTCTTGCTTGTACTCTTCGAGCGTGTCATATTCGCTTACATCTTTAGCGAACTCATCGTCAAGAGCAGGCAAGCTTTTACGTTTGATTTCGTGAAGCTTCACTTTGAAAATTGCTGCTTTGCCAGCCAGATCCTCAGAGTGGTAAGCCTCAGGGAATGTCACTTCTACGTCTTTGTAGTCGCCAACTTGCATGCCGATTACTTGATCTTCAAAGCCTGGGATGAAAGAATTGGAACCCAGCTCAAGCGAATAGCCTTCGCTTTGGCCGCCTTCGAATTGCTCTCCATCTACATAACCATCGAAATCAATTACAGTGATGTCGCCGCTAATAGCAGCACCCTCATCAATTACAGCAAGCTCTGCATGACGTTGTTGAAGACGCTCAAGCTCAGCGTTCACTTCTTCTTCGCCAATTGTTACTTCTACAGCCGGCACTTCAAGGCCTTTGTAGTCGCCAAGCTGAACTTCAGGCTTCACGATAACTTTAGCTTTGAATTTGAAGGATTCGCCTTTAGCGAATTGCTCAACATCAATCTCCGGACGGTCAACAGGCTCAAGGTTATGCTCTTGAATCGCTTCAGTGTAAGCATCTGGAAGCAGGATGTCGATTGCATCTTGGTACAGGCTCTCCACGCCGAAACGGGATTCAAAGATGCCCCGTGGTACTTTGCCTTTACGGAAACCAGGTACATTTACTTTTTGAACTACTTTCTTGAAAGCCAGATCAAGTGCTGTTGCGACTCTCTCTGCTCCTACTTCTACCTCAATCGATACGACGTTCTTGTCTATTTTTTCCCAAGTTGCTTTCATTTTATGCTTTCCCCTCCAAAATTACGCATATATCCGTAGTTTTCACATTCTCATAAACCATTCTATTATAAACAACATAAGCTCGCAATTCAAGACTGAGGATCATCCTCATTTGATTGCTGCATAACCGCGACCTGTCGAAGGGTCCTGCATGCTTGCTCATATCGGAATCTTAACGATCCCGTAATTCCGTATGTATCGCGAATATCATCGTCATTCGCCGAGCCGTAAACTGTGAGCAGCAGCGTCAAATGCAGCGCAGCAGCATAACAATCCACCGTCTCGTCGTCATCCCTTAGCATCCACAAATACGCGGATGAGCCATACATAAATTGCAAACTTTCCTTCCAAAGCTCTCTGGCAAAATGAGGAAGGGTTGGGTCATCCGTCTCGACTACAGCTTCTACTCGTTCAAGTATGCGGCTAATAGGCTGCGGAAAACCTTCTATCGAGAGCGGTGTTGCCTCGATATCCAGCTCTACAAGCTCTCCCATTCTGTGCAGTTTGATGATACCAGCAGCTTCCCGCTTGCGCAAACATTGCAGTGCTTTGAACTGTACGACAGGATGAATATCCTGCGACGTCGTCAGCCAGTGGATAATCATGCTGTCCACTTCCTGCGATCGAATATAGGCTGCGCGTTCTAATGCAAGTATTTGCTGATCCATCATCGGATGATGCTCCATAATATACAGCACTTGCTTAATGTAGCCCTCATCTTGTTCTGGAGGATTCAGCAGCTGCTCGCGCAACGAATCTTCATTCTCATCCTCATCTTGCTTTACAAAAGAGGCGGGCATTCCATCCCTTAAGCTCCCATCCTCAGGAAAAGCCATATCCAGCCACGAAAGCAGGCTTGCCCACTCTTCGTAGTGACGCTCATCCTCCCCCTTGCACTGGAGAAGAAATTCCAGAAGAGCTTTTGCTTCCCCATACTGTTCCGATTCCAGCATTCGCGTAAGCTGAATCTGATAATGGTCCAGCATAGTCGGGAATAAATAAAGGTTATTGTCTTTGTTCTCGTTCTGTGTGCCATTAGGAGTTGTTATGATACCACCGCCTTGTCGGTCAAACCTCATCTAGCGTCTACTCTTTGCTTGCGTTAGATTATACCATGGAAGAAGCCAAGATAAAAACTTAGGATTAAATATCGCTCGTGATCATTAAATTATGAATTAGGTATTGCATTGTATAGCGACAATATGCTATATTATGCAAGCGAAATTCAACAGGCTTTAGTGGGAATATAAGTTAAACCAAAAAACTTTAAACTTCCTATTGACCAAATACATATTCGCATGTTATATTATTTCTTACATGTCCCAGTAGCTCAGCTGGATAGAGCAACGCCCTTCTAAGGCGTCGGTCAGGGGTTCGAATCCCTTCTGGGACGCCATTTGTCCAACATTTCAACCGCGAACTTTATCGCGGTTTTTTTTTATTTTGCACAAAAATAAATGATAAAATAAAGGGCTGTCCCAAAAATCATTTTGATTTTGGGACAGCCCCTTTCCTTTACAGGTATTTTCAAAGGTAGAAGGACTTAAATCTCTTAAAGATCTAGGAACTTTATTCCTTACGCTACAGATGGTGCATATGAAGAACTTACCCTATTTTAGGAAGCGTTTTTCGTAATAATAAGCATAATCTGGGGACGTATCGGAGATAACGTCATCTATACTCAGTAGTCGAAAACCGATCTTCTCGACTAAGGAACATCGCTTCACTGTTGCTCCTTTTTACCTGTATGAACTAAGAAATAGAGCAAATGTATTCAATAAATTATACATGACATTCCTTCTCTGGCTTGGGAGCCTACCTTTTCGTGCCAGCCCTTTCCTTTTCAGGGCGAAAACAAAGGAAGAAAACGAATGAAAGCCGGATAGGAAGTAAGGAAGCAGCATAATCGAAGTAAAAAACATGCGAGCAATTCGAAGAAGGATTAAATCCGGGTATGTGTTTGGATAACTCAAATACAGCTGGCGTTTTCTGCTTTGAGGACTGTCAAAAATTGAGCCTTGAGGTCAAGTAGCTTTCCCTCGCCTACAATTTGCTTAAGAAGACAGCAATAGACCAAACAGCAGAAATGGCGGTGCAGGAATAACCCTAGCATCGCCATTTCTTATATTCTCACTTCACTAAATTTCCATTAAGCGAACTGTCCTTCAAGTGAGCAAAGCTACTTTTGGGGAGAGCACCCTATTTGCTGTTATTATCCAGCTTCTTCCTGACTGCGCTGCTCCATCGAAGCAGCCGCAGCGCGATTCATGGCGCGATAGCCGTAAGCCAGCAAAGCAATCAATACAGCTCCCGCCATCACTGGCGTAAACAAAAACGACCAGGATGCCCCGCCAAGTATAATAACGACCGGATTCGCCCCTGCCGGAGGATGCATCGTACCTGTTAACTGCATGACTAGAATCGACAAGCCTACCGATATGGCGATTGCCCACGTCGAAGAACCCATTACATGAAGCATTATAAGACCTATAATTGCACTTATGAGGTGGCCACCAATAATATTGCGCGCCTTTGCAAGCGGGCTGTCTGGCAGTGAGAAAACAATCACACAGCTGGCACCGAAAGGCGCCATCAGCATCACCACTGATAAAAGGTCTCCTAGATTAAGCAATAAGGCAACCGTTAGAGCAGCCCCAATAGGTGCTGCGAGATGCTTCATATGCCTGCTTTTCAAATATTGCATCCGCCTTCCCCTCTCCCTTCATCTACTTTACTATTCCATGACAGGTAAAATAAGTGCTGCTTCGTATCTCTTTGCCATGATATCATCATTTACATATTCCAATATTGAATATTATCAATAGATCCCATTTCATTATGAAATATCAATAGGGAGGTCAAGTTATACATGCTGGACATGCTGGAGGGCCGTCTATTCCATACCTTCATCGCTGTGCTTGAAGAGCAAAGCTTCAGCCGTGCGGCTGACAGACTGGGGTATGTCCAATCAACAGTCACAACCCATATCAAACAACTGGAAGAGGCTAGCGGTAGAAAACTGTTCAATCGCCTTCCACGCGGCGTCGAGCCTACTGAGGCAGGTATAAGCCTATCCCGTTACGCCTATGAATTCATGGCGCTAGGCAGCTCCTTGAAGGAAGCGCTGCAGCAATCTGACTTCCCGAGCGGGACGGTTAGATTAGCGGCTCTGGAATCATTCGCCGTGGCTTACCTGCCACAGGTACTTCCCGTATTTCTACAACGTTACCCGTTAATCAAGCTGAACTTAACGACGGGACTAATGCCTCATATTGTCGAGCAAGTGCTGCAGAATCGTGCAGAGCTCGGCATTGTCCCACAAGATCCGCATCATGAGGGACTGGTATTCACTCCGCTTGTGCAGGAGCAGTTGGTCCTCATCTGCTCCCCTGATCTCCGCGAAAGGTTCAATCAGGGAAGCTGGGCAGGCCTGCAGGATAAGGCATTCATCAGCTTTGGCGAGCAATGCGTGTACCATGCTGAAGGCAGGGAAGTTCTGCAATTGGTCGATCTTCCCGCAATGGATCAGCTTACTTTTCCGAGTATTGAACTGATTAAGCAAACCGTTCTCTATGGGATGGGACTGTCCTTCGTACCACAATCTAACGTCAGAGCCGAGCTCGCCTCAGGAACGTTGTGCACCTTGCCCTTGAACAAACCTTCCACGCTTAATCATGGGCTTGTGGTTCGCAAGGGGCGCAGTCTTGAAGCCGCGGGCAGAGCCTTTGTCGAAGTAATCACTGAGCTATATAGCAAAGGCCAACCCTCTCTATAAAAGAGAGGCTGGCCGCAGTTGGATTAATTGTCTGAAAGTGCTGATACATCTTCAACGAATTGATACAGCTTCTCTACCTGAGCTTCGCCAATAGATCCGCTATTATTATAGATCAGAATAGAGGATTGCGGAATCTCCCACTGAATATCTGGCACAAAGTGAACTCTCTTCTCAAAATCCGCCCAATGATCAAGCTTCCATTGATCACGGTCGGTTTGCCTAGCGACAATTCTGTTTTTCTGCAAATCCATATCGTCCAGCGTAACGACAATCACCTTAACCGCTACCTGCTGCCGTGTTAATCCAGCTGCCCCAAGAACCTCCTCGATCCAGCCCTTATTTTTCAATTCCGCTGTAAAGGGAGAAATCATGAATACATTCTGGCCTGCAACGAGATTCTCAATGCAAATATCTTTTGTCGTGTCATATTCCAAATCACGTAAATTTTGTTTGTAATAATCGGAATCCCGATCATTCTTGTCCAGTCCATTCTTCTCCAGCATCGCTTCCACGAATCTGCCGCCTACCGTGTCCCGGTCAAGAAATGCTGCTGGAATTCGTTCGGCCAGCTTTCTCGCGACGGTGGTCTTGCCTGTTCCTGCTACCCCTACAAAAAATACCAATTTCTGCATATGCTCACGTCCTCATTCCGCTCTCTGGTGTATAATTCGACTAATTGTATCATTTCTTTCCCCCTTTTGGGTATGTCAAAAAAAGAGAAAAGGGATAGCAAATAGGCCTTGAGCCTTTTGCCATCCCTTTTTCCATCGTCCTTAATGTCTGCCCGAGCGTCGATTGCCTCCGCTATTGCCGCTAGGATTATTCTGCGCATCATGCTTTTCATTCTTCGCGATAACCTGATCAGCAAATTCTGGATTGATCTTGTACTTTTTGCTCTTATCTTTCTGAGATTGGGACATCGTCTTACGCACCTCCCCTCCTTCTTATCATTCCAATTATTCATCCCGCTTACCCTTCCAACAGCAAGGCAAGCTGCTTCCTTATTTCTCCGCTGGCGAGCACCTGCTCCTTGAACGCTTCGCGCGCTCCAATGTTCGTATTCATATCCACATTCGCGAACCACTCATTCAGAACATTCTCGTAGGCACGATGCATCGAATTGTCGAACCAGTCCACCTCGAAATCTGCTTCTGTGCGAATGATGGCCTGCATGTCATAATCCCTGTCTACGGCTCTCGAGAAATAGACCAACGCATTGGGCACCGCCGCACTGTCTGTCTTCACCTCTACCTCCACACAGCGGATGCCGTCCCGATCGACCGCACGCAGCACGAAAGCCTCCAGCACTTTCATCGCCTGCTCCTCCCTTCTTTTTAGAAAAGGTTCATCGACTCAATATGCTGCCTTGTCTCCTGTGTACCGCATTCATGCAGCAAGCGATAAATCTGTACAATTAAATCATCTGAGCCGCCATTGATCTGCTCGTCACTTGCTGTTTCGTAAGGATGATAGGCAAAATGGGCAATTTCCGCTTCACCCATGCTCGATAAATCCTCGAACAGCACCTCAAGGCGAGTCCGATCCTCCTCATTCGCCCGAATGACAAGCTCATAAGCAGCAACGGTAGGATCCTCCAAAATTTGTCCTGCTTGCACAGAAATATAATAGGTTTTTGCTTCCTCCTGCTGCGTGTTGTCTTCAGCCATTGTTATACATTCCACTCCTTCCTGCTCCTGTTGAATCATAGAAATCAGACTCTGTTAGCATCCCCTTCTGGACAGACATTTTATCCCTTTTTTCAGCATATACCTTGTTATTATCACTACTGGAGTCCAGCAAGAGAAAGGAATGAGCATAATGTGTGGAATAACGGGCTGGATCGATTGGGCAAGAGATTTGACCCATGACAGCAATAATCTAGAGAAAATGACCGAGACGCTTGCCCTGCGCGGCCCCGATGCATCCGGCACCTGGATCTCGGCCCACTGCGCGCTTGGACATCGCAGGCTGAGCGTCATCGATCCCGAGAACGGCGCGCAGCCCATGATCAGGCGAACAGGCGATGACACTTATGTGGTCGTCTATAATGGCGAGCTATACAATGCCTTAGAGCTGCGCAAGGAACTGGAGAGCCGCGGGCGCTCCTTCTCCACGCATTGCGATACAGAGGTTCTGCTCGTTTCCTTTATGGAATGGGGAAAAGCATGCGTGGAGCGTTTTAATGGCATTTTTGCTTTTGCCATATGGGACGTGACAGAGCAAGAGCTCTTCCTCGCTCGCGACAGACTGGGCGTTAAGCCCTTATTCTTCAGTACGGTTGACGGCCTCTTCCTCTTCGGCTCAGAGCCCAAAGCGATCCTTGCCCATCCTGCTGTCAAACCAGAGGTAGGAGCAGAAGGAATCGCTGAGGTGTTCATTCTTGGTCCCGCAAGAACGCCTGGCCAAGGCGTCTACAAGCATATTACCGAGGTCCTCCCCGGGCAATGCTTGACCGTTACTCGTTCAGGCGTGCGCTCTGCTAAATACTGGAGTCTGGAGAGCTTCCCTCATGAGGAAAACATCGACGACACAGCCGAGCATGTTCGCGAGCTGCTCAAGGACACGACTGGACGCCAGCTCATCTCCGATGTTCCAGTCTGCACCCTTTTGTCTGGCGGGCTGGATTCCAGCGCACTCACTACACTTGCTGTCCGCTATTACGAGGAGACTGGACAAGGAAACGTGCATACGTACTCCGTCGATTATGCAGACAACGACAAGCATTTTCAGGCTCATGCCTTCCAGCCCAACAGCGATGCGCCGTGGATTGAGAGAATGACCAGCCATCTGAATACGATCCACCATTCGATCCAATTCGACACCCCTGAGCTGGTCACCGCATTAAAAGATGCGACCCTCGCCCGGGATTTGCCCGGCATGGCCGATGTGGATGCTTCCTTGCTGCTCTTCTGCCGGGAAATCAAAAAAGGAGCGACTGTTGCCATATCAGGGGAAGCAGCGGATGAAATATTCGGCGGATACCCGTGGTTCCACCGTGAGGAAGCACTTAATGCCAATACCTTTCCCTGGTCGCTAGCGTCGTCTATGCGTGCAGAGCTTCTGTCTCCAGACGTTGCCGAGTGGATTAAGCCGCTTGATTATATAGGAGACCGATACAGCGATGCTATTGCAGAGGTCCCACATCTTGCGGGCGAAAGCGAGCAACTCCGTAAGATGCGGCAAATGTCGTATTTGAACATTACCCGCTTCATGCCTACTTTGCTTGATCGCAAGGACCGCATGAGCATGGCTGCCAGCCTTGAGGTTCGCGTACCCTTTTGTGATCATCGGCTGGTCCAATATGTATGGAATATTCCATGGGAGATCAAAGCGGCAGGAGACCGCGAAAAAGGCATTCTGCGAAAGGCGCTTCGGGGAGTTCTTCCCGATGATGTGCTGACTCGCAAAAAAAGCCCCTATCCCAAAACGCATAACCCTAATTACTTAGCTGCTGTTAAATCACTGCTCTTGGATGTATTAAATGATCCCTCCTCACCGCTGCTCCCGCTGATCAACGTTCCAAAAGTGCGGGAGCTCACCGAATCAGCTTCCGCCAGCTCCAATATTCCTTGGTTCGGTCAATTAATGTCGGGACCGCAATTATTCGCTTATTTATACCAGGTTAACCTTTGGCTTAAAGAGTATGGTGTAACCATCAAATAGCAGCATGAAGAACCCCCGGCATTCACCAGCCTCCTCTATGGAAGCTCCTTGAATGCCGGGGGTTCTTTGAATCCCGTTCTATTTGCTTACAGCGGTTTAATCTTCTCCAGCAGCTTAGTTAAGGCATCACCACGATGACTAATTTGCTGCTTCTCTTCCTTGGTAAGCTCCGCCATTGCCTTGTCCAGCTGCGGAAGCCAGAAAAGCGGATCATAACCGAAGCCGAAACTGCCTCTTGGTTGGCTGGCAATAAGGCCATCCACGGTCCCTTCTGCTTCGATGAACTCACCTGTGCTCGGATCATAAAGCGCTAATGCACATACGAATTGCCCCTTGCTAAGCAATCTTGTACCGTCGGCAAGCGGCTCTCCCGCTTCAGGAGCCGCCAGCCGGGCAAGGTCCTCCAGCAGCTTGGCATTATTCTTCTCATCGGTTGCACCCTCACCGGCATACCTTGCGGAGTACACGCCCGGATCGCCGCCAAGCGCAGCAACCCGCAATCCAGAATCATCCGCTAGTACGGGCACTTGAAAAGCATCGCCTGCAGCCTTCGCCTTAATTCGGGCATTGGCTGCAAACGTAGCGCCATCCTCCACAATATCCGGGAATGCCGGATAATCATTAAGACTGGATACCTGTTTGCCAAGCTTGTTGAGCGCATGGGCAAATTCCTTCACCTTGCCCTCGTTCTTCGTAGCGATCAATATCGTATCATTCGATAGCTGGCTCAATGGCTTACCCTCCAATCCGGCTTGCCTGCTCGCCCAGAGCTTCGCGCTGCTTGTCGCATAGCGTGCGAATGCCGCCTTCCGCAAGCTCAAGCAGCTGGTTCAGCTCATCCCGCGAGAACGGCGCATCTTCTCCTGTACCCTGCACTTCGACAAACTTGCCGTTGCCAGTCATAACCACATTCATATCGACCTTTGCCTTGGAATCCTCTTCATAGTTCAAGTCCAGCAAGGCTTTCTCTTGTATGACTCCTACACTTACCGAGGCGAGATAATCCGTGATCGGATATTTGGCAAATTGCACCGTCTTGGACAGCTTATTCACAGCAAGGCAGAGGGCTACGAAAGCACCCGTAATGGACGTTGTCCGTGTCCCGCCATCTGCTTGAATAACATCGCAGTCCAATGTAATCGTACGCTCTCCAAGTGCTTGCAGGTCAACGACGGATCGTAACGCCCGTCCGATCAAGCGCTGGATCTCCATTGTGCGCCCCGTTAGCTTGCCTCTGGCTGCTTCCCTCTGATTACGGGAATGAGTAGCCCGTGGCAGCATCGCATACTCCGCATTAATCCATCCCTTGCCTTGTCCCTTCATGAAAGGCGGGACACGCTCCTCAACGCTAGCCGTACAGACGACCTTAGTATCACCGAACTCTATAAGGACGGAGCCCTCCGCATATTTATTCACACCTGTTGTTATGGTTACCGGACGAAGCTCATCCGTTTGTCTACCATCTATTCGCATGCCTGTTTCCTCCTGAGTGTTTCGTTGACTTGGTTCAATCCTTCCTATTTTACCAAAGTCATACGCGAAAAGCACCCGCCAAGCTTAATAATAACTCCTACCTCTTCTGCAAAAAAATCAAAAACCAATCGTCCATAACCGAATTAACGTTCAAAGAGACCAACCATATTTCACTTGATTATTAAAACATATCTAAAAAATTAGCATAAACCAAGGTGCATGCGCCCGCTAGAAAAACAAGGGTAGAGAATGATCGATTCCAAAGAGTGCCTTCTCTGTTTAGCCAAACAGTTGGTAAAATAACGATTAGACCAATGCAAGTCAGAGCGATAAGCCCCGAAATTATATATCCTACTATTAGAATTACAGCACGGAAATCATCGCTTTGTGTAAACATAACCATGAGCATTACAAGTCCTAGCAGCAGAATGAATAGGTTAAGAAGTTTTGATAATCGTCTCGAATGAAGAGCGCCACCCTCGAGTTTCTTTTTTTTCTTTCTACGGAACAACTGAAATAATGCGATAATACATCCGATCAGAGCGATACCGAATACAGATGGTCGTATGATACTTTCCATAACTATTTCCTTCGAGCTTAATTTTTCCATGGTTTGAAGTGGTGTCTTCATATTCACTAGTAAATATTGATTGCCTTCTGGATCCTCCCTCAGTACAAGCCGACGATTAGTGCCCTCTTTAATGTATGTTCCATCTTCCGTCTTTACGTATGTTCCGCTGACATTGGAATCAAATGTACTCAGTTTTACATTTCCATCTTTATCAGTACGGATACCCATCTTTAAGAATAACCCTCTAGATTTCAAAGGGCCTTTAAGTATCCGCTGTGCAAAGACATACTTGCCTTCGAATGATTTAGGGTTTACCGAAGAAGAATTAGACAAAACTCCAGTTTTATCAGGCTTCACCTTGGAACTCATATCCACACTAAAAAATTTATAAATCTCCTCTTCCATACCATCACGCAAATTACCATCATCAAGCGTATTGTAAGTGAGGAAGAAACCAAGATTATCTTTAGGAAGAATCGAAAGTTGGCTCGTATATAAATCCGTATCGCCATCATGCATTAGAATATTATAATTTTTGAAATTTTGGTAGAATCCATAGCCATATCCAGGCATGGCGACATTAGCTGTGAAATGAACTTCTCGCATACTCTGCGCAGTGCTTTCCTCCAATATTCGTCCGCCAACAGCAGAACCATTTTGCAAATGGGCCAGGAGGAACTTGGACATATCTTCAGTAGTAGCAACGATTGAACCAGCGGGATACACCAGTATACTACCTACAGGCTTTTCGACAAAACTCTTTCCATCGTACGCATATCCTTTTGACATCTTTGGCAATACATCGGGACTTAAATTATAGCTGGCTTCCGTCATTGCTAGAGGTTTAAAAAGACGCTCTTCCATGTACTCGCCAAATGATAGACCACTAACTTGTTCCACGATATGTCCAATCAACGCGTATCCATAATTACTATACTGTATGACCTCTCCTGGGCGGCGGATCAACGGAGGCATATGTTTATCGATCGTTTCCGACAAAGGTATCGTGTAATCAAGTAATTCTTCACTGTAGATGCCTTCCATACTTTCTGCAAAACCACCCGTTTGCGTCAGTAATTGCTTCATTGTCAGAGGAGTATCATAGGGGTTGTCAATCTTCACATCAGTAAGGTATGTATTGACATCCTTATCGATATCTATCATTCCTTGTTCCACAAGTTGCATTGCGGCTGTAGCCGTGAACAGCTTTGTCACAGAACCTATTCTGAAGAGTGTCTTATCCGGGTCTACCAAAGACTGGCGCACCACATCCTCATATCCATAACCTTTTTTGAGAATTACCTTACCATCCTTGACGATGACCAGAGACGCACCAGCAACGTGGTATTCCTCCATGCTCTTGTTCATATATTCATCCATCACTTCTTCTAAACCCTTCTGTCCCCCCCCTGCTTCCTCCGCTGATATGTATGTACTCATAGTACTCATCAAAAAACTCAAGACCAGTATACACGGGATTACCTTCAAACCCTTTAATATCATTCTCATCTAAAGCACCTCATCCATGTAAGTTAGTAATTGGCTCATCAACCCTTTACTTGCGGTTTCACCTCTGCTTACCAGTATACATGGCAAATATTATCATTTATGAAATAAAAACATACAACTTTCTTACAATTTACCTGTTGGGATAACTACAGAAAATACGGTCTCTTCTACGGTACTATTTACAGAAATACTTCCTCCATGAATTTCTGCGATGCTTTTTGCAATCGCCATCCCCATTCCTTTTCCACCTGTATTCGTATTCCGCGACTTCTCGCCACGATAATATTTCTCAAATATATAAGGCAGGTCCTCAGGAGGAATTGCCTTGCCATAATTAGCAATTTGCACAATGACTTTATCATCCTTCTTTAATAGGCGAATATTAATTTCTTTACCCGAATAACCATAAAAAATAGCATTACTGATTATATTCTGCAATAATCGAACCATTAAAGAGGTATCCACTTCTACTTGAAATTCCCCCCCGTGGCTCTCAATCGTAAACCTCATGTCCGCCTTCTCTAATTGGGGAACAAAATCAATCATGACTTGTTGGAGTAACTCCTTCATTCCAACCTTCTCCTTGTCCAAGCCTCCCCCGCGAAAGTTTATATGACAATAATCCATCAGATCTTGAATTTGGTTTTTTAACTCATCGCACTTTTTTTTACATATATCCACATAATTTATACAGGTTAAAACATCATTTTCAATATTGATTTTAACTAGCTCCATGTAGCCGATTAGCGAGGTTACTGGAGTTCTCAAGTCATGTGAGATGCTAACTATCATTTCATTCTTCATATTTTCAGTCTGATTTTCTCTCTCCATCGATTCCTTCAAGCTCTGCACCATCGCATCAATTCCTCGCGCTAGATTCCCGATTTCATCTCTAGTCTCCATCTCTATGCGAATATTTATATTACCTTCTCTCATCTGATTAACGCATTTATTGATATGCTCGATGCGTCGAATAATTTTTATAGAAAAAATATAGAAAAATAAAAATGTTAAAACTACAAAAATGGAAAAATAAACGAAGGAGTACCTCTCTTCCCACCTAGCTAGATCCCCAAATGCCAACAATATGCTCTGTAACAATAGGTTCTGTATTACAATAATTGAAAGGCCAGCAGCTATAACGCTGGCGGCGAAAATCAAAAGAAATTTAAAACGAATTCCTATGCGCCAATTAACTCTCAATTTTATATCCTACTCCCCATAGATTTTTCAGAATTTTAGATTCCCTTGGATTATCCTCAATCTTCTCTCTTAATCTAGCGATATGGACCATCACCGTATTATTCCCCTCAAAATACTTATCTTTCCATACTTTTTTGTAAATTTCCTCCAAAGTAAACACTTGACCCACATGCAGAGCCAATAAAAGGAGAATCTCATATTCCGTTTTTGTTAATTTGACTACGTTTCCGTAAACTGTCACTGCACGAGAACGGACATCGATTTGCAACCCTTTAATTCGGATGATATGATCTTCGGAAGCGGCTTCTAACCTGTGGTTCAGGTAAGTATACCTTCGAAACTGAGCCTTAACTCTGGCCGTTAGTTCGATTGGACTGAACGGTTTAATCATATAGTCATCCGCACCGGCACTAAGTCCAACAACTTTGTCCAAGTCAGTCGATTTTGCACTTAGCATAATAATAGGAATATTGTAATGTTCCCGAATTCTTCTGCATACCTCTACCCCATCGAGATCCGGCATCATAATATCAAGGATGACCATACGAATCTCATGACATAGCAACTTTTTCAAAGCATCAGTGCCACTGTTGGAAATCACTGTCCTATAACCTTCCTTACCTAAAAACACTTTAATAAATTCTACAATATCTGGATCATCATCAACGATGAGTATCGTTTCCTGTTCCACCTTCGATTTCCCTCCTAAATGGCGGAGGTTTCCCTTAAAAGGGAAACCTCCTGGTCCTCAAGCTAAAAAATTCATTTTACGCCAATAACTTGTCATACGCCTTACAGCATCACGGTCCATTGTGCCCCAATGAAAACCTAGACGAGTAAGCAATTCTATTGTTCTTTCATTAAGAATTGTCCACTCCGTGCTCTGTTCTTGCTTCCCATTCACCATATAAATTAATACTTGATCAATGTATGGTCTTACATCTGGGTCGTGCAGATGAGTATTAACGTAATCAATAAAATCCCCAAAGGGCAATACTTCTATATTAGGATAAACATCCTTCAACCACAAAGCCATATCTTCTAATGAAACCAGATTGGGATTATAAATATGGTGAATCTCACCTTTAAATGCCTTTTTGTCATACAACATAACAATTGCGCGTGCGAGTTGATCAACAAAGGAGAAATTGAGACTTTTCATTTCCATAGCCGGAAATGCATTCATACCCAGATATGATTTGAATGTTTTGTAGACAGCATTATCCTCCATGTTCTCTTGGAACGAGCCTGAGTCATATTGAAAAGATACGTTGCCAAGACGGTAGATGTTCACACATAATGAAGGTTCATCCGCTGCGGCAGCGAGAACTATCTTTTCAGAATCAAGCTTGGTTTGTGAATAGTAACTGTTAGAAACCTGGCCCGAATCTACATCAAACTCCGTAAACAGGCTAGCGGCAATTCCGGGAATTACTCCGTCGCTGACAGTCGTTGTCGAGATATGATGAAAATCTTTTTTAGTTCCCTTCAGTGCTAATTGGATTACATGACGGGTTCCTTGAACATTAATCGCATGGAATGTTTTATAATCCCCATAATGCTTAACAAAAGCTGCCGAGTGTATAATGCAATCAATGTCCCCTGAAAGTTTCTCGTACTCTTGTTCGCCAAGTCCAAGATTTTCTTCCATAATATCGCCAGCTAAAACTACAATACGCTTTGCAATATACTCCTGAAATAATCCTCCGAAGTAAAAGGAAAGCTTCTGTCTTAATCGCTCTTCCGCCTCATATGTGTCCCGCCCCCGAACCAATACTGTGACTGTGCTATCGGTTGAGAGTAAAAGCTCCCTCAGTATGTATATGCCTACATAACCCGTGACACCAGTAAGAAAAACATGGCGGTAACTCTTTTTCTCGTTAAGATTCATGTCAGTATATCGTTCCATTTTTTTCTTATACTCATTGTATTGAGCTTCGATATTTTTTTCAATTAACGCATCATTTCTTTGGTTTTCCTGAGAAAGCCAACCTTCTTTTGCCTGCTTCAGTTGGAATGATAAGTCCATGCTAGTTGTCTCGATGCTCTTTGCAAGATTCCTGATCGTCTGATACTTATAAATGTCATTAATCGCTATCTGAAAACGTTCGGACAAAAGACTGGCTGATCGGATTGCCTTCAGGGAATCACCGCCAATGGAGAAGAAATTATCATCAATTCCAACTTGTTCTTGTCGAAGCAACTCCTTCCATAGCTCAGCAATTTGCCTCTCAGTCTCATTCCTTGGTGCCACATATTCCTGTGACCCGCTCTCATTAAACTTTGGTTCAGGAAACCCTTTTCTATCTATTTTACCATTAGCTGTGAGTGGAAACTCTGACATTTGGATACAGCAAGAGGGAATCATATAATGAGGCAGCACGGCAGTCAAATAACTTGCCAGTGCAGTGTTCGTCACAGAGCTCTCAGCAACATAATAAGCACATAAATACTTATTCAACTCCAAGTCCTCTCTATCAATTACTACCGCATTTTTTATACCAGGATAATCTAAAATTCTCGCTTCAATCTCTCCAAGCTCGATGCGAAATCCACGAATCTTAACCTGATCATCTTTGCGCCCAGCAAAATCGATAGTTCCATCCTCACACCATCTTGCTAAATCTCCAGTACGATACAACCGATCTCCCATCCTGAACGGGTTGGACACGAATTTCTCAGCCGTCAGATCGGGACGATTCCAGTACCCCCGAGCCAATCGTCCGCCGGAAATGCACAGTTCACCATTAACCCCTAGAGGACAGATATTATCATCCTCATCAAGAATATAAATCAACGTATCATGGATCGGCCTGCCAATCTTCGCCTGATTAGCAATGCTCATATTCCGAAGAATGGTCGAGACGATCGTATTTTCTGTTGGACCATATTCGTTGACTAATTCGATACCATATTCATTGCATAGCTCAATCAGGCTCGACGGCGTCCTGTCTCCCCCTACAGTAATAGTCCTAATGTTCTGTACATCATCTTGCCCAATGCCATCCATAATGAGGTTGATTAATGCAGGAACGCCATGCAGGCGGGTAATCTTCTTTCCGCGAATTTGCAATCGCAATGCCACTGGATTCTTAATTTCATTAGAGTTCAACAACAAGACAGCGCTACCTGCCAGAAGCGGAGCAAAGAAGCCACCAACAAAGCCATCAAATGAATATGACACAAGTTGCAGCACGATATCCCCTGGAGCGAAGCCATACTCGTCCTTGCGCCATAGCATCGTCCGGGATACAGTCCGATGTTCGATCATGACTCCTTTGGGCCTACCACTTGATCCAGAGGTATAGATAAGATACGCAAGCTCCTCTTGCTTCTGTGCCAGGCCAAGGTTCTCTCCTAAGCCTACATAACACTCCGAATCGTCTACGTTTACAACTTGTCCCCAGTCGTCGAATCGGCTAACATACGCATCTTCTGTTAATATGACTGCAAGCTTACAATCCTCGATCATGAAAGACAACCGATCTTCTGGGTAACTGGGATCAAGCGGAACGTATGCACCACC
The DNA here is from genome assembly GCF_059383895.1 of Paenibacillus sp. J22P59. Classification (NCBI taxonomy): domain Bacteria; kingdom Bacillati; phylum Bacillota; class Bacilli; order Caryophanales; family Paenibacillaceae; genus Paenibacillus; species Paenibacillus sp. J22P59. The sequence continues at coordinate 138,597 of NZ_JBXENX010000013.1, forward strand.
TGCTTTTAGAATAGCTAATAATCCAACTGCCAACCCGATTGACGGCTCCACCATGATACCTACTAATTCGCCTGTACGCAGCCCTCGAGAGCGCAACGTCACGGCTAGTCGATTAGCTTGTCGGTTAAGCTCCTTGTAAGTAACCGATGTGGCCCCAGCTAAGACCGCTGTAACTTCCGGAGTCAATAATGCCTGCCGCTCAAACAGCTCATGTAACAGCAGATCCACAGTTGGCCTCTCCGTGTCGTGGTTAAATTTATGTAATATTCTATCGTATAGATCAGCCGGAATTGCTCCAAGATTCTTGATCGGTGCATATGGACTCAGGCTAATCTGTCCGATCAAGAAGTCCAGACTTTGAGCAATCCGCTCCACCGACGATTGTCTGTACAGTCGAGGCGCATATTGAATGCTAAACCTAACGTCTTCTCCGACTACGGAGAAAATGAACGTCAAAGGGCAGTTCAAATGCTCGACGTAGGTTTTGTCATGAATATCGTCAACCAGAAGCATTACATCTGGTAATGGAACCGAAATTCCTCCTCCATTTGAATTTCTTTCGAAATAGGTTTTCTCTAAAGGGAAATTTTGATTATCAACAGCATCCTTGACTACATCACGAACCGTTAGCAGCAGATCTTTGAATAATATATCCCCTTTAACATCAGATCTAAAAGGGAGCAGGGTATTGATAAATATTCCTTCTCTTGATTGTTTATAAATAGGCGAGACAATAATAATATCCTTAAGACCGGAATATTTATACAGCATAATCTGCATGATGGCTACTAGCAACAGATGCATTTTATAAGGAGAGCCGCCACTTAGCCGTCCCAACCCTTCGGTTGCCTCCGTAGAAAGTGAAACAGAAATGCTCTCTCTCACCAAAATTGCAACTTCTTCTTGTATCGGATCATAGGGAAATGACGCCTTGCCCCCAGCACCGGATAACTGCTGATCCCAATATAGTCGTTCTGTATCGCTTTTCTTCAAAATACCGACTCCGCTATCTTTTTCGTGCATGTGTTCTCCTCCTCTAAACACTGACTTCCGCATTTTTCACGCTAGCTTTCTTTCTCTTGTTATAAGCGAACAAAATCAAGATAGACACCATGTTTACAAAAGCCGTACAGATGCCCGTAGACGTAGCAATTTCAACATTAAATAACATAACGTTACCTTGGGACTCGAATGTGAGTAGTGTAGGAAGCCCGTAATCGTATTTCTGAAGCGTTACGACGTTCAGCAGCAAAAAATGAAGTGTGGAGTGAATGCCCGCTGTGATAAATAAATTTTTTGTTGTCATATATAAATAGCCAAAGAAAATACCAGTAAGAAATATCCCAAGTAAATCCAAGGGCTTAATGATATTTGGAACTTCGGACATCATGAAAATAAAGGAAGAGATATAAATCGCAGACTTCCGATTCCATTTCAGAAGACGATTCAGGATATACCCGCGGAAGAAAATCTCTTCATAAAATCCTGTAACAACACTGAAGACAATACCGCTAGCCATGAAGGTTGCAAACGTACTATTGAGGTTATTTAGTGACTCCGCTTTAGAATAGGCAATTACATTCGTGAGCATGCCAAATGCAAGAAAAACAAACATAGTAACTAGTGCAATAATAATGCCTTTCCTGAACAGTGAACTGTTACGTTTGAACGAATCTTTGCGAAACTCAGCCATAAGATTCTGGTTATTCACTTTTTTTGAATAAAAAAACAACAACGCTAAAAAGGATATATTAGATAAAGAAGTTGATAATAGGAAAAGAGGATTATTCATTACAGCCATGCCAATCTGCTCCTGTGACATCTGGGAGTCAGATACACCATTGGACATTGTATAATACATTTGAAATAGACTATGAATCCCCATATTCATCCCATTAATGATAACAAAGGAAGCTATGAACAACAGAATAATTCCGCCGAAAGTTTTCAATGCGCTTGAGCTATTCTTCATGAATACAAACCCTCCACCTATCAATTAAGTCGTGCAAATTAAAAATCAAACATGATATCTGCTTGCTTTATGGGATTGGTGTCTGCTGTTATATAAGGACTAGAAACCTCAATCTCTTTCAATGGAATGAGAGGAGTCGCAACGATTTGCTCTAGCACCTCGACAAACTGCTGCCCAAACCACTCTATTGTACGATGACGAAACAAAGCCGTCTGGTATTCAAAGCTAAGCTTCAAGTGACCGTTTTGCTCGAATACGATTAGAGAAATCGCATAAGGTGATTGGCTTACCTGATACTCCAGCGACGAAACCTTCAAATCCTCCAATACAAAATCTTTCGTTGGGAGATTCTGCAGGGTAAAAGTAGTATCGAATAATAGACCTTTCTCCTGATTCCTCTCACGGCCCAACTTATTCACAAGTCGCTCGAATGGATAATCCTGTCCATCGAAAGCTCTGATCGATTGCTGTGTCACTTCCTCTAAAAAGGAGATAAAACATTTATCCCCATTTGGATAATTCCTCATAGCCAGCATATTTACAAACATACCGATGATCGGCTCGCATTCCGCTAAGCGTCTGCCTGAACTTGCAGATCCTACGACAATGTCATTCTGCCCCGTATGTTTCATCAAATGAGTATTATAGGATGCCAGCAGAACGTTATACAAAGTAGTTTTTTGTAAAAGTGCTAACGCTTTAAGTGAGCTTGTAAGTTGCTCAGAGAGTAGAATCAAAACGGAATCTCCGCTATAGTCAACTTCAGAAGACTTTGAATAATCAGTCTGTAAGGCAAGTGCCGGTAGATCTCCCGAGAAGGTTTCAAGCCAATAACGCTCTTGTCCGATCATCTCCTCAGATTCCAAATACCCTTCCTGCCATACAGAAAAATCCTTGTACTGTACCTTAATATCCGGCAGTTCCTCACCGTGATAGAACTTCATGAACTCATCAACGAAGATTCCTATGGAATACCCGTCTGTAATAATATGATGCATATCAAACATAAACACATGCCTATATTTGGTAATCTGCAATATCTCACAGCGGAACAAAGGAGCAATCGCGAAGTCAAATGGTTGAATGAACTTCTGGAAGCGATCTTCAATTTCTTCTTCATGCCCCTTCTTCACAGGCAGAGTAACATTCAGGGCTGAATGGATGATCTGGACGGGCTCTCCCTGAATAAGTTCAAAGGAGGTTCGTAAAGACTCATGTCTTTGAACCATTTTATTCAAAGTATTTTCAAAGCGCGGTAGATCCAATTCGCCATCCAGTATGCAAGCTCCATACATGTTGTAAGCCGTATGAGCTCCTTCCAGCAAACCAGTGATCAGCATCCTCTTCTGGGCCGAGGATAATGGATAATGCAAACGTTCCTCAGTTGGAATAATTTCATTGTAATTTTGCTTTCTATCTTCTTTGCGACGTAATTCTATCTTCACAGCCATCTCCTCAATCGACTGGGAAGCCAAAAGGTCACTCATTGAGACAGACGTCATGAATCGGCTCCGAACTTCATTTATCAGTTGAAGACCAATTACGGAATCGCCCCCAAGCTCGTAATAATTATCCTTAATTCCAATCTCCAGATAACCAAGCGCATATCCCCAAATATCAGCCAGTACTTGCTCGGTCTCCGTATAAACATCGTCAGCCCTTCCCTTTAAATGCACCTTAGGAGCCTGTATCCCGGCATTAGCATTTATTTGCAGGCGGTGCTCTCCTGTTTTCTCCGGAATATCCATCCAACAGCGGATAGGATCAAACGGGTAATAGGGTATTCGTACTCTCCGGCGTGCTTCTTTTGCATAAAGCAACATCCAGTCTACTCTGGCACCCTTTATGTAGTAATCAGCTATCTCCTGGAGATGATCCTCTCTGGCGCTTCCACCATCTGCTATATGACGCAGCTTATTCTGAATCTCTTCTTTTCTGAATGGAACTTCTGTCCCTCCATGAGCTAAATTATCTTCACCTATCACCCACTCTTCAAGAGCTTTAAATAAGCACTGCTTCGAATCTCCCACAACCGCTAGACGAAAAGCATAATGTCCTCTTCCCGTATTTGCCGTGTAGCAAATATCTGCCAGATCACTTTCGCCATCGCTCAGTAACTGCATAAAGTTCTCCTTCTGACGTTGCAGAGCGATTCTTGACTTGGCAGATAGAGCCAGAAGCTCGTGACGGTTCTCCTCGTGTTCGTGTTCCACAATCGGTGCCTCTTCCAATACCACATGACAATTTGTCCCACTGAGTCCGAATGAACTAACCCCGCAACGTCTCGGTCCATGCGGATTATCCCACTCCAATAACATATCGTTTACATAAACCGATGAATTCTCAAAATCAATTTTCCGATTCGGCATTTTCAAATGAACAATTGGAGCAATAGTTCCCTTACGCAAGGAGAGTACCGCCTTGACTACGCCTGCCAGTCCTGCCGCTGCTCCGAGGTGACCGATATTTGATTTCAGCGCGCTAACAGCACAAAATTGCTTATTCGCTGTGAACCTCTGAAAGGCTCGATTTATTCCATCAATTTCAATCGGATCTCCAAGGTTCGTAGCTGTTCCATGGGCTTCTATATAGGAGATTGATTCGGGGGCGATTTCGGCATCATTCCATGCTTGGGTTATCACATCTTCCTGCGCTACGGCATTGGGTGCTGTCATGCCTATAGAACTTCCATCATGATTGACCGCAGTCCCTTTAATTACTGCATAAACATGATCCTTATCCTCAAGTGCCTTGTCCAGCGGCTTAAGTACCAGGGCAATTACCCCCTCGCCTACACCCGTTCCGTCCGAAGCATCATCAAAAGACCGCGTACGGTTCGTACCTGATTCGATTCCCATCTTCTGCACTGTCTCTACAGGAAATACAACGAGTTCAGAAGTACCTGCAATTGCCATCTCACAATCCCCGGAGCGAATGCCTTGAATCGCTTGATGAAGAGCGACTAACGAAGAAGAGCAAGCCGTATCGACATAATAACTTGGACCATGAAAATCCATCATATATCCGATACGGCTCGGTATCATCGAGGGCATGTTGCCGATCATGGCCGCAGAGATATTCCCTGGTTGAACGTTTCGAATTAGATCCATATAACTTCCGATAACAGGATGACAATAACCGACATAAACACCTGTACGACTGCCTTTGAGCAAATCCCCTCCGTATCCGGAATCCTCTATCGCCTGCCAAGCGGTCTGAAGGAATAACCGCTGATTCGGATCCATAAGATTTGCTTCCTTTGGGGACATTTGAAAGAACAGGTGATCAAACTTGTCTATGTCCTTTAAATACGCCATCTCACAAAATTTAAGTTCCTCCTGGCCCATGTATGTAAAATATCGTTGTAGATCCGTCTTCCTACCCTCCGGTATACCGGTAATACAATCTTCACCTTCACTGACAATCTTCCAAAATTGTTCTATTTCAGTACTGCCGGGAAGTTGAAAACTCATGCCAACAATAGCAATATCCTTGGAACGGATCGGTACCCTTTGTTCTGAACTCTGTACATCATCAGGCAGCAAATCAAAATCATCGAAGTCAATCATGAATATCCATCCATCCTTCTTATATTAGATAGCCTACATAAGCATTCGAGTCCGCAATTCGATAGCGGAACGGATTTCTTGATTAGTTCCTTCAGCAGCACAGCAACCCGTTCCATCAAATGATGATGGAACGGAGCACTTCCTTTAAGCTGTGTAACGCTCGCCCTTAGTGCTTAAAGCCGGGCCTCTGCAATAGGCAGATCTGCTGTATTACCAGAGAACACGATTTGATCAGACGAATTGTAGCAAGCAATCTCCACATCTTCTATACAAACCCGATTTAATATCTATTAATCAATGTGTTTGTTGTTTTCACGAATGTATCAAATAACTCTTTGACCTTCATCTTTTCAAGCTTCTCTGGGTTGAAACGACAGGTTAAGCTTATTTCCCCCCCGGTATCTTCCACCTGAATCATCCATTCAAATATCCGTTTCAGTCGCTTTTCTTCTCCCACCTCCATATGTCTGTGTAAAAGAGGAAGAATCGTTTGATGCTCTTTAATGATTTGTGATATTCCTTCCGGTACTAGCCCCCATTGATGGCTGTTACCCTCAATTCCATCACGCACGGTTTGGAACAATTCATTGAAATTTCGAAGAATAGTGACATCAAACTTTATATTTGCGATGGTACCGTCCCTTCCAAACGGTGCATAAAGAGTTGCAGTCTCAACTCCAAACCATTTGTTCAGCATAAAGGCTTCCACCGAAAGCAGTATTCCTTCAATGCTCAATCCTTCTTTCTCTGCCATCGCCTTCAGCTTCCCATAAACCTCTCCAACAATTTCATAATGGAAAATCGCGTTCTCTCCACCGACTCCGTTAACGTAATATTCTGAAGGTAGAACTATTCCTTGAAGGTGGACCAGTTGGGGCTTCGCTTCCTCCTCTGCATCGGCTAGGAACTGTGCTAGCTTAAAGATGGTAGGATTCGCGAATATATCGGCCACCCGTACCTTATCTGGATACATCTCGTCCAATTTCGACAACATGCTTAGTACAAGAATCGAATTGCCTCCAATATCAAAGAAGTTGTCTTGGTAATCAATATGTTCTTTTCGTAATATTTCCTTCCAGACTTCCGCTACACGTTCCTCACTTTCCGTTCCAGTTGGCATTTCACCTAATCGTTGGCTCCGCAGATCGACCATATCCAATAACCGCGCTTGATCCGCTTTGCCATTAGATGTCATAGGCATCTCTTCCATTCTGAACAAATACGTAGGAACCATGTATGCGGGCAGTTCATGGGCCAATGCTTTTTTCAGTTCTATGGGATCTACTTGTTCCTCGTCAATATAGTAAGCACACAGATAAGGAAGTTCTCCATCTTCCTTTACTAACACAATCGCTTCCTGAACACCTGGATAGCTTATTAGCTGCTCTTGGATCTCTGAGAGTTCTACTCGGAAGCCCCTAATTTTGACCTGTCGGTCAATTCGGCCCATATATTCGATATTCCCATCCGGTAACCATTTAGCTAGGTCACCCGTTTTATATAAGATTTCATCTGAACGGAATGGACTATTAATAAAGCGTTCTGCCGTCAGTTGCTCGTTGTTCAAATAGCCGAGAGCTAAACCGTCTCCCGCTGCATACAATTCACCTGGAATGCCGACTGGCTGCAACTGCATGCTGCTGTTTAGAATATACAAGGTATGATTTCTAATCGGTTTGCCGATTGGAGGCATTATCGGGAGATGACCATATGGATCAAGCACATAGGTTGTAATAACATGAGTTTCAGATGGCCCGTAATGATTGTGTAACAAGACGCCCGTTTCCCGAAGGTATGCCTGCAATAGCTCTGAAAGAACGAGTGCTTCACCGGCTGTCACAATATGTTTAATCTCTCTCGGGAATTTGCTGCTGTATGCGACAGAACTGAAAATATATTTTAAAAAAGCAGTGGGCAGAAAGATAACCTCAATTCGGTGTGTCTCTATAAAGGAGAACAATGCCTTGATATCCTTCTTCTCTACATCATCTATGATGCATAACTGTCCACCATTAAGTAGTGCGGAGAAAACCTCCTGAAAGTAGACATCAAATCCTATAGTGGCGAACTGGATAATTTTATCCGAGAAATCGATCGGAGAATGACCAAAGGAGTCGCACACTAGATTCAGAATCGTTCGGTGGGTCTGAACAACCCCTTTAGGTTTTCCAGTCGTTCCTGAGGTGTAAATAATATAGGAAGGATCTCCCGCGCGGTTAACATCCTCTAGGCACACTTCCTCATCAAAAAACATCTCCTGATCTAAATTTAAAATATCGATTTGTGGATTGACCTCTTGAATTTGATGACGGAATGATTCCTGCGTAATAACAAGTCGAACCCCACTATCCTTCAAGATATAATCCACTCGCCCCTGCGGGTAATCACTGCTGATCGGAAGACAGACACCGCCAGCCTTTAGTACCGCCAACACGGCCAATACGCTATTGATCGAACGTTCCATCATAATACCTGCAGCTTGACCGGCAAAAACTCCTTTCTCTTTCAGCTTCACTGCTATTTGATTAGCCCTATTGTTTAGTTCTTCATAGGTCAAGCTGCCATTCTTGTCATGTACTGCTACTGCATGTGGCGTCTTGATGACTTGTTCCAAGAAACTCGCGGTTAAAGTACTGTCATTCGCAAGCGGTTGCTCATTGCCTTGAAACAAACGAAGCTCTTCTTCCTCTTCATCCATCAACAAATTTATATTTCCAATTTTTATATTAGTATCCAAAGTTACGACCCTTAAAATATTGATAAAGTGACGGATCATTCTTTGAATAGTTTCCTGCTTGAAGAGCGAAGTCTTGTATTCGAACAAGCCAGACAGTTCATTCCCGTACTCATCTGCAAAGATGAAGAGAGAGAGGTCAAACTTAGATGTATTTTGCTCGGCCAATAAACCTGTCAATAGCGCATCTCCAAGCCGTAATTCAGTCGAATCCATATTCTGCAGTGTAAACATCACATCGAATAATGGATTTCGGCTTGCCTCATGCTGCAAAGACAGACCCGCCAATACTTTCTCCAGATCATAGCCTTCATGCTCGAACGCAGCGAGCGTACAATGCTTGATTTCTTCCAAAAAAGATACGAATGACAAGTTCGAGAGTGCTGTGTTCCGAAGAGGAAGGGTATTCAAGAACATGCCCACTGTATCGTACAGACTGTCCTGTGTTCTTCCTGATGCCGGGCTTCCAATGATAATCTCTTCCTGCCCAGTATATTTGGTAAGCAAGATGTGATAGGCAGCAAACAAGAACTGGAACGGAGTCGTCCTTGTTCTCCGCATCGCATCGCGTACAGATTGCGCTAATTCCTTATCCAGAGTAAACCTCTCTATTTTGCCTTCATAATTTGGTGCAGCAAGTCTCTTCTCATCCGTAGGTAGATCTAGAATCGGAAGTTCACCAGATAGCATATCCATCCAGAATAACTCGTGGGATTCCATCTGACCCGATTCGTACTGCGCATGTTGCCACTCGGCATAATCTTTATACTGAATGCGAACTTCTGGCAGCGTGGCGCCTTTGTACAATTCGGCTAACTCTCTTAATATAATGGAAGTCGATATCCCATCCCCGATTATATGATGAGTATCGATAAGCAGCATTCCTGCATCATCCCACTGCTGGTAAGCAACCCTCATCAACAAAGGACAACCCAGATCAAAGGGGAGGACGTGCTTCTGCAGCTCATGCTCTGCCTTTTTCATGTTATCTGCTACATTCCCGGCCATTCGGATGTAATCGAGTTCAAACTCCACATATTCATGAACCTTCTGAACGATAGTTCCCTCGATGACATGGAGAGAAGTACGGAATGATTCATGCCTTTGAATCAATGTCCTAAAAGCTTCCTCGAGCTTCATTGGATCTAAATGATTATCAACACTAAATACATCCGGCATGTTATAATGCGTACTGTCAGGCTGCATCTGTTGGATCGTATACATTCGTCTCTGGACGGACGACGTTTCATAATAGGGCTTGTTTCCTGCCGCCTTGATCTCTTCCTCCCGCCTTTTCTCCAGCACCTGATTCTGCAATTCGCGTATGTAAGGTGCCAGCAACTCGATGGTCGGTTTTTCAAATAGGTCAGCCACTTTTAATTTTATGCCCAACTCCTTGTTGATGCTCGAAACCAATGCCACAGCTTTCAAGGAATGCCCACCGATATGGAAAAAGTCATCACTTACTCCAATTTTTTCATTCCCCATCACCTTGCTCCATAACGAGACCAGATTAAGCTCCAGCTTGTCCGTGGGAGCTTTATAAGACAAAAACCGCTCTACATCCACGTCCATTTCGCCCAGACTTTTTCTATCTACCTTACCATTTAACGTCAGAGGCATACGCTCTAACTTAACAATGACGGCAGGCAACATATAATCCGGCAATTCTAAAAGAAGAAGATCCCTGATTTCTTGTACAGAACGGCTACTGCCAGATATAAATGCCACCAAATCCTGACCTTTATCCGAATGGGTCTTCACAATGACAACTGCTTCCTTGCACGCCCCATGCTTCAACAGCTGACTCTCGATTTCACCCAATTCTACCCGATAGCCCCTAATTTTCACTTGTTCATCGATACGTCCCATGAGCTCAACATAGCCATCTGGAAGCCATCGTGCCATGTCTCCGGTCTTGTAAATTCTCCCCTCAAGAGGATGCTCTAAGAACCTTTCTGCATTTAACCCATCATTGTTAAGGTAGCCTCTCGTTACCCCCTTGCCTCCAATGTATAATTCGCCATATACCCCGATAGGTACTAATTGCAATCGGTCATTAAGTATATGGAAGTTCGTATTTAGCATAGGCCTACCGATTGGCACATTGACCGTATCAACTCGCTGTTCGTCCTTTAATTCATAAAAACTGGAATCAATCGTTGTCTCCGTTATTCCATAACTGTTAATTATGCGCATGCTGCGTCCGAACCGCTCGTATAGTAAGTTGAAATCCTCCGCGGGACAAAGATCTGATCCAAGAATTAGCAATTGAAGAGAGTCGAGTGGCAAGTTATTCTCGTAAACATAATCCATGAATGCAATAATCAATCCCGGAGTAGATTCGAAAATAGTGATACCTTCTCCAGTTATCAGGTTATATAGCAACTCAGGCTCCAACCGAAGTTCCTTAGGACACAGGATCATCTCTCCGCCACTAAGCAACGCACGGCATAGATCTCCAGTAGCAACATCAAAAGAAAAACTCGCCATCTGTAGTAGCTTAACTTTCATTTCTTTCAATCGATAGTCTCGAATCCAACTTTCGGCAATATTGACCACACTATGGTTTTCTACCATTACTGCTTTCGGCTTGCCTGTTGTTCCCGATGTATAAATAATATATAGCAGATCACTTCCAACACTTCCGATATTCGGATTTCCCACTGATCGAACATACAAGTTTTCGTCGCTCATATCTATGATTTCGCCGCTGAAATCAATATCCGAGAATAAACACCCTTGAGTCAACAAAAGTGTTGTAGCGCTATCCGCAAGCATGTAATTTATTCGTTCCGTAGGATAATCTCTATCAATAGGTAGATAAGCACCTCCAGCCTTGATAATGGCCAGGATTCCTATAACCGTAATTGCCGATCTCCCTGCCATAACTGCTACAATGCTTTCTCTGCGAACGCCTTTTTCCTTAAGAATCTCAGCAAGACTATTCGCCATCTTATTTATCTCAGCGTAGGTATAACTGCAGCATCCATCGCTTACGGCTAGAACATCTGGTGTTAGAGCAACCTGACGTTCAAATCGTTTCTGCAATGTTGCTTCTTCCAACAATATGGTCCGTGCCCCGTTCCATTGATTCAGAAGCTTACGTTCTGACATGGATACCGGATCAATCTCACCAATTAAAATTGAAGGACGAGCCAAAACCTGCTCGACAATTGTTATAAAACTAGCAGCAAAGCGTTCAATTGTTTCTTTCCTGAAGAGGTGGACATTATAGTTAAACTGAAGTAAGGCATCTTTTTCCTCCTTCTCATCCTGAAACACGTCAAGCGAGAGATCGAATTTGATGAGATCCATTGGCAAATCGTATCTGAATAGTTTCAGATCTCCCATCATTAATTGATCAGCTTCAAGCGTTTCCACCGAGAAGAGTACGTCAAACATCAGATTGCGATTTTTCTCTCTCTTTACATTAAGCTTGTCAATTAGCAGGTCCAGTTCAAACTCTCCGTGGACAAAGGCCTGCACGACATTAGTTTTCACATCCTGTAAATGCTCCTGAAACGTCAAATCAGGGGTAAGCTGGCTGCGTATTGGCAGAGTATTAACGAACATTCCCACTATTTGATCTAGTGCCTCGGAGGCCCGTCCTCCCATTGGACTTCCAATAATCAGATCATTCTGACCGCTGTATTTTGATAACATAATATTAAATACAGCTAAGTAAAACATATATTTAGTGCTCCCGGTCTGCTTCAAAATTCGCTTTATACCCTTTGTCATATCCCTGCCCATAGTGACTACAACAATATCCCCTTTTGGCAGCTGTCCGGCAGACCGTTTGCCGTCAGTAGGAAGCGATAATACAGGGAGTTCACCTTCTAAGGCATTGAGCCAGTAGGATTCATGCTCCTTCATTGCTCCAGATGCACGCTCAGTGCTTTGTGCAAAAGCATAATCTTTATACTGGATAGTAGGAGCAGGAGCAAGCGTTAGTCCTTCGTACCCTTCTACAAGTTCCTTCATAAGAATCCCCATAGATATACCATCCGAGACAATATGGTGAATATCTAACAGGAAAAAAGAGGAGTTATCGAGCTCTATTATTGCACAACGAATTAAAGGAGCTTGTCCCAGATCAAAAGGCTTAATCCAATGGTCTATCCTTTGGTCTACTTCCTTATATACACAGTCAAAACTTCCTTGGATACTAAACTGCTCCAGATCAATATGACAATGGCTATGTACTTTCTGTAGAACTTCTTCCTCTATCACATGAAAACTAGTTCGCAGTGATTCATGTCGTTTAATCAACTCTAGGATCGCTTTATGAAGTCGTGCATGGTCTACAGGACCGTCTATTCTAAAAACACCCGGCATATTATAATTTCGACTATCCAAATCAATTTGCTGCAGGGCGTACATTCTCTTCTGTACACCGGTTACGGGATAATAGTCTCTCTCAGGTGCCGAATCAATAGCCTTGTAGCCACCTGTAGAATTCGAGTCCTTTGATAGTTCTTTCATTTGTAAAAATTCAGCCAATTGTTCAATGGTAGGGTACTCAAAGATTTGTGAAAGAGGCACCTCTACTTGAAAGGTTTGATACAATCTGGATAAAAGTGTGACAGCCTTTAAGGAATGTCCACCTGCTTCAAAGAATGAATCTCGGATACCAATCCACGGCCTGTCCAATATTTCTCTCCAAATTTTCGCCAGTTTCAACTCCATGTCGTTACGCGGCTCAATATACTCTGACTCCATAACAAAGCTATCCGGTTTAGGAAGTGCTTTTTTATCGATCTTGCCATTCGGCGTCAGTGGAAATTTGTCCAAGTAAACAATGAAAGCCGGAATCATATACTCTGGAAGCTCTATTCTAAGATGCTCCTTAACTTCATCCTGCTTGATTTCAATTTCGCCTACGACATAAGCACACAAGCAGCTATCTCCGTTAGCCTCTTTATGTTCTACAACGACTGCTTCTTTAATCTCTGACAGGCGGACCAACTGATTCTCAATCTCTCCAAGTTCAATACGGTAGCCACGAATTTTGACCTGCTGATCAATTCGTCCTAAGAATTCAAGATTGCCATCCGGAAGCCAGCGAACTAAATCCCCGGTTTTGTATAACCGTTCGCCAAGAACATAAGGATTATCAATAAATTTCTGCCGCGTCAGCTCCTCCCTATTGAGATAGCCTCTGGCTACACCGTCCCCTCCAACACATAACTCACCTGCTACGCCAATTGGCAATAGCATGTTCTGGCGATCCATAATATAAGCCGTAGAACCACTGACCGGTGTTCCAATCGGCACTAGTTGATGTTCGTCCCACGATCCTTTGATCATATACTTGGTCGATATAACTGTATTCTCCGTTGGACCATATCCGTTTACAATCGTAAGACCGTTGTACTTCTGCACTAGACGGCTCACCTGCCGACTTGATATGACATCCCCTCCTGCTACCACATAACGGATACCCGCGAATGCTTCAATCCGCTCTTGACTGAACTGATTAAATAAGGTGGTCGGAAGAACGGTCAATGTGATACCCTGCTCGATAATATACTTTTCAAATGCATAATAATTCAAGGTTATCGCATCGTCTTCGATATGAAGAGGAATTCCATTTAACAGGGCAAGCCAGGTGGGCAACACTGCCGCATCGAACGATAATGAGCCTGCTTGCAGAAAGCGGTCATCCTCACGAATTTCAATATAGTCCGTATTCCGGGTGTTTTTTATGACAGACCGCTGAGATATACATACTCCTTTGGGATTTCCAGTTGTCCCTGAGGTATATATCACATAGGCTAGATCCTCTGGTTGGCTGATATTTTGTGGATTAGCCCTGCTTTCCTTCTGGACTTCTTCTCCTTGGGGGTCCACCAGCTCTACAGTTAACCCCTCCAGATTCAAAGATTGTACTAACGCTTTATTGGCTATCAGTACCGAGCTCGCACTGTCCTCTAATAAATATCGGATACGCGATTCTGGATAATCCTTGTCGATAGGCAGATAAGCTCCCCCTGCTTTTAGCACAGCCAGTTTCGCCATAATCGTCTCGACGCTTTTATCACACAGAATAGCTACTGCTTGATCCCGGGTAACCCCATTTCTTCTAAGCAGCCATGCAAGCTGATTCGCTCGACTATTCAACTCATCGTAGCTCCACGTAATCCCGCCAGATACGACGGCTGCTTTGTTTAATGAACGTATCGCTATCTCCTCAAATACTTCCTGAATGGACAATTCTCGAGGATATTCTCTAGCTGTATCATTGAATTGCCGCACAATCTGGTTAGCTTCCTTCTCAGTAACAAGCTCCAGGGTTCCCACTTGAGCTTGAAGATTGTCCAACATTCGCTCCAACAGCCCCAAATAGGAGTCGAACCACCGAAGCAGCAGCTCCTTCTGGAACATCCCGACTGGATACGTTACATCTAAGACGATTTGCTGGGCTTCCTTTCGAATGCGAACATGAATACCCTGTGGAACAGAAGCTGCAATCTCATCTAATACGGATAGACCATGCAGCGTCTCCATACCTATACTGACTTGACAGATACTAAATACATCTTCATTGGGATCAACATTTCTAACCACTTCATTGACTGGGTAGAATCCATACTTGTAAGCTTCAAGCATACCTTCCCTGCAGACACTTAATGCTTCCTTCACCCTCTTGGTATCCAACAGCTCACTAAGAAGAGGCAGCACCAGGTTTCCCCCTGGCGCATCCTTGTCATTTTTTCGATAAACTGGAATCAAAATCAGAGTATTGCGACCTGTATATCGGTAACATTGAATCTGTAAGGCAGAAAGTAGAATCGTATAGACTAACAGATCCTGCTGACCGCTGACTGCTGTGATTTTCTCGCAAAGTTTCGAGCTTGCAATCAACTGTAGCGTGGCCTGTCCTGTATCCAATGCGCCATGTGAATCTGGCATGATCACCTTCTCGAATTGCTCCTTCGATATTCTGGAACTCCAATACTCCTTAGCCGTTTTGATTTTCTCTAGCGAATGTATTTCCATAATAGAGCTTTCCATATTCCGTCCTCCTTTTATATCATCTAGAATTCAAAATCTACCGTAGTAAGCTCCCTCAAGCCTTGCTCATATTCTTCCATAAGAGCAGCAGCTGCCTCTTTTTCCTGTGCACTAACAATATCCAGGTGCTTCGTTACTAACTCAGGGTGATCCGCCAATTCCCGAAACAGTATAGCCAGTTGCCCTGTTATTTTCTCTATTAAAACCGCCGGATACACCTGACTCTTATAAATCAACCTAAAGGTCAGTTCTTCTTTTAGAACAAAAAGTATGCTTAAATCATAATCCGTCATTTCACGGCCTGTGACTTCCTCCACACAAAATGTTTTCTGGCTATCATCACTGAGAGTTTTATCCAATTCCTCTACCGGGTAATTCTCAAACACCATAACCGTACGAATTAACTGTTGCCCCTGAGGAACGAGCAACTGTATATCTGCAAGCGGCACATATTCGTAAGGCCCTCCTTGCTGGCTTTGCTCCTGAACCATTTTCAGCAAATCTAGGCCTGTCTGCTCCTCATTAACTTGAACTCGTACTGGAATCGTATTAAGGAAATTTCCGACCATGTGGTCAATTCCTTCGACTTCAGGCGGTCTGCCAGATACGACAGCCCCGAATACAACGTCTGAAATGCCATTATGCTTCTGAAGCAGCAGTCCCCAAACCGCCTGACATAGCGTATTGAAGGTAACTTCACTACTTGCACAAAGTTCTCTCAATCTATTAGTTAACTGCCTGTCGAGCTTGCCATATGTCTCTTCTTCATGAGCTGCCGACTGTAAAAGAGCTATGTCAGAAGGAACCCTGATCTCAGCTATCTCTTGGTAACCTTCAAGCAACAATCGCCAGTATTGAATTCCCAAATTAGAGTCCTGACGAAATAACCATTGCAAATAACTCTCATATGGAACAGTTTGCTGCAGTTGTAACTTCTCTCCCTCAGCCAATCGACGATATGTTTCGAACATTTCCTCTAGCAGCAGTGCATGCGACCAGCCATCTAGAATAATGTGGTGACATGTCGTGACTAATCTGAAATCATGTTCCCCCAGTTGAAACAGGCTGACTTCAAACAGTGGGCCCTTGGCAAGATTAAATCCAAGCTCGATCTTAGCGTTTCGCTCTTGCTTATAACGTTCTTCCCCATCCTGATCTGTGGACCAATCATGCCATTCCATAGCCTGTTCCTTATAATCCAAAATAACTTGGGCTGGATGAATACCGTGATAATGGATGACACTTCTTAACACTTCATGCCGCTGAAGTAGTCGAGTATACACTTCATGCCACAACTCAGGTTGTACAATACCCCTTAATTTAAATTCTGTCTGTAGCACATACGCTGTCGTAGAAGAATTTTTTAGATAAGTAAACAGCATGCCTTCCTGCATTGGGGTCAGCCTATGGATTCCGGCAACCACGGCTTCAAGCCCGATTTTCTCGGATACTTCCGTCTTAAGATCCTCCAGGTCTTCTAACGTGTATCCATTAATTCCATAATCGGTCGGCGTACGTTCTATTTCCGTCCGGCTGGTGCAGTGGCGAATTGTCTCTTG
>NZ_JBXENX010000014.1:0-127046 GCF_059383895.1 Paenibacillus sp. J22P59
CCGAATCCATGGGTCTATCCAGTATATGACCCCGTTTCAGTGTGAAAAAAGGTATTATGAACAGCTTCAAGTTTCCTAATAAATGTGTCCACTTTCTTGACAGAAATACATTGGTTTCCCACTAGTGAAGCTAGCTTCATTATTTCTTTTGTGTATCGGTACTTATAGTGTAGTTATGTAATGATCATCATTAATTAGCGAAGTATGCTCCTTCCTTCAATCAGAAGAAGGCTGTGGGGGTTGTCCGCTTAAAGCAGCTTGTACGAAGAATAAAGGAAATCAGGTCATATTGAAAGAAATGCTGAAATGCTGAAATGCTGAAATGCTGAAATGCTGAAATACTGAAATAATAAAGGAAATCGTGAAATTAGAGGGGAATGAAATACCCGCGGTAGAGGCAGTAGGTTCATGATAAACTTAGGAACAAAGAAGGATACGCGCGATCGGCTCGAAAAATAATTGGACCAGAGGGTGTATTTGGTCACATGTAGAAGAATCGGGGATTTTGGCGTTTGCTGTGCTTTGAATCTGCCGCAGGTGAGTCTGGTGGTCGGTTGGCGCTCGCTTGCTCAGCGTCTACTCAAGAAGGCGACGATCGACCAAAAAACAAGAATGGCGATGCAGGGATAGCTCCCTAGCATCGCCATTTCTTTGTTTTCATTGGCTAGCTGTCTCGCCAAGTCAGATAATTCACTTGGGACAACTTATTTATTCGGGTCGGAAGCCTTATACTTTCTCGATGACTTTGTCTACCAGGCCATATTCTCTAGCTTCTTCAGCACTCATGAAGTAATCACGGTCTGTGTCCTTCTCGATTCTCTCGAGAGGCTGACCAGAACGGTCAGCGAGAATGTTGTTGAGCTTGTCGCGCATCTTCAGGATGCGTCTAGCACGGATCTCAATGTCACTCGCCTGACCTTCGGCTCCGCCGAGCGGCTGGTGAATCATCACTTCACTGTTAGGCAGTGCGTAACGCTTGCCCTTGGCACCTGCTGTGAGCAGAAAAGCGCCCATTGAAGCTGCCATACCTACACAGATTGTGGAAACATCCGGCTTAATGTACTGCATCGTATCGTAGATGGCCATCCCTGCGGTAATAGAGCCGCCGGGGCTATTAATGTAAAGGGAAATATCTTTCTCGGGATCATCTGCTGCCAAGAACAGCAGTTGAGCGATGATGGAGTTAGCGACTACGTCATTCACGCCTGTACCTAAGAAAATAATGCGGTCCTTCAAAAGGCGGGAGTAAATATCATAGGAACGTTCTCCGCGATTGCTTTGCTCGATAACCATAGGAACAAAATTCATGTCCAACTTCAGTCCCCTCCTAGAAAATTATACAGGTATGGTATTGCTGTCTAATATAATAGCGGATCATAATCCAAAAGTCAAAGATAGTCAGACGCAGGTCAAAGCTTAGGGAAAAACAAAAAAAACCGCCCTGCAACAGGCGGTAGTTAAATTCATTTATTGGCGCGCCCGCTAGGAATCGAACCTAGATCTCAGGCTCCGGAGGCCTACGTCATATCCATTGGACCACGGGCGCACATAAAAAACAGCAACGAAGCTCAGTATATGCTATTCACAGCAATAATGCAAGGCGAGCAAATAAAAAAAATATTACAAAAATATGCGTGGTAATCGTTTTCACGGTCAAATGTTCGCTTGCTATGTCGAATTATTTTAGATAAAATAGAGGTGGGACTTAAAATGAATATGCGGGACGTAATGCGTCCAGTACTATTCGAGGGTTCATGCACATAGCCGGGTGGAGTGAATAATAAGAAGATGCGTCAGATTATTGAACTGCAGCAGCAACTTCTTCCAGATTTGCTCGACATCATGAGAAAGCGGTATTTGATTTTGCACCAGGTAATGCTCTCCGACTTGATTGGACGTCGGACGTTAGCCACATCATTGGCAATGACCGAACGAGTATTGCGTGCGGAGACCGATTTTCTCAAATCGCAAGGATTGCTTGAGATTCATCCTTCAGGCATGAGAATCAGCGATTCGGGCAGACGGCTACTGGAGCAATTAGAACCCTATTATCAAACGATGTTCGGCCTCTCTGAGATTGAAGAGAAAATACGTAGCCGATATGGACTATCGGAAGTGGTTGTCGTAGCCGGCGATTCAGAGGGCTCGATACAGACCAAGCGCGAGCTTGGACGGGTAGCCTGTCAGATTCTACGTAAAGTAATGGGTAAAGATGATGTTATCGCGGTAACTGGCGGGACGACGATTGCTCAGGTGGCTAACCATCTGACAGCAAATACACCGCTCAAGACCAATTGGTTCGTACCGGCACGAGGCGGGCTCGGGGAAAGCTTGGATTATCAAGCCAACACGATCGCATCGAACATGGCCAAGCGTACAGGAGCCAATTATCGCTTGTTGCATGTCCCTGATCACCTCGGGGAAGAAGCTTATGCTTCTATTATGCAGGAACCGAATATTCGCGAGATCGTGGAAGTGATTCGCAGCGCCAGAGTTGTGGTACATGGAATCGGAGATGCACTTGTTATGGCAAGACGCAGAAGGCTTGACCCTGCGATCGTCAAAGAGATGGAAGTAGAAGGCGCATTGGCTGAAGCTTTCGGATTTTATTTCGACCGTAATGGTGAGGTTGTCCACAAAATGCAGACGGTAGGATTGCGGCTTGAGGATATTGTGAAGACTGAAGTTGTTATTGGTGTCGCTGGAGGCAAGGGCAAAGGCGAAGCAATAGCTGCAGTTATGCGGTTCGGACACAATGATGTGCTTGTAACTGATGAGGCGGCAGCACTTGAGATTCTTTCTATTATCGAACAGGAATCGTGATTAGCCATCGCAATAAATTAGGTATCATGACGCTTTGCGACTAATTGTCGCGAAACGTTTTGAAATATAAATGTGAACTTAAAAACGCTTAGGAGGAATTAACAATGGTTAAAATTGGTATTAACGGATTTGGTCGTATTGGACGTAATGTATTCCGCGCATCGCTTAGCAATCCTGAAGTGGAAGTAGTAGCGGTAAACGATCTTACGGATACAAACACACTTGCACATCTTCTTAAATATGACACTACTCATGGTGTTCTTGAAGGAACTGTTGAAGCTAAAGAGGGTGCGATCATCTATAACGGCCGCGAAATCAAAGTTTTCGCAGAACGCAATCCTGAGAACCTTGCATGGGGCTCCGTAGGTGCTGAAATCGTTGTTGAATCCACTGGTATCTTCACAGCTAAAGAAAAAGCTGAGCTTCACTTGAAAGGCGGCGCGAAGAAAGTTATTATCTCCGCACCTGCAACTAACGAAGACATCACAATCGTAATCGGCGTTAACGAAGACAAATATGATGCAGCTGCTCATACTGTAATTTCGAACGCTTCTTGTACAACTAACTGCTTGGCTCCTTTTGCTAAAGTATTGAATGACAAATTCGGTATCGTTAAAGGTATGATGACTACTATTCACTCGTACACTAACGATCAATCCGTACTTGACGTTCCTCATAAAGATCTGCGCCGTGCTCGTGCTGCTGCAGAAAACATCATTCCATCTTCGACTGGCGCTGCAAAAGCAGTTTCCCTCGTTCTGCCTGAGCTTAAAGGCAAGCTGAACGGTATGGCTATGCGCGTTCCTACACCTAACGTATCGGTAACAGATCTTGTTGCTGAACTGAAAGTGAACGTAACTGTTGAAGAAATCAATGCTGCATTCAAAGAAGCTGCTGAAGGTCCTTTGAAGGGTATCATGAACTACAATGAATTGCCGCTTGTATCGAGCGACTACAATACTGACCCTGCTTCTTCCACAATTGATGGCTTGTCCACAATGGTAGTTGAAGGCAACATGGTTAAAGTTATTTCTTGGTATGACAACGAGTGGGGCTACTCGAACCGCGTAGTTGACCTTGCAGCTTACATCGCAAGCAAAGGCCTGTAAGATTACCAAGCTTGTCCACACAACAGCACGGAACGCTTTCGTCCCGGATTGGCTAACCGCTGATCCGGGACACGCTTAGTCTGCGGCTCCATTTGGATGGGCCAGGGCGGAGCGTTCCTTCTTGAAGAAGAAGGAACGCTTTTTTTATAGGTACGCAGAACTTTTCATACACCTTATAAATGGGAATCAGGGAGGCCACACTAATGAATAAACAAAGTGTTCGTGACGTAGAAGTAGCAGGCAAGCGAGTATTTGTGCGCGTCGATTTCAATGTGCCGCTGGAAGATGGCAAGATTACGGATGACAAACGAATTCGTGAGACACTTCCTACGATCAATTACTTGATTGAAAAAGGCGCAAAAGTAATTCTGGCGAGCCATTTGGGCCGTCCGAACGGACAAGTAGTGGAAGAACTTCGTCATACAGCTTCTGCAACGCGTCTCTCTGAGCTTCTGGGTAAGTCGGTGATTAAGGCTGATGATTCAATCGGCGAAGCCGTTAAAGCGCAAGTAAACGCCCTTCAAGCTGGTGAGGTGCTATTGCTTGAAAACGTTCGTTTCCATGAAGGCGAAGAGAAAAATGATCCGGAATTGGCAAAAGCTTTTGCAGAGCTGGCTGACTTGTTCGTCAATGACGCATTCGGCGCTGCTCACCGTGCGCATGCTTCGACTGAGGGCATTGCACATCATCTGCCAGCTGTATCCGGCCTCTTGATGGAGAAAGAGCTGGACGTGCTTGGCAAAGCATTGAACAACCCAGAGCGTCCGTTCACAGCGATCGTTGGCGGTTCCAAAGTTAAGGACAAAATTGATGTAATCAACAAAATGATCGAAATTGCTGACAACATTATCATCGGTGGCGGCTTGTCCTACACATTCTTCAAAGCACAAGGCCATGAAATCGGCCAATCGCTCGTAGACAACTCCAAGCTGGATCTGGCGCTTGAGTTCATCGAGAAAGCTAAGAAGCTGGGCAAAAACTTCCTGATTCCAGTTGATATCGTAATAACGGATGAATTCAGCAAAGATGCGAACACGCAAATCGTTGGCATCGACGGCATTCCTGCTGACTGGGAAGGTATTGATATCGGTCCAAAAACACGTGAAATCTATGCGGATGTTATCAAAAACTCCAAGCTTGTTGTATGGAATGGACCAATGGGCGTATTCGAAATCGAGCCTTTCTCCCATGGTACACAAGCAGTAGCAAAAGCTTGCGCAGAAACTTCGGCTTACACTGTAATTGGCGGCGGCGACTCTGCAGCAGCAGCTGAGAAGTTCCACCTGGCTGACAAAATGGATCATATCTCTACAGGCGGCGGCGCTTCCCTGGAGTTCATGGAAGGCAAAACGCTTCCAGGCGTTGTTGCACTAAACGATAAATAAGAGCAAGACCATATAAGGAGGTTACAACAGATGAGCAGAAAACCGATCATTGCAGGCAACTGGAAAATGTTCAAAACCGTATCCGAAGCGGTATCGTTCTTCTCTGAAGTGAAAGGCAAAGCAGAGGTAGACGGCGTGGAGAGCGTAATCTGCGCTCCTTACACAACGCTTCCGGCATTGGTAGAAGCAGCAAAAGGCACAAGCATTGCGATTGGCGCACAAAACATTCACTTCGAGGACAATGGCGCTTTCACAGGTGAAATCAGCGGCGTTATGCTGAAGGATCTTGGCGTGAAATACGTCATTATCGGACACTCCGAGCGTCGTGCATACTTCGCTGAATCCGATGAGATCGTCAACAAAAAGACGCATGCAGCATTTAAGCACGGTCTGACACCAATCGTTTGTGTAGGCGAAAAGCTCGAAGAGCGTGAAGCGAACCAAACAAAAGACGTTTGCAAAGTGCAAACAGAAGGTGCTTTCCAAGGGCTGTCCGCAGCTCAAGCGGCTGAAGTGGTTATCGCATATGAGCCGATCTGGGCGATCGGAACAGGCAAATCCTCCACTTCTGAAGATGCACAAGATGTTATTGGCTATATTCGCAGCGTAGTAGCTGACCTGTACGATGCGGCAACTGCTGATGCAGTTCGTATCCAATACGGCGGCAGCGTGAAGCCTAACAACGTAGCAGAATACCTCGGTCAAGCCGATATCGACGGTGCGCTTGTAGGCGGCGCTAGCTTGGAGCCGGCTTCTTATATTGCACTTGTTGAGGGGGCCAAGTAAGATGGCCGCTCCGAAACCAGTTGCACTAATTATTCTTGATGGCTTCGGCCTTCGCGACGACGTAACAGGCAATGCTGTTGCACAAGCGAACAAGCCGAACTATGACCGCTACAGAGCGACTTACCCGCATACGACATTGACGGCTTGCGGGGAAGCAGTTGGTTTGCCGGAAGGGCAGATGGGCAATTCCGAGGTTGGTCATCTTAATATTGGCGCTGGCCGTATTGTCTATCAAGATTTGACCCGGATCAGCAAGTCGATTCGCGATGGCGAGTTCTATGACAATGAGACGATTCTTAATGCGGTTCGCCACGTCAAAGCGAACGGCAAGAAGCTTCACTTGTACGGCCTTCTCTCTGATGGCGGTGTACATAGCCACATTGAGCACTTGTTCGCTTTGCTTGACCTGGCGAAGAAGGAAGAGCTTACAGAAGTGTACATTCATGCGTTCCTCGATGGTCGCGACGTATCGCCTGACAGTGCGAAGGGCTACCTAGAGCGTCTGCAAGCGAAGATCGAAGAGGTTGGCGTAGGACAGATCGCTACGGTGCAAGGTCGTTACTATGCGATGGACCGTGACAAACGTTGGGAGCGTACGGAAAAGTCTTACCGTGCGATGGTCTACGGTGAAGGTCCGCAATATTACGATCCGATCAAAGCGGTAGTTGAATCCTATGAAAAATCGGTTTATGATGAATTCGTTATGCCAACCGTGATCATAGGCGAGAATGGCAAGCCGGTAGGCCTTGTGGAGTCTGAGGATGCAGTCATATTCTTCAACTTCCGTCCTGACCGCGCCATTCAATTGGGACAAGTATTTACGAACGAAGATTTCCGCGGCTTCGACCGTGGAGAGAACGTGCCGAAAAACTTGTACTTCGTCTGCCTGACTATGTTCAGCGAAACGATTGGCGGCTTCGTTGCGTATTCACCTAAGAACTTGGACAATACGCTTGGCGAAGTTCTGGTGCAGAACAATATGAAGCAGCTGCGCATTGCGGAGACTGAAAAGTATCCTCACGTAACGTTCTTCTTCAGCGGTGGGCGCGATGTTGAGCTTCCGGGCGAGACTCGCATATTGATTAACTCACCGAAGGTTGCGACATATGATCTGCAGCCGGAGATGAGCGCTTATGAAGTAGCAGCAGCAGCGGTGAAAGAAATTGAAGCCGATAAGCATGATGCGATCATTCTTAACTTTGCCAATCCTGATATGGTAGGTCACTCCGGCATGCTGGAGCCGACGATCAAAGCGGTTGAGGCAACGGACGAATGCCTAGGGCTAGTCGTGGAAGCTGTGCTCGCCAAGGGCGGCGTAGCGATCATAACAGCCGATCACGGCAATGCAGATATGGTATTCGATGAGAATGACCGTCCGTTTACGGCGCATACAACCAATCCGGTTCCATGCATCGTAACACGCGCTGGTGCACAGCTTCGCGAAGGTGGTATTCTGGCTGATTTGGCACCTACAGTACTTGATCTGCTGCAGCTTGCCAAACCGGCAGAAATGACCGGAACGTCGCTTATTCAAGAGTAGTCAGCTACTTAACAATTACACAATCAAATTATAAGGAGTGTTACATTCATGTCTATTATCGTTGACGTATATGCACGCGAAGTGCTTGACTCCCGCGGCAATCCAACTGTTGAAGTAGAAGTATCCCTAGAATCCGGCGGCCAAGGCCGCGCTATCGTTCCATCCGGCGCGTCCACTGGCGCTTATGAAGCTGTAGAGCTTCGTGACGGCGACAAATCCCGTTACCTTGGCAAAGGCGTTCTGAAAGCCGTTGACAATGTTAACTCCATCATCGCTCCTGAAATCATTGGCCTGGATGCACTTGATCAAGTAGCAATCGACCGCAAAATGATTGAGCTTGACGGTACGCCTAACAAAGCAAAATTGGGTGCAAACGCAATTCTTGCTGTATCGATGGCTGTAGCTCGCGCTGCATCCGACGCTCTGAATGTACCTTTGTACACTTACCTCGGCGGATTCAATGCAAAAACATTGCCAGTACCAATGATGAACATCATCAATGGCGGCGAGCATGCTGACAACAACATTGACGTTCAAGAGTTCATGGTATTGCCAGTTGGCGCTGCTGACTTCAAAGAAGCGCTTCGCATTGGCGCTGAGATCTTCCACAGCCTCAAGTCCGTTCTGAAAGAAAAAGGCTTGAACACAGCTGTTGGTGACGAAGGCGGCTTCGCTCCTAACCTTGGTTCCAATGAAGAAGCAATCACAACGATCATTTCCGCAATCGAGCTCGCTGGCTACAAGCCGGGCGTTGACGTATTCCTCGGTATGGACGTTGCTTCCACAGAGTTCTTCAAAGACGGCAAATACCACCTCGAAGGCGAAGGCAAATCGTTCACGCCTGCTGAGTTCGTTGACCTGCTTGCATCATGGGCTGACAAATATCCAATCATTACAATCGAAGACGGTTGCTCCGAAGACGATTGGGATGGTTGGAAATTGCTCACTGAGAAATTGGGCGGCAAAGTTCAACTCGTTGGCGATGACCTGTTCGTAACGAACACAGAGCGTCTGTCCGATGGTATCGAAAAAGGCGTGGGCAACTCGATCCTGGTTAAAGTTAACCAAATCGGTTCCCTTACTGAAACTTTCGATGCAATCGAAATGGCAAAACGCGCTGGTTACACAGCCGTTATCTCTCACCGTTCCGGCGAGAGCGAAGACAGCACAATTGCTGACATCGCAGTTGCAACAAACGCTGGTCAAATCAAAACAGGCGCACCGTCCCGTACGGACCGCGTAGCGAAATACAACCAATTGCTTCGTATCGAAGACCAATTGGGTTCGACAGCACAATACGCGGGCAAATCCGCATTTTACAATCTGAAAAACTTCAAATAGGATTTTTTCAGACTAAAAAAGGAAGAGCACCCTGTGAACAGGGTGCTCTTTTTTGAGAAGTATTGAATTCACGGCTTGCCTATGCTACAATCGGTTTATGTGTTTTAACGGAGCTCCTGTGCTGGAGGTGGAATGAATGGATATCTTTTTGAAAATATTGCTTATCATTTTTTCAGTCGGATTGATCTTGGTTGTTTTGCTCCAAAAAGGCAAAAGCGCTGGATTGTCTGGAGCTATTAGCGGTGGTGCAGAACATCTTTTTGGGAAACAAAAAGCGCGCGGTCTGGATTTGTTCCTGCAACGTCTAACAGTTGGACTTGCAGTTGGATTCTTTATCTTATCCTTGGTCGTAGCTTACTTTTACAAAGTTTAATCCGGAGAAACGAAGGGAAACCTTCGTTTTTTTTGTTTTTTCGGGGAATGCGGATGTGGATTGCACATTTCGTGTATACTAAATGGTATATGTTAATCTATCAACCGGTCGGCATTCATGATAGAGGAGACCGGTGTATGAGGTGAAGGGAATTATTATGATGCAAGAGCAGGAACTGCTTGATTTCATGCGTGAAACGGCGTATAAGCCAATGACTTATCAGGAGCTGGAGCAGCATTTCGGTATAACCGAGGCGGCAGACTTCAAGCATTTTTTGAAGCTGCTTAATCAGTTGGAGGAAGAAGGAAAAGTCATTATGACGCGCAATGAGCGATATGGCGTTCCGGAGCGGATGAATCTGCTGAGAGGGAAAGTGCAGTCGCATGCCAAAGGATTTGCTTTTCTGCTGCCTGATGAGAAGGGCCACGCGGATGTCTATATACATGCCAATGACCAGAAGAGCGCCATGAACGGCGATATCGTCCTTGTCCGCATTACGTCGCAAAGCGAGAGCGGCGGCAGGATGGAGGGTGAAGTGGTGCGTATCGTGCAGCGCGCTATTACACAGGTGGTAGGCACGTTCGAGAACCACGAGGCCTATGCCTTCGTTATTCCGGATGATAAGCGGATCAATCGGGATATTTTTATCGCAAAGGGCGAATACCAGGGAGCAGTCTCTGGGCAAAAAGTCGTTGTGCGAATTGTGTCTTATCCGGAAGGCCGTTCTGCAGCACAAGGCGAAATTGTCGAAATATTAGGTCATAAGAATGATCCAGGAATCGACATCTTGTCAATTATTCGCAAGCATCAGCTGCCTGAGGGCTTCCCGGATGAAGTGCTGGCAGAAGCCGAAGCCGCTTCGGATTCCATCACAGAGGAAGAGATCGTTAAGCAGGGCCGCCGAGATCTTCGTGGCGAGGTTATTGTCACGATTGATGGCGAGGATGCGAAGGATCTGGATGATGCGGTCCATGTTAAGCTTCTTGACAATGGGAATTACCTGTTAGGCGTTCACATTGCCGATGTAGGCTATTACGTGCGCGAGAATTCAGAGCTGGACCAAGAAGCCTTCCGTCGCGGCTGCAGCGTCTATTTAGTTGACCGTGTTATTCCGATGCTGCCGCATCGTTTGTCGAATGGAATCTGTTCCTTGAATCCGCAAGTCGACAGGCTAACTTTGTCCTGCGAGATGGAATTCGATGCGAAGACGTTGAAGCGGGTAAGGCATGATGTCTTTACCTCCGTCATTAAGACGACAGAGCGCATGACTTATACGAATGTGCGCAAGCTGCTCACAGCGACAGAAGAAGAGCCGGAGACGGAGCTCAAAGAGCGTTATGCGGATCTGCTCGATATGTTCACGCTGATGGAAGAGCTGGCAATGAAGCTGCGGAAGAAGCGGATGAAGCGTGGAGCTATTGATTTCGACTTCCAGGAGTCGAAGGTCATCGTCAACGAAGAAGGCAAAGCGGTTGATATTGTGAAGCGCGAGCGCTCCATTGCGGAGCAAATCATTGAGGAATTTATGCTTTCGGCGAATGAGACGGTAGCGGAGCATTTCCACTGGCTGCGCGTGCCATTCCTCTACCGTACACATGAAGACCCAGATCAGGAGAAGCTGTTGCGCTTCCTGCAGTTCGCATCGAACTTCGGTTATGTGGTGAAGGGAAAAGGCAACTCGGTTCATCCGAGAGCGCTCCAAACGCTGCTGGAGGAGATTCATGGCTCGAAGGAAGAGACTGTGATCTCTACCGTCATGCTGCGTTCCATGAAGCAGGCCAAATATGATGCGGAGAGTCTTGGACATTTTGGCTTGGCTGCTGAGTTCTATTCCCACTTTACCTCGCCAATCCGTCGTTACCCCGATTTAGTCATTCACCGCATTATGCGTGAGGTGCTTGAAGGCGGCGGCGCATTGACGGAGAAGCGCCATGAGGCGCTGACAGCGCGGATGCCGGATATTGCCCAGCATTCATCGGAGCGCGAGCGCGTGGCTGTAGATGCGGAACGGGATACCGATAAGCTAAAGAAATGTGAATACATGCTGGATAAAGTCGGCGAAGAGTTCGATGGCATTATCGGCAGCGTGACGAGCTTCGGCATGTTCGTAGAGCTGAGCAATACGGTGGAAGGCTTGATTCGTCTGAGCGATCTGACAGACGATTATTATCACTTCCACGAGCTTCATATGGTGCTGATAGGCGAGCGGACATCGAAGGTCTATCGGATCGGCGACGAGGTGAAAATCCGCGTTGCTCGCGTCAATATGGACGACCATACGATCGACTTCGAAATGGTCGATATGAAGCCTCGAAGCGGCTTCAAGGGCGTCGCAGACGCAGGCTTCGGCGCTGGCCGTGGAGGCCGCAAGCGCGGCGGGTTTGGCCGTCGCGGCGACGCAGGCGGACGCCTGGATAGCGGCGGCGGAGCAAGCGCGGCTGGAGGCCGGCCGAGCGCTGGAAGCGGCGGCGGTCAAGGCGGCGGTAAGCGAAGCGGCAAGCGCAGTGATGCGCCGGGTGCAGGCGCGGCGCAAGGGCGCGGCGATCGGCGCGGAGGCGGAGCAGGCCAGCAAGGCGGCGGACGCGGCAAGCGGGATGAGCGGCGCTCGGCGAAGCCGGCTGACGGCAGCGCGGCAGCGACAGGCTCGCCGTGGCAGAAGCAGACGGACCCGATCGAGAAGGGCAAGCAGGTAACCGGCGGCAAGGCTGTTCCGCGTACGGATATGTGGGGCCTTCCTGTAAGCGGCGGTTATCGCCGTAATGGCGACGATGGAACTGATCCGGATAATAACCGTTCGAGTGGCGGCGGCAGCCGGAGAGGGAACAAGCCGTGGGACAAAAACAAGGGAAAAAATAAAGAATCTGCTGCTGGTGTGAATAATTCCACTGCAGAGGGTAAGACTAAGAAAAAGAAGAAAAAAGAGGACGGCGGCGGTGGCAACTCGACCGCAGCGTTTGTTCGCAAAAAACGAAAATAAATACCAGAGCTTTACTATTTACCTAAAAAACGGCGCCGCTATGCGGTTTGTTCGCTAACGGCGCCCAATTCAGGATAAGCTGGCAAAATATATTTAAGCTTGTCGCTTGCTTTTTGAATATGGGTATAGTAAACTCAAAGCAATTGATGATATGAACCTGAATTCACATATTGAAAAGGGTGTCATTACAGTCATGGGACCTTTTCCAATGTGTGAATTTTTTGTTTAAATACGAAACAGGCGCATATTAATTTTATTTTGTGGAGGTTTTTACAAATGCAACAAGGTACAGTTAAATGGTTTAACGCAGAAAAAGGTTTCGGTTTCATCGAAGTTGAAGGCGGCAACGATGTATTCGTACATTTCAGCGCTATCACTGGCGAAGGCTTCAAGACTCTTGAAGAAGGCCAACGCGTTGAGTTCAACGTAGTTCAAGGCAACCGTGGACCACAAGCAGAAAACGTAGTTAAGCTGTAGTAGCTTTTTAACTGCGAACGGAACCGCCCTAACCTTCTGGTTATGGGCGGTTTTTGTGTAGGCACTGGGATGAGGGCTTTGAGCTTGCTTGCCTTGCTTTCCGCTTCCAGAATTGTTACAATGTATTCCTAATAGCGTTTCTCCAAAGAGGTGATTGAAGTGGGTAGTAAAAAAAATGACGGCAAGCAGTTAGCCCAGAATAAAAAAGCTTCCCATGATTATTTCATTGAGGAGACCTATGAGACTGGCATTGTGCTAATGGGCACGGAGATTAAGTCGCTGCGTAATGGCAGAGCGAATATCGGTGATGCATTTGCTACTATACGCAATGGCGAGATTTTCATCCATAACATGCACATTAGCCCCTTCGAGCAAGGCAATCGCCATAACCCAACCGATCCGACCAGGACGCGTAAGCTTCTGATGCATAAGCAGCAGATTCATAAGCTGCTCGGTCTATCGAAGCAAGAGGGCTACTCGATCGTGCCGCTCAAGATTTACGTACGTAACGGCTACGCTAAGCTGCTCATTGGCTTAGGTAAAGGTAAGAAGCAGTACGATAAGCGCGACACGGCTGCTAAGCGTGATGCACAGCGAGATATCCAGCGTGCGATGCGCGAGAAGCAGAAGGTGGCAAGATAGCCCAAGGAAGCCAAGGCTAGTTGCACCATCGCTTCCAGCAAGAAGCACAGCATTTGTAATGGGATACGTGCTATACTAATGAGGTACCAAGGAAACACAAGATATATGAGGTATAGGCAGTAAATAGTATACACGAGTTGTACGTATACTAAGGATATACAATCAAGTGCTTGTAATGGTTAGCGTGTAACGGCGCTATCACCCATTCCAGGCGTTCCTGAGCTAATCGGACCCTTCTATAGCTATTTGCGAGGAAGAGGCCGCTTATGCCAAATTGGGGGCGTTTATGGATTCGACGGGGATTGTACGAGCGCGGGTTGCGGGTAGCAGGGAGTCGTCTGCTTCATCAACGCTAAAGCCTATTAAACGGCAAACAACAAACAAACTACGCTTTCGCAGCCTAAGAAACTGTGTGCGTGCTTCTACCCAGCATCGTCCATGTGACTGGATTAGGGGCTAACAAGTAGTGGAATACGCTGTCTCATCTCCGCCTGGGGTGAGCTGAAGAAGATAATCAGGCTGACCTAGATCGAAGCCGGTTACGGGGCGTCGGCCTGGGTGACATCAAATCTGTGACTACACCCGTAGAAGCCTGTGTGGCGTGATCTTCGGACAGGGGTTCAAATCCCCTCGCCTCCACCATGTAAACCCCGACCGCATGAGGTCGGGGTTTTTGCTGTCTTTAGACAATTATAGGGTAGCGTATTTTTCAAATATCTCCATTACTTTATTGTTTAACATACTAGTATATGGTATATTTGGGGTTATGATTTTACATTGTTACTTTTACAAATGAAAACTACAAGTCAATGAATAGATATGAGTTTTGTTGATATCAGCTGTGGAGTGATGTCTTTTCATTTGTAAGAGAATAAACAGGAGGTTAATGGATTTGTTCATAAATAACAGGAAGGTTTTAATGAAACTAGTAATTATTTTGACTTTATTGGTTTCAAATGCAGGACTCGCATACGGCCAGAGCACAGACGATGCAGAAAACACCGTACAGGCTACCGATCTTAAGGGCAACTGGGCAGAAGAAGTTATCACTCGTTGGTTAGATCAAGAATTGATTACAGGATATAAGGACAAGACATTCAAGCCTGGTAGTAGAATTACGAGAGCTGAATTCGTAGCCATCGTCAATCGGGCGTTTGGGTTCGTTGAGCAAGACCAACAGAATTATAAAGATGTATCCAATCATAAATGGTATTATTCCGAAATCGCAAAAGCGAAGTTCGCGGGATACATAACTGGCTTCGAGGATGGATCCTTCAGGCCTGAAGCCGATGTAAGTCGGCAAGAGGCAGCGAAAATGATCTATGAACTAATGAAGCTGAATGAAAAGAGTGACATAAGCTCAGTAAATAGATTTAAAGACGCGGGACAAATTCCAAATTGGAGCAGGCCTTATTTAAACACGGTAATCGCGGCTGGCTATATGAGTGGTTACCCTGATGAGACATTAAGGCCCTCGCAAACAATTACGCGTGCGGAAGCAGTCGTTTTGTTGGATAAAGCGTTAGGCACTCTCATCAAATCCTCGGGGACTGTAGGAGGAGATCAGGAGAGAATTGTAAATGGTAACCTTACCATTAATACGGCGGGGTCAACCTTGAAAAATACGGTTATCGAGGGCGATTTGTATCTTACCGCGGGAATCGGTGATGGAGAAGTGTATCTCGATCATGTGACTGTTAAAGGAAGAACCTTGGTAGCCGGCGGCGGAGAAAACAGTATCATATTGAAAGATACTGTGCTGAATGAGGTAATCGTGGACAAAGCCAAAGGGGCAGTTAGGCTATTCGCCAAAGGGAATACATTAGTATCTAAAACGATTGTAAAATCTTCGGTTAAGCTCCAAACGGACAATAATGCTAAAGGATTTATAGATGTAGAGATTGTGAATGCCGAAATAAGCGTACAATTACAAGGCCAATTTGATCAAGTCAGCGTGATGGCAAAGGTCATTTTAGATATATTCGCTAATTCACAGTTGGGCAATTTGGATATTGGCGTGAAAGCGCAAGGAACTACTGTTAATCTTCAACAGGGCTCTACCTTGGTCAAAGTCTTATTGAATGCAGCGGTGACTATAACAGGCCATGGTACGATCAGCATGGTCACTGTACTAGCAGCCGAAACGTCGATTGAGGCGAAGGTATTGCAATACGATTTAGGAAAGGACATTGTATATGTCATTATTAATGGAATCAAAGTAACCGCAGGTACGATTCTAGGGCCCGGGGTACCTTCTGAAGTGATTCCAACACCGACACCGACACCAACACCGACACCAACACCAACACCAACACCAACACCAACACCAACACCAACACCAACACCGGGTGGTGGTTGGTTGCCCGATGTTAACGCATCGGTAATTATTGGAGACAAAGTCTATTCTTATTTCGATAAATCAGATGATTATTCCAATCTAGGATTTTTACTAACGGATTCGGTTACTGATTCCGTATATGGGGCGAATTATGCAAAGACTGAAGGTCATCTTGGGGAGTTCAGCATAGAGGAAGGATTCATTCCGCCTTCCAGTTATAAAGCCACCTTATTTAACAAGCATATGAAAAGATTATATGATATCCCGATGATCGCTACCGTCACAACTAATGATTCGACATATGCTTATATTTATTATAAAGGTGCAGAACAAATTAGTTATCAAATTCATGGTGTTACGATAACAGATCTTGCGAATCAACTAAATGAAAGTACTATTCCGTTGTCAGATGGCGATCGGATGATGGTAATCATTAAGAACCTTGTATTTATGGAAGTAGTTTGGGACGAAACCGAGGCTAAATGGATAGTAGACAATACGGTCAGGTTATCCGCGCCGACTCTTGTAGCTGCGGAGCCGCTGAGTAATACGGCAATCCGCCTGGAATGGGAAGCGAATGGTGATGCAGATTATTACTATGTATATTCCAGCGACACGCTGGATGGAAGCTATGCGCCTTTGTTAGATGATTCGAACGAAAAGCTTAAAGTATCGGGAAGTAGTTATATTGTGGACGGTCTTTCTCCAAACACGACAAAGTATTATAAAGTAACAACGGGAATAGATGCGTACCATTTGGAATCGTCTTTTAGTTTGCCTGCTAGTGCCACAACGTATTATAACGAACATGTAAATATGAATATTGCGGTAACAGATACTGTACAGCATCCGTCAGAACCGATTATTTATATTTCGGATAAAGAAGGGAAGAAAGTTCACGCCTTTAATTACGAGACGAAAGAGTTGTCTTCGGTGTCATTCAACTTGCCCCCTGAAAGCATGACTTATGCCAACGGTGAACTGTATGTCTCATTATTGAAGATGGAGCACAGCTCTAATGCGGAGACGGAGAGCGGCGCGATTGCTATTATAGATACGAAGACCCTAGCCGTTAAACATATATTCGATATCGATATAGATCCTTATGATATAGCAGTGGACCGCGATGGTTATATCTATATTTCTTCTGGATCGAATCAATGGACTGAAATAAACTCTTATTTAAGAGGAACGTCGTCGTTGATGCTAGTTGATACTAGCGGAATCAGGCAACGAAGCTATATCCAAATGCACCCTACATTAAACAAGCTCTACGCTATCAATACAGATAGTTCCCCAAGGGATCTGAGTGCATATAACCTCTCTAGTGGACAATTTGTAGAGGCATCTTATCCTGGCGGGTACGATTCTCCATACCATGGGGATTATGCAATGAGCACCAAATTCGAGCTCTCTCCTGACGGGCAATATATTTTTAATGGTGCGGGAACAGTTTTTGAAGCAACTAACAGCCGTTATGACGACATGAACTATGTATATCGTCTGAATAGCAGCTTCAACGACATTGCTTTCGATTTGGAGAATAACCAGTTTTTTATCATAAACGATTCTACCGTTCGAGTGTATGACTATGATAATTTTGTGCAAACTGGATTGTATCATATGGACGGCAATGGTATTGAAGTATTTAATGGTAAGGATCAAATCATCTCTTTATCCGTACTTAAGGGTAAAACGATCGTTGAGCTCATCGACAAAAGCACTCTGGAAATTGTAGATCCTCCAGTGAGCAACTCGGGTATCCGCCTGGGCGGGACGATCGCCGATGTGGCATATGATTCCGCTAATAATAAGGCATACGCGGTCGATAAGGCGTTTAAAAAATTGTTAGTGATAGACCTTACGACTCAAAATGTCGATCAAATCATACAATTGCCTTATCACCCGTCTGCAATCACCGTGTCTGAGGATGGAACAAAAATATTTATCGTCAACCGTGATGAGAATTATCTGGTAACAGAGATCAGCCTTAGTCATATGAATATAACCCGGCATTTGTCATATAAGGCAGCGAGAGATTATGGGGATTATTCAGATAGGCATATTTACAACAAATCTGATTATTTGTATGTGGTGATTGGTGATTGGGCACCGACGCTGCTAGTTTTTAATGCTAATACATTTGCTAATATCAATTATGGTCCAGTGGTTAATTCTGTAGGGGATATGGTTTTCTCTAGCGATAACAGTAAACTTTATTATTGGTTCCAATACGGTTGGACTGCCGGCTTTGCAAGCTCTGAGGTATATGCCTTTTCCGTAAGTGATAATGCTTCATTGAATCAGACAGGCCAATCATCACTTGGGTATCCGAATATGCGCAGGGATCCCTTGGATACACCGATATTCTTGTTGGAGGATAAGGGAGTATTAATTGTCAAAAATAACGTGCTTAGTACGGCGGATTTAAAGCTTAAGGGAAGCTTCGAAGAGCCAATTTATGCGATCAGCCCCGACGGCAGCACGGCGGTGGGTAAGAAGGGCTTGTATGACACGATGACTTACATGAAGATTGGAACACATTCTTTAAGCGAAGCAAGAGAATTTTTCTATGATAGTCAAGGTGTTCTGCATTATTTGATCGGAGATACTTTGTATTAGAACTGAAAATAGCCTGTATTATCTTTATTTCAGTGTAATTAGGGGATAGAAAATTGATGTTAAGTTCTGGGATTTAGACAATTTCCCCTATTCTAAAGCGACATAGGTATATTGTTTATAAAAGTACCGTTAATTGCGTCTTAATGATGCCTTTGACGGTGCTTTTGCTTTCAAGAGTCTGGTCCACAATTATTACAGTCAAAAAGTAACATGAATTTCAAGCACTAATTTATAATACGATCCAACTCGCTTTGTTTTTTCACAATCTGGGGTTATTAGCCTTCTTGCCCTGAAAACCTCCTGAATATCAAGGATGCTGTTAACAAGGCCTCGAAAATAAATATTTGTTTCCCCCATTACAGGGCTTGCTAAGAAAGCCGTTGTAGTATAGCATAGATGTAATAACATATTTGCAATAATTAAGAAGAGGAATAGTAAAGCTTTCCATGCGTCCAGAGAGCTGTTGGTCGTTGCGAAACAGTCGCGGAAGAAGCTTGAACTCGCCTTGGAGTTGCTCGCTGAACAAGTTAGTAGGTGGAGCCGGGTTCCTGACCGTTATCATCAGGGGGTATGAGATTTGCCGCTGCTTGCAGTCTGCGAATTTCAAACTGTAGAGTGCATGCCGTAACAAGCATGAATGTCGGAGTGGTACCGCGTAAGATATTTAAGTCTTTCGTCTCTGTTAAAGAGACAAAGGGCTTTTTTTATTTATTTTATTTCTTAAATTTGACGGAATTTGCGACAATTACGATCACAAGGAAGGGAAGATCATAGCTATGAAAAATGTGGAGAAATACGCCAGAGGATATTACATGCCGCCGCAAACCAGCCTGAAATGGACGCAAAAGGAATACGCTACCGAAGCGCCGATCTGGTGCAGCGTGGACCTTCGCGATGGCAATCAGGCGCTGATTGTGCCGATGAATCTGGAGGAGAAGCTGGAATACTTCAAAGTTCTCGTCGATATCGGCTTCAAAGAGATTGAAGTAGGATTTCCGGCGGCGTCAGAGACGGAGTTTACCTTCCTGCGTACGCTGATTGAGCAGAATTTGATTCCGGAAGACGTAACGATCCAAGTCCTGACCCAATCACGAGAGCATATTATTCGCAAGACGTTTGAATCCTTGAAGGGCGCTCGCAAAGCGGTTGTTCATCTGTACAATTCGACTTCGTTGGCGCAGCGGGAGCAGGTGTTCCGCAGGTCCAAAGAGGAAATTATCGAGATCGCCGTAACCGGTGCGCAATTGGTAAAGCAATGTGCGGAGGAAACGGAAGGCAACTTCCAATTCGAGTATTCGCCGGAAAGCTTCACGGGTACGGAAATCGAATTTGCGCTGGAGATTTGCAACAAGGTGCTGGATGTATGGCAGCCGTCAGCCGAGAATAAGGTTATTATTAACCTGCCGGCCACTGTATCCATGTCGATGCCGCATGTGTACGCCAGCCAAATTGAATATATGAGCGAGAACATGAGCTATCGTGACAACGTCATTCTGTCGGTGCATCCGCATAACGACCGGGGCACAGGCGTAGCCGATGCCGAGCTGGGCATGCTGGCTGGTGCGCAACGCGTAGAAGGCACACTGTTCGGCAACGGCGAGCGTACGGGTAATGTTGACGTCGTTACGCTTGCTCTGAACATGTATTCGCATGGGGTTGATCCAAAGCTCAATTTCCATAACCTTCCGGAAATTCTGGCTGTTTACGAGCGGCTGACCAAGATGCGTGTAAGCGAGCGCCATCCGTATGGCGGCGAGCTTGTCTTCACCGCTTTCTCGGGTTCTCATCAGGATGCGATTGCTAAAGGGATGAAATGGCGTGAGGAGCAAGAACGTCAGCACTGGTCTGTTCCTTATTTGCTGATTGATCCCAAAGATATCGGAAGGCAGTATGAAGGCGATATTATCCGCATTAACAGCCAATCGGGCAAAGGCGGTATTGGTTACGTGCTGCACCAGAAATACGGCCTTGACCTCCCGGCCAAAATGCGCGAGCATTTCGGATATGTTGTGAAGAACGTCTCTGATCATCAGCAAAAAGAGCTGATGCCGGAAGACATTCATGAAATTTTCAAGAACGAATACGTTAACCTGCG
Organism: Paenibacillus sp. J22P59; assembly: GCF_059383895.1. Taxonomy (NCBI): domain Bacteria; kingdom Bacillati; phylum Bacillota; class Bacilli; order Caryophanales; family Paenibacillaceae; genus Paenibacillus; species Paenibacillus sp. J22P59. Next base: position 20,509 of record NZ_JBXENX010000014.1, read on the forward strand.
TACACCTGTAGAGTTCGTGAAGTATCGTTCCAAGGATGATGAGAATGAGTTCGAAACCATTGTGACCATTCGTACCGGCGGCGAGACAAAAGAAATTATAGGCAGCGGTAACGGCAGGCTTGATGCTATAAGCAATGCGCTGCAAGCTGAACTGGGCTTCGATTATTCAGACCTGTTGTATACAGAGCATGCGCTTGAGATTGGTTCGAAATCCCAAGCAGTATCCTATATAGGCATTAAAGCGGCGAATGGAACGTCATATTGGGGCTGCGGCATCGATGCGGACATCATGGTGTCCTCTGTCAAAGCGTTGTTTAGCGCTATCAATCATCTGATCGGCGAGTAAGCTATTTCAATACACAACAGTAATCAACATACTCCGGCGATTTGTGGCTCTCATTGCCCCAGTTCGCCTCCACTATTTAAACCCTGACTGAAATACGGTCAGGGTTTTTGCTTTCTCAAGGATAGATTGCTACTCCTGATAGAGTAGAGTTACGGCGAAAGCACCTCTAGGTGATATAGTGCTTTAAGCCTTCTTTGTTTAAGTTTTCACCGTTTAATTTTTCTTCGCTTAAGTCTTGCTCCGATGAAATTGCCCCTGAATAAATTTTTCTCCCCACGCACAGAGTTGATTCAAGATCTCTGTAAGCGACTCTCCTATTTCTGTCATTTCATAGACGACCTTCGGCGGTACTTGATTGTAGACAGTCCTAAAGATAATGCCGTCGTTCTCTAATTCTCTAAGCTGCTGCGTTAACATTTTTTGTGTAATGTCGGGCATGGCTTTTTTAAGCTCATTGGTCCTTTTTGGTCCAGAAGACAAATGGCATAAAATCAGGGTTTTCCACTTTCCTCCGAGTACATCGAGCGTAGCTTCTGACGGGATATTGTATGTATTTTTAGGTTGTATTTTCATAAATTCACCTCCTCTTGTGATGGCCAAAATCTCATCAAAAATTCAGGCACCTTTCGGTACCTATAGAACCATTAGGTTCTTATGGCACAATAAAGTGCGTTCTTCCCTAATGTTATTATATGGAACATAATCTTCATATACCAGTATTCAAACTTATATAGTGGGGGGGCAAAATGACACAACGCCTATTAATCGCTGGAGGTTACGGTATTGTCGGAAGCACCATTGCCCGGCATGTTCGTCAAATCAACAAAGATGTAGAAATCATTCTTGCAGGACGTAACCCGGAGCGAGGAATCGCGCTTGCGAAAGATCTTGGAAACGCCACAACGGCATACTTGGACGTGGAGGATGTCCATGGCTTCGACAATCTGGGAAAAGTCGACCTTATCGTCTCTTCCTTGCAGGATACTGCAGATAGCTTAATCGAGCTTGCGATACGCCAAGGAATCGCACATATCGGAATAACTAAACTTGCCGACGAATTGGCTCCCTTAACCTTTGCTGCACTGGCGACTCCTCCGAAGCGCCCCATTGTTCCGCTAGGTCATTCACAATCTGGGGTTATGACCCTCGTAGCCTTGAAGTCCGCTGAAGACTTTAAGCAGATCGACTCGATTGAGTTGGCAGGACTCTACGATGATCGTGAACAGATGGGAGCTATGACGGTGGGCGATTCGGAGAGCTTCATTGGCCGTGCACTTATTCGAGAAGGCGGCAAATGGGCTTGGATCGAAGCGAGTCAGCATCCGAGACTGGTTAAGCTTACTGATGGAAGCGCGTTGGAGGGACTTCCCATGGGGCTGCTTGATGTACCCAGCTTAGCTGCCGCCACTGGTGCGCCAAATGTACGGTTTGATTTCATACAGGGCGAATCCATCGGGACTCGTAATGGAGACTTGGCCTCCCAAGATCTTTACATCGAGATTGAAGGCATTCTGAAATCAGGCCAGAAGGCCAAGCGTCGTACGGTCGTATCCGATCCGAAAGGCCAAGCACACCTTACGGCTCTCGGCGTACTGGTCTCCATTGAGCGTGTTCTTAGTTGGAACGGCTATCCCGCTGTATCGGGAGGGATACATGGTCCAGAAACGCTGGTGCCAGTGGAGACGGCTATCGCACGTTTTGAGCAATTTGGTGTACGGATTTTTGACCAATCTTGAGCGCTTAGCTCTAATTAAACTACGGAAGCAGGGATAAGAAGATGAAAGTATTAATTGTTGTAAGCCATCCGAGAACCAATTCGTTAACATTTGCGGTCACAGAGCGTTTTGTACAAGGCCTTCAAGCTGCTGGACACGAAGCCGAGGTGCTCGATTTGCATCGCAGCGAATTTGACCCCGTATTGCGGGAAGCAGACGAGCCGGACTGGACAGATAGCTCTAAGAAATATTCTGCTGTAGTGGAGGCGGAATTCAATCGAATGAAGCAGTACGATGCACTGGCCTATATTTTCCCTATTTGGTGGTACAGCTTCCCGGCTATGCTAAAAGGGTATATCGACCGCGTCTGGAACAACGGTTTGGCATACGGAGCCGGGAAGCTTCATCATGAGCAGGTATTGTGGCTTGGACTCGCAGCGGCTTCATTAGAGGATTTTGAGAAAAGGAACTATGATAAGATGATTGCCCATCATCTCAATGTCGGCATAGCTAATTATGCAGGGATAGCCAATTCCAAAGTAGAGATCATGTATAACACGATCGCCAGCGATCAGCACCAAATAGAGAAGCTGCTGCAGTACGCTTATGAACTCGGCTTTCATTATTCAGAACTGAACAGGGATGTTTCTCATGCAGTGAAGTACGAATAATCAAGGATATAGGAGACGGCTGCTCCTGTTATAAGGAGCGATCTTCCTCAATGATATCGCAATGCGGGCAGACTATGGCTTTGTACAGCCTCGGTTCGCTTCCGCCATGCAAATCCACTGTCATAAAAGGCAGTGGATTTTTTTGATTTTTTGAATTTGTGATTATAACAATAGTAGCGACTTCTGTGGAAAAATAGTCGATGCATGAATGCTATTTTCTCATGAGTGCCCCTGCTTATTCTCCTTTTAATGGATTATTGTTTTCATTAATTATTCTTATATGCCGTCTTTTCATAGCTCTAATGAGTCATGTGCTTATGTAACCTGTAAGTTAGAATAATTTTACATTCTAATTAGGAGGTAAGACTAATGAGAAAAATTGCAATTACTGCACTGATGGTCATGGTTCTGTTAGCAGTTGTTTCTGCATGCACGAACAATAAATCCCCAACTCCACGGGACAACGGCTCGGATGCGGCGATCGCAAGCGAGAATACTTCATCGCCCTATCTTAAACTAACAGACGATCTAGGCAGAGAAGTGATTTTGCAAAACAAGCCAGAACGAATCGTTACCTTGACGCCTACATTCACTTCCATGCTTTATGAAACAGGAGGGCATGCAATTGGTCGAGTTTCTTATCAATCATTCTTAGGTGAAATTCCCGAAGCTGCCAAGAGTGTTACTGATATTGGATTGAATACGCAAGTTAATTTGGAAAAGCTTGTGAGTCTGAAGCCTGATTTGGTTATTGGCGGAATTAGACTTCATGATTCGATGGTCGATCAGCTTGAGGCAAACAACATTCCAGTAGTTATCTTCAAGATGACAACCTATGATGATGTGACAGCGAAAATAGATTTTTTTAGCAAAATATCTGACGATGCGAGCAAGGGCGAGGGTATCAAACAACAAATCGATCAAAAGATTAAAGAGCTTCAAAGTAAAGTGCCGGCGCAGAGCCCGAAGGTCGTCATCATCCAAGTAACGATGAGAGAGGTAACTCTTGAGCGTGACAACTCTATAGCTGGAGGAGCCGCAAGGCTGTTGCATGTCGACAATCTGGGTGCCACGTTAGAGGCTATACAAGGTCGTCCCGATAAAACGCCATTCAGCCTTGAAACCATTGTAAAATTTGATCCTGATTTGATCTTAATCTCCACTATGGGAAGCAAAGAGGACATTGCATCACGTATGAAGCAGGATATGGAGAATAATCCAGCATGGGGTACACTTCGTGCGGTGAAAGAAGGCAAGCTGGTGTTCCTTCCTCAAAGCTACTTCTTGACTAACCCTGGTGTGCAGTATGCTGATGCAGTTGAATATATAGGAAAAGCTGTGTACCCGGAAGTGTTTGGCTATGTTGAATAATTTCCCTTTGAACGAAGATGTTCGTAAGCGCTTTCTTGGAATGAAATTATCCAAATTTCTCATTTTGCTAGCCTTTGCACTGTTTCTATTCATTAGTCTTTCCATAGGTATATCTAGAGGGGCTGTGGCAGTCCCGCTGTCTGAAGTGTGGAAGATCTTATTTTCTGGAGAATTGACTGAGCACTATGGGATTATAATGAATATTCGATTTCCTAGAGCGCTTGTAGGCGCGGCTGTAGGTATAAACCTGGCACTTGCTGGAGCTATCCTGCAGGGAATAATGAAAAATCCATTAGCGGATCCTCAAATTATCGGAGTGAATGCGGGGGCAGGATTTGTAGCCATTACGATATTGATTCTTTTTCCTCAAGCTCATTGGCTGTTAGCACCAGGGGCATTCTTAGGAGCGTTGATGGCTGCAGTCATGGTGTATTTACTATCATGGAAAAACGGATTTCACTCTACTCGTATTATTCTTGCTGGAGTTGCCGTTGCATCGTTTCTTGGCGCAGGTGTATCCGGGCTGCTGGTGTTCTATTCGGACAGGGTACATGGTGCAATGCTCTTTATTGTAGGTGGACTAGGCACAAGCAGTTGGCCGCAGTTGGAGAACATCGCCCCGTACACAATTATTGGAATTATATTAGCTATGATGGGCTCAAATCGCCTAAATATTCTACTCCTTGGTGACGAGAATGCACGATCACTCGGACTCAATGTTGAAGTAAACCGATTGATTCTGACTGCTGTGGCAGCCCTGCTTGCAGCAAGTGCAGTCAGCGTGGTCGGATTGCTGGGCTTCGTTGGATTAGTGGTTCCTCATGCCGCAAGGCTTATGATTGGTACGAACTATCGCTTGCTGATCCCTGCATCTGCTCTGCTGGGAGCGGGAGTCGTTACATTGAGTGATATGTTTGCTAGAACGCTGTTTGCTCCCGTCGAGCTTCCTGTGGGAATTGTTATGGCCGCAGTAGGTGCTCCATTCTTCCTATACTTGCTTAGGAGGGGGAATTGACAATGTTGGCGTTACAAGTCACTGATATCTGCGTGAATTACGGAAGCAGGCCGATCATTAATAATATTACTCTCTCGATCGAACAGGGAAAGATTTATACGATCCTGGGCCCGAACGGTTCGGGTAAAAGCACTTTGCTAAAGGTCTTGTCTAGAAATTTAAAACCCAATAGCGGCACGATTTTGCTTAGAGGGGAGAATATTTTCTCCATGAAGGCAGTCGAAGTCGCGAAATCAATCTCGCTACTCCAGCAAAAGCCACAAGCACCTGCTGATTTAACCATTAGAGAGCTGGTTGAGCATGGTCGATTTCCTCACCGAAGCTTCTGGCGCTCAGACGCTGCACAAGATCGGCAGAAGGTGGAATGGGCTATCGAGCAAACGAATCTTTGTTCTATGCAGCACAAGAAGCTGCAGGATCTATCTGGCGGTGAAGGCCAACGTGCGTGGATTGCAATGGCGCTTGCACAAAGCTCCAATCTGCTCCTGCTTGATGAACCAACGACCTTCTTAGATATTAATCATCAGCTTGAAATTTTGGAGTTGGTGAAGCGATTGCGTGAATATCATGGAGTCACGGTCGTTATGATTCTTCATGATATTAATCATGCTTCCAAATATTCTGACGAGATCATTGTCGTTAACAACGGTAGCATACATTCTACTGGCAAACCTGCCGAAGTCATTACGGAGTTCATGCTAGATGAAGTGTTCGGCGTCAAAGTAGAACTGAATGCTGGATATGATGGTCATATTATGGTCGAGCCTATCGGTCTATCAAAAATGCACGGAGAGAAACCTTAATAATTGCTAGGAAGGGGGAAGTTTCATGAATCAGGAACAGGACAGCTACAAGCCTATGTCTACAGAAGAAAGATTGCGCAAAAGGAAGCTTGCTAATCGGCTAATGGATTCCCTTGAGCAGCATATATTTATCTGCGAAGGGGTCTGTTGTATCAAGAAAGGTAATGCTCTAGAAATTATAACCGAGTTTAGAGATGAATTAAAAAAGAATGGACTCGCAGAAAAGGTGAAGTTGACCGAAGTAAAATGCTTTAGTCGTTGTGCAGATGCCGGAAGTATGGTTATTTATCCTGAAGGCATATGGTATCAGGGTGTTACCATGGACAGTGTAAAGACAATCGTCCAAGAACATTTAATCGGAGGAGAACCAGTCAAAGAACGAATTGCATATTCTCGTTCAGATACGGGACAGTTTGTTCGTTCTTCTCTATTTCCTTCGGATGAGGAGTTTATATAAACAAAATTTGTTTTTGGTTAGCTTCACTCTAAAAATTCCACAGCCATTAAGGCTGTGGAATTTTATTATAGAGGCTTTCGTTCTAAATGAATTTGCTTTTCGAGGTTTTTAACGGGTTATTTTTTATTGCCCGTCATGACACTTACAACTTTCTGTAGTTGAAGCTCAATAGAATAAGGGTCATCCATGACGAACTCGTCGTCTTTGTCGGCAGACGATCCGTAGGCATAGACCTGTCCTTTTTTAACGGCAGGAAGGTTCTTCCACAATCCGCTATTTAGTACTTCTTCGCTGCCTTCGTCATCTGCACCGTATATGAAGATATGATCGCCCATATATTCCGGCAGCAGCTCCAACGAGATGTTTGCAAAGCCCTCCTTGATTTCCTTCGCCTGTTGCGTCGGCGGCAGCTCCAGCATCTCATAGATGACTGAGCCGCCATAATTTCCGCCTTCGGCGGCCAAAACATACAAGCCGTTGTATCCAATTTGAACGATTGAGACGGTTTCTCCTGGTTTAACTATGCCAGCTATTTCCGCTTTGGCTTGTTTAACCATCACCTCAAATTCGGCAATCCACTTCTCGGCTTCCTGTTCCTTACCGAAAATTGCGCTCACTTGGCGGAATTTATCCAGCGGTCCAGCCGTCTTCAACTCATCCCAATAAGGCAGAAATACGGTTGTTCCAACCTTCTCGTACTTTTCAATATTTTCATCAATCGAGCCAATAATAAGATCGGGTTCCAAATAGGTCAGCTTCTCAAGATTCATCGGAAAATCGCCAAGATCCTCAATGCTGTCTAGCAGTTGTTGAGAAATCCCTGATTTGCTAATCCAAGCTTCATTCAGCATATAGCTCCTAACTCCTACGGGAACAATGCCGAGCTTCAATAGATGGCCCATATATTGATCGGCAGCGACTCGCTGGGGGTTAGCCGGTATTTCGACATCGCCTTTGGGAGTAGATACAACACGTGTCTCCGTCTGTACATCCGCTTGCTGAGTGTTCGGGGCTGCTTCCGAATTTACTGCTGTGCCAGTTGGAGTCGTCGAAGGGCTAACACCGGTATTTGTTGGACCTCCACATGCGCTAACAATTAGCGTAAAGCATATAACGAGTACCATAGCCGCTGATTTGGTTCTTCTTTGCATGAACAATTCTCTCCTCATCTTATAATGAAAATGATTATCAATATCATTATAAGGTGAGCTCTGTTGTGATTGAACGGCAAATCCTTGCATGGATAAGGGCAATTTGTGATCTTCATGATTCGCGCCATAGCTTTCTCTGTATCGTGCGGGGGATCTCCCAACGAGCTTTTTGAAGCTGCGGCTCAAGGAATGGGCGTCAGGATATCCGACGTTTTCGGCAATTTCCTGCAATGTCGCATCTGAGCGCAGCAGCAGTTTGGCCGCTTGGGAGATTCGCACCTGGCTAACATAATGCATGGGACCGATCCCTTTATTGTTTTTGAACTGTCTCGACAGATGCCCTTCGCTGCATAGCAACGTATCGGCGATAATGGCAAGTGTAAGCGGCTCGGCATAATGTTCATGCATATAACGAACGGCCATATCCGTTATGTCAGGGGACACGGGCTCAATTTCCTGCTGATGCCACTGCCACAGTAATTCATGGATAAACTGATAAAAAACCGCCTTCACCTGCAGCTTGGAAAGCTCTGTCGAAGTGATCCACTCCTCATACAAACGATTCACTTTCTCGAATAAGGCGAGCGGATGGTGGGGAGCAAATGCATATTGATAGTGAAAGGGATTGTCCCTCTCCATTTGTTTGACTAGAGCTTGCGCTTGTGGAAGTGAAAGCATAGGCTTGTACAAAATCATAAAATATTCAAGCTCTTCCTGCGCCAAAATAGACAAACGCATTCCTTTGCCGCCATGGAAAAGATGAAAACGTTTTGCCGTATGCAGCTGCTCGTCAAGCCACACTAAGGCGCTGCCGCGGACAGTATAGACAAAGGTGCTTGTCGGAAGCTGGTAGGAGGTGAGCTGCTCTCCCTTATCCATGGCCTTGTATCGAATGTCTATGATGTTAGGATAAATGCTGTTCCAGATTCGAATATGTTCCTTTATATGCATGCCGCTTGTCTCCTAAGCTTGATGAACACTTTTTTTATTATTATAAATGATAATCGCTCTCAATTGAAATGAAAAAGAATCGGCTTCAAGCGGCAGTGTTTATTTTATGTTGCGTAACGACATACCGCGGTTCTCCTCCACGATGTAAGCCCCGACCTCATGAGGTCGGGGCTTCTTGACTAGGCTGAACTTGGATTATTCAAGTTAACTAAAGGGGCTTTAATGCCAGTGAGCGAATAATTTCCTCCTGCGAAAAAGGCTTTTCTCTGCCCAATTGTTTGATCCTTACCATAAAGGGGTTCTCAGGGTTTTTCATATGATAAAAGCCTGGTATGCGCATCACTCTTGATAGATTGGTTATCAAGGGATCGGAGTTGAATTTTTTGGCTAAAGCTTTTTGAATAGGAACGAATTTGCTTACGGATCCCCCTCGAATAACCCAATAGATGTGATATCCATTTTTTGTTTCCACAATCATGGCATCCTTAATTTGAGTGCCAAATTTTTTTATAAATGTATGTTTCAATTTTGCTACTCTTTGTTTTGTTCGTACAGCCAAAAGCTGGTATCGACCTTGTTTGTTTTTATGATAGGAAATGGATTCAAGCTGCTCTGCTGGGTCGGATTGAAGGTCCTTCATCATCTGTAGAACTTGTTGTTTTGTATCCAAAGATATGGAAATCTTGTTTAGATCTACATCTATGAATTGTGCTCTAATTGTTTTGAAGTCATTAGACCTTGTTTCTCGATAATTGATCTCCATAAATACGGCATAACCTCTTTTGTTTTGACGGAGTACATTAATGAGTTTGTTTTTGTTGGAATAGAGGGTGATTTGAGGAGTACGCCTTTCAAGCAGCCTTAGAGATTTATGCAGCAGCATTGCTGGATGATTAGAGGAGCTGTATTTCTGGATTTTGTTTTTAACATCATGGACCAAAATGAAATGCAGCTGCTCGTTCTGCATGCAGCCTAGTTTTTTAATGAAACGGTGGGCATGACTGGAGAATCTACGCAAATTTGTGGAATATCTCGTTGAACTTATACGCTGCGCCATTGAACCACATCTCCTTTATAGCAATGCGTCACATGAAGGTTCTTTTCTAAACAATCTTATTCTGGCAAGAGGACACAAGTGTAAGTGACAACACCCATTTTTCAATTTTGGAGATGGTAATAAAAGTAGAGCTGGCCTTTTATTTTCCAACATTATTGATCAATATTACCAATCTGTTTATAGTAATAGAAAGATGGTTTTATTTACCTATATAAATCGTTCTAAGTACTTAGTAGAGAGAGGTAATTTTGTGGCACTAGTCGGTATTGATCTGGGCACTTCGAATAGTTTGATCGCTTATTGGACCGAGGATGGTGCGAAGCTCATTCCGAATGCGCTGGGCAGCACGTTGACCCCATCCGTCGTTAGCTTAGACGATAATGGTGAGATCATTGTGGGGCAAATTGCCAAAGAGCGGCTCATAACGCATCCGCATGTGACGGCGGCGGCATTCAAAAGATTCATGGGGACGGAGAAGCAGTATCAGCTTAAGAACTATGTTTTCTCGCCTACGGAGCTTTCGTCGTTTGTCTTGCGCTCGCTGAAGGCGGATGCGGAAGCGTTTCTTGGAGAGGAAGTGACCGAAGCCGTCATAAGCGTCCCCGCTTATTTCAACGACACGCAGCGCAAGGCGACGAAATACGCTGCCGAGATCGCGGGTTTCAAAGTGGAGAGGATCATTAGCGAGCCTACGGCGGCAGCCCTCTCTTACGGATTGCATGAAAGGCAGGATAACACGCAGTTTTTAATATTCGACCTTGGCGGAGGAACCTTTGACGTATCGATTCTTGAATATTTCGAAGGCATTATGGAAGTCAAATCGGTTGCAGGGGATAACTTTCTGGGCGGCGAGGATTTCACCGAACTGCTTGCCAGCTACTTTGTCGAGAAAAGCGGACTCGTATTTGACAGTCTGAACAGTAAGGCCAAGTCGATTATTTTTAATCAGGCCGAACTTTGCAAGAAGGAGCTTGGTATAGGTACGACGGGCAAGATGCGTTACGAGACACTTGAGCAAACGTATGAAGTTGCTATCAGCTACCCGGTGTTTGAGAAAATCGCCAATTCCTTAATCATGCGATTAAGAAATCCGATAGAACGGGCACTTAGCGATGCTTCCCTGACACCCAAAGATTTGGATACGGTTATTCTAATCGGCGGAGCTACCCGAATGCAGCTTATCAAGTCAGTGGTAGGTAAAATGTTCGGGCGCTTTCCATTCTCCAACATTAATCCTGACGAAGCTGTTGCGCTTGGTGCGGCAGTTCAAGCAGCATTGAAAAATCGAGACCAGGCGCTAAGCGAAATGATTTTAACGGATGTCTGCCCCTATACGCTGGGTATCGACACTACGAAAAGAATTGGAGCGTCGGAGCGTTATGAATCGGGGTACTTCTCTCCCATTATTGAACGAAATAACCCGATACCAATCAGCAGAGTCCAACGGTACGTCACTATAGACGATTATCAGGATAGGATTCGTCTAGAAATCTATCAGGGAGAGAGCATGCGTGTCGCCAACAACCTGTTATTAGGGAAAATGGAAATTGCGATCCCGAGCATGCCGAAAGAGGAGGCTTCTATTGATGTGCGATTCACCTATGATATTAATGGCATTCTGGAGGTAGAGGTCACCTCTGTGTTATCAGGTGAAACCAAAACACTCGTCATTGAAAAAAATGCGGAAAAGATGACTCCGGAGCTGTTAGCCGCAAGGCTTAGTGCATTAAAGGATATTAAAATTCACCCTCGCGATCGGTCGGAAAACCGTTTGCTTCTTGCGAGAGGGGAGCGGCTGTACGAGGAATCAATCGGCATGAAGCGAAGAATCATTGGCGATCATTTGTCGAAGTTTGATGGCATTCTGTCAGAGCAAGACCCGCGGCAAATTGTGCGGGCTTCGAAGGAGTTCAAAGAATTCCTGGATGACTTTGAACAGTCACGCGGTTATTAAATGGCCAAGATAAGGGTGGGCGAAGAATGGATTGCTGGTCAGTACTAGGAATTAATCGAACAGCGGATACAGCAGTAATCAGAAAAGCATACAAGCAGCAGCTGCTCGCCCATCATCCTGAAGATGATCCTGCAGGCTATCAGAGGGTTCGAACAGCATATACCGCGGCGATGAATGCGGCGAAACATCTAGCCAAGCTAGATATGGAGAGAGCAGAGGCTCAAGAAAATACACAGGCTGAAGCAGATACAGAAGTTGCTGCGAGTACAGCGGAAGCTCCTGAGGACGTGGACAATCGAAGCTATCGTCGACTGCCCAGGACCGAAAGGATTGACTACCAAGAAGATGACTCCGAGCAAGAGGAAGGACAGGAGAGCGGGGAGCTCCTAACCGCAAAGTACAATTTTTTTGCGGATCAAGAGCAAGAGCAAGCTCAGGATAAGGCGCAAGCAGAAAATGATTTTATGGCACGTTTGGAGCAGCTCCTTAACGACCAAGAGCAAAGAAATGATCCGGAGGCTTGGCAGACGCTGCTCGGCGACGATGTGTTATGGGCTATTGATTCAAAACCGATAATAGATGATCGTATGCTGCACTTGCTCTCGAAGCAATACAGGGGGTTGAGTGATTCTATTTGGGTAGTCATCGAATCTTACACAGGGCTATCTGATAAAATCAATAGGCAAGATGATGAGTATCCCGCTAGCTTTGTGGATACATACACATTAGCAACTCAAAAGATAGCTCCGCCTCGCAGTCTGAGAAAAGCAAAAATATCATCTGATCAAGTTGTAAAAAAGGTACATATCGGTTGGTTCAGCTATTGTTTTAGTGCTCCCATTTATATTTTGATTGCATCAGTATTCGTTTTTAAAGCTGCTATCATTCCGCTCTTTCTTCTCTTGGTATTAATTCGATGTGTACTGTTCGTATTCAGAAGAAACTGGAAGCTTATTATGTGGGAGCATACCTTTACTTATATCAATTACTGGGGCAAGCGTTATGAGTTTAAATATACCGATATTATTGAAGTTAAGAATAATTCAGAAAAAGTATTTATATATCTCAAAAGGAAACGAATTGTAATTCAAAAGCATGATACGATACATGTACCCCTTTTGCTTGCGAAATTGAGTCGATATTGAAAGTAAGGCTAATGAAACAGAATGCAAGGCTGTTTGAATTGCGGTGAAGCGTGGTTTTGTTGGGCTGCGATTCGCTTCAATCATAAACCCCCGTTCGCATGAGATCGGGGGCTATAGCCATTTTTACATTCAAACAGAACTAGAATATCTACGATATGCAGGTACATGGAAGTTTGGGGAGTCTGTGCTGTGAATAATCTTTTCTTCTCGTAGTGATCAATGAACCCAAAAATCTGCTTGCTTTTTCCTCAATAACTAATGATTGCACTCCATTCTTAAATGAAGTATTCTTCAATGAGCAACAGATTAATATCTCTACATAATTAATTATAAACTTGTAATAATCTAGAAAAACTATGCATTTATAATGAGGAGTAGATTAGTACAGCATCCATTATCAATAGGTTTTCGCCGGTTTCCGAAGTCGGCAGTATTTAACTACAACTTAATATGCTTAGATAAATGGTGCTGTGTATACACAGCTTAAAATGGAAGATCAGTGAAAATCTGACGCGGTCCCGCCACTGTAACGCTGAGTATGCTAACGTGTTTCCACTGTATTGTATACGGGAAGGAGTTAGTCATACGATGAAGCAAAGCCAGGATACATGCCATTTATTTTTTCTACGATTTCACGAGGATGAAAGGAGAGATGTTTAGCTGTACATTTATTAGGGGATCACAATGCCCTTATGTCCGGTTGTCAAACACCTTTCACATTGACTAGTGAAGGTGTTTTTTTGTTGTGCAAAAATCAATTAAATTCTAGGAGATGACTCATGTTGGTACAAAAAACAGCTAGAAGATACATGGCATTATTTTTAAGCTTATTGATGGTGTTTTCATTGCTCAGCCCAACAGCTGCAATCGCCTCAGGCGGCAGCTCACACGTCGAGGATATCAAAGGGTATGTGACGGTATCTGTTGAGAAATTCACCTTGGGACAAGGCTATATCCTTGAGCCGGTCCGTGTTCCTTTTCATGAAGGGGACAATCAAGCAGCAGTTATATCAGAGCTTTTGGGAGAAAGCCGCTACTTGCATGGCGGCAGTATAGAGAATAGTTTTTATTTATCCAGCGTATACGATTCGGGCGCCGGAGAAGCCCATATTCCCTCTTATATCTTGCAGGCCGTTGGAGGAGCAGGGAATATCGGTGATCGGACGGATGCAAACTGGTTAAGCGAATTCGATTACTTTTCCCAATCGGGATGGATGTTCGCTGTTAACCATTCCTTTCCGAATGTTGGATCTTCAGACACGATTGTTGAGAACGGTGATGTCGTTCGTTGGCAATATACTGTCTATGGGCAAGGACAAGACTTAGGGAGTCATGGTCAGCTAATTAATACTGCGAACAAAGATGCATTAACGGAAAAGGTAGCAGAGATTAATAGCAGTACTGATAAAACAGAAATTCTTGACGATGCTGCTATTCGAGCTGCGTATGATCATGCTTATGACGCGCTTACGAATATGGAAAGCAGTCAATCTGTCGTTGACACTGCACTCGAAGAGTTGGCAGAAGCATTGGGTGAGAACGTCGAAGTGAATAAGGCTGAATTGGTAGCCTCCATACAAGCGGCAGAGCTAAACAAAGCTTCTGTTAAGGTAAGTATAGATGGATATGATGTAATCGGGGCGGAATATTGGGTTCTTGAAGCAGAGCTTGATGCATTGGTTCAGGTTATTGTATCGGCTCAGGAGTTAATCGCTGATTCCAATGCCTCACAAGAAGATGTGGACGCTAAGGTATTAGCGCTCGATCAAGCTCAAGCAGCCTTTGATCAGGTCAAAAAACAAGGCTTATCAGAAGAAGCTCAACCTAAATATAATATTTCATTCACGGTGGCACCTAAAGCTACTAAGATAGAGCTCTACAATGCCAAGGATCAGCTCGTTGATATCGGTCAAGGCGAAGAAGGCACTTATAAAGTATACAATGCTTCTGTGCCTGCCGGCGATTATCGCTACAAAGGAATTGATGCTAGTGGCAACAGCATTGGCGGGGGTAAGCTAACGGTAACGACGGAGCCGGATCAAGCCTTTGCATTCCGTCAATTAAACCTTAAAGCCAGCAATTTTGGATGGAACGCTGGGATAGATTATACGGTGAGAATCGGTCAGAACAGTCAGGGCGACACGTCTCTAACTGTGGGAACGAAGACTGCTGCAGGCCAATATCCCGTACTTGTTCTTACGGGCAACAGCTATTTTTATTCTTTTGTACCAAGCGAGGCACGTGAAACGGAAGGCTATACTACACTTAGCAACAGTGTGACGGTTACATTATCCACTTCAGCACAGGCTATTAGTGGAGCAATTCCTTTATCGCGAATCATTACTTTTACAGTGCCAGAGGAAGCTACATTATTCGTAGGTCGGAAAATCAAGCATTTTGTTTCGTTTGAAAAGGTAGAGCCTACGGAATCGATGATTCAAGACGGTAAGCAAGTTTCTCGCTACAAGCTGGTGGATAACCAGGATTATAACTACCGGGTAAGCCAAGCAGGCAAGCTGACCAATACAGGGACGTTCAAAGCGAATGCGGCGAATGCAGCGATGGCTGTAACGGAGCAGCAATTGGATATTCTTCCGCCGAATTCGATTCTAAACCGGGGAACGTATCTGGAAGGGAATATTTATCTCAATATTAATGAGCAAAATCATTTGAAGCTGGCAGCGCCTGGCGCCGAATTCCAGTTGCTGACTTTGCGGAGCTGGCAGGCGCTAATTGAAGGTATCAATAATTATTTCTTTGAGCCTGATTTTCATTATGAGGTTATTTCTGGCGAAGAGGTTATTGATATTATAGAGGGCGAGCCGGGCAGCTATTCTACGATCCGTGCCAAAGAAAACGGAACAGCGATTGTTAAAGTGACTTATGATGCTCTTAAGGTAAACGGATCGACGTATATTAAAGATGCTAACGATGCTTTTAGCGCAATTTGGCCGGAGAATGTAGGCTTGTTCGTTGTTACAGTAGGACAAGGCGAGACAGGTATTATAACCGGAATTGAGAGCAACAAAGCGCTTAATCAGAAAGCGAATGAGGGCAAGACCGGCAACCAAGTGATGAACCTTCAAAACGGTGCCTTCGATGCGGATATCGACAGTGTGTACTTCTTGGATTCAGAGCCGGGAGCTACCTATACGTTTACCCCGTCTACAGGAAGTGAAGTCAGCGTTCTTCGCCCTGAAATCAATCATGCGGCGGGAAGCGTATCTTATGGAGACGGTGCATTCTCAGAAGAGAACGTGACTAAACATTCTGATGGATCGTTCAGTGTACTGCTGACAGAAGGCCGCAACATTGTGAAGGTAGAGAAAGCGGGACTAGCCGAATATCAGGTCATGTCGGCAAAGCCGCTTACTGTCACTATTCAAAATGTAACCAATCCAAATGAAGAAGTTGGTCCGGGAGATCAAGTTAAGGTTATATTCGAAGGGTTATCCTTCCCGGCCAATAAGCTAGCGGCCATTTATAATTTTAATGCACAGCTTAACTTTTTCGCAGGGTCCAATCGAACGCTAATTACAGGCCTTTCCAAGCAGTACAACATTACTACGCAGGGCAATAGTGTCGAATTCAAGGTGCCGCAGAATCTGGAAGGCGGTTATAGCCTTAAGGATGGACATCTCAAATTAGGTTTTTACGGAAGCCCTATTGGCGATCATCGTAATATTAATCCGCTAGTAGGAGCTAACCCTAATTTCACAGCGTTGGCAAGAGAAGGTTACTATAGTATTTTCCCGAAAATTGTAATTGTTAAGGAAGCCGATAAAGCTTCTCTACAGCTTGCTATTGATGATGCTAAGCAACAATTGGGATCAGTATCCGTAAGTACAGACGGAAGCGATGTTCTTCAGAGCGACTACTGGGTGACGGAAGAAGTGCGTAGTCAATATGCACAGCTTATTGAGTCTGCCCAAGCTTTAATAGCTGATGAAAATGCGACTCAAGATAAAGTCGATGCTAAAGTACTAGCGTTGGACCAAGCGCATGATGCGTTCAACACTGCCAAACAATTGGGTTTGAAAAAAGAAGCGATAAACGTAAACGAACAGCTGAATAAGCACTTAGCATATTTGGTTAACACGGTAAGCAACCCCGGCTTCGGCACGAGTGATGGGGAATGGAGCATTCTAGCCCTTGCTCGCGCGAAATACGAGGTTCCTGAAGGTTATTACACTGCTTATTACAATAATGTTGTTCGTACAGTTGAGAGCTTAATGTCTGGAGGAAAGCTGCATGCCTCTAAGGGCACGGAGCATTCCAGACTGATCTTAGGCCTTACTGCAATCGGAAAAGACATTTATAATGTGGCTGGTTATGATATTAGCGCGGCGTTAGCCGACTTTAGTTATGTTACCAAACAGGGAACTAACGGGCCAATCTTTGCATTGATTGCGCTCGACAGCCATCAATATGATATCCCTGTTCAGAATGGGGCAGCTAATCCAACAACGCGTGAAAAGCTGATTAACTATATCATAAATAAAGAAGTTATCGGTGGAGGCTGGTCCTTGTCTGGAGCGGCAGATCCGGACATAACCGCAATGGCTCTACAGGCTTTGGCCCCTTATTACGAGGAGAATGAAGAAGTTAAAGCGGCTGTAAATCGTGGACTCCTATGGCTGTCTTCTGTTCAAAATGAGGCTGGCGGTTACTCAAGCGGGGGCGAAGAAAATGTTCAAAGCGTCGCTCAAGTCATTGTAGCTTTAACCAGTCTAGGCATTGATCCGCATACGGATGAGAGATTCAAAAAGAACGGTCATTCCGCAATCGATAATCTGCTGACTTATGCGGTGCCAACTGGTGGATTTGCTCATCCAAAAGGTGGAGCTGCGGATGGAATGGCAACGGACCAAGGCATTTATGCCCTTGTTGCCTATGCCCGTTATCTAGACGGAGAGACCAGTCTGTATGATATGACAGATGTTGTTATTGATGTCACAGAACCTAATGGCATGATTGACCTTCCAGAGGACGGCCAGTCTATCGTTATTCCTAATGATAGCAAGGACTATACGATAAACGTGAAAGAATCGGATCGTCAGAAGCAGGTGTCTATTGAGCTGCCTGATTCTGCGCAATCCAAAACATTCATCCATTTGCCTGCCAATGTGGCGTTGCCCAACTTGTCTATCTCAAGAGGCGGCGTAGCAGCCGAATTCCCTCAAGGAATTACAATGGCTGGCGGGCTCAATCAAACACTTGAACTAATCACGTATAATAATAAAAATGATGCTTCGCTTAAGGCGAGTTTGATCGGTTTAATGGATTCGAATCAACAATTAGATACCGTTCAACAATTCTTTACGATCGGTGGAGACCGTTCGATCCAATTTGCGAATGGGTTTGTAAAGCTTACCTTTGAAGGGATGAAGGGGAAAAAAGCTGCATTTATTCAAAATGGCCAGATTTCCTCGATTCAAACATTCGCTAGCGATTTGGAAGGCTTGGCTAGTGGAAAGCATGAGTATGCCTATGAAGTTGGAAATGATCTCGTTGTTAAAACGGATCACTTTACAGATTTTGTCGTTTACTCGGTCAAGGATAAAACCGTTGGCGGTGGCGGTACAGCACCTGTAAAAGCAACAATCCAATTATCGATTGACAAGCTAACCATTAATAAGGGTTATGTCATATCACCAGCAACTGTTGAATTTATGACAGGCGAATCCGTCTGGGATGTGTTGAAAAGAGAGTTGGACAAGCGCGGTATTGCTTATAAATACTCCTTCTCGAATAAATACAACAGCGTCTATATTGAGGCTATTGAAGGCGATGGGGAATTTGACCACGGTGCTGGAAGTGGATGGATGTATAGCGTTAATGGTGTTTTCCCGAATTATGGTGCGAGTCAATATATTCTGAAGCAGGGAGATAAAGTAGAGTGGCGCTACACGACCAACTTTGGTGAAGATGTGGGCGGCCGTGTTCCGGGAGGAGAAGAGAAACCGGGTACGGGTAATCCAGGCACGACCGAGCCTGAGAAGGAAGAGAAGGTTCTGGCAGACTTCTATACGGATAGTGCGAACGTATCCTCCTGGGCTGCTGATCTCGTACTGGAAGCAACGAAGAAAGGTTTTATTCAAGGATTTAACGGTAAACTGAATCCTAAGGACAAGATTACTAGAGCTGAATTTGCCAAGTTAATCGTGGAGGTCTTTAACCTTCAAGCAAATGGAGAGGCAGCTAATCCTTTTGGTGACATAGATGCGACCAAATGGTTCTATCCATACGTTAACGCAGCCTATGCAGCTGGAATTGTGACTGGGTACAAGGATCAATTCTTGCCGAATGAGCCGATTACAAGAGAAGAAATGGCGGTTATGATTGCAAGAGCGTTGAAGCGGGAGCCTGCTCAATCCAGCTCTGGCTATCAAGATCATGATCAAATTGCTTCTTGGGCACAGAGTCAGGTTGCGGACTTATCCGCATTAAACATTATGTTGGGTAACGCAGCGGATCAATTTAATCCGAAGGGCATCGCTACCCGAGAGATGGCATTCGTTGTTGCGATGAGAGCCTATCATTACAGTGAAGGTCAAGAAGTGAAGTAGACACGGAAAAGACTGCTCTATGCGATACGTATTCAATTTGTAAGGACTAAATGGCGGCGAATCGTGAGTTTGGGTTTCCATGGTTCGCCGCTGCTATGAATATCCCGTCTTTTATAATCACCATTGCTTGAAATAGAACTTGATGGATTTCCTTTTCAAAACTTGCTCCCATTACTTATCACAAGTATGATAAGAGCAATAAACATTTGGATAGGTGGATGTTATGAAGAAAAATATTTATGTTGTTGGGGCTGTAATTGAGAAGGCAGGGAAGATCCTTTGCGCTCAAAGAGGGCCAACTCAGTCATTAGCTCTTAAGTGGGAATTCCCTGGAGGCAAAATTGAAGCAGGTGAGACACCGCAAGAGGCACTTCAACGTGAGATTCAAGAGGAAATGCGCTGTAGGGTGGAGATTGGCGATCATATCGAGGATACCGCGTATGAATACGATTTCGGAATCGTACATTTGACGACTTATTACTGTAGATTGATCGAGGGAACGCCAACTCTGACAGAGCATGCTGCGATACAATGGTTGCCATATACGGAACTAGACACATTAGACTGGGCTCCGGCTGACGTTCCTGCTATTCATAAGATTATGAGTCAACGTATCAATAGAGCATAAACTGAATTCTAATATTTAAAATTAATTTCTGAGTAATCTGCTTAGTAGTGCGGATTGCTCTTTTTTATTTTCCATATATTTGATTGTGATAATATTCCACTAGTACTACAATTAAGCTAAAAATTGAAGTGAGTGGTTATTACATGACTAGTACAGCTCTTAATGTTGAACCTGCTACATATAGAAATGTTTTATCCTCGTTAGATGAGAATCTTATGAATTATTCTCCACAATTACTAATTAATAACCCTTCTAAAAATGAAAATATCTTATCGTCGGTCTTAGAGCAATTATCACAATGCCAATCTTTTATGTTCATCGTGGCTTTTGTAACAGAGAGTGGGCTTGCAACGTTAAAAGCTCATTTTCACGATTTGAAGCGTAAAGGAATTAGAGGGAGATTACTCACCTCCACATATTTATATTTTAATCATCCAAAAGTCTTCCGCGAGCTTATGAAAATTGAAAATATGGATGTACGCCTTACTGATCTAAAAGGTTTCCATTCTAAGGGTTATATTTTCGATAAGGAAGAAAACCATACGTTAATTATCGGTAGTTCAAATCTGACCGCTCAAGCATTGAAATTAAACTATGAGTGGAATGTTAAGCTGCTAATGAATCCGCAGGATAAGCTTCTGCTTCAGATACGTGATCAGTTCGAAGAGGTATGGTATGGAGCCAGTCCTCTTACAAATGAGTGGATATTAAATTACGAAAAAACCTTCGTGAAGTATACAGCTAAGAAGATTATTGAAGAAGAAATGGCTGTTTTGGTGCAAGGCCCCCAGGTGACTTCGACTAATTCTTCTATTGTGCCAAATAGAATGCAACAACAGGCTTTACGTAATTTGGAGGGAGTACGATTCGACCAGCAACAGAAAGCATTAGTCATTTCGGCGACTGGGACAGGAAAAACTTATCTTTCAGCCTTTGATGTGAAAAACTATAACCCTAAGCGGGTATTGTTCATAGCGCATCGAGAACAAATTCTAATTAAGGCGAAATCAGATTTTCTACAAGTGATTGGCGGGAATGAACAAGATTACGGAGTACTGTCTAGTACGAAAAAAGGGATAGAAGCCAAGTATTTATTCTCAACTATTCAAATGATCTCAAAAACAGATGTGCTGAATCAATTTGATCCCACAGCATTTGATTATATTTTAATAGATGAAGTTCATAAAGCAGGTGCAAATTCATATCGCAAGATTATCGAATATTTTAAACCCGAATTTATGTTAGGAATGACAGCTACACCTGAAAGAACAGATGATTTCAATATTTATCAATTATTTGATTATAATGTGGCGTATGAGATTAGACTACAAGCAGCACTAGAAGAAGATATGCTATGTCCATTTCATTATTTTGGAGTCACGGATTTAATCCTTAATGGCGAAGTAATTGATGATACAACGATGTTATCAAAGTTGGTTACAGATGAACGTGTAGACCATCTGATTGATAAAATAGAGTATTACGGATTCTCGGGAAGTAAGGTAAAGGGTCTAATCTTTTGTAGTCGAAAAGAAGAAGCGCAGCAGCTTTCTTCGGTTTTAAATAATAGAGGATATCATACAATTGCCCTTACTGGTGATGATGCGGTGGAGCACCGGGAATTACAGATACAGGATCTGGAAAATGGTGCACTGGAATATATTATTACCGTTGATATATTTAATGAGGGCATTGATATTCCTAGTGTGAATCAGGTAGTCATGCTACGACAAACCCAATCAAGTATAATCTTTATACAACAGCTTGGTCGTGGCTTGCGCAAGCATGATAATAAAGAATTTGTAACGATAATCGATTTTATCGGTAACTATAAAAATAATTATCTAATTCCAATCGCGCTTTCAGGTGATCAGTCTTTGAACAAGGATAATATTCGTAGAAAAATGAAGGATAACAGCTATATTAACGGCTTATCTACAATTAATTTCGAGGAGATTGCTAAAGAACAGATTTATAAGTCTATTAATGATAGCCACTTAACAGCTCTTAAGAAGTTAAAAGAGGCATATCAAGAGCTGAAAAATAGAATTGGTCGTAGACCTTATTTGTACGATTTTATGCTCAACAATTCCATTGATCCTGTTGTAATTACGAAAGCATTCTCAAGCTATCATGAATTTTTAATCAGGATTAATGAAGATGTGCCTGCCTTGACGACATATGAACAAAAAGTATTGGTCATGCTTTCGGCTGAGATTTTGGATGGCAAACGAAAACATGAAGTTATCTTGCTGAACTTGTTGATTTATCAAGAAGAAGTGGGGTATGAAGATTATATCGTTACTCTTAACCAACAGGGTTGTCGTATTGATGAGGAGACGATTGCTTCAGTATTAAAAATAATGGATTTATCATTCTTTGTGAAAGCACAGCAAGAGAAATATGGTAATCATGCGATTTGTCGGTTGAGTGAATTTAATACCATACAATTAAACGCGGATATTAGGAGAAGTTTGAGAATAAATCCATACTTTAAAAATATGGTTGAAGATATTATAAAGTGTGCTGATGATAAGGCTAATGAATTTGATGGTATGCTCCCATTAATGCCCTATCAGAAATATACACGTAAAGATGCTTGTAAGTTTTTGAATTGGGAGAAGGATGAAAGCTCCACTATGTACGGATATAAAACCAAGTACAGCACTTGTCCAATTTTTGTAACCTATCACAAGCATGATGAAGTTGAATCAAGTATCAATTACGGCGATGAGTTTCTATCACCCTCAATATTTAAATGGTATACAAGAAGTAATAGAACTTTAAAGTCTGAAGAAGTACAGAAAATCATAATGGCTGATGAAAATCAGATTGATATTCATATTTTCGTGAAAAAGGATGATGAAGAGGGCGGCGATTTTTATTATTTAGGTAGAGCAATCCCAGATCGAGCATCTGTAACACAAACCACCATGTTAGGTAAGGATAACAAAGTAGTTCCTGTCGTGCATATGAATATGATAATGGAAAGTGCCATTGATCATAAGTTATATAATTATATTAAAACGGATTTGAATAGGAACTCAAATTCATCTAATAATTATTAAAGTAAATATATTGGAGGACTATATAAATAAATGACGAATAGTGGAATATTGCGTAATAATTTCATTGGGGGCTAGGTAGATGGCAGCGACTCAAGGTATTCTAGAATGGACATTTGTATCGGAATGTCCCATACCGCAAGATGTTAGTTCAATATTGGTGGCTGGAGAAATGGGGGTTGCTGCTTATAAAACCTTTCGGGATATAGCCATTTTTACAAATAAAAGATTGATAGTGAGAGACTCACAGGGTCTTACAGGCAAAAAGGTAGAGATCTATTCTCTTCCCTACTCTTCGATTAATATGTGGTCTACAGAGAACGCAGGTGGATTTCTTGATTTTAATGCCGAGGTTGAGCTGTGGACACGCGCCGGTCATATCAAAGTGAAGCTGCAAAAAGGTGTAGATGTTCGCAGGTTCGATTTGCTGATTGCGAACGCGGTTCTGTAAGATTTGGGAATATCGTCAAAAATGAAAAGTGTACAAACAGATCTGATAAAGAGGAGACAGCGGCAATTCATCGCTGTCTCCTCTTTGCAATTATGCTAATGCTTCCAGACACAGAGGTAGGAATAGCAAAAGCCTGCTTAAGCCAAAGCAGTAATTCCGCTTGCGCCAGCGTGAGCAACCACATCTCATTTTACGACAGTAAATTTCGTAGCTTCCTCCTTCGATGGAACTAAAGGAAAGCGGGCAGAGTAGTTCCGGATACACTGTATATAAATGTTAATTTTAGATATAACCTTTATGAGGCGATAGATGCGAATCGGCGGAGCGGTAACGCTACTGGAAACCGGACTTCCCGGTCCTATCTCCGACAACTATGTACCGGAGGGATTCTAATGTCAAGAGCAACACAAGAGCTGCAATCGATTCCGTTTCGCCATTTAATCGGAGCACCGCTTACGGCTGTCGTTCAGGCACAGGCCCAAGCTGCCCAGACGACCATTGAATTTATTGAGAGGGTTGGCTTTACCCCTGATAGCAATGATCCGACCAAGCTGGGCAAGACTCGGACCGTCAAGTTCGAGTACAACAAGGTGAGCGAGAGCGGGCAATTGAAGGATGCATCACTTGAAGTTCCAGTACTCTCCATCGTTCCTATTCCGTTTATCCGCATTGAAAGTACGGAAATCAATTTTACCGCCAAAATTACGGAAACCGAGACGACTGACGTTAAAACGTCTACAGCCGTCAGCGCTGATACGAAGGCGGCCTATTCGAGCTGGCTGTCGCCAGTTCGCGTCGAGTTTCGGGCCAGCTTCAGCTATAACCATAGCACCCACAATACATCCAGCTTCAACAAGGAATATCAGATGAACGTGAATGTACGCGCCGTACAAGATGACATGCCGGCTGGGCTAGCCAAGGTTCTGCAAATCTTGGAAAGCTCCATTACGGAGAAAACAACACCGCCGAGCAGCAACTGATCGGCACCGGGAGTGAGTTATAGTGGATTTAAAAACAGTAATTGGGAGCATTCTCGGATCGGTAGCAGAGGCAAGAAGCTTGTCTGACCGAGCTTCACGAGAGCTTGCGGTGCTGTATGAGCAAGACGCGCTCATGCGTGCCTTTCCCGTTCCCCGAGTTGAAATTGATAAAGTCGATTTTGACTTGAAATTTGTGTTGCAAGGTGAATCTGATACCAAGAATTCTGAAGCTTCATACCGCGCTCTTAATCTCGTCAAGCTGACCAGCTCCCGTGTCCGCAACACCCTCACGACAGCCATTCCAGAAAAAAAGCTAAGCAATGAGCTTACATTTCCCCGCACGAAGGACTATGATCTGATCGGAATGATCGTGGAGGAAACGACATTTAATCTGATTCAAGAGCCAACAGAATTAGCTATATATGCGCCGTTGGATGACTCTGTCCAGGTGCAGACATTCGACGTATTGGAGTGTGCAGGCCGAATCGTGAAGGCTTTGGAGGAACGCAATCTCGCTACCGTGAAGGCTGATGGAGTGGTAAAGCGTATTGCTGAGCTGTTAGTGCCGGTTCAAAAGCAACATGAGGAGGAAGTAACCTCCCTGCGCGCAGCCTTACCCTCGACTGAGCTGCGTATGAAAGCATTGTTCGCGTATAAGGACCTCGTCGAATTGCCGGAGTCGGTGCTGTCTACAATTAAGTTGTCCGTAAATGTGCGCAACTACGAGTGGACGCAGGTCGGTGAACGAGAAGGGGAACCGGTTCGCAAGCTTGTACCGCAGTGATGATGAGAGGGAGCTGTGGCCATGACGATTAATCGAACGTTTCTTATGCTAAGCGGGGGTCCTGGCTTAAAGGATTCCAAAGATGAGGAACATGACTAGAGCTGGGCCAATTATGTTCATTATCCGCTCAATATTGCCCGTTTTAAGCAGTTTCCCGCTAAAGCAAATGAACAAGTGGTCTGGCTTATCTATAAACCCGCTTACGAAAAACGTTGGACGGACGATCTCAAAAACAAGGCATCCTCAACGAGCGAGTTATTAAAAGCCGGTTACCATTCTTATGTTGATAAGTTGGAGAAAAAGGCTGCACAATATGGCTGGACCCTGAAATGGATTGGCGGAGGAAGTGAGTTCTGGAGTACAATACGTACATTTAAGAACAAGCCGGTGAGCCGATTCTGGTATTTCGGCCATGCTCAGGATGATTTGTGGCTAACGTTGGAGCATGATAGCAGCCATACGCCGGTAAGGCCTTCGGATAGGGGGGCTGTGGTCTGGAGGTCGGATATTAAGGCGGATTTGGCACCTTTTATAATGGGCAATCATAAGTCATACGATACGAGCACTTTGACCAAGGTATTTGGTTGCAATACGGCATCTTTCGCTAAGTTATGGGCAAAGACGTTCAAAGTGTATACGGAGGGTGCCACTGGCACCTTGCGTTACCAAGTTTTTTTGAAATCGCTGAACAATCACAATAACGCAACGGGATGTACATGGAGCAAATACAAAACTGATGGGACGGTCATGTAAATGGAGCTTTCAACGGGTACGATAGCTGCTAACCTGGAACGCATAACGGAGGGGCTGGCCACGATGCGCGGCAATTTTCGGAACGCTGGCTTTCAGGAAGCAGTTGCTGGATACCGGCAGATGAAGCAGGTACTGCTGCAGCAACGGCTGCTGAGCCTGTCAAGCAGTGATCCGAAGCTGAAAGGGCAGTGGCAAGCCGTCCATCAGGAGACGGAGGAAATTGTTCAATTGCTTCAGCCCTTCCTATCCATAATGGAAGAAATCGGTAGGGTTGCTGCGCTGAACGGTATTGGTGAGTTGTCGGAGGAAGCGGTTGGAGAAGGTACTTAAGAATCGTAGAATGAATAGGTGAGGCAGCGTATTTGGGCTGCCTCTTTTTTTATTTGTATTAGGATCGTTGTTATAAGGAAGTGGGGAAAGGGTATATAGGTATTAATTAAAAAGTTGAGCTGGGTTAGTCTAAAGGTAACATTACCAAGCATAATCCCAGCGCAACATGGAAATGTTACTAAGTAGTAAATAATCTACGAGGAGCTGGCATGAAATGAGGACATTAAATGTTATAGCTTTAGCTTTATTAATCGTGGGAGGAATCAATTGGTTATTGATTGGTCTTTTTGAATTTGATTTGGTCGCTTCGCTATTTGGAGGACAGGACTCCGTGCTGTCTCGCATTATTTATGTCATCGTCGGAATTTGTGCGATCTATGCGATCAAGTTTTTTGGAGACGTTGGTGGAGAAGAACGCGCCAGATAATTTCGTCTACCACCCTGAAGAAAAAAAACGAAACTGCCAGAAATGGCGGTTTCGTTTTTTTACATCTGGTTGAAACAACAAGATCCTTCCTCAAAGCTTCAACTATACCAGCAAGAGATTTTACTGATCTGAAGTTCCGTAATCTTTTACAGTTAATTTGACCTCGTACTTGATCGAAGCCTCACTGAATGTGTGATCCCAGTCTTTTTTGACCTTGTTCCATACATGAGGATAATCAATTCTCAAGCGGTTTCCGAATCCAGCAACATCTGTTTGGTATTTATGCTGTATTTTATCTAATACATTCTTGACCAAACGCTCGACCTCTTTTTGAGAAGCTTGTTCTGCTCTTTCTATAAATCCATTTTCAAAGGAATCCTCTGTAACCACCCAATGCTCAGCAATTCTTCCTTCCGACTCGATTTCTATATTGAATGAGATATTGTCCCCGTCCACATGAGGTTTAATGTTGCTTTTCATTGAAAAAACTTCGTATACGATTGGCTGACCTGTTTCTTCATCAAAGCTTCTTATCAAACCGCCTTTTCCTTTTCCGATTATCCAGGTTAAGCCCTCTACTTCCTGCTCGTTCAAAAATCCAATAAGCTTGTTTGTTTTTCCTTTAATTAAGGCAGCTCCTGCAAATTTTACTTCCCCATTTGTTAAGATAACATTTTGCAAAAGGAAGCTGGAGCCAGAATGTAACTTCCCCTCTATTTTGGCAAGGGTCATAGGAGGCAAAATCTTTGTGGTTCTATCGTGGCCTCCTGTCATTTCAATGAGTTGAAAGGCCGGAATATCATTGGCTCCTTTTGATTCTAATGTTTTACTTGCACGGTCTTTAGCAATTAGAACCAGACCGCTTGGTCTCATCTCTTGCTCTCTAATATAGAAGTCTAATATCTGTTGCATATTCAAAACACGTGCAAGCTCTGCTCCAATGACAATTACTTTGGAATGCTCAGCAAAAGCACGTTTGTCGAACTTCAATATCATATTACGTAATGTCGGGAGGGTGGCATCTCCTGTTTCGGTAACATTTTTGTAGGCTTTTCTTGGGGCTGTATCCTCTTTAGTTGCTGTACCGATGGTCTCTGACGTAACAAATTGATTGGTTATCGTAAGCAGAGTTCTATTAGAAGGGGAGCCTTGTTGCCCTGACGATGGACCCAAGGAACTCGCCTCTTTTTCTAAATCCAAAGCAGTTCCTACGATTAAGCCTAAATCCTCAATTTCTTTGCTGCTCCAGCATCCAGTAAGAGTAAGAAGCAGGAGTATGAACAGTGAGCTTAAGAGCAGCCGTACATGTCTATGTCTCATGCCTTTTTATCCTGCCCTTCAATTTAGATAGGAGAAGCAGGCTCAATGGCAATACAGCAAATAAGAACAATGCGGCATGGCCGACCATATCCCCAAATTTAAATAAATCATTAATATTTTTTGGAAGCATGGCAATCAGGTAGATAATCGGAAGCAAGCCATATATAAATGGCTGAATGTTCTTGTTGAAAAGTTGAGCTAGCCCTAACGCAGCTGCATAGTAGGTGATGGTAAAAGTAGTGAAGATTTGCATAATCCATATGACAAGCAGCATGGATTCAAACCGTTCAAAGATTAAGCCCGGGATTTCGAAGCTGCGCATAAGCTCGAGTGTAGGCCATGTTCGGGTGACTACGCCATCGATAGATAACGCTCCTATGACCATAACAACAGTTATGACGTAAAAAATCAAGGGAATAGCTACTCCAACTAGAACAACTTTTACAGCCTTTTCCGGCTGTTGCATAAATGCTACAAGGATCAGCATAATTTCAGCGCCCAAAAAGGCGAGAGCCGTTGTCTTTATTCCTTTCAACATAGGCATTATCCCTAGTCCCAATACTGGGCGGAGGTTGTCAATTTCGAATATGCCTAAGCTCAAAAAGGCAACCAGCAAAAAAATGATGATTGTAATAGGAAATATGATTTCAAAGAGGCGGGCGATCGGATTTAATCCGCCTATAATTAAATAGAGGCCAATCCACATAAAAGGCATGATGATGGCCCAAGTGGGCGTATCCTCAAGTAAAAAAAAACCTGTTACCTCGGCCATTGTTCTAACTTCGTAGGCTGAAATGGTAAAAAAATAAGCGATGATAAGTAAACTTAGAAGTCCGCCCAACCATTTCCCTACGATTTCATGGCTGTATTGGTAGAAGGTTTTGCCAGGGAATTGTTGGTTTAGTTTTACGATAATCAGCCCTGCGGTCATCGCAGCCAGTCCGCCTATAATAACGCTAATCCATACATCGGGCGTATGTACCTTCTCCACTGATTCCCGGGGCAGAGTGAGGATTCCCGCTGCAAGAATATAATTGACTAGGATTACAACTGCTTGCGAGCTCGTAATTTTATCTTTTGAACTACCGATCATAGCGGTTATAGTTCCTTTCCCAATAAGCTAGTAGCTATCTTTTGCGGGCGGTCGCATGCCTTATTTTTGGACGACGTTTCATCATAAGGGGCATTCGGATCAAAAGGTTTTTCCAATCACTTGCTCGATATGGAATGATCGGACTGATGTAGGGTACGCCAAAGCTCTTCAGCCTCACCAAGTGGCTGCCAAGCAGAAGGGAAAAAAGAACGACCCCGTATAAACCGAATACAGCAGCAGAAAACATGGCTGCAAATCGAAGAATGCGGAATGTAATTCCAGCGCTATAATGAGGGATGGCGAATGAAGAAATGGCAGTTAATGCGACTACAATCACCATGAAAGGGCTGACAATCCCTGCTTGTACCGCAGCTTCCCCAATGACAAGTCCACCGACAATGCCCATTGCCGGACCAATAGGCTTAGGCAAGCGCAGCCCAGCTTCTCGCAAAATCTCGATGGTTACTTCCATGATCAGTGCTTCTATGATTGCAGGGAACGGTACACCTTCTCTAGTAGCCATGATAGACAAGGCTAGTTTGGTAGGAATCAGCCCCTGATGAAACGAGACAAACGAAATATACAAGGAAGGACCAAAAAGTGAAATAGTGGCCGCAAAATATCGTAATAGCCGGATTAGAAAACTAGGCAGCCAGCGCTCATAATAATCTTCTGGCGAATGCAGCAGCATACCGAGCGTGATGGGAACGATCAGAGCGAAGGGTGTCCCATCTAACAAGATCGCTACTCGTCCCTCCATCAAGGCACTGAAAACGCGGTCGGGTCGTTCTGTATTCTGTACTTGTGCAAAAGGGCTGAGGTAATTATCTTCGATTAGCTGCTCAACATAGCCTGATTCCGGTACATCATCAATATTTATGGTATGGATTCTTTTTTTAACTTCTGTGATCAAATCAGGGTCAGCAAGATCTTTGATATAGGCGATGACCAGTTCTTTTTTGGTGCGCTGTCCGACCTGAAAGCTAACAATGGATAAGTTGGCATTATCGCCATGCTGGCGCAGAAGGGCCGTATTATCACATAGCGATTCGGTGAACCCTATGCGCGGACCCCTAACTAATGCTTCTGATAGCGGCTCTTCAATATTGCGCGTGTTCTCTCTGGTGGTACCAAGAATGAGGACGCTTGTTAACCCATCAACAAAGAGCGCAGTCGAGCCTGTCAATACGTTGGACACTAAGTCTTTTAAATCATAGGTTTCTATTACTTCGCTAATGGAGAGGACTTGGTTCTTAATAAACTCTATTGAAACAGTTCCTTCTGTAAAAGAAGGGCTTTGATTGTATCCATCGGAGAAATTATTCATTAACGATTTCATAATGTGTTTATCAATGAGATCTTTATCTGATAGCCTGTCTACAAAAACGATCGCCGCACTTACAGATGTGCCTCCTAATTGAAATTCTCTAAAGTGCACATCCGAGTTATGAGCGATTTCATTCCTCAGAAGATCAAGATCGAAGGAGAAGCTACCCGTGAACTTGATGGATGATTCAGGAGAAGTTAATTCATTGCTTTTTGGAGTTTTGAAATCAGGCTTTTGTATCATCTTTGATGTCCACCATTTCATCGTTCTCAATTTCTTGTGATGTATAAATCCATTTATAAAGCTTTGAGATTATATAAGGAATCAAAAATACGATAAAACCCTGCACAAAAACGTTCCAGTTGGGAAGGTAGGAAATCATTATTTGCCAAGTTTTAATCACCTGCTCTGGTTCCTATCCATCAGCCTTAACCCCTTTTCTATAATTCCATTATGATCTAAGCAACGGCGGTTTAAACTTAAAGCAATAGAAGCATAAATAGACGCCCGCTCTGGAGTCATAACTTCTTGCAGGAGTAGTAAGCTCAAAAATTAAATACATAATATTATCAAATTAGCAGCATACTAAATGAGGAGCCTAATGCCTTTTATGAGAATTTCAACAGCTTCATCAAATCTTTAATTATAATTATTCTAAATAATCTTGACATAGATCATGATTTAGTTAATTATAATGATTATAAAGTATGTTCCAAAGCAGCACATGGACATGCTCTATGAAAATAAAAATCAACCAAGAGGAGACTTTACTATGTCATTAATCGGAACAGAAGTATTGCCTTTCAAAGCATCCGCATTTCAAAATGGTGAGTTTATAGAAGTTACAGAAGCTAATTTTAAAGGTAAATGGAGCGTCGTTTGCTTTTATCCAGCTGACTTTACATTCGTATGTCCAACAGAGCTCGAAGATCTGCAGAACCAATACGAGACGCTGAAGGGTCTTGGTGTTGAAGTGTACTCGGTATCAACAGATACTCACTTCACGCATAAAGCATGGCACGGAAGCTCTGAAGCTATCGGTAAAGTTAAATATATTATGATCGGTGATCCTTCACATGTGATCTCCCGCAACTTTGATGTACTAATTGAAGCAGATGGCCTTGCTGACCGCGGTACATTCATCATTGATCCAGATGGAATTATCCAAACGGTTGAGATTAATGCAGGCGGCATTGGCCGTGATGCAAGCGCGCTTGTTAACAAAATCAAGGCTGCACAGTATGTACGCAACAATCCAGGTGAAGTTTGCCCAGCAAAATGGCAAGAAGGCGGAAAAACGCTTAAGCCAAGCCTTGATCTCGTAGGCAAGATTTAAGGTGTCGAAATGACATTAGATCATGAAATAAAAGCTCAACTAGCACAATACCTCGAGCTATTAGAAGGCGATGTAGTGCTGAAAGTCAGTGCAGGCTCTGATGATGCATCTACAGAGATGCTGGCTCTAGTTGATGAGATTGTCAGCATGTCTGCACGGATAACTGTAGAAAAAACGCAATTACCCAGAACGCCAAGCTTTAGCGTCAATCGTGTAGGTGAGGATACGGGTGTAACCTTTGCCGGAACTCCACTGGGGCATGAATTTACTTCATTAGTATTGGCTCTGCTGCAAGTAAGCGGAAGACCTCCGAAGGTGGAGCAGAGTGTTATTGATCAAATCAAGAGCATTCACGGCGAATACCATTTCGAGACTTATATCAGCTTGAGCTGCCATAATTGCCCTGATGTTGTCCAAGCCTTGAACTTGATGAGCATCAACAATCCTGGCATTACCCATACGATGATTGACGGTGCCGTATTCAAAGAAGAAGTGGAAAGCAAGGACATTATGTCTGTGCCGAGCGTCTATCTGAACGGTGAATTTTTCGGAAGCGGTCGTATGACGGTGGAAGAGATTCTTGCCAAATTGGGCAATGCTCCAGATCCATCTGAATTTGACAATAAAGAGCCCTATGATGTGCTTGTCGTTGGCGGAGGCCCTGCAGGTGCAAGCGCAGCGATCTATGCGGCACGCAAAGGGATTCGAACAGGAATTCTCGCTGAACGACTAGGCGGTCAGGTCAATGACACCTTGGGCATTGAGAACTTTATCAGCGTCAAATATATTGAAGGTCCTCAGCTCGTGGCTAATATTGAACAGCAAGTCAAAGAGTATGGTATTGATGTGATGAATTTGCAGCGTGCCAAACGTCTAGAGAAAAAGGATCTTATCGAGATTGAACTCGAGAACGGTGCCGTCCTCAAAAGTAAGACGGTAATCGTATCGACTGGCGCACGCTGGCGTAATATGGGTGTGCCTGGTGAAGCCGAGTTCAAGAACAAAGGCGTGGCTTACTGCCCGCATTGTGATGGTCCTTTATTTGCTGGAAAAGATGTCGCGGTTGTTGGCGGTGGCAATTCGGGTGTTGAGGCAGCAATTGATCTCGCAGGTATTGTGAAGCATGTAACGGTGCTTGAGTTCTCGGCAGAGCTCAAAGCCGATGCGGTTCTGCAAGAGCGTCTTAACAGTCTGCCTAATGTTACGGTTCTCAAGAACGTTCAAACAAAGGAAATTACGGGAACGGACAAGGTTAACGGAATCTCTTATGTAGAACGTGAGACAGAGGAGACGAAGCATATCGAATTGCAAGGTGTGTTTGTACAGATCGGTCTTGTCCCAAATACCGATTGGTTAGGCGACACAGTTGAACGCACTCGTATGGGTGAGATCGTTGTGAATAGCCATGGTGCTACCAACCTGCCGGGAGTATTCGCTGCGGGAGACTGTACGAATAGCCCTTACAAACAGATCATCATTTCGATGGGATCTGGTGCTACTGCAGCTCTAGGCGCCTTCGATTATCTCATTCGGAATTAATTGCTATTGATAGTAAGAGCATAAGCTGTCCTTATCAGGTTAGTGAGCAAAGCCCCCATTTGGCATAATGGGGGCTTTTCCTATGTCATGAATGATGAACAACGAGCAAATACTGCATTTGCAGCCTAGCTTCTTATAGAGGAATGTAAATTTGCAATGATAAATGAACAGTTCAACCATAATATGGAAATAATAATATAATCCTAAGCAGCAGCAGTAATAAAGTCATATAAAATCCATACATAGTACATTGTTACGCCCCTGATTTTTCCGTATTCTAATTCTATACGATGCAGACATCTTGTTTATTGTTTATATACAGGAATGTAAGCGTAATCAGTTAGTCATCGTATAGAAATTATTATTAGGGGGTTGCTGCTTTGAAAAAAGGAAAGCGCTTTATTTCGCTAAGTATCATTATCACTATGCTTCTAAGTATGATGCCTGCTGCTATTTTTGCCGAAGAACAGAACGAATACGATATGAATCTTGCACTGGGAAAGGCGGTTGAAGTGTCGAGTACGTCAGGCAATGAACCGTCGCTAGTAGCGGGTAACATTACGGATGGCAATGCCAATACACGTTGGAAATCCAATGACCAAGATAAGGGGACGGTAGTGATTGACCTTGCTGGTACCTATGATTTCAACGAAATCTCGATTAATTGGGAAGGGGCTTACGGGAAGAACTATACCTTGCAGGTTTCTACTGATAAAACGGACTGGCAGACAGTGGCCACGATAGCCAATACGTCTGGCGGCTTGAAGAAGCATAAGTTTAATCTGACGGCAGCCCGCTATGTTAAGCTGGTCAATAGCGAATTTGGCTCGTCCTCGTTTATTAGCATTTTTGAGATGGAGGTACATAAGCGCAGAGTGCTTCCAGCCGATCAGATGATGAGTAACATTATTCCCAGCGTATCCAACATCATTGGAGGATTTGACGCTGACCAAACGACGTTTGATGTCAATGTAGGCAACGAGACGACAGAAATCACGCTAACGCCAGTTCTTGCTGGAGGCTCTGCCATGGCTTCCGTTAACGGTAAGCCAGTAGCCAGCGGAACGGTATCGGAGCTAATTCCGCTGAATGTGGGGCTGAACCCTATTCAAGTGGTTACAGCAGATCCTAATAATGCAGAGAACAAAATGGTATATACCATAAATGTGCATAGGAAGGAATACAAGTTCAACGGTGAGCAATATGCCAATATCGCAATTAATAAGAATGTAACTGCTCTTAGAGCGGACAATTCCAGCCTGACAAGCTTCTGGAACCCTTTGAGAAATGTGAATAATAATAATAAGGGTGATTTTGCACAGCCGAATCTGAGCCAGAATACTCCATGGCAAGTGAAAATCGATCTGCAAGGCAGCTTCATTATTGATCGAATCGACTACTACCCGTTCAAAGGACAATATCCGTATGATTATTCGTTCAAAACCTCTGTAGACGGTACGACATGGACTAACGTTGTTTCGGACGGCAATGTAAAGGGCGAGGATAAAGCCTATAATTTCTCCCCAACTACAGCTCGCTACGTGATGTTCTCCTCTACTAAAGCAATAGGCTACAGCGGTATTGCCGAAATAGAAGTATATGGTGTCAGCTTTAGCATAGAGATGCTCTTGGATGTCATTAATTCTATGACCCTCCACTATGGACAGTCTCAATTGCTGCTGCCAAGTGTGCCTGATGGCTATAGCATTGCAATTAAAAGCAGCTCTGATACGAGTATTATTGCTGCTAATGGCAATGTGTCATTTCCTGCAACAGAGCAGGTTATTGATATTACAATCGAAGTAACGGATCAGAACACTGCAGAATCTGCTGAAAAAACGATTCAAGTCACAGTTCCAGCGGCAGCAAATGTCGCTTCAGTGGCAACGCTCGGAGATAAGCAAGTTGAGAATGGAACAACGCTGGCGCAGGTGCTTGCCCAGCTTCCGAAGACTGCTCAGCTAACCCTTGATAATGGGAAGATGATTGAAGCCCAGATTACCTGGAAGGAGGAGGCAACTCCGGCCTACAATGCTTACACTGCTGGTAAATATACGTTCGCAGCAGATGTAGCTCTTCCTCATGGCGTAAACAATGAGCTCGGCATTGACCTTACAGTGGAAGCCAATGTGAACGTTAAAGCAGACCTATTAGACAGTGTGAAGATTCTTCCGGGCAATCAGACGGTTAAAGTACCGGCTTCTGATTTCGTAAGAAGAAAGTTCATCTCCGAAGTAAAGAGCAGCGCAGGAAATATAATGACACAGGAAAAAGTGAAATGGAGCATTTCATCCAAGCCGCAGGGCGTAACCTTCGATGACAGCGGTATGTTGACTGTTGATTCTACAGCGCAATCGGATCAGCTCACAATTACAGCAACCTCTCTTTCAGATTCATCGAAGAGCGCTTCTGTAACTGTGACGATTAATAAAAAAGCAGGCGTACAAGACTTCCCTGCCAATCCGCTTGAGAAGGATGGATGGATTCTTGATTTCCATGATGAGTTCGATCAGCCTAAGCTTAATA
This sequence comes from Paenibacillus sp. J22P59, assembly GCF_059383895.1. Lineage (NCBI taxonomy): Bacteria > Bacillati > Bacillota > Bacilli > Caryophanales > Paenibacillaceae > Paenibacillus > Paenibacillus sp. J22P59. The sequence continues at coordinate 56,273 of NZ_JBXENX010000014.1, forward strand.
CAGATGTATGGTATGAGGGCTATTTGACCCACTGGGCGAATACAATGGATTCGAGCGCGACCAAATATATGATTAAAGATGGCAAGTTCATCATGTATATTGATGAGAATAGCGTGGAGTGGTCCAAAGAGGATAATGGGAACAAGGCGACAGGTATGCAAACCTTTGAGAAGAATGGCTTGCATAAGTGGGGCTCTCACGTTATTCCAAGACAGGATGTTGCTGACTTCGATGGCTATGCAACTAAATATGGCTATTATGAGATTCGGACGAAGCTTCCTAGTATTGGCACAGGCGGACATCTGGCATGGTGGATGACTGGCGCACAGGATGATGCTCCTGATAATGATATTAAAGGCGAATCGACTAAGCAGAATGCCGAGATAGATATCGTCGAAATCCCATATTGGACGGCATCAAGCTCCAACCCGTCAACGTATCCTGTCATTCATAAATGGAATGATCCGAATGTTCAGAAGGTGAATTTCAACTCTTATGCAATGTCTCCTAACAGCGACAGCGAGTATCATATCTTTGCTATGGATTGGACTCCAACATCCTTGAAATTTTATTATGACAATAAGCTGGTAGCTGAGGGCAACACCTCTCCTAATTATCGGATGATGACTTTCTTCAGTATGTATGCAGGAGGCCCGGGCTATTGGACAGGCCAAGATAATGGCGTATATCCGAAGGACTGGTTCATTGATTACTTCCGTGTGTATAAGAAGGATGATCCTGCTGCTGATATGAATTTGGCCGCTCTTTCTACAAGTGAAGGAGATATAGACTATCAGAAGGGCACAATTACTTACTCTATGGATGTATCGGAGGATACAGAATCCATTACAGTTACGGCAACAGGCAACTCTGCTCAGCAGACCATAGACGTTAATGGATCGGCTGTAGTAAGTAAAGCAGAATCGCAAGCGATTCCTCTTGCTATGGGCGAGAATAAAATTAAGGTTAGAGTAACTGCGGGCAACGGGGATTACAAATATCATACCTTAACGGTGAACCGCGTAAGCGATGAAGCTCAAACGGATAAAACAGCGCTTATAGAAGAAATAGCAATAGCACAGCTCGCATACGATTCTGCAATGGAAGGATTACTTCCCGGGCAATATCCAGCTGCAGCAATGGCAGCATTGAGACAAGCGATTGCAGCGGCAAAGATTGTTGTTAATGATAACAGCGCTGCCCAGGAAGCCATTAATCTTGCGGTTGAGACGCTTCGTACAGAGCTATCGAAATTCAAGAATGCTGTTAATAAGGCCCCTGAGCCTGGAACTGAACCCGGATCTGGCGGCAATAACGGCAATAACGGCAATAACGGCAACACAAATATTGATAAGGACAACAATTGGACAATAAAAGTAGAAGCACCGAACGAATATAGAACCAGCAGTACGATGAGTGAAGTGCTTCAAGCGGATAAAGTTGCTATTCAGACAGAGCAAATGGCATTGGAAGTGACCAAGGCTGTAATGAAGCAGCTGACTGAGTCATTCACCAAGGAACAATTGCTAGCTAGCACATTTAACTTGTCGCTGCACCAACAAGATAGGGCACAAGAGAGCAGAACCATGCAGCTAGTAACAGGTAGCAACAATGTGAATGCCAAGCTGCGCGGCTCCATAATCGAGCTGGATTTATCGATTAAACAACAAGATGGAGCATCGCTTCAAGTAGCTCCAATTACGATGCGTATTCCTTTGACTGAGACGCTTCAAGCCCGGCATGCAGCAGTGTATCGTATCCATGAGGATGGTACACTGGAGTATGTGGGGGGAACAGTCACCGATAAGCAAATTGTCGTACAGCTTGAGCAGAACGGAACGTATGCTTTACTAGAGGTGACCAAGCCATACGTTGATGTAGCTCACAGCCATTGGGCTGCAGAGGCTATTGAGGAACTAACGAAGAGGCTTATTATTAATGGGACAAGCAGTGCGGCGTTTAGCCCATCAGCAAATGTAACAAGAGCAGAGTTCGTAACCATGCTGACACGGGCGCTTCAGTTAAAATATGCCGGCGAGCTGAAATTCGACGATGTGGCGGCCAATAGCTGGTATGAGAATGCGGTTGAGGCAGCTGTACAAGCAGGGATCGTTCAAGGCTATGTCGATTCCAGCTTCCGTCCGGAAGCGAATATTACGCGAGAGGAAATGGTCGCCATGCTTATTAGAGCATTGGAAGCAGCGGGCAAGGATATTGCATCTGCTGGCAAGCCTGAAACTTCCGATGCAAGCGACATTGCTTCGTGGGCGCAGGAGTACGTTGCTATGGCCTATGAGCTGGAGTTGGTTCAAGGCCGTCAGCCGGGGATGTTTGTTCCTAAGGGCCTCACTACTCGTGCTGAGGCGGCAGTCGTTATTTTGAATGCGTTGAAGCAGCTTGAAATTTGATTGAAGCCGTACAATAAATATCTTTTAGGAATAGCATCGAATAGAGCTTCATTTATGAGGCTCTATTCGATGTTTAATGCCTTAGATAGGTCAAGAGTGCAGGAGGAGGGGGAACGTTGAAGCTGTCCTTGCGGTCACAAATGGTGATTAGTTTCTCAGTCATTTTTATTCTTCTGATGATCCTCTTTGGCGGCTTGGTCTTGAATTATAATAGCTCCAGCTATCAGAAACAAAGCTATGACTACATTTATAAAATTGTAAAAGTGAATATCCATATGGCCGACAATTATTTTGAGCAATTGATTAATATATCGGAGATTATCGCCAATGACCCAGGCATTGTCCGGGCGGTCAGTTACCGTAATAGTGTGGATCAAATCGATTACTCGATTGAATTGTTTAATCAGCGCGAGGTTGCTGACAAGATCGAGCAATTGAACGTTCTGGGCGATATCTCTAATGCCATAATTATAGGCGCGAATAATGAGTATTTGTATTACTACGGCAGCTCGCCGGTGAAGGGCTACAACTTTGCTGAGCAAGAATGGTTTACGAAGGCTGTCAATGATAACAGCAAATACGTTCGATTCATGAATTTTCATCCTACGGACTATTTGCTCAATAGTAAAGGACAGGAGACGGTATCGGTTATCATACCAATATTGAGCCTGAACCCCTACGGACAACCCAAATCGGCTTATTTGATGTGTGATTTCAATCTCAGGCCCGCTATTGCGGATAAAGAGGATGAGGGAACCGTCCAGATGGCGATATTCGATGGCACGACGACAGTGAAGTCTTTTGGAACCAGCTATTTGTCAGAAGGCCAGCAGCAGAAGGTTGTAGAAGCGTTAGAAGAGAAGAAGAAGTATTTCATATTGCCTAAGACCAAAGACAATTCTGTATCTTATCTGGTTGCAAATGAGGTGTCACAGAAGTCGGGATGGTCGATGCTTGGCATTATGCCGCTTACAGAAATTGAGCAGTTGCGGGCAACGAATATATGGTTCGTCATCATCATGATTGTAGTGGCCTGTCTCCTTGTATTAATCTCATCTGGTCTTATATCAAGATCGATCCTTACACCGATGAACAGCCTAATAGCTAATTTCAAGATTATTGCTTCTGGCAATCATCATGTTGTGTTCAAAGAAACGAAAAGCATCGAAATTAACTCCATAGCTAAGACCGCAGAGCATATGCTCAGGAACATTAATCACTTAACGAATGAAGTGCTGGATGAGCAAAAGAAGCTGTCCATGGAGCAGCTCAAAGTATTGCAAAATCAAATTAATCCTCATTTTTTGAACAATGTGCTGCAGTCCATTAAAGCGATGGCTGTATCCGGAGATACGAAGTCGATCTCTAGAGTTACGACTTTGCTTGGCAAAACGCTGTCGTATGCGGTGTACAATCCTTATGAGCAAGTTATGCTGAAAGAGGAGCTGGATTATACAGAGAATTATATTAGTATCCAGAATATTAGATTCAATCAGTTAATTACGTATGAAATCGATTGTGATGAGCAGCTTCTGTCGATGCAAGTTCCTAAGATGATGATTCAGCCGCTTATCGAGAATGCAATAGAGCATGGGTTTGCTAATCATGAGGAAGGGCATATTTCGATCGTGACCGAGGATGCAGGCGATGAGTTCTATATTGCGGTTACGAACGATGGCTTCACTTTAGATACGGCCGAGGTTGCCCGCCTTAATGCCATGCTCAGCCGTGAGGATACGTACAAGCAGAAGCAAAGTATTGGGCTATTGAACTTGAATCAACGCATCAAGAGCAGCTTTGGCCCGCAAGCAGGATTAAAGATGCTGTCTAGAGAAGGCATGAAAACGAGTGTTGTCATTACAATCCCAAAGTGAGGAGGGTTTAGATGCTTACAGCTATGATCGTGGATGATGAATTGCTGTCCTTGCGAATGTTGGAAAATATAGTGGACTGGAATAGCCTTGGAATCGTCATTGTCAGTACGGCTCAAAATGGTCTTGATGCTCTGAATCTTTATTACCAGCACAAGCCCGATGTCATTATTACAGATATTAAGATGCCCAAATTAAACGGGTTGGAATTTGTAAAGAAGGTTAAAGAGAGCAGTGCCGATACGGAGTTTATTTTAATTAGCGCTTATGCTGATTTTGATTACGTCAAAAAAGCAATTGAGCTGGGCTGCTCCAATTATATACTCAAGCCAGTTGATGAGTTTGAGCTGGAGCGAACCATCAAGAAGATTACGACCAAGATCAATGATAAACAGTTGGCTGAAAAGCATGCGGTGAAAAATTGGAAGCAGCGCGAATTGCAAGGCCTCTATCGCTTTATGAATACAGGAAAGAATCAATTGCTGGCCGTCAAAAGTGCCGCTAACTTGAATCTTAATTTCTCTTTCTATCACTTATTCCGTTTCGTTCTGAAAGACAGCTCTATGAATGACTATATAGAGAATAGTCTGCAATTAGAGGCCCAAATGGAATATATCATGGAGCAAATGCTTACGGTATTGAACCAATATGGCCAAGGCACTTTGTTTGATTACGAGGATAATGGCTGGACGGCTATCGTGACAGAGATGGATTCGCAGCAGCTAGTGCCATGCTCGGAGCATTTGATTGCTTTTCTAGCTGCCCAATTCAAGATCGATCTCTATGTTTGCTTCAGCCAGCAAGGCAGCAGCATGAATGAATTGCCTCCTATGTATGAGCGGATCTGTAATCTTAGCCGTTATAGCTTCTATGTGGGGGACGAACCCATACTAGGCTATGGCTATAACTGCGAGGAGACGACCTTCAAGCAATTGGAGCTGTTCCCGTATATGCATAACCTGACAGAGGCTCTGCGGAATAAGGATATTCCGCTTGCTGCGCAAACATTGGATGAGGTTCTGCTGTTGTCCTGCAAGGCAGATCCCCAGTCACTTCATCTGTTTTTCGAGTTTTTCTATAATGTAGCGTGTGCGATAAGAGATCAGTTAATTACGAATAATAAGATAACCGAAGAGAACAATTATGTATTGAATTTAAGCTATAAGGATATTGCACAGCTATCCAAGGTTGAAGAAATTAATCAGTTTATGCGCCATCTCTTGCTGTTCCTCTCGGACTCCCAGTCAGCGACTCTGGAATATAGCACGCTAGTCTATAAAGGAATACAGTATTTGCATGAAAAGTATGATCGAAACTTCTCATTGAATGATATATGCAGTGAGCTCGCTGTAAGCAAGAACTACTTCAGCTATTTGTTCAAAAGAGAGACGGGACAAAACCTTTGGGCCTATCTAACAGATATTCGGCTTAATAAATCCAAGGAGCTGCTAGTTGAGAGCGACTTGAAAAGCTATGAAATTGCTTATAAGGTTGGCTATGATAATCCAAGCTACTTTTCCAAGCTATTCAAGAAATATACGGGCCAAACCCCTAGTGATTTCCGTATGGCAAATAAGTAATAAAGGAATATAAAAACAGAATACAGTTAATTGTAGCCAGGCTTATTCTTCCGTATTCTAATTGTAGAATGGAGGGGTAAGCCTATATGATTATTCAGATGCTAGAACAAGAATATTGGTATGGCGGCTGTGTTAGCCAAGGGAGCCGCATGCCTGTAGGAGCAGAGGATCAAATTCAATTTGTGTTCGACCAGAATCCTACGCCAAACCAAGCAATGCCCCTGTTCATATCCTCCAAGGGCCGTTACCTATGGAGAGACAGCGGATTTACGATTGACTTTAACAAAGGGAGCATCACTTGTCCCGATGATGTGCTGCTGGCGAGCGGCTTCGAAACGCTTCGTGGTGCCTATCTTGCTGCCATGAAGGCGCATTTTCCTTTTGCGGAAATTAACTTGTCGGAGAGGCTATTTGTTGAGCCTATTTTTAATAGCTGGATTGAACTGACCTTTGATCAGAATGAGAAGGACTTGCTGCAATACGCGAAGCAAATTGTGGCTAATGGATTCGAGCCAGGCGTGCTGATGATTGATGACGGCTGGAGCGAGTACTATGGCAATTGGACATTCCACTCCGGCAAATTTCCGAATGCGAAGCCATTCATTCAGGAGCTCAAGCAGATGGGATTCGCCGTTATGCTATGGGTATGCCCCTTCATAACGCCGGATACAGTCGCTTATAGAGAGGCAAAAAAGCTTGATCTATTAATTAAGAAGCCTGAAGGGGCTCCTTATATATGTGAATGGTGGAATGGGCATTCCGCTGTACTAGACTTCTCCAATCCTGCAGCTGTAGATTGGTTTGATCGCCAAATGCAGCAGCTTCTGGAGCTTGGCATTGACGGATTCAAATTCGATGCAGGCGATAGCTGCTATTACCGTGAAGACAACGTGACCTATGGCCATGTAACACCGGACATGCAGTCTTTTCTATGGGCTTCGTATGGTACCAAATACGCCTATAATGAATATCGCGTTACTTTTAAAGCGGGCGGCTATTCGTTGTTCCAGCGATTATGCGACAAAGAGCATTCTTGGGGCGAGAAGGGAATTCAAGCTCTTATTCCCGATAGCCTGCTGCAAGGAATAACAGGTCATCCATTCAGCTGCCCGGATATGGTTGGCGGAGGCGAGTACTTGAACTTTGCTGAGCTGGAGACCAATGGCCTGGATCAGGAGCTCTTCAGCCGCCATAGTGAGATTGCTTGTCTAATGCCGTCTATTCAATTCTCGGCAGCGCCTTGGAGAGTATTGTCTGCTCCATATTTGGAGAAGATTCATGATCAACTGCTTCTTCGTACGCATTACATGCCACAATTGATGCAGGCTCTTAACGACGCTAGAGAGCAAGGCGAGCCAATGATTCGCTATATGGAATATCAATTCCCGGGCGAGGGAATGGAGAACGTAACGGACCAGTTCATGCTTGGAGATACATTATTAGTAGCGCCTTTATATGAAAAGGGTGCTGCAAGCCGTACTGTTGCCGTTCCTAAGGGGAAATGGAAGTTTGGTGATACCTTGGTTTTAAGTAAAGGTGAATGGCTCTTATTTACTCCTCCGGCAGATATGCCAATCGTGCTTGAGTGGCAAGATACTTCAAAAACGTAATATAGCATTAGAAATCAAGCCAAATCGTAATAAAATGCAAGCGATTTCATAAAAATCAGGTCGGCGAGTTTTATAGCAGAGCAGAATAATAATTTGCTGCTAACAGTGAAGAATGGAGTTGCTTTTGTAGAATATGCCTGCTTGTTATGATCAATATGCAGTTCATTCAAACTAGAACATGGGGGAAAAATAAATGAAAAAGAAATGGACGTTACTATCGACTAGCTTATTATTGGTTAGCTCTGTTCTTGCAGGGTGCGGGAACGGGAATGGCAACGATGGGAAGACATCAGGCTCAACTGAGCCTAATAAGTCTGACAAGCAAGTAGAGATTCGCATTATGGGCTATAATGCGGAAGCCACTCGGGCAACTTACCTCAAATTGCTCAAAGAGAAATTTCCTAATATTAAAGTAACCTTCGAATTCGTTGCTCTTGATAATTTCAATAATGTACTGAACACGCAGCTTAATGCGGGACAAGGCCCAGATATTATCGAAGTTGGCGGCGAAGCTAGGCTGCTTGCTAATGCAGGCCATCTAATGGACATCACGAATGAAAGCTTTACTTCAAAATATGCGAATGCCGGTCTTGCTCCTTATTCCGTGGAGGGCAAAGTATACGCTACTCCGCTGCAAAGCTGGTATGAGGGTATCTTCTACAACAAGGCGATGTTCCGCGACAACAATATCGAGGTGCCCAAAACCTTCGATGAATTTATAAAAATCCATAAAGACCTTGCAGCAGCAGGCATTAAGGCTCAAACCATGGGTGCACAATCTTGGGAGCCTATGATGAAGCAAAGCATTGGACTAGTTAACAACGAGTTCTACTCTAATGAAGCTAACAAAGATTTCGATGAGAAGTTCAATGCTGGCGAAGCTAAGCTGGCTGATGCATGGTTTCCGTATGTAGAGCAATGGTCCCGTTTGATTACGGACGGCATTCTAACACAAGACATGCTGGGCCTAAGCTATGATCAAGCGCTGGATGAGTTTGCTACAGGCAAAGCAGCCATGTGGGAGAGCGGTCCTTGGGCTGTAGGTACAATTATGGAGAAAAATCCAGATATGGAGCTTGGCATGTTCCCTATTCCGGGTATGAAGGAAGGTCCAGGCTGGTTAATCGGTGGTCCTGGATCGGCTCTTACAATCAACGCAAAAACTTCTCATAAAGCAGAAGCCTTGCAAATACTTGACTTCACTGCAACGCCAGAAGCCCAACAAGCTTTGATCGCGGACAACGCGGGCAGCTCTTTCTTGACAGGTATGGAGATTGATTTGGGTGATATTTATAAAGATGCTGAAGAGGCATTCAAGGCGGGCAACGTCTATGCTCCTTGGACGGCTGCTTGGATTTCGGGGAACCCGATTGTAGAAGGCTACGGGAAGGCGCTTCAAGAGGTTCTTGCAGGTACTAAGACAGTGAAGCAAGCTCTGATTGATGCAGATGACATTAATGAAACAATGCGGAAAACTCTGGAATAGCAATTAGGCTAATGAAACATTCCTGAATGCTTGCTGGCATGGGCAATCAGGGATGTTTCTATAATTTAAACGTGGAAGGTGAAGTGCCTGAGGTGAATACAAAAAAAAGAGACCGCACATATTTATTCATGATACTGCCTGCTTTTATAGGGTTCGTGATCCTTTTTATCATTCCTACAATAATGAGCTTTGGCTATAGTGTAACGAACTATTCCGTCTATAAGCCGCATTTTCAATTTAACGGGTTGGATAACTATACGCAGCTGTTAAGCGATACGAAAAATTTGACCGCGATTAAAAATTCTATTAAATATGCCATTCTGATTACGATTGTACAAAACGTATTTGCTATAGTATTTGCCGTGTTATTGAATCAGAAGCGATTCATGGCCAATATCGTCAAATCGATTTTCTTTTTCCCAGCAGTGTTAAGTATTCTGGTAGTAGGTTTTCTATTCCAATATATTATGACGTCATCTGATTATGGATTGCTGAATAATATCATTACGTTTTTTGGCGGCAGCCCTGTTAACTGGTTAGGGAATGGAAAGATTGCCATGTATTCGGTCTTGCTCACACAGGTGTGGCAGTGGACAGGCTGGAGTATGGTTATTTATATTGCGAACTTGAAAAGTATTGATTCATCCATATATGAAGCGGCTAGTATCGATGGTGCCAGCAAATTAGCAACGCTGCGCCGAATCACGCTTCCCCTGCTTTATCCGGCTGCTTCCTTCAACATTCTAATGTGCCTGATTGGCGGCTTAAAAGTATTCGATGTTATTTTTGCCATGACCAAGGGCGGCCCAGGCTATGCTACAGAGACGATCATTACAACAATGATTCGAGAAGGGTTCAATAACGGGCGGACTGCGTATGCCTCTGCGATTGCTGTCGTCTTCTTCATTATCGTATTTATATTAACAAGGCTTCTTACTTATTGTCTCAATAAATGGGAGGAAAAAATATCATGATAGCTAAACGTCAAATTGCTAGTTTTGTGATTAACTTTCTGTATGCCGTTATTGGCGCTGTCATGCTGCTGCCCATTTATTATTTAATAGTAACGACCTTCAAGACTCCCGATGACGCTGCTGCAAGCCCTCTGGGATTGCCTAAGCAGCTGATGTTTGATAACTATGTTACGGCTTTCAAGGCAATGAATTATCCTCAGGCTATAACCAATAACTTGATTATTGCAGTGTGTGCGGTAACCATATTAATTATCATTTCTTCTATGGCAGCTTATGTCATTGCGAGAAGCAAAAAAAGAATATTCAAGTGGATGTTCATGAGCTTTATGGTCGGCCTGATCATTCCATTCCAAATTGCCATTATTCCACTGTACAAAATCATCGCGGGACTGCACTTAATGAACACCTTGCCGGGCGTTATATTAATTTCAGTATTTTGCATTAATTTGCCTCTGTCGATCTATTTGTTCAAAGGGTTTATCAGTACAGTACCGATTGAACTAGAAGAAGCGGCAGCTATCGACGGATACGGTACGTTCCGTACGTTCTGGAGTATTATCTTCCCGTTGCTTAAGCCGATAGTCGCTACGGTTACGATATTGGATACGCTTGCGATATGGAATGACTTTATGACGCCATTGCTATTCCTCCAAGATCCCAAGAAGGCAGTCCTGCTGCAGGAAGTGTATAAGAATGTGGGTCCGTTCTCCACCAACTGGACTTCGTTCTTCCCAATGCTGGTTCTTGCTACGCTGCCACTGATCATTTTCTATCTGATTATGCAAAGAAGAATTATTGATGGGGTTGTCGCAGGATCTGTTAAAGGGTAACGCGTGGCGAGACGTCGTTGAGCCGTTGAGCTTGCTTGTATATAAGGCTTAATGGGAGTTGGAGGGACCTGCTATTGAGGAAAAAAGCTTGTCCCGGAAAAGCAGGCTCTCAAGCTAGCTAAGGAATGTGATGGGCAATGTAAGGAATACACTTGCGCTATCTCACGGCTAATACAGGTAAAAAGCAGCAACAGTGAAGCTATGTTCAGTAGTCAGGAAGGTCGGGTCCTGACTACTGAACATAGCTGACGTTATCTCCAATAGTTGTCTAGATTAAGCTTGTTTTAACGTAAAGCACTTCCTAAATTAAGGTAAACCCTTCCTATACTCCTCTGTAGCGTATAGAGATGATTTACAAAGGAAAGGGCTGTTTCAAAAATCATTTTCATGATTTTTGGGACAGTCCTTTTTTTGAGTGGTTTCCTTTTCTTTTCTTGCAATTTGGTTGTGGCGGCTGTTATTTGGTGAAGGCTACTTTGGCTACTGTACCCTTTGTTTAAGCGCAAGTAACTTATGAGCTAGCTCAAGCGTGGAGCAATCGGCATATACCTCCACAGCACAATCGCGATCACGTATTGAAATCATACGAATATCCTTCTTCTCAATTCCCATCCACTCCGAGGAATGCCATGTTTTGCGACAAACTAGGAAGCGTTCGGTGTCTTGTATAACCTTCCATTTCATGAGGTCAGACGTCCTTTTACGATATATTTATTATAGATATATTAACCTCAAATTGGACTGCTTGCGAATTAGTTTCGGTTCATTTAAGTATGAGTGGGCTTCTCCGCTTTTTAATATGTTTCCGAGAACTCTATTGATATATATTAACAAAGAAAGTATAATTTAATATATAATCTTATTAGAAAGTTAGGGCTCATACTGAAGTAACTTCTCCATCTAATATAGATAATGTGATCTATGAGGATGATCAGAACATTATAGGTATTGCAGAGCTATACTCCTCTGCAAGGGTACGTCAAAGGAAGCCGGAGACCCTTTAATGATTAATGAGAACTACAAAAATCAAATAAGATGAATGGTTCTATTTATGAGGACAGATTGAAGATTAGGATGTTATCTTAACTCTGTAAAAAAACCACAACCAAGTTTACAAATCTAATGAGGATTAATCTATAATGAAACTCGTATTCCGAGGAGCCTTGATTACCAAGGCTTCTTTTTTTATAGTGGGGAGCCGCAGCATCTTGTCTTCTGACAGATAGGCTTTCTTTTCGACATAACTTAGTCGTTAAGTGACTGTTGAGATAGTTCAATAGACGTTTGTTAGGGAATAAGGAAAGTGCTTAAATATAGTTACTGCTCAACCGGAACGATTCTTCCATTGGACAAGCAGTTGAACCTGATTATATTCGTTAGAGTGATTTGTTTTCTCCACTGTGTCCCACTTCGATTAGCAGTTCACACGAACTAACCCCATCATGTGCTTGACTCACTACTAGCCAGTCTTGCCTCGTCTTCTTCATTATTTCTCTTCTTCATGTGCTCGAATACAGCTCGTTTATTCTTAGGTATGTATCACTACTCGTTGAATTGTTCCAGCTATTTCAAGCAGAGGGGGAATATAATACGGCACAGACAGTGTCGCGGAGGACGGAGAAGTTTCTAGGATGCCACTATAGAAAAAAGAATAAGGAGGAATTAACGTATGGAAATGATTAGTCACGAGGGTGTTATTAAACATAAAGCAATTAAGCTCCTATTGTTTAGCTTTGCTTTACTGTACTTCTCTGTGGTGTCGAGTCAGCAGGTCTTTGCTGCTCCAATTGTGAAGCTGCTAACATGGGATTTGGTTGATTCCGGAAAACATCTGGATTGGGATGGAAGCACGGTATATCTCACTCCATTCAATGCGGCTGTGACGACTTGGAACAGTTATAAAAGCGGTGTTATTCGTCCCGATACGATAACAACGATTACAGATGTCACAATCTCTGATATTTATGAAGTGAGTTCAACTACGGGTGTAACCACTTCGTACGGGAGTATCGAGTTCAATAAATACCTCATGAACTTGTTCACATCAGTCAGACAGCAAAATGTAGCTACGCATGAACTCGGTCATGCACTTGGCCTTGATCATAATGAAGAAGGAGATGTCATGTTTAAAAATAATAGAGACGTAATCGCTTTAAGCATAAATGATAAAGCATCCTATGATGCAGCCTATGCAGCTTATTAATAGAGAGGGGATGAATATGATGATTCTAAAACCAAATAAACGTATTGTTCTTTTTTTATCACTTGTTGTGTGCACACTACTATTCGTTGGATGCTCGGGCACAGGGAGCAGTGAATCGCCCGCGTCCGCGAGCTCGGGGGATATTCCAGTAGATTATCTGCATGCTTCTTTTTCCATAGATGTGGAAGATGAAGCAGCTGTTGTCGGTGATGCGGATTATGTATTTGTGGGACGCGTGGATAAGCAGGTTAATACCGAATATAAGAATGCCGTAAAGATTGAGACGGAGAATGGAACGAGAGAGGCGGCTCGTCCTTACACGAACTATTCAATTACTGTTTTGGAGAATATTAAAGGTGAATTAGAGAAAGGGGTGCCTAATCCTGTACAGAAATCTGGCGGTCTAAATCAGGATGGCAAATCAATTACCCTGTATGAGGATGATCAGTTGCCAGAGGTAGACGGTATTTATATCTTTATTGCTTATGCACAGAAGGATGGCTCATTATTGATATCTGGACCTAATTCTAACGTACCTGTGAAGGTTAGCGGTGATGTTAATGGGAAGAACACTGCAGAAATCTCCGAAACAAAAGAATATCGAAATTATGTGAGTGCTTATGAAAACGAAAAGAGCACATCCCGTCCAAGATTTGTATCCGTATATGATACGAAGAAGAATTGAAAATTAAATTCATCATGGGGGAAGCATTTAATTCTTGCCTTGTTAGCGGAAAAACTGACTCCTTGGGGTCAGTTTTTTTGTTGTGTATACTTCTTATGCTCTTAATATCAGGGTTGCCAATGAAAGAGCGGTTGTCAGGATCGTACGGTCAAGGATACAATGTGTAAGTACTAAAATCTGAAGATGATTTACATACAAGGGAGTGCAACAGGTTTGTCATCAAGTGCTATTACATCAGCTTCGCTTTCTTTTCGTTATCGGTTAATTACATTATTGCTTGTCGTCGTAGTTGCGGGCATAAGCCAAGGGCTGCTGCTGCCGCTGCTATCCATTATGCTCGAAGACTCCGGTGTGTCCCCGGATATGAATGGTCTGAATTCAGCAGCCATGTATATCGGAATTTTTTGTACGATGTTCTTTATAGAGAAGCCTGTATTGCGCTTTGGCTATCGAAAAGTAATTTTGGCAGGCATTATTATAATCACAGTGGCTACTATGCTGTTCCCGTTTACGGAGTCACTTGCGGTGTGGTTTGTATTACGGCTGCTGGTCGGCGTAGGTGACAGCGCGCTTCATTATACGAGCCAGCTATGGATCGTAAGCTCCAGTCCTGCCAAAGGGCGGGGAAGATATATCTCCCTATACGGCATGTCCTATGGGCTCGGCTTCAGTATAGGCCCGCTTGGCATTAACCTGCTTCCTTTTGGCAGAATAGTTCCGTTCCTTGTGCCTTGCCTGTTCTTTCTTATCGTGCTTATTCTCATGCTGCGGATGAGCAATGAGATCCCCGAACGGGTTGTAAAAGGAGTCGCAAAAGAGAATCGTTTCGTAACCACTTATCGCGTAGCTTGGTTCGTTCTGATACCGGGCCTCTTATATGGATTGATGGAATCCTCGATGAATAGCAGCTTTCCGCTGTATGGCTTGCAGATTGCTCTGAGCCAGCACTGGATATCTCTGCTGCTGATGTCGTTTGGTGTAGGGGGGCTGATTCTGCAGCTGCCGCTGGGCATATGGAGCGATCGGATTGGGAGAAAACCCGTATTAATTACTTGTGGGGCCGTAGGTGCGATGACCTTTTTTGCAATTCCGGCTGCTGGAAGCAATGTTCCCTTATTATTCGTTTTATTTGCATTAGCAGGTGGTGTTGTAGGCTCCTTCTATTCGCTTGGCTTAGCCTATGCGGCGGATATACTTCCGCGAGCGATACTGCCGGCGGCGAATGTGATCGCCTCTATCCACTTCAGTATTGGGAGCATTATGGGCCCGACTCTTGGCGGCTACGGCATGCGCTATGTATCTATTCATAGCATTTTTCTATTCCTAGGCTCTGCTTTTCTTGTATTTGCTCTGCTTGGCTTCGGATTCCGACCGAAGAGTAATGCGGGGCATGCATAATAAACAGATGAACTTCTACTATATTAGGCGCAAAAGGCACCCTAACGGGTGTCCTTTGTATATTGCCGATAGGGATTATATACAGCTATAATAAATTATGGAATTCATACTTTTACTTGAAGAAAGTGGTGTTAGGAATAGATAATTCATTTTATGTAATGATTATTGCCATCGCTGCTCTCGTGCTATGGAGGCGGACGAGGAGCTTTTATCGGCCAATTAAAGGGAATGGCAGAAGGCTGCTGTATCCGATGCTGTTCATGCTGCCTGGCATGTTTTTGTTATTTAATCCTGACGTCCATGCCCCATGGTACGATTGGCTGATTGCAGCCGCAATTGGTGCGGTACTTTCTATTCCGCTTATATGGACGACCAATTATGAAATTCGTGAGGATCATCTCATCTATGCCAAGAAGAACTGGGGCTTTATTGTAGCCTTCCTAGTTGTGCTTGCTATTCGTTTCGAGCTTCGTTATTACTTGTCCAGCATTGACCCTCAGACATTAGCCGCTTTATTCATGACACTTGCCTTCTGCTATATCATCCCATGGAGAATAGTTTCCTATATGAAATTCAGAAGAGTGCAGCAGCTTCACTTGGCGGCACAATAATTTAATTAATAATTAGGAAAATAGAGTAGCCGAGCAGGTCGAGATGACCTGCTCGGCTTATTTTTTTGAGAAAGAGCTGTAACACCTATGAGCTCGTACGAAGAAAGACCCTCACCGAAGAAATTCCTTCATTTCTCATGTATTGCTGGAAAATAGTGAGTGCAGTGAGGGAGGAAGGTAGGGAGGTAGGAGGAGCTAGAGCTAGGGGGAGGAGTCCGGTTACTATGAGGCAAGATCATAAATGTGTGAGGGGAAGCACCTATAATTGATGCAATTGGTGAGAAAAGTTGGAATGTATGAGGACAATCTCATTCCTCAGGAGGGTAGGCTCTTGAGGTATGAGGCTAGCCTCATACAATGCTTGTTCTGTTGGATGAGCAGGTAGTATGGATGAGGATAGCCTCACACAATAGTGAGGCTATAGGTGCGCACGCAGTTGAGGATAGGTTAATTGAGTAAATGGAGATGTGTAAGAAGGCTGAGCAACTGGGCGTTGGCACATTCAATGTGGGCCGGTTAGCTAATGAGCAACAAGAGATATGTCGCTGCTGTTAATCAGTGAATAGGGAGAGGCGGCCAGGAGGGACTTGAGCTAGGGGAGTTCTGCAGCTGTGACAAAGTCACCAATGATAAAAGTATGGAAAATCAACTTTTTAGATATTATTCGCTTGTACAGGGCTATGCTACCATAGAGGTAGATTCGGAAGGAAGAGGTCATTACGTACATGCGATATATAATTATAGTAATGGTTATCGGCCTGCTCGTGGGTTGTCAGCAGCAGGCAAACCAGGCTGAGGAGGATGCGACAGCAATGAATCTATCGTTTATTAAAGCAGCGGAAAATGGAGATACAGATCTCGTATTGCAAAGGATCAAGGATGGGACTGATATTAATACAAGAGACGCGCAGGGGCGAACAGCCATTCTAGCTGCCACACATGGCAATCACGTGAATACGGTCAAAGCTTTAATCGAAGCGGGAGCCGATATTAATCTGCAGGACAACAAGTTGGATAATCCGTTCTTATACGCCGGTGCGGAAGGTTTGCTGGACATTGTGCAGCTGTTGATTGATGCCAAGGCAGATCCGGCGATTACGAATCGGTTTGGGGGAACAGCACTTATACCTGCATCGGAGCATGGTTATGTTGAGGTGGTAAAAGAGCTTGTTACCCGCTCAGGAGTTAATGTGAATCATGTGAATGATCTAGGATGGACAGCGTTAATGGAAGCCATTATATTAAGCAATGGCGGCGACCAGCAGCAACAAGTCGTACAGCTGCTCATTGAGCATGGTGCGGATGTGACGATCCCTGATAACAATGGGGTAACCCCATTAGAGCATGCACGAGCCCATCAGTTCGAAGCGATAGAGAGTCTGCTAGTGAAAGCTAGAGCTTAATTTATTTAATTGTATTTTTTATATAAATTGCGATTGTTCAGGAGAGATGAGAGATGCAGAACGCTTCTTATTGGCTAACGAATGTCAGGCTGGAACAGAGCTACCATATGGAAGATGGACAGGTGGCGGGTACGAATACAGAGATTTGCCACATCCGGATTGACGGCGGTGCGATAGCCGAGATTACAGGTGCTGAGAAAGAGCTCCAAAGTGATCTGCCAAAGCATGATGGCAAAGGGCTGTTAATGCTTCCTTCCTTCGAAGAGGGGCATATTCATTTGGATAAAACTTATTTTGCCGGGCCATGGAAGGCGGTAAGGAAGGTATCCAGTATATTCGAGCGGATTGAGGAAGAGAAGCAGCTATTGCCGAAGCTGCTGCCTACGGCCAGACAACAAGCGGAGAGCATCTTGGCGCTTATACAAGGATTCGGCGCAACACAGGTGCGCAGCCATTGTAATATTGAACCCGTTAGCGGGCTTCATCGATTAGAGGCGACCAAGCAAGCATTGGATACCTTCGCTGGCAAATTAGATTCTGAGATTGTAGCCTTTCCGCAGCATGGCTTGCTCAGATCCGATTCTGTTCAATTGGTAAGACAAGCTTTGGCCGAAGGGGCAACTCATGTTGGCGGATTGGACCCTTATAAGGTGGATGGGGACGTAGAGCGTTCTCTGCAGGCTATGGTTGAAATAGCCGTGGCGAGTAAGGCAGGCATTGATATTCACTTGCATGATGGTCAAGAGGCAGGCAAGCAGGCGCTGTTACGGCTGGTTGACCTGACCGAGGAAGCGGGACTGCAAGGAAAGGTGACGGTTAGTCATGCTTTCTGGTTCGCAGGAGCAGATGTGAATGAAGCGAGAGAAATGGCTGTTCGAATGGCAGCTCTTGGCATGTCAATTGCGTCGACAGTACCGATTGGCAAGACGACGATGCCGCTCCCGATGCTGCACAGTGAAGGGGTAAAAGTAAAATTAGGGACAGACAGCCTTACAGACCACTGGTCTCCTTTCGGGAATGGAGATCAACTGGAGAAGGCGGGACGGTTCGCAGAGCTGTATGGCTATAATGATGAATGTGCCTTGGGGCAAACGCTCGGATTCATTACAGGCGGAATAACTCCGCTTAATAAACAAGGTGAGCAGATATGGCCGAAGGTTGGAGATGCAGCAAGCTTCGTACTGCTTCCTGCAAGCTGCTCGGCAGAAGCGGTGGCACGCAGAACGGAGCGCCAAGCCGTATGGTACAAAGGTCGTCTCGTGAGCGGCTCGCTGTAAATTCACCAATAACAATACCCGGAGCCTTATAAGGCTCCGGGTATTGTTATTTAAATGAAGGTTCAGCAGAAGCAGTCAGGGATAGGATCTCCTGATTTAGGCAAAGACTTCGTTGTATGTTCTTCGTAGGCCAGCAGGGCATGTGCAGCATGACTGAGAATGGCTCCTGCTTGCGTAGAAGCGGCAAGCCTATCTTCAATCAATGCAGTAGCTGAAGCACCGGTGAAGACGAGTTGCTGGGTAAGGAAGTAGAATTACCGTCATTATGGAATCCTGCATGAATATAGGCTTGCTGTGCAGGATTAATATTTAATAGGGAATAGGCAAGCTTCAACTCGATAGTTTGAGCTGTTTTTACATATTCCGCAGCGTCCAAATATTTGACCTGTGTCCATCCCCAGCCATTATTTGATCCAGTGTAGCGGTATAGAATACTGTTCTCGACAAGGTAGTCCGCTCCTGACTCATTCGCGAAGCTGGAAGAGTTATACCCAGTAGTCAGATTGCCGTCTGTATCCAAGTAGAATTGCGTTCTGCCTGTTAGATTATCACTATACACAGACAGGATAACGGAATTGTCATCATTGGCTCCTTTAAAATATTGCGTAGAGGAGCTGGCCAAGCTATCGACTTTATCCCAATCTGACAAATTACCGTCTATAGCAATTGTCGGTCTAATAATTAATTTGTAAGCGGGAGTCTCGGCATTGCTCGGCAAGACCGTCGTATTCGAGCTATTTACAAATCCCACTCTTAGCAAGGATTGCGTCTGAGTATTCATATTCAAGCTGCCGAAGTCTACTCTTACCTCAATAGCACTAGCTGTTTTGATGTAGTCTACCGCATCGAGCTTTTTCACTCTCGTCCAATCCCAGCTGCCATTGGTGCCCGTATATCTGTACAGGTAGTTATTTTCGATTAAAAAGTCGGAGCCGGATGGATAAGCAAATTTGGAGTAGTTAAGGCCAGTCGTTAGATCATGATCCGTATCTATGAAGAACTGGGTTCTGCCCGTCAGATTGTCGCTCGCAGCTGAAAGATAGAGGTAGTCATTATTGTTGGCTGCCTTCAACTGCTGTGTAGAAGAACTGGCAATGGAGTTGATCGTCGTCCAATCTGCTATTGCCCCATCTATTTGAATCGTAGCATAGTGCCCTTGAGGCGTCGGCTCCGGTATTGGAACTACATGCCCTGTTCCCCAAGTAGAACCATCTCCCTCAATGAGAATTCTGCCGTTGCTTGTGTCCAAGTAGGTCTGATTAGGATTCAAATGAGCAGGCGCTTGCATCAGAGGGGTGCCAATATTGGCCGTGATGTTATCATAATATAAGAGCTTGCCAGATCCTGAGGAATAGGAATTGTCCGTCCACTGGAAGGGGAAGCCGTATGCGGCTGCAGCCCACCAAGCCATCTTGAACTTATCTGTGCTGGAGTCATTGGCTGTGGTACCGTTTGATACTGTTGTGGATACAACAGCGGTCTGTACACCTTTGGTTTGCTTATAGAACAGACAAGCATCCGCTTTTTTTTGCCAAGTGGATATACTGTAGTATTGATTAGCTCCAACCAGCCAGCTTTCAGCCAAATACCAGTCTCCGCTTCCCATATGGGAAGGGTTATGCTGCTTATTCTCATCTAAGTCTCCTAATGCATCTTCCACTTTCCAAGAGTTCGCGAAGACATAGAGCCCTTGCTCATGGATGTAATCTACAGCTTCGTTCTGTCTTTGTCTGGTAACGCCGTAATCATATCCGAAATCGTCAAGAAAAATCCCTTGGACGCCAAGTACTTTCCATTCGTCGACATATTGCTTGATGGTAGCCATCGTATGATTATCCGTAGAGACGCCTAGATCGACATATCCGAATATTTGTTTGCCGCCGATGTTATTCAAATTCTGTACGATTTGAGTAGCCTTAGCATAGTCACCATGAGTAGGATGCTCTACACCATCACCTAGAATAATCATATTGAATTTACTGAATTCTGCTGTTGCTTTTGCGACATTGCCATTCGCCCCGTTTACGGAGGAAGGATACCCGTAATAGATCGCAAGATGATTGCCTGCAACTTCACCGTCTATAGAAGCCGAAGCGCCTGTTGTGAATAAAGTGGTTAATAATGCCGATAGAATAACGAGTTTTAAAAGTTTGCTATACATCAATACACCAGTCCTTTATTTATTATTACATGCCAAAAAATCTAGTCTCCAGATTCCCTCCCCCTCTTATTTCCATTGTATATAAAATTTCCTTATCGTCTATGATTATTGTAAATTAATTCTAAGAGTGCAGTTAACATATATCTTTTATTGAGTTTACAACTAATTAAGCAGCTTTAACGTAAATACGCAGCCAATAATACCTAGTATACAAAACAGACGCAGCGGGCTTCTTGATTCCTTATAGAGCAGGATTCCTACAATAGCCGCGCCTACAGTGCCAATGCCTGTCCATACTGCATAAGCGGTAGAGAGATTAATCGTTTCCATGGCGGCGGATAGAAGCGAGAAGCTGATAAGGAACCCGCCTATCAGGAGCAGACTATTAAGCCAATTATTATTTTGAGCTACACGCTTGATACCAATTACCCCTACGATCTCCATTAGTCCTGCAAAAATTAAAAGCATCCATGCCATTAACCTTCCGCCTTTCTATCGCCCGTCAGCTTTAATAGAATAATAAATACGAGCAGCAGCATAATAACGCCTAATTTTATAGGACGGATATACCCCTCTGTAACGGCCTCTACGATGACCAGTCCAATGGTGCCTATTCCGGTAAAAACACCATAAGCTGTCCCAATCGGAATGACCTTGGCTGCTCGAATGATCAGATCAAAGCTGACTAACAATGCGAGCAATACAATCAATGGCGATACAAAATTATATTTCATACTCGAAGCCCATACGATCTCAAGCGCACCTCCGATAAAGACGAAGAGCCACCCTAAGCGAGAGCTTATTGTTTTCTCTTTCTTTTCTTTTTTCAGTGCTTTCTGCGTTACTGCCGCATCCACCTTACTGTCAGATGAGAATGCTTTATTCGTTAACGAATGCTGCTTCGCTTTTTTACTTGGAAAGAGGACATAGGACAGATCGATCAAGCCGTG
This sequence comes from Paenibacillus sp. J22P59, assembly GCF_059383895.1. Taxonomy (NCBI): domain Bacteria; kingdom Bacillati; phylum Bacillota; class Bacilli; order Caryophanales; family Paenibacillaceae; genus Paenibacillus; species Paenibacillus sp. J22P59. The sequence continues at coordinate 77,720 of NZ_JBXENX010000014.1, forward strand.
AATAATGAGTATGGATTTCCATATTTGGCTGATGGAATTGATGGTGTCGCTGAGATAGATGTTGATGCCGTGATTCCATATGTTTGTACCGATATGCTCGAAGTACGAATGGCTGGGCAGCTCTGAGGCAGGTATAACTCCGACTGTAATAATGAATAAGATATGAGTCACAGCAAATAAAATAACATGAAGGATGAAACCCCATCCATTCGAAATAAGTCTATTCCAGCGCATTATTCATCTCTCCCGTTGTATGCAAATAATAATCCACAATACGATCTACATAGGCCATCGTGTCCGTATCCATTCCATATATACGGGATACTTCTCCTTCAGCGGGTCGCATAAATTCCCAATACTTATCAATCAGACCCTCATCTCCTTGGAAAAGATCATTCGCAATCGAAAGGATACGCGGTGCAAGCCGGATAGAGTTAGGGGAGTCGGCTGGTTCATGAGCATGCTTCTTAATTTCTTTGAGCAGTTGAGTCCATTCCTTTATCAGCGGATGATCCAGATCCTCAGGGGGAAGCTTGCTATTCTCTTCAGGCGTAAAATGCGCCTTGCGCCAATGGTTTTTATCTTCAGGCTCTATAGATTGCAGCTCTTTGATGAATCGCATCATTTCTTCCAATCGGACTTCTGCATTCACTTCTATAGCATACAGCGATCCTTGCAGCAGCTGCTCGATTCGGAACAGCCTAACTTGCTCATCACGTAACGAATCAATTTGCTTGGTGATGGCTTCCTTCCAGATGTCCTCTTTGCTCTTGTTGCTAGCCTCCCAGGCATTATGCTTGATAATTCCTTTTATGACCGATAGCGAGAACCCCATCTCCTTGAGAATGAATATTTCCTGAAGCTTCAGAATATCGGAGCTGGCATAGATACGATAGCCTGATTCGGAGTGCCTGCTTGGTTTGAGCAAGCCTATTCGTTCATAATAATGCAGAGTTTTTACCGTGACTCCTGTCTTGGCAGACAGCTCTCCTACTCGATACATACACAGTCCCCATTCCCAGAATTTGATTATGTACTAAGATTAAACCCTCTACTATAGGGGAGGGTCAATCTATTTTCAAAAAAAACCAGCCCATCACCTGTAACAGGTATGGGCTGGTTTTTTCATAGGGATTTAAGGATGCTTGTCAAAACGGGTTTTTATGCTATTACTTTGTTGCTTCCCATTGTGCAATTTGCTGCTTGTAGGCTGCAAGGAGCTTAGTGAGCGATTGTTTGATCGCGTCAGCATTCTCTGCTTGTACAGCCTTTGCCAGCTCGATCTCTGCTTGAATAAAGGTCATGTCTGAATCGTTAGTCGTATCTGGTACAGCCAACATATCTATCTTATCCATTGAGATTTCTTTAGCTGGCACCACTGTGTCAGCACTTGTCTTTCCATCAATCTTAGTAATAGAATCAGCTTCGATTGCTGAGGAGGCTACGGTGAGGGTAGCGCTGATAGTGTCACCCTTCTCACTACTTGCGGGAATAAGGGTTGCAGATTCAGCGGAGTCTACAGGCTCACCCTCAATTACGGAATAGAGTGTAATCACATTAGAACCAATCGTTTTCTCATAATCGGCTAACGTTTTTGTCCATTCTTCCACTGTATTCGGGGCATACTTTTTCGCCAAGTCTACAGGGTTAGTAAAGCTGTTAATAACAGAGAAGCTCTGTGTGACAGAAGTATTGTGCAGCGTTTGGAGTGGCGCTGGAGCAGCTGGCTCCGCCGCGTTCGATATGGCTGGACCGGCAACCGCAGACATTAATAGTGCAGTGGACAGGGCAAATCGGGAAATAATTAGTTTGTGGTTCATCGTTTCACGCTCCTAATAGGTTGTTCTTACTTCACCTACCTTACACAGCGAGTGTGGCAGAACATTGGTGTATTTGTGGAAAAACAATGGCACAGCCCAATTGCAAACGTCATCTTGTTATACTTATTGAAGAGAAACGCAGGAGGTAGAGAATGTGAACAGCCACTATCGAATCGCCATTGTGGACGATGATCTTCATATACGTAATTTGGTTGAAATTTATTTGCAGAAGGAAAATTATCAGACGATCGGTCTGGGAAGTGCAGAGGAGGCTATGGACCTCTGGCAGGCGAATCCTCCTGATCTATGGGTGCTGGACATTATGCTGCCGGGAATGGATGGCTATGAGCTGTGCAGGCGGATACGCCAGGAAGCGGAGGTACCTATTATTATGATCTCTGCCAAAGATACGGAAGTGGATAAAATCATGGGCCTTGAGCTGGGCAGCGATGATTATTTGGTCAAGCCGTTCAGTCCCCGCGAGCTGGTAGCCCGGATTAACCGCCAATTACAGCGATGGTATAAATATAACCAATCCGAAGATGCGGTCTCTAATGCAGCTGTACCGTTATCGCGGGTTGAAGCGGGAGAGCTGCAATTGCTGCCGGAGGAAAGACGAGTATTCTGGCAAGGGGAAGAGGTGGACATGACCAGCAAGGAATTCACGATGCTCAAAGTGTTCGCCGAGCAGCCGAATCGCGCTTTTACAAGGGAGGACCTGCTTACGCTCGTCTGGGGCGACGATTATTTCGGGAGCGATCGAGCTGTCGATCATTTGATCAAACGGATACGTAAAAAAATCGAGCATTTGCCCATTGAGTCGGTATGGGGACATGGTTATCGCATGAGAATGGATCGGAGTGTGCAGGAATATGAAGCTCGTTCATCAGATTAATGTGGCGTTTGGGATTGCACTTGTGCTCGTCCTCAGTATTACCGCAGTCTTAATTCACTATGTGCTCCTCGACCATTTCATGGGGACGCAGCAACAGGACATGAAGGCTATGGGAAGAGTATTGGCAGAATCCTTGACAGCGGAATCAACGATTGATTCTTCGATTAGTGCTGATGTAATTACTAAATCAGTGATAGCCACACCCAGCATAACGTCTATAGCTGCTGTCGTTACGGATTCGCAAGGCAATATTATGGAGAATATGCTACCCATTAGCGCTAGACAAATTCAACTAATAACTTCCGCGGATACAGTTGAAACGGACAGCCTTCAGCAAATATGGAATGGAACCGATGAGCGATTCCTATCGGAGGTCAGTATTGTTCCGCAGGGCACCTTGACGCTCCTTACGCCAGTCAGCAAGATCAAAGAGATTGAGCAGGCCTTGCTTGGACGTCTGCTGCTTGTGTTTGGAATAGGCGGCATTCTAATGCTGGTGCTCAGCCATTTCATTACAAGGAAGCTGATCAAGCCGTTAATGAAATTGAAGGAGGAGCTGACGAAGGTGAAGGCTCGCCAATTCTCTACGGTTAATCTAGTAAAGGCAGGGGGAGAGATAGGGGCAGTAGCACAGACGGTCTATGAGATGGCGGATGAGCTGAATCGCTTCAATCGCGCGCAAAAGCAGTTTTTTCAGAATGCGTCTCATGAGCTGAAATCGCCTTTAATGTCTATTGCGGGGTACGCAGAAGGCATTAGGGACGGTGTATTTGAAGGGGAAAGTGTCGGCAAGGGCTTGGACATTATTCTCAGCGAGAGCGGTAGATTGAAAAATATTATAACTGAAATGACGCTTCTGGCGAAGCTGGACAGTGAGGAAGATAGCTATAAGCCCTCCAGAGTAGACTTGCAGGATTTGCTGACTGAGACGATTGAACGCGTAAACCCCATGCTGGTCAAAAAAGATATTACCCTTCATTATTCTGGAAAGGAAGAGCAAGAGCTGCAAGTATATGCTGATCGTGATAAGCTGCTGCAAGCGCTGCTTAATGTGACCACTAATGCGATTCGCCATGCGAATAAACATATTTATATCGAAGCTGCCCTCAGCAAAGACGGCATTGCCTTAACCGTATCTGATGATGGGAGCGGGATAGCATCCGAGCTGCTGCCATATCTGTTCCATCGTTTCGTGAAGGGGAAGAATGGTGAGACAGGTCTTGGCCTCGCTATATCACGCGCTATTGTGGAACGCTGTGGAGGTCGAATTACTGCAGGCAACCGCAAGGAAGGCGGGGCCATATTCTCGCTTGGCTTCCCTGCTGTTACGACAAATGGATAGGAAAATACTTCCTTATATTGTAGTATGTTATTAAAATAGCATAGCTGATAGAGGAGGTAAGTATAAAATGCCATTTCCTATACAGGATAAGTTTGTTGTAGCAGTCGCTTCAAGCGCTTTATTCGACCTCACCGAGTCTGATCAGGTTTTTCAGGATAAGGGAGAGGAAGAATATCGGAAATTTCAACATGCCAATGAAAAGGTTATGCTGGAGCCGGGCGTTGCTTTTCCTTTAATTAAACGGCTGTTAATGATTAATGGGGAGGAGGAGAGTGAGCAGCCTGTTGAGGTTGTCCTCTTATCCAGGAATGATCCCGATACGGGCTTGCGCGTATTTCATTCGATTGAGCATCATGGGCTGGCGATATCACGGGCTGCTTTTGTGGCGGGCGGCAATCCGTTCATGTATATGGATGCGTTCAACGCCTCCTTATTCTTGTCTGCTAACCCTAATGATGTACGTGCGGCTATTAAGATGGGTCTTCCTGCTGCTCAGGTGTTCCCTTCTGCCTTCGTTGATAATGATGAGGAGCTGGAGCTGCGGATCGCCTTCGACTTTGACGGGATAATTGCCGATGATTCCTCAGAGGGGATTTTTCGAACATTAGGGATGCATGAATTTCAGAAGAATGAGAAGCAGCGGGCAACCGAAGCTCTCCCCCCGGGCCCGCTGTCCAAATTCTGCCACGAAGTCGCCCGACTGCAGCAGCGTGAATGGGAGAAGAAGCGGCTTGATCCGGATTATGTACCGCGGATAAGAATAGCAATCGTAACCGCGAGAAATGCGCCTGCACACCAACGGGTAGTAATGACGCTAAGAAGTCATGGTATTCGTGTTGATGAGGCTTTTTTCTTAGGCGGGATAGATAAACCAGAATACTAGAAGTATTCCGACCTCATATTTTCTTCGACGACCAGGTCGGCCATATTGAAGGGGTATCGAGCATATTTCCTTCTGCTCATGTTCCTTTTGGTGTTGCCAATATCGAGCAGCATGTTGGAGTGCCTGTGAGCAAATAGGGGCGCCTATTGTACAGACAAGAGCAAGCCAAGGAAAGGAAGAGTGACGCCTAACAACGTGCAAGTGATGAATAGGCTGCGCTTTTCTTTTTTATAGAGATAGATCAGTAAGGAAAGTGCGGCTAGTCCCATAGTGATAAGGAGCATGGAGGCTGCATTCCAGTCCCATTGAAGCTGCAGGTCCTGCCCATTCCCATGGAGCCATACGAATAGAGGAGAAGGAGACGGGTCCTCTAGCTCGCCTTCATGGGGCGGTTCTTGTACACCCATGTAAGCTGTAATCATGAGAACAGCCAGCGCGATGAACGTCTCCGCACGGAGCCACCACTGCAATCTGCGCTTATGAGTGCCATGATCCGTCAGCTTGGTCAAGAATCCATTCATGAAGCCAAGTAGGAGTAATGGCAGAACAACAAGATGCTTGAGCAGCAGAGCCTCTCCATAATTAATTCCCCATGAGTTCAAATAACCATCGACAATGTAGAACATCATGACGAAGCCAGCGGCTATAATAAGCGCCATACAGCTAATAGACAGAGGCGTATACCAGCGGACAAAAGCGTTCCAATTCCAGCTCCCCTTCGTAAACCAGGCGACGAGAATCAGCGTTCCGAGCCAGAGGGAGACGGCACCTACATGCATAGACTGAGATAGAAATCCCCAGGAGGAAGAGAAGCCAGCGGGGTGGCTTGCCCAGCCATGGGCAAGGACGCTGCCTGTCCAAGTAATGGCTAGCGCCCACTTTGTCCATTTGCGCTCAAGATGCCCCATTACGGTAATCATATACATGACCGTACAAATAATAAGATTCCAGACCCATGCATTCCCATAAGCGTAGTCTTGCAATACAATTAGCAGAACATGAAGGAAAGAAAGGTCTGCGGTAAAGTCCTGCAGAATAAGGGCAGTTCTTATCATGGATATGAATGAGAATAAGGGAATGCCTAGAATAGCGTACTGAAATAAGGCAAAAGGCACTTTAAGGGCGGGCTTGGCTTGATCCGCAATGAACTGAAGCAGAATATACCCTCCCGTAATCGCGAAGGACAAATAAAGCAGCGTTTCAAATAAGTAGATATACATAATAGGCAGCTCCAATCCGATGATGAGGTCCCCAGAAGCATAGCATAAAAGAAATACATGAATATATGCTCCTATATGATTTGTTCAAAATATTGTTATACCTGCAAGACTTTTTGCAGTTGCCCTTCTGATATAATTATCCAAACTGCAACGCAGCACGAAAAAATCGGAGGGGGCTATTCCTTGCGTCGTCTGTATGTTATGTCCATCGTATCGTTATTATTGCTTGCCTTGTTTCCACAACTAACCTTTGCACATACAAAGCTTCAAAGCTCAGTACCCGAACCTGACGCTATCATTGTACAAGAAATGAAAGAAATTGTAATGACCTTTAATACGGAGGTTGAACCGTTAAGCTCATTCGTATTGCAGCAAGAAGACGGTACAGAACTGCCGGTCGAGCGTGTTGAGATTATAGATGATCGAATTATAGGCAGTTTCGATCATGCTATTCCGAATGGTACCTATACGGTGGAATGGAAAATTGTCGGGCGAGATGGTCATCCGATTAAAGGCGATTTTCAATTCACAGTAGATGTACCTGTCGAAGCTGTAGAAGAAGAGCCTTCGCAAGAACCGACGCCAACGGCCACGCCTGCACAGACGATTGCTCCATCAGCGGAGCCGAACGCCTCAGACACCCCGCAGGAGAATACGACTGTGCAAGAAAGTAAAGAAGAACGTAATCAAGCTGGAATGTGGGTTATCGGCGGCGTCATTCTTGTTGCCTTGTTCGTTATTATTTGGGGTGCGAGGAGGAAGAAGCAGTAATGTGGTATTGGGCTGCCGAACCTTTTCTATATCTGTGCTTTGCTATTGTTAGCGGTCATGTCTTATTCAGTCTGGTCCCGGCTAATTATCGGCCAGTGGCTCTATTGTCGCCTAGGCTTGTAGCTGCTGCTGCAGTGGGAATTGGGATATTCTCGTTTTTTCCCATATTAAGAATAGTCTCGTTCTTCGCTGAAGATATCGGGTGGGGGCTGACCTTTCAACGAGTGATGTTCGATTTCACAGAGGGCAAGGCTTATCTATTTACATTAGCGCTATCTCTTCTATTAGCGGCTCTTATCCTGTGGAATGCACGTCTGGAGGGGACAGGCGGGGTTAAGGTGATTTTACTCCTGCTATCTCTTCTAATGGTCGCCCAGGGTTGGTCCAGCCACGTCGCTTCTTGGTATAGCACATGGGGCATTCTTGCTCAGACCTTACATATTATGGCCGTATCCTTGTGGGTAGGTCCTTTGCTTGTAGCAAGCTGGCATAATGACAGAACAGAGCATTGGAATCGGTTCTTGAGCTGGTTCCATCCGTTGGCGATCCTGTGCATGACGGTTATTGCGGCATCCGGCTTCGTCCTAACGATCGGTGTTGCTCCTGAATATGTGAATGCATGGAAGCTGTCCTATGGACAAGCCTTGCTTGTGAAGCATTTGCTGATCATCCCGTTAGTGCTGTTCGCAATTATGAACGGATTCTGGATGAAAAGAAAGCTTCGCGCTGACCAAGCATTTAATCCTCAGCCGTGGGCCAGAGCCGAAAGTATCATTCTTCTGGTAATCTTTTCGGTAACCGGCTTTATGAATCAGCAGCCTGCTCCTCATGATGTAGCAGATACATTGAATGAGTCGCCTGCATCACCTTTATATTTATGGTTCACAGGAGGAGTGTTGGATAAGGAGAAGGATTTGGCTCTGTCCTTTGGTGAGTTAAGTCTCTTCGCTTGTGCTGCGGCTATTATTGCGATGGTGACAGCAATCCTTTGCGCCAAGCGTCGCAAAGCTGTACAGACCTTATTATGGGCTGTAGCTAGTGCTGTTCTATTGTATTATGGCCTTATGTCGGCAGTATAAAGGAAATGGCGAGACAAAAGAGGGACTGTCCCAAAAATCATCTACATGACTTTTGGGCAGCCCCTTCTGTTCTGTAATATTTAGTTCCACAAACCAGCGTTCTCAAGCTTCTTCTTGCCTTTGAAAGCAACCGCTAAGGCAAATATGTTCACGATCAGCAGAATCCCGATCGTATATAGGATGGATGTGTAGTTACCGGTTAGCTCGGAGATAAATCCGTATGCAGGCAAAGCTACGACACCAGCAACGGCTAAGCCAATTACAGCAGAAGCGTAGATCTGGCTGTATTCCTTATTGCCGAATAAAGCTGAGGTTAACAAAGGACCTACTGTTCCGATGGATGCAGCTACGAAACCGTAGATGCTAATTGCCAGCGTAAATACTATAGGGTTGTTAGGAATGATAATCAGCATAAGAACGGGAACCAAGCCTATAAGCATAGCAGAGATCGCCGTGTTCCTTGCGCCAATCTTATCTGTCAATATACCGAAAGAAAGTGCCCCAATCAGCAATCCGATCTGCCAGCCGCCCATTGCCGAGCCTGCAAAGGTAATGTCATACCCGACAGAGATGGCGAATGGGGCTACATATTGGCCGAAGCTTCCGAACGAAGTAATAATGAAGAAGAAGACAAGCAGAGCATAGAAGGCAGATGATTTTCTAGCTACTGCTGCCGTAACGCCTGTAGCTGCAATCGTATGATTAGAAGCTGTCTTATCATCATTCTTTACTTCACCGGCACCCAGCGGCTGTAAGCCTTTTTGCTCGGGAGCCATGCGGATCGTTAAGATGATAGTGGGGATAACGATCGCCATCACGATTACGCCAAGCGCGATATAAGTATATCTCCAGCCTTCGCTTGCAATTAAGTTGCCTGCCATTGGCTGCAGGATGGCTCCGAACAAGCCGCCGGCTGCTACCATAATGCCCATTGCCAAGCCGTTGTGTTTTTTAAACCAGTTATTAATCAAGACAGGTCCGGCGATTTGACAGACAAAGACAGAGCCGATGGACATGGGAATACAGAACAAGTACCAGCCCCATACGGAATTCATTAGGCCGAACATAGCGAACGAGCCTGCTTGTAGAATGATTGCAATGATTAGAATAAGCCGAATATCATATTTGCTCATCAATTTCCCCGCGATTGGCAAGAATACCATCGTTACAAGGGCTGATATACTAAAGTATACGGACAGGCTGCCCATTCCGATTCCGAGATCCTCTGTAACAGGGGTCAAGAACAATCCGCCGGCAGTCATGATACCACCTTTTGCAAATCCGACCATTAGTGCTATGCCTAATAATATCCACCAGGCAAAGTGGAGCTTTTTCGTTTTCTTACTCATGATGAATCCCTCGTTTTCTTGTTGTGAGTGCATGATTCAAATCTATGATGACATTACGAGGCTCTTAGGCTAAGAAGGCATTCGTCATTGATCGGTAAGGAATGAATCTTTATTAATAAAATATATTTACTATACTTTTTATAGTTATTTGTTTTAATAGTATACGTTACAATAGTGCTTGTCAATTGGGTGAACGCGCTAGTTGTGATGTAATATTCCCCTCTGCAAGAAAACAATACTTATTAGGCGGAGGGGCATACCTAACAGCTTTTCAGCCACAAAAAATGGGACTCCCTGTGAGGGAGATCCCATTGTGAAAGACAGACATGAAAGGATTAGTTCCAGTGGCCTGCAGCTTCCAGCTTCTTTTTGCCTCTGAAAGCAGAGATAATGGCAATGATATTTAAAACTAACATAACGCCTACGGCATACAGGATAGATGTATAGCTGCCAGTGAGATCGGAGATATATCCGTATGCTGGCAAAGCAACGATACCTGCAATAGCTAAGCCCATTACTGCGGTTGCATAGATTTGGCTGTATTCTTTATTACCGAACAAAGCGCCTGTAAGCAAGGGTCCTAATGTACCGATAGAAGCAACTACAAACCCATAAATACAAATAGCTAGAGTAAACAGGGCTTTGTTGCCCGGAATCGTTAACAGCAGGAGAACGGGTACTAGTCCAAAGCTCATTGCAAAGATTGCGGTATTTCTTGCACCGATTTTATCAGTCAGGAAACCGAAAGTCAGCGATCCAATAAGTGAACCAATCATCCAGCCGCCCATTGCAGAGCCTGCGAATGAGATATCATAGCCCACATTAACTGCGAATGGCGCTACATATTGACCAAAGCTTCCGATCGAAGTGATGAAGAAGAAGAACAATAACAAGAAATAGAAGGATGAAGATTTTCTTGCAATAGCTGCTGTAACCCCTTTTGCTTCGATTGCTTTGGGAGCAGCATTATTGTCGCTTTTTACTTCTTCCATGCCAAGCGGCTGTAGACCTTTATGCTGTGGAGCCATTCTAATGGTTAAAATGACAGTTGGAATAACAACAACCATTGCCAAGATACCAAGGAAGATGTAGGCATATCTCCAGCCTTCGCTAGAGATCAGGTTGCCAGCCATTGGCTGCAGGATTGCTCCGAACAGACCAGAAGATGCGGCCATGATGCCCATTGCCAGACCATTGTGTTTCTTGAACCAATTGTTGATCAGGACAGGACCTGCCATTTGACAGACAAAGACGGAACCAATGGACATAGGGATACAGAACAAATACCAACCCCATACGGAATTCATAAGACCAAACATGGCGAAGGAACCCGCTTGTAGAATTGTACCAGCAATAAGTACCGTTCTAATGTTATACTTCATCATCAATTTGCCTGCGAGCGGCAAGAATAGCATTGTCACAATCGACGAAATACTAAAGTACAGGGACAAGCTTCCCATGCCCATGCCCAAATCTTCTGTAACAGGTGTTAAGAATAATCCACCTGCTGTGTTAATGCCGCCTTTCATGAAACCGATCATTATAGCGACGCCTAGTAGAATCCACCATGCATAATGAATTTTTTTCTTTGCTTGTTGCATAATATATCCCTCGTTTTCTTTACCTGTAGTGGGTTTTAAGATGGTTTTTAATCGTTAACCGCCATTTTTTATGCACTACAATATGAATGGCCTTTATCTAAAGGCCATTCATATTGTAGTGTTTTCTTCATGGGACTTAACGATTCAAGATTAACGCAATTTGATGGAGCCGCCATCAACCATGATCGTTTGACCTGTAATATAATCGGAGTCTTCACTTGCCAGGAATACGGCAACACGACCGATATCATTCTCAAGCTCACCAAGTCTTCTCATTGGAATCTTGCTAAGCATAGCTTGATAGTATTCTGGGTTTTCTTCAGACCATGCGATCAGGCCTGGTGACTTGGCAATCGGAGCAATGATATTTACATTAATGCCGAATGGACCAAATTCATTCGCTGCTACACGAGTAGCTGCACGGATCGCTTCTTTGGCAACAGCATAGGAAACTTGATTAACGTCGCCGTTAATTCCAGCACCAGATGCAAAGTTGATGATTTTACCTTTTGTTTCTTTAAGATAAGGAAGCGCTGCTTGCATGAAATAGAAGGTAGGATAGAAGCCAGTATTGAAGGATAGATCGAAATCGGATTGCGTGGTCTCAGCCATTGAGTTCATTCTTGAGGCATGTGCATTATTTACAAGAATATCGAGCTTGCCATACTTATCGACAACTTGTTTTACAATACCAGCTAATTTGTCATGCTCGGTAAGGTTAGCTTGAATGAACATGGATTCAGGCTGATATTGCTGCAGCTCTTGAATCGTTTGGTTGCCAGCTTCTTCGTTCAAGTCGATAATAACGACTTTTGCGCCTTCTTTAACGAAGGCTGTTGCCATACCCTTGCCAATACCGCCAGCAGCGCCAGTAATAATCGCTACTTTTCCTTCAAGTTTGCTCATGATGTCTCTCCTCTTAACAAAATGTAATTTGTACCGTCTCCAACATTCAATATTGAATTTGGAGCATACCTAGATGTTATAGCGTTTACCTTGCTTAAAGTTTGTATTCTCCCCGGACGATGAATACCACTTATAAAGTAACGCTTTTGGGTAAAGAATATTTGAAGTAACTTTTAATGAACCGAGTTACTTTGAATAACCAATAACAATACTAACTCTTTTATATTTTTGTGTCAATAATGTGAATGTAATAAATATAGGTTGAAAATACACCTTTCTGAGGCAGAAATTGTATGATAGAATTATTCTAGAATGTAAATTTCCTTATGTTATTAATAATGACTATAAAATGTTGATGGAACGCCCGGAGGTACTAAGTGATGACTGAGCAGGACAATAAACATGAATCAGGTAATAAGATTGAGGAAGGCTATCAGCTGTTAGGCAAGAAGTGGGTAGGCCTGATTGTTCATAATTTGATGATAGAGCCAAAGAGATTTAGTCAGCTTCACGTGTCTATACCAGCATTAAGCAAGCGTATGCTGAATGAACGGATTAAGGAGCTAGAGGATTACGGAATCGTTAATCGCAATGTTGTTAACGAACGTCCCATATACGTGGAATATTCCCTGACAGATAAGGGCTTGGATCTGGCAGTTGCTCTTTTAAAGGTTGAGTCCTGGGCGGAGAGATGGCTCTAGGAGCTTCATATTAAGGGAAAATATACATACCAAAACCGACTTCTAATATTCGGTTTTTTTTGTGTGCAAACCTTTGTATTCGGCAGAGGGGAAGTGTAATTATTGTCGAATTATAACAGAAGTGATAATTATGCCTAGGAGGCCAAGCGGTGGTCAAAGTACTAGATTATATTCGATATAGTATTAAACGAAGAATTGTTTCCATGATGGTGGTTAGTCTGTTGCTTGTTCTGGCTGGTGCGATTATTGTACCGTGGAATACGTTCCAGAATGTGCAGAAATATGATCGTACAACCCGTCAATTGAGTGAACGCCAAGAGCATATTACGAATATTGTCAACCATACGAATGAAATCATTTTAAGGGTTAGAGGCTATTTTGCCTATTTAGACAGCTATGAATATGATCAAATTTTCGTAGCCAAGGATGAGCTGGATAAATCTATCGCCGCGATTAAAGGCAGTGAAGCGTTGACCGTGGAAGAGCAGGATATGGTGCAGCGAGTGGATCTCTTCTTTGAAGAGTACTTGACTAATGTTCTGCCCAAAGGAGCCGCATTCGCAGAAAATGGCGATTATGAATCACTCCGCAAGCTCATTACACTCGGAGCTAACAACCCCGTCAATGAAATTATCGTGTACGCTCAGGATTCAGAGGCCAAGATTCGGATACAGCTAAAGAATGAGAATGACAAGCTGTTCCAAACGCTGTTTATGCAAAGCATTAATTTCTTCATATATAGTGCACTTGTGCTTATTTTCTCTATTATTATTACGCGCAAACTGGCTATGGATATTGGGAATCCGTTACGGCAGTTGTCTAATTATGCTCTGAACTATACCAGAGGGGAAACCATTCAATCGACCATGATGAAGAGGAAAGACGAGATTGGATTGCTCTCCCGGTCGCTGGACAATATGATTCATGAGATTACAGAGAAGGAAGAGGAGCTTCTTGCTCAGAACGAGGAGCTTCAGGCACAGCAGGATGAGCTGCAAGCACAGCAGGAAGAGCTGCAAAAGGCAATTGAGAAGATGGAAGAAAACGAAGTATATCTGAATAAGCGTAATTTACTAGCGCAATCCTTAGCTAATACGTTGGATAAAAAAGAGCTTTTAGATAGCATTATTCGTAATGTAGTGGAAATTACACGCTCAGAAAAAGGAATTTTATTGTTGATGAACGATACGCGGGACTATGCTGCGCATGGTCTAGCGCAAGAGGAAACCTCTCAGTTTCTGGATGGCTTCGGCCAGAGTGCAATTATTCGTTCATTAGAAATTAAGAGACTGTATACGCGCGAGCGGGAAGCGACAGGTGGGGAGAAAGGCTATGTCACAGGGTCCGTTCAGGCCTATGATATTTTCGTTCCTCTATATAAAGGAAGCGGGGATGTCGCAGCGTGTATGGTGCTGACTCGTATAGGCCGGTCTATTGGTCAACGAGAAGAGCAGGAAATAGCAGGTCTGGCGGGACAAATCTCTCTATCCCTAGAGAAGCTCGAGATGTTCGAAGCGACAGAAGGGCAAAGGCAGATGACGCAGGATGTGCTCAATACGATTCAAGAGGGCATTCAGTTAATGAATCTTGAGGGACAATCTCTTCAGGTTAATGTGACATTATATGAGCTGCTTGAGCTCTCTTATGAAGCAGATGAATTGAATGGTGTTCTATTGGAAGAATTCGTGACACTGTTGAAGGCTAGAAGTGAAGATGCGGAGGCTTTGCTCGAATTTATAAGGAATGCATTGAATGGCACAGAGCAAGCTCAGACGATGAATTATGTGCTCAAAGGTGAAGCGCCTCGCTATATTCAAATCTATTGGGAACCGATCTATCGCAATAAGCAGCAGTTCGGCATTCTGCTCGTTCATCGGGATATTACGAAGGAGCATGAAGTAGACCGAATGAAATCAGAGTTTGTCAGCACGGTCAGCCATGAATTAAGGACACCTTTAGCAAGTATTCTGGGGTTCTCCGAGCTTATGCTGCATCGGGTGCTTAAGCCTGAACGCCAGCAGAAATATATGGCGACGATCCATCAGGAAGCTAAGCGTCTCACGCAGCTCGTCAATGATTTTCTAGATTTGCAACGAATGGAGACAGGCATCCAATTCTATGAATTGAAGCCGGTAGATATCTTGTCTGTTGTAGAGGAAGTGAAGGAGCTGCAGCAGGCCAGTACAGAAAACCACACCATTGTCTGGCATGCAGAGCAGCAGCAGGCGATTGTGCTTGGGGATCGGGACAAACTGGTACAGGTATTGGTTAACCTTGTAAATAATGCTGTCAAATATTCGCCTGCGGGCGGCGAGATTCGTCTATCCGCCCACAAAGAAGGCGATCAAATACGAATTAATGTAGCAGATGAAGGCTTAGGAATACCTGCTCAGGCGCTTCCGAATCTATTCACTAAGTTTTATCGTGTTGATAATTCGGATCGGCGTGAAATCGGCGGCACTGGACTAGGGCTGGCTATTGTCAAAGAGATCGTGAATCAGCATCATGGAGAAGTGAGCGTGAAGACCGAATTGGGAGAAGGAAGCACGTTCTCCATCGTTCTTCCGCTTCACAAAACGGTTGTTGAAGACAGACAAGGGAATTCAAACTCCCATAGAGTGTCAGAAGAAGCTTCTTTGCAAGTAATGCTTGTAGAGAACGATTATAGCCTATCCATTATGCTTCGGGACGAGCTTGTGGAGCGAGGCTATCATACAGCAGTATTTACGGATGGCATTAGCGCGCTTCAGGCTATGGAACAACATCAGCCGGATATCATCGTGCTTGATTTGAAGCTGGCACCGGATATGACGGGCTGGGAAGTGATTGAGCGTATGAAAACCTCAGATAACCTTGCGAGTGTCCCGATTATTATCTCTAGCGCTTTTGAAGAGAAGGAAAAGGCCTTGCATTGGGGAATTACTCATTTCTTAATCAAGCCTTATGTGCCGATCAAATTAATTGAAGCTATTGAGGACATCATGCGTATATCCAAATAAGGATAGAGGATTGTCGTTGAACCGTTGGCTGAAAAAAATGAATCCTTGAGGAGAAGTCAATTGATTATAGAAAAGTATAAGCATCTTGTGGAGCAACGAATGAGAAGCTCGCTCGATGAATGGGCAAGCAGGGATTTCGTAGAGGAGAAGGAAATTTATCGTTTTCTTCATAATCTAAAAGGAACGGCAGGAACAATCGGAATGGTGGAGATAGAGAATGAGGCAGCCCATAAGCTGGAGCTCTTCTCTGATACGAGCATGCGCCCCTTTACATATTCAGAGTGGCATACGCTGTTAGGCTCCCTATTCGAGCATATCCCGGCGATTCTAATTGATGGAAATCCCTCCAGCGTGCCGACAGAGCAGTTGTCATTGAATGAGCAGGAAGGGAAACGCATTCTTATTATTGATGACGATGTGGAACTGGCTGCTTATTTGAAAGGCCTATTGGAGGAGCGCGGTTATCCAGTCAATATCGCGTTGACGGCCGAGCGCGGGCTTAAGCTCTTTTATGATTGGAAGCCGAACATGATTCTTCTGGATATTCTTCTCCCGGACACGAACGGGATGGAGGTTCTTAAGCAAATCGTAGAGAAATCGCAGCAGGAGCACTCGCCGATTATTGTCATTAGCACCAACGATACGAGAGAGCACCGCATTCATGCGTATCGTTTGGGAGCCATGGACTTCTTTTCCAAGCCGATAGATGAAGAGCTACTGCTTGTTTTAATAGATAATCGCTTCCAAATTAAACAGCAATGGGAGCATTCGATCACGGTCGATGAGCTGACAGGGGCTTATAATCGCAAGCATTTCAACAAAGTGATGCATCAGTTGATCTCGAACTTCCAACGAACAGATCAAGTATTCACGCTGATCTTCATGGATCTGGATCACTTCAAGCAGGTGAATGATACCTACGGGCATCTTATGGGCGATGAGGTGCTGAGAAGCTTCGCAGCTATCGTAATGGATGCCAAACGCGAAGGAGATATTTTATGCCGCTATGGTGGAGAGGAGTTTGCCCTGATTCTTCCGAGTACGGACAAGTCACAGGCACTGGACCTGCTTCAGCGTATTCGTGAGCAATTCTATGCTCATCTATTCGTATCAGCCGGGCA
Source organism: Paenibacillus sp. J22P59 (assembly GCF_059383895.1). NCBI lineage: Bacteria > Bacillati > Bacillota > Bacilli > Caryophanales > Paenibacillaceae > Paenibacillus > Paenibacillus sp. J22P59. The sequence goes on from NZ_JBXENX010000014.1 coordinate 94,407, forward strand.
TTCCTTCCATGTCGCTTTCACAGCAGGAATTACGGATAGCCATGCAGGCAATGCCCATCCTGAGAAAATGGTTGAAGAGGCTGACCAAGCGCTCTACGCAGGCAAAGTATCCGGGCGGAATCAAGCGGTCCTCTTTTCGCCGCAGATGGTAAGTGCTCAGAAGGAACAGAAGCTGAATATTATTATTGTGGATGATGATCCGCTTATTCGGGAAATAGTCGTATCCCAGCTGCTGCAATGGCAGCCGAGCAGAGCTATTCAAGTGTCAGTACGAGGCTATGAGGATGGCATTGCGTTCTTGCAATCGGATTGGTATTCCGATCAGGATAAATATATTATACTGCTGGATGGCGCTATGCCGACTATGGATGGAGTAGAAGTATTGAATAAGCTTCGTCAAGAATATCCGGAACGGAATATCGTTGTAGCTATGTTAACCGCAAGAACGAACCAAACGGATATTATTCATGCACTGCAGCATGGGGCCGATGATTATATTATTAAACCTTTCCAAATGACGGAGCTAGTATCAAGAGTCGAACGATTGGTACACAAAATATATAAATAAGGAACGCAAGCCAAGGGGGCGCTATGAAAAAAATATTGATCGTTGATGATGAGGAAATTCTTCGCATGCTGATTGCCGATACACTTGAAGATCTGGATGTACAGATTGAGGTGGCGGAGGATGGAAGAATCGCATTGGAGAAGCTAAGTCAGACCGAGTATGACTTAATGCTTCTTGATTATATGATGCCGGAGCTATCTGGAATGGAGATTCTGGAACGGCTGCCGCAGGAATTAAAGGCTAAGATGCCAATCCTTATGCTGACGGCCAAGGCACAGGACTCAGATCGGAAGAAAGCGATGGATGCAGGAGTTAGAAGCTTTATCGCGAAGCCGTTCAGCCCATTGGAGCTGCTCGGAATTGTAGAGGGAATTTTGGGCGAGTAGCATAGCTAATCAGCGCGTACCGATATTTGATGGGTACGCGTTTTTATTAAGCAAACCTATGTTAGTGGAAAACAAGGAGAACAAATTGTATTAATTATTTCATCAGGATACACTATTGTTTTAGAAATCGGCATGCGATTACAAGCGACATATAGCAGGGGTCGTTATTCTTAATCTTAAAGGCTCTGCTGCTCATTAAGTAGGCGATAAATGGAATAGCGTTGAAGGAGACACATCAGTTTATACTAATGTGTCTCTTTTTTATATCAAATGATTAAACTTGCTATGAAGTGGTATGACGGCTGATTATAATGGAATAAATACCAATATTTATAGATTATAATGAATGAGTATAAGAGGAGAAAAGAAAATGGGGATAATTATTAGACCGATGGTTGTGCCTCAGGATTATGAGGCAGCTGTCCGTCTGTTCAACGGGATTGCTTCAGAGCTGATAACAATAAAGGAGGTTGCAGATGAAGATGCGCTGATACCGCTGGAAGGATCGTTAACTCGTGACGAGAATGATCGCCTAACAGGGCATGACCGACTGCGTTTGATTGCGGAAGACGATCAAGGATCGGTACTTGGATACGCTCATGCATGGCGAGCGCCTTGGTCGCTTCCGGGCGCACTGTATGGGCAAGTTATTGTAGACCCGAATGAACAAAAGAAAGGGATAGGCAATAGGCTTTATGAGGCCATAATGTCCTATGCTTTGAGGGTAGAAGCGGATCGTCTAGTGTTCGATATTCGGGATAATGATCCCGTTTCTATTGCATTTGCAACCAATCGGGGTTATACACAGGAACGACATTTGTTCGAATCACAAATTGAATTAAGTGAGAATGTTCTTGTTCTTGCAAGCAGTAAGGATTCAGGTCTTGTCACCAGTGGGGACGGTCGATTCCAGATAGCAACATTAGCGGATAGACCGGGTGAGGAATTTGAACGTCGGTTATACGATTTGTATCGTGCGACGAATGAAGATATTCCAGGCTTCGAGGGGGAATATATGTGGTACAGCGAATGGCGCAAGCGTAGCGTTGATAAGAGTGATTTTGACAGATCGTTGGTCCTTATAGCACTTAATGATACGGATTCACCTGTTGGGGTAGTGCAGCTTACTGCTTTTCCAGAATCGAAGAGCCTTTATAACAGCTTTACCGGTGTTGATGCTGCCTATCGCGGTCAAGGTATTGCTAAGGCACTCAAAGAGCAGTCCATTATCGAAGCCAGTGTACGGGGCTGCCACTCTATCCGCACGAATAACGACTCATTCAATGTGCCCATGCTGAGAATTAACCAAAAGCTTGGCTATAAGCCTGTTCCCGGCTATTACCAGATGACACGAGGTATGGATTAGATGCTTGTTTGGAGCGAGAAGCGTTCGATGAATTTAAGCTACTTGTGTAGCTAACTGTGTACCTAACGGAACGCAGCTCCGCTATTTGTGACTTTTAAAATGATTTGAGATAAATTACGGAATACGGTTCCGTTATTTTTGCGAATGAGAGAGCATGAAGAGGAATTCCAACAAATAGCGGAATGCAGATCAGTTATTTTAAAGAAAGAGAGGCAATGAAATAAATAGAGGAACGTGGTTCCGCAAGGCGCTGCACAACTTCGGAACCTAGTGATCCTACAGGACAATTACACCTTCCCCATATAACTGCGGGTCAGATTGGGCATGATCAATACATCGTTCTTGCTGTACTGTGCGTACAATTCGGTGAGAGCCTGAACGAACGGATCATACTGTTCATCGGTCTGCCTCGGGGCATAAGAGGCTGATAAATTTCGGCCAATGAAGCTGTTCAAATCAAAGGTGAGAGGGTTCTCAAATTGCCGATACTCAAATTCCCCATCCCTGAAAAATTGCTGATAGATAGCAGGAGTTTCCTCTATCCCCCCACTAAAGCCTATGAAATCGGGACAGTACGCCTTGCATATTTCCCAATTCGCCTTAACCAAATCACTCGTTGATACTCGGCTGTTCCATACCAAAGCAACACTCGCATCTTGCTTCAATATTCTCTGGGATTCCCGTAAGAAGCTTTCCTTATCGAACCAATGGAAAGCTTGAGCAACCGTAATAAGATCTATACTATGGTCCGGGAGCTGTGTATGCTCGGCGGTGCCATTGAAAGAAGAAAATCCAGAATAATGCTGCAGGCCGGTCTCAGCAGCAGCACGCATATCTGCGTTTGGCTCAATGGCACTTACTTGTAGACCGCGATCAAGCAGCTGTCTGGTCAAAATGCCTGTACCGGAGCCTATATCTGCGATCCGATGCTCCGGGGTCAAAGAGCTGGAGCTAACGAGATAGTCGATATATTGCAGAGGATAGCTCGAACGATATTCCGCATAAATAGCCGCTTTTCCTGTAAACCTATTTGTTGTTTCCATAAGGTCAGCCTCCCTCTCCAACTATTATTTTGTCATAGGCAAGCGAGGATAACAAACCTCTTGCTCTCTCGGGGCTAGACCTGATTATATCCATTTCTAATAATAGCGAACATAGAAGAGGAATAACTATAGATGAAGAGTTAGAGAGAGATATACGGAGAATGTATTGGTATTTATCGCCTTTGATATAGAGATAGCTCGTCATGAAGTAATTGTGCTCTATGAAGGACGTATGGTTAATGAATAGTTAGGTTATACTTCTTGAGCTCGCTCTGGGTCGGCTGTATTTGGCTGAACTAGCCCAAGGTGAGTTCTTTTTGTTAAGGGAGCTCAAAAAATAAATAATGCGATGCATGCGAATTTTTCTTTTCTTCAATGGCATTTGCTACTATGATACTAGGTAGATGCCTTACACTATCGTTTTGTGCTTATAAGAGGCTATTAGTGAAAGAGCGTTCATTTAGAAGCAATTATCAACCGAGTTTCTCCCTATCTAGGAATAGGTGCGGAGCTGACAACCAGGAGGGCACACAATGAGCACACAGAAATTCGGAATTCCATTAGAAGGCTTTGCTGAATTTAGCAGGAAGGTAGCCGCAGAGGGTGCTGTTCTGCTGAAAAATGACGGACATGTTCTTCCTCTTCTGAAAAACGAGGCGGTTTCTGTTTTTGGCAGGACGCAGGTTAATTATTATCGCAGCGGCACAGGCTCTGGGGGCAGTGTTCACGTAACCCATACAACGAATCTGCTGGATGGCCTTCGGGATAAAAAGGACATTGCGATTAACGAAGAATTAGCAGCCGTATATGAAGAGTGGATTAAATCGAATCCTTTCGATAATGGCGGAGGCGGCTGGGCAGCAGAACCATGGCACCAAAAGGAAATGCCCCTCACGGATGAGCTGGTAGCTGCGGCAAGGAATAAATCAGCCAAAGCCATCGTTGTGATAGGCCGTACAGCAGGAGAAGACCAAGATAATGCCAATGAGCCGGGCAGCTACCAATTGACGGCAGAAGAAAAAGCAATGCTGAAGCTGGTAACCTCCTATTTCGAGCAAACAGTCGTCGTGCTGAATGTATCGAATATTATCGATATGAGCTGGATGAATGATGAAGGCTACGTACACCCGATTCCATGTGTTATTTATAGCTGGCACGGAGGTATGGAAGGCGGAAATGCAATTGCTGACGTATTGGCCGGAGAGGTCACGCCAAGCGGCAAGTTAACGGACACCATTGCTTTCTCCATTGACGATTATCCTTCAACCCGTAATTATGGGAATGAACTAAAAAATGTTTATCAAGAGGATATCTATTTAGGCTACCGTTTTTTCGAAACGTTTCGACCGGATTGTGTTCAGTATGAATTTGGCTACGGCTTGTCTTATACAGAGTTTGCAATTAAGCCTGAAGAAGCTAAGCTGACGCTCAAAGAAGGCGTGGCTTATATTGAAATCGGCGTTACTGTACAAAATATCGGAACCGCTTATGCAGGGAAAGAGGTTGTACAGGTCTATTATGAAGCACCGCAAGGAAAGCTCGGCCAACCTGCAAGGGCACTCGCGGCATTCGTGAAGACCAAGGAGCTGCAGGCGGGTGAATCGGAGCAGCTGACGGTGAGTTTCCCTGTTCATACTATGGCTTCCTATGATGATGCTGGAGTGACAGGCTTCCCATCGGCTTATGTCTTAGAAGCAGGAACGTACCGCTTGTATGTGGGCAGCAGCGTAAGAAAGGTGCAGGAAATCAGCATGGATGGGCAAGATGGTTATGTAGTAGAAGCTCTTCAATTGGTGGAACAGCTTCAAGAAGCCATGGCGCCGACGGAAAGCTTCACAAGAATGAAGCCGGGCTCCCGCCAAGAAGACGGCTCGTATGAGCTGAGCTTCGAAGAGGTGCCGACTCGCAAAATTTCCATGGCGGCAAGAATTGAGGGCAACCTGCCTCGTACTCTGGAGCAGACTGGTGATCAGGGCTATAAACTAAGGGATGTCCATGACGGGAAGGTCAGTATGGAGGTCTTCATTGCCCAGCTCAGCGATAAGGACCTGGCGGTTATCATTAGAGGAGAAGGCATGAGCAGCCCGCTTGTTACGCCAGGTACGGCTTCGGCATTCGGCGGGGTCAGCGACAGCCTGCTCGATTATGGCATTCCGGTAGCGTGTACAGCGGACGGACCGTCCGGGATTCGGATGGATAGTGGACAAAAAGCGACTCAGGTTGCGATCGGAACCTTGCTTGCGGCAACTTGGAACACGGAGCTGGTCGAGGAGCTTTATGTTATGGAAGGGCAGGAATTGCTGAGCAATCATGTGGATGCTTTGCTGGGACCGGGCATGAATATTCGCCGTAGCCCGCTTAATGGGCGCAACTTCGAATATTTCTCGGAAGATCCGCTGATCTCAGGCGTATTCGCAGCAGCATGCACCCGCGGGATTATGAAAGGCGGCTCTAATGGTACGTTGAAGCATTTCGCCTGCAACAATCAGGAGAAGCATCGCAGCAAAGTCGATGCTATCGTCTCTGAGCGCGCTCTGCGGGAAATATATTTGAAGGGCTTCGAAATCGCAGTCAAGCAAGGCGGAGCGAATTCGATTATGACCTCCTACAATCCGGTTAACGGACATTGGGCAGCTTCCAACTATGATTTGAATACCACAATTCTTCGTGGGGAATGGGGCTTCAAAGGAATTGTCATGACTGACTGGTGGGCCATTATGAATGACGTGGTTAATGGAGGCCCAGCAGATCGGAAATTTACGAATTGGATGGTTCGGGCACAAAATGATCTGTATATGGTAGTCATGAACTATGGCGCGGAGATCAATGCATGGAATGACAACACACTCGATTCTCTGGATAATGGCACTTTGACCCGCGGTGAGCTTCAACGCAGCGCCATGAATATTTGTGAGTTCCTCATACAAGCGCCGGTATTCTCTAGAAAACAGGTGATTGAGGAAGCGGTAGGCTCCTTCACAGCCAATCCGGCACTATCGAAGGAACATGCACAGTCATTAGCGGACAATGCACAGGTGAACCCTGCATCAGCAGGCTCGACTGTAGTCAATGTAGATCAAGCCGGGGATTATCGGATTATTGTACACATTATGTCTCCGGAATCCGAGCTGGCGCAAAGTGCCTGCAGCGTGACGCTTAATGATCAGCCGATGACGGTTATTCAAACGAATGGTACAGATGGCAGATGGATTAAACAAAAGCTTGTGAAGGTTGCTCTTGAAGCAGGGCTATATGAGCTGAAGCTGGATTTCGTTAAGCCAGGTCTGCAGATCGACTGGATCGAATTTAAACAAGTGTAAGAGTATTTGTATAGAGGCTCCCGTAAGCTTCTGTTTAATATTGGGTGAAGAGAGAAACCTCCGTTTCCACTTAACAGTGGCTTCGGAGGTTTTTTCTTTTATCTAAGGATTTCATTCACTAGTCTGCTGCTTGTGGAGAAATCCTCGCTGTTTACAGGCGAATCTCTTTGTGGTCATTACGGTAATCCCTCCATACACTCATAGTCAAAGTAGTGTTAATAAAGCTGCTTCTTACTAGCTGATCAATAAGGCAGCAATCCCAATCCCCGCTCATACTCTGGAGGCATGAGGAAAGTACACCAAAGTGTGAGGAGAAGCTCCCATAATTATGACGATTAGTGTGGAATGCCCTGAGATATGAGGAAAACCTCATACCTCAGGAGGTTAGGCTCTTGAGCAATGAGGCTAGCCTCATACAATGCTTCTCATGGCGGAAGAGCAGGTTGTATGGATGAGAATAGCCTCACAGATTAGTGAGGTTATCGGTGTGCTCGCGGATGAAGTTATCCCTTAGATAGCTGGTCTCTCTTGAAACAGCTCCTTTTTCTACAGGTTCGCCATACTTTCGACCTGTTCGTTCACTCTGAATCGTGAGAAGATCAGTGCAACAGAACGTCATTGATTAGAAGGGACGGATATCAAATGATAGATAAAACCATTAAAGAAGAGCTGCATAGGCTGGAGCAAGAAGAACAGATTCGCATCCTATACGCCTGTGAATCCGGAAGCAGGGCATGGGGCTTCCCGTCACAGGATAGTGACTATGACATTCGGTTTATTTATATCCGGCCAGTTAATTGGTATCTATCTCTATTCGATAAACGTGATGTTATTGAACGACCTATTAGCAACAAGCTCGATATTAGCGGCTGGGATCTCAAGAAGGCACTCCATTTGTTCCGCAAGTCCAATCCGCCATTATTGGAATGGATGCAGTCACCGATTTGCTACATGGAACAATACAGCATTATAGAACAATTGCGTGGCATGTCCCCGCTTACTTTTTCTCCACGATCATGCCTATATCACTATATGAATATGGCTAGCGGCAACTATCGGGATTATTTGCAAGGCGAGAAGGTTAGGATTAAGAAATATTTCTATGTGCTGCGCCCGATTCTAGCATGCGGGTGGATCGACAAGTACGATGAAATGCCGCCTATACAATTCGATACATTGGTGCAACACCTTATTCCGCAAGATACGCCGTTGTGGCATGAGATTCAGCATCTGCTCCTTCGTAAAAAATCAGGAGAAGAATTGGACTTTGAGCCGAAGATATCCTTGATTAATGAATATATAGAAGAACGTTTGCTTTATTATGAACAATTGACTGGGGCAGTACAGGCAGTAGGGATGAATCTGGATGCACAGCTGGATGAATTGTTCCGCTCGGCTTTACAAGAAGTGTGGGGATAGACCTGCCATGGAAGGCGATGGGGAACGGATTGATTCAAAAGCAGTTCAGCTTGATCGAGAGGGCATTGGATACGGAGCTTGCATTCTTGGGACAGAACGGTTTCGAGGAAGCCTTCGACAAGCTGTCGGCTACTTATAACGAGAGCGGGTTCGAGAAGGATCAGTACCATCAGTCTAAGACAGCGCTGAGCGACAAGTATGGCTCAAGTGTGTATCAGAATTATAAGCATGTTCGAGAAGTGCAGGATACGTATATGCCTTTGGCGGAGCATACGAAGGCTTACCGAGTCTATAAGAAGCAATTGGGGCTATACGCAGGGGAGGCAAAGCTGGCTTATAAGCCGTTCGCGCTGCTCAAGGAAGTATATGAGAATGGGGAGGAACGCTTGCCGGATGAAACGACCTCCACGATCTATCGTTTCCTATCAGAGGATGACTTTATGCTGATTAACCTTACAGAGCCGGATGGATATGAAAGGGCAGAGAGCTATTTCTCCAAGCTGACAGTTGAGAACCAGATGGAAGGGGTCGTCATTAAGCCGGAGCGGGTGAGTGATAACGCCGTGCCTTATCTCAAGGTGCGCAATAGCAGCTATCTCTCTATTGTTTATGGGTACGACTACAAATTCCCGCATAAATACAGCAAGCTGATGAAGCAGAAAAATATTAGCTCGAAGCTCAGAACATCAGCTAGTGAATATCGTTTGGGAGCTCGAATGCTATCGGTGCGATTCAATGAAATTACACCAGCCAATGAGGCTTACAAAGAAACCGTAGCCAACCTGTTATTCGAGGTTGCGAAGGAGAAGGAGCTTGATCCGAGGCTGTAGGGCATTGCACGGCGGGGCTTCGACAATTTTGCCATCCTTATAAATTTGATGTTAAAATAAAAAAACCTATTCAGGTTCAGCATCATTTAAGGAGGCCATCAGATGTCTATCGTCCCCAGCTTATTGGCATATAATCAACAATTCGTCCAAGAGAAGTCCTATGAGGATTACTTAACGGACAAGTACCCGGATAAAAGAATAGCGATTCTTACTTGCATGGATGCACGGCTTAGCGAGCTGCTTCCGAAGGCGCTTGGTTTGAAGAATGGCGATGCGAAGTATATTAAAAATGCGGGTGCCATCCTAACCCAGCCCTTCGGCAGCGCTATGAGAAGCATTCTGGTAGCGGTATATGAATTAGGAGCACGCGAGATTATTGTCATAGGTCATCTCAATTGCGGAATGACGGAGATTGAACCGGATCGGATTATCAGCAAGTTTGCCGAGCATGGCATCGATCCTTTGGTTATTGAGACACTTGAAAATTCGGGCATTCGAATGGAAAAGTTTCTGCGCGGGTTTGAGCGCCCGGAGGATGGGGTCATGCATAGCGTTAAGATGATCCGCAAGCATCCGCTGTTCCCTGAGGCTATCCCTGTACATGGGTTTGTTATGGACCCGGAGACAGGCGCACTTGAGATGATTGTGGAGGATTATAGAGAATAATTCCATTAAGGTATAGGCCATGCAATCATTTCTAAAATATAGAATTTGCTATTCGTCTCAAAGTAAGGTATTATTAGTATATTGGAATTTAACCTAATTCACATATTGCCGAGGGTTATTATTTTAATTACTAACCTTGTGCAATATGTGAATTTTTATTTGTAACAGGATAAGAATTTCATGTAAAATTTGGAGGTGTTTCTATGCAAACAGGAACAGTTAAATGGTTTAATGCAGAAAAAGGATTTGGTTTTATCGAGGTTGAAGGCGGCGAAGATGTATTCGTACATTTCAGCGCAATTACAGGCGACGGCTTCAAATCGCTTGACGAAGGTCAAAAAGTAGAGTTTAACGTCGTTCAAGGTCAAAGAGGCCAACAGGCTGAGAACGTTGTAAAACTGTAGAATAATGATCAAATCCCCAAACGAACCGTTTGGGGATTTTTAATATCATGCTACCCAGTCACAAAGATTGTTCTGAGGGGGAAGGTCCATTGAATTATTCTTGGAATAGACCGTTGGAGAATTTACCTGAAGAAATGACCACTATTTGGTCCTGTACAAGCGTACAATGCAACGGTTGGATAAGAGATAGCTTCTCATTCAAAGAAGATCCTGTATGCTTGCAGTGTAAGTCTTCTATGATTAGCAGCACTAAGGTTCTGCCGATACTGATCTCGTCCGATCAGCAAATCAAGCTGCACAGAAAGAACCAAAAAGCAGGGAAAATATCGTAATACTATGATGTGTAAACCCACAACCGCACGAGGTTGTGGGTTTTTGCTGTCCAGCTTCATTATGACGTTACAATAATGTGAGATATGATGCAGCCCTTTCTGGTATGAATAGAAAAGAGAGGAAAGCAGCTAGCGCGGCTTATTTTTTTATCGACGGATAACAGCGGGATCGCCCGCTGTAATTCGTATTTTTTGGTTGTTTTGCATGAAATTTGTCGGAAAAAAACAGCTAAAAATCGCGAACAGACACGATGTTTGTCGGTATTAAAATAATGCCAAAAAAGCATGAAAATGCTACCAATTTCACGTTCCTTTTAGTAAAATATAAATATTATAATAACATATAGAAAAGGCAAACTATGCGAGAGCATAGGACGCAAAGCCACGGGTCTTAAGTAAATTCATATGACAGCCGGGTTGCAGACCGACATATCTATTATGTTGATTGGAGACCAAATAGCTGCACATGCATCGCTGTTGGTTTTTTTTATATGGGAATCAAAACAAACCTTTCTCTCATCACGACCCATTGTATTGATATGCGTCAGGAGGATTGCGCCCATGTGGAGACTTCTCGTTAATTCCGACCCCCTTCGCAGGTGGCTCTTTATTGCAGGAGCTGTTATCTTAGCTCTTGGTAGCGCTTCACAGCCCTTGCAGCTTATTTATGGCATTACGTTTACCTTCACGAATATTCTGCTGCTGTCTTTGGTCCGATTGTTCGGATTGCGAGTTGGACTGCCTGCTGCTGCCGTCGTGTATGCTGCCGCTATATTCCTATTCTATGATCCAGCGTTTGTAAGTATCTTCCTGCTCGAAGTTTGTTGGATTGGTTATTGGCTGTTAAGAAGGCCAGGCTCCATGATTAAGATGGATGGCTTATTCTGGTTAATAATCGGTACCCCGATTACGTTTGTTGCTTGCTTGCTCTCTGGGGTATTCTCTCCGACCGAATTTTTTCTGCTGCTTGCTATTACGGCATCCAATGGTTTGTTCAATACGTTAGTCGCAGAAATATTAGTCGATTATTTGCCCTTGGCACGGTGGCTTGGCCTTATTAAGGACAAATCTCGCCCAATCCCGTTCCGCAGGGTGCTGTTCCACCTCTCGATAGCCGTTGTAGCTCTATCGTTCCTCGTGAATATGATCATTAGCGGTTGGAATTCCTATGATGTGTCGACTCGCACGACACTCCAAACGGCCAGCAATACGGCGAACAGCATAATGAAAGAACTTGAGCAATGGAAGCAAGAGGATGTACTGGGTATTCGCACAGAGCATATTATACAGATGGGATATCTTCAAGAAATTATTAATCGAAATACGACTCAGAAGCTGTTCGACCTTACGATCACCAGCACAGAGCGGAATAAGGTATTGGCGACCAGCAATGCAATGCCTCTGACAGCTCAACAGCATGCTGAAGCAACGTCGGCTATTCCTATCGTAGAAAACTTTTTCATTGAAGTACCTGCCCAATCGACCGTTCTTCTCCCAACCCAACAATGGCGGAATGCACATTATGTTTATAAGGTTGAGCTGAACCGGGTTCCCTTGACGCTTAGGGTCAGTGTTCCTGTTGAGGTGTACCAGGGACAGATGTTCCGAGAATATATTTATCAATTGCTGTATATGCTCGGAAGCGTCGCGATTGCCGCTATGCTGGCATTAGCTATTAATCGCTGGTTAAGCCGCAGCCTGATGCAACTGGCTGAATCGACGACCGATCTGCCTATGAAGCTGAAGCAGATGGTCCCTTTGGAATGGCCGAACAGCAGTATATTAGAGATTTCCTCACTCGTACACAACTTTAAGGATATGTCCCAGAACCTGCTGTTGATGTTCCAAGAAGCGGTATGGATGAATCAGCAGCTTCGCACATCTGAGGAGAAGCTCCATCAGTTAGCTTATTATGACAGCCTCACTGGATTGCCCAATCGCTTGCAATTCCGGAACGTGTTAACCGAATGGCTGTCACACGCGACTAATCGCAATGAATGGGTTGCTGTTATGTTCGTTGACTTGAATCGATTCAAGCAAATCAATGACACTCTTGGCCATGTAGCTGGAGATATGCTCCTGCAGAAGGTAGCGGAGCGCTTCCTTGCTATTATGGACGAGAGAAGCAGCGTATTTAGACTGGGCGGAGATGAATTTGTGTTCATCCTGCGTTATGATTCCTGCGATGCTCCGAGAGCTTATGCGGAACAGATCTGCCGATGCTTTGAAGAGCCATTCGAGCTTGAGGATTCTTCTGTATATACGACGATCAGTATCGGCATTAGCCTGTATCCGGAGCATGGAACGTCTATTGATGCCATTGTGAAAAAAGCAGATATGGCCATGTATGTTGCGAAGGAGCAAGGTGCGAGCAGCTATCATTTCTTTGATCAGGCACTGGAGGATGTCATTAACGAAAAAATGCATCTGGAGAATGGAATGCGTAATGCTCTGCTTGATGGACAGTTCTTTCTGGTCTATCAACCGAAGGTTAGCCCGAAGACCTGCAAGACGATAGGCTTCGAAGCGCTGATCCGTTGGAATCATCCTGATAAGGGACTTATCTCTCCCGTCAAGTTCATCCCGTTGGCAGAGACATCCGGCATGATTATCGATATCGACTTATGGGTTTTCCGAGAAGCATGTCGACAAACGAAAGAATGGCAGGATAAAGGATTTCCCAAATTGCCGGTTTCGGTTAATTTATCCGCCAAGCACTTTTATCAAGGCAACCTGATAGAGAATATTCGCGGCATATTGGAAACTACAGGTCTTGAGGCTCAATATATGATTATTGAAATTACGGAAAGCGTGTTTATAGAGCAGATGGAGACGGTAATTGAGTCTCTCGATCAGCTGCGAAAGATGGGTATTCATATTTCAATTGATGATTTCGGAACAGGCTATTCTTCTCTTAGTCAATTGCAGCGGCTGCCGATCTCTATTGTGAAGCTTGATCGGACTTTTATTGAAGATGCCGAGCATAATGCCAGAAAGTCATCTATTATCAAGGCTGTAATTGAGCTTGCTCATAGTATGGGGATGAAGGTGGTAGCAGAAGGCATTGAAACTAGGCAGGAACAAAACTTCTTAACCGAACTGCAGTGCGACGAACTCCAGGGCTTCTATTTCAGCAAGCCGTTGCGGTGTGCTCAATTCGAGCAATATATGTTAGCAGAATATGCTGTGAACCCAATTGGAGGGGCTTGATAATGAAGAAATCATTAAGCGTTATAGGAATATGCGTTACGCTCTTTGCGATGTCCTTGGCAGGATGCAAGCCGAGTGCCACGAATCCGGTAGTAGAGCCAACGGCTCCAGCAGCCATCGACACTTTATCGACAGAGCCAGTGGAACTGGAATTTTGGACTTATTACGTTGGTTGGGGCCCCGCCATTGAAGCTTTTCAGAAAAAGTATCCTAATGTCAAAGTAAATGACAAGTTAGTTCGGTACAGTGATCATGCGAATTTCTATCTTGGGGCCATCGCAGCCGGGAATACACCCGATGTCATGTTAACGGATAGTGAGCAGTTCGGCCAGTTTACAGCAATCACAGGACTGGAGAATTTGCTGGATTATGGGGCGGACAAGCATCGGATCGACTTCAGCAAATCGCTGTGGAATAGCAATCTTTCTTATGATGGGGAGCGATTGATCGGGTTTCCAACCGCAACCTCACCATTAGGGACGTATTATCGAGCAGATATTATGGAAGAGTACGGGTTTCCTTCTGATCCGGAGGAATTGGGGAAATATATGGAGAACCCTGATAATTGGATTAGTATGGGCAAGGCGATGAAAAAGGACAATCGTTATATTGCACAGTGGACATTGGAGGCTATGCAGGTATTCGAAAGTACACAAGGCATATTTGATTCCAATTTTAACTTTGCGCGCAATAATGAGAAATTTCTGGGTGCGATTAATATTGCCAAGCAGGTTCATGCTGAAGGACTGGCTTCCGCATCCGATGTATGGACACTCTCAGGGGAACAGGATGTCAGGAATGGAAATCTTGTAATGATGTATCTAGGTACTTGGGGGGCCAGCCAGATTAAGGAATGGGCGCCTGAATTAGCTGGCAAGTGGCGAGAGACACGCCTGCCCTTCAATCAATATGGCTGGATGAATAGCTCCAACTTTATGATGCCGTCTAATGCCAAGCAGAAGGCCTGGGCATGGAAATTTATTGAATTCTGTGTCACTGAGTGGGCAGAGCAAGGGGTTAATGGCGGTGTACCGGCGTATATTCCTGCCCGCGGCAATGCAGAAAAGCTAGAGGTAACCAATGAATACTTTGGCGGACAAAAGCTATATGCGCTGCACGAGGAATTGGTGAAAAAAATGGAAGAGTTCACTGTAACTCCTCTCGATCTTAAAGCGAAACCCTTATGGGTAGGACAGCTTAACTCGGGCATTGAACGCAATATGGATTCGCAGACTATTCTGGATCTTGCGGAGCAATCCATACAAACCGCACTAGGCAAAGAGCTCGCTATTCTACAGAGTCGAAAAAGTATGGCGAATAATAAATAACTAATAATTGAACTAAAAACCTTCGTTGCCACTCTCCGGTGGTTTCGGAGGTTTTTTCTGCTTATCTAAGGGGGCTCATTCACTCAGGTTCCTTCACTCCTGCTTTGGATTGTATGAGGCAAGCTCACATAACTATGAGGGAAGCCACCTATAATTTCGGCGATCAGCGCAGGAAACAGATAAGTATGAGTCTAGCCTCATCCCTCAGGAAGCTAGGCTCTTGAGCTATGAGTCTAGGCTCATAGAAGGCTGCTTGTATAGGGTAAGCAGACCGTATGGGTGAGCCTAGCCTCACAGATTAGTGAGGCAGTCATTGTGCTCGCAGTTGAGGAGACGTTAGTTGAGTAGCTGGTTACGGAAGGGTTGCAGATGGGTTTAGCATTCGCTACAGCCTTCTCCAACGCCCAGCAGTTTCGCATTGCTTAACTTAAAGCTAATCCTTGGGGCTATAGAAAAGAAGATGTAACCAAAAAGCAGCTACAACAGTCGATTTTCATATTTTACATAACAAAAAATGGAATATTAATATGTAAATAATTTGATATGAACGCTTATCACTCGACAAAATTTAAAGAAATATGATATTATCGACTCTGATAACGTGTTAACGTAGTAAAGTAAATATTAATTAAGGTGGTATTTCAATTCATGAAACGTTTAGCAGCTATGGTACTAGTCATCTCAGCAGCAATTGCCATTTTCACAGGATGCTCCAGCTCAAAAGATGCAGCTGGCGATGGAGAGAAAGTAGTTATCGGTATTGACGATAAGTTTGCTCCGCTGGGATTCCGGGACGAGAAGAATGAGATCGTCGGTTTTGATATTGATTATGCTAGAGCAGCGGCAGAGAAAATGGGCATGAAGGCAGAATTTCAGCCTATCGACTGGAAGACAAAAGAATCGGAGCTGAATAGCGGTCGCATCGACCTTATTTGGAATGGCTATACCATTACAGAAGAACGCAAGGGAAAAGTGCTGTTCACGAAGCCTTATCTCAAGAATTCACAGGTAGTTGTCACACTAGCAGATTCGGATCTGTCGAAGCTTGATGACCTAACAGGCAAAGTAGTAGGCATCCAGTCGTTATCCTCTGCATTAGATGCATTGAATGCGAATCCGATTCAAGCCAAGCTTAAAAAGGTTACGGAGTTCTCTGATAATGTTCTTGCTCTAAGCGATTTGAAGATTGGCCGCGTCGATGCAGTTGCGATTGATGAAGTCGTAATCAACTATTATATGTCCAAAGAAGAAGGAACCTTCAAGCTGCTTGAGGAGTCCCTTGCCCCAGAAGAATACGGAGTAGGCGTCAAGAAGGGGAATGAAGCGCTTCTAGAGAAGCTGCAGAAGGCTATGGATGATATGAATCAAGATGGTTCTGCTGCTGAGATCTCCAAAAAGTGGTTTGGCGAAAATAAACTCTTGAAATAGTAGATTAACCGAATAAGGATTCAAGCACACGGGTTTCTATCTGAGGAATCCCGTTTTGCTTTTGGGGGAATATGCAATGCTCGAAGATTATTATGCCTCAATGATTAAGCCTATGCTTGAAGGGGCTCAGATGACGGTCCTGTTGTTCTTGATTGCCATCATTTTATCTATTCCACTGGGCTTCTTACTAACGTTAGCGGTTAAGAGCAGCCGTAAGCCGCTTGCATGGCTTGCCAACACGTATATATACGTTATGCGAGGCACGCCGTTATTGCTGCAGCTGCTTATTATTTGCTTCGGCCTGCCGATGCTGCCCGTAGTTGGTGAATACTTGGTGCTGGATCGCTTTACCGCGGCTTGCCTTGGCTTTATTTTGAACTATGCAGCTTATTTTGCGGAAATCTTCAGAGGCGGCCTGCTGTCTATTGATAAAGGGCAGTATGAAGCTTCACAGGTGCTGGGCTTCAACAAGTGGCAGACGATGACGCGCATTATTCTGCCTCAGATGTTTCGCGTGGTTATGCCTTCTGTGGCGAATGAATCCATAACGCTGATTAAAGATACGGCACTGCTCTATGCGGTTGCGGTTCCTGAATTGCTTCACTTTGCCCAGACGGCGGTGAATCGTGACTTTACGATTATGCCGTTCTTTATAGCCGCCATTATTTATTTGATCATGACGCTTCTGTTAACCTTGTTCTTCAAATGGCTGGAACGCAAATTTAAATTTGAATAAAAAGGAATGGCGAATGTGGCGATTATTGAAGTTTCTCAACTGAGCAAATCCTATGGTACTTTGGAAGTTTTGAAGAATATGTCCTTTCAAGTGAATAAGCATGATGTAATAGCGGTAATCGGGCCTTCAGGCTCGGGGAAAAGCACGATGCTTCGCAGCCTTGTCCATCTGGAGGAGATTAATAGCGGGAGCATCGCCGTAGCGGGGGAGTATTTGGTCAAGGACGGGGTCTATTCACGTCCACAGGAGATCAAGCGGATTACCGCCAGAATGGGCATGGTGTTCCAGCATTTTAATCTATTTCCTCATTTGACGGTGAAAGAAAATTTGGAGCTTGCTCCAAGAATGGTCAAGGGAGAATCTCCGGCGGAGACTTCCAAAAGAAGTGAAGCGCTCCTGCAAAAAGTAGGCTTAACTAATCGAGCGTCTGAATATCCTGGGAAGCTGTCAGGCGGCCAGAAGCAACGGGTAGCGATTGCGCGGGCACTGATGATGAATCCGGATATTTTATTATTCGATGAGCCCACCTCTGCGCTTGACCCTGAATTAACAGGCGAGGTTCTGCAGGTTATGAAGGATCTTGCCGAGGAGCATATGACGATGATTGTGGTAACGCACGAGATGGGCTTCGCTAGAGAAGTGGCTAATCAGGTGATGTTCATTGATCATGGCGAAGTAATTGAAGCTGGCTCTCCAGAGCAGCTCTTCACTAATCCGCAATTCGACCGGACCAAGGCTTTCTTGAATCGGAGCTTGAAATAAGGTTACCGTTAAGCATAAGTAGGAAATCGAAAAGCTATGAAGTGAACATTTGTTCATGTCATAGCTTTTTTTAATATGGAATATTAATATTTGTATGGGTTAAATTACCTAATTATTATGTTATTCTAGTACTATAAAACGATCTGTCGAAAGTAGGAATAGTATGATGATTGGTAATAGGTTTAGAAGCGCGGTATTTATTTTTGCGATGGTTGTAATTCTTAGTTCTTGTAGTCTGTTAGAAGATAAGGAAGGGAAGAAACAGAAGATAAACAGGTTCTTGATTGAGGAGGATGGGAAGTTCGGTTACATAGATAGAGATGGGAACATTGTTATCGAGCCAACCTATGAGAATGCTTACGATTTCGTTAATGGACGTGCTGGTGTGTGCGTAAATATTCCTAATGATGATGAATGTAATTGGGGCTTCATAGATGAAAAAGGGGATATAGTGATAGAACCCCGTTATATCATGGTCAATGATTTTAACGAAAAATGGACTTCGGTGATGTATACCAATATGGAGGATAGGAAATTTGAGAGCTATCTGATTGATAAAGATGGCAACATCAAGGTTCAAGACAACTACATTTACATTGGAGCATTTTATGAAGGCCTAGCTGAGTTCACCATACTTGATGAAGAAGGCCACAATACGATGTTTGGAGGCAAGAAAGGTTTAATGGACAGCCAGGGCAAGATTATAAAAGAAGCTACTTCTGAATGGAGTGCGTCTCCCTCTGTCAATGTATACAGCGAGGGGCTGCTGCTCTCTTCGGATGAAGAGGGCTACATTGGCTATATCAATAGGAAAGGCGAAATGGTTATATCTACCGACTACGAAGTGGGACAAGCTTTCTCAGAGGGTTTTGCCGTGGTTGGTAAAGCAGATGATAAGGGCTATATAGATATTAAAGGAAATGCCGTTATTGGCCTTCAGTTTGGGCAGGCTCTTGAATTTTCTCAGGGTCTTGCCGCTGTTGCTACACATTATGGGGAGTGGGGCTTCATTGATAAGAAAGGTGAATATGTGATTCCAGCTATTTATGACGATGCGGGTTCCTTTTCAGAAGGATTGGCGCCTGTTGCAGTAGAGATGGGGGAAGACTCCAAGTACGGATTTATTAATAAACAAGGTGATATGGTCATCCCCGCCCAATTTGACTATGCTAACTCCTTTGAGGGAGGTATGGCAGAAGTTACGTTCATTAACCCCGATGGCAAAAAGACGAGAGCCGGCTATATTGATAAAAAAGGGAACGTGGTTTGGAAATCTACGACGGAAGTGAGTAGAAGCTAAATTATTGAATAATGCTCATACAGTCGTTTATAAGGATCTACTTATCTTAGAATGAGAAACCGTCTTTACGGACTTGTTGTGGATCATCAGAATATAGGCTACGTCTAGAATAAGAATCAGTAGAGCCATTGTGATGAGCAGGAAGGAATGCGGATTCTGCGTGTAAGCTAATATAGAGGCGCATAGTGTTCCAATCATTTTGGCATATCCGATAGCAAGTGACTGTCCCTGCATATCCTTGACCATCAACATTCTAATGAAGAGCATCGAAATTAATAGATTGATGCCGAATGCTGCATATTTGCCTTCATAATCATGGAACTCGATGGAGATGCCGTAGTTCAGCAGGAAGGCGATGCCAAGCAGTGGAAGGATGAGCAGCCGGCTATTCCACGAGGCATGCTTTCGCTTGGAGTAATAGAGATACTGAAGTAGAATGATGCAATCTAAGGCGAACCAAATGACCGTGATAATGAATTGGAACGCATTAAAGGGCATAATGAAGGAAAATATAAATTCCCAAGTTATATTGGCACATATGGAGGCGAGAGGCATGCCGCAGGTCCGATCCCGGAAGCCTCTATAAATAATCAAAATATAAGTGATGATCCATAAAATCGCCATCCCGAATAGGAGCAAATTTTGCGGTGACAATAGATTTTCTATACGTTCCATACTTACGCGCTCACCCTTCCAAGCTTAGTCTTACATCCATATGATTCATCCGGCTTGTCTATGCCTGTGAATAAACAAGCTCTTTTTCTACTTAAAAAGCAAAAGCACCCTTATAGGTGCTTTTTTTGTGTTGATTATTGTGACTTTATAATTTATATTGTGTTATCATGTTTTTTTATGTTGACTCCTCAATAATTGTGACATATGATGAGGTTCTAGTAGATAAATACACATGATAAAACGGAAAACCACATGAATAAGGGAACAGTCGTTAACAGACTGCGAAGCAGGAAGCCTTATGAACCGGTAGGTAGCCTTTTTGTCAGTAGAGAAAATGGGGTTATGGTTATGGCGACTGCTATTGGGTTAGTTCTGTGTTCGGGTATGGCTCATGCCGTATGGAACTTGTTCACGAAGACGAGCAGCAATAAGAATGTTTTTCTCTGGCTTATCACGCTTTGTGGCACGATTGTGTTTCTCCCTTTCTTGATACAAGATATCGTCAGCGGCATACCTGCTAGAAGCTATGCCCTCATGGGCATAACGATATTATTCCAGATGGGCTATGCTTATCTTCTTCCAGTCGCCTACCAGCGTGCGGATATGTCTCAGTCCTATCCCGTTATGCGTGGATTGGCGGCGCTGCTTGTCCCTATTATTAGCGTATGGGTCTACGGGGAGTATGTATCCTGGATGGGCTGGATCGGCATCATCGTTATTGTAACGGGGCTGTTCGCAATTAATACGACCAGCTTGGCTGGAACGGGCATCCGCCCATTTTTGTATACGATGTGGCCAGCTCTAGGCGTCGGATTATGTATTACAGGCTATACGCTGAATGATAAAGTGCTGGTGCAAGCGATATCTCCCTTTTCGCTCATTATGGTAGGCAATATCGGGATGATGCTGGTGCTGACACCGATTGCACTCGCCTCAGGCAAGGTAAAAGAAGAGCTTAGGCTGAATTGGAAAAAGATTATAATCGGCACGATCCTGTCTCCAGGCTCTTATTTGCTCTTCCTGTTTGCGGTTAAGCTTGGGCCCCTGTCGCACCTTGCTCCTATCCGCGAAATGAGCACCGTATTTGGCACTTTGCTAGGCGTTTTCTTGTTGAAGGAGGCGCATGGGCCTCGTCGACTGCTATTCGCGGCTGTTATTACGACCGGTGTAATATCGCTGGGGATGTGGGGAGGATTATAGTCTGCTCCTTTTAGTTCAACACATGGCTTGGATTGACAATGGAGACGCTGATTTAATAAGCTTATACCTATAAGGATTACGAGGATCTGAGCGAGTAGGGGTGTCTACCAGATGTCATTGACTTACGAAGAACGAAGAAAAACCATACTGCAGCGCTTGGAGCTGGAGGGAAAGGTTCAAGTGTTTGTTCTATCGGAGCATTTGAATGTATCAACAGAAACGGTTCGCAGAGACCTGGATCGTCTGGAGAAGGAAGGCAAGCTAAGGAAGGTATATGGCGGGGCGGTGAAGGTGAGATCAGATGCAACAGAGCCGCCTTATCTGAAGCGCGTCGATATTAAGAAAGATGAGAAATCAATGATCGGCAAGCTGGCAGCCTCGCTCGTGAAGGATGGGGAGACGGTCATGCTGGATCAAGGTACGACAACCGTTGAAGTGATGCGGCATTTGATGGATAGGCAGGGAATTACGGTGATTACTCATTCGGTCTCCGCTCTGATGGTCGCGATGGAAGGGTTCAAAGGAAAGTTTATTTTTGCCGGCGGAGAAGTGGATGTGAATAAGCAATCATCGGCGGGCAGCATGACAGAAGCGATTCTAGATCAATTCAAAGTGAACAAAGCCTTTATCTCGGTAAGCGGAATTTCGATGACTGATGGAATGACAGATCGTGATTTGACTGAAACCTATATGTCCAGAAAAATGATTAAACAGGCAGAAGAAGTCATCGTTCTAACGGACCATTCCAAATTCGGGGTATCGACCTTCGCGAAGGTCGGCAAGCTCGACGATGTCTCCATGATCATTACAGACCGCGGCTGTACGCAGGAATGGGTTAACTATCTGAATGATATGGGCATTGAGCTGCTCATTGCTACTTAATCATGAGAAAGGGGCTGTTCCAAAAGTCATGAAGATGATTTTTGGAACAGCCCCTTTCCTTCATAGGTGTCTCTATATAGATAGAAGGGCTAAAAGCTCCTAAGCCACCTAAACCACTAGGAGCTCTAACCTTACGCTACAGTTGGCGCATATGAAGAGCCTACTCTATTTTATGAAGCATTTTTCGTAAAATTAAGCTTTATCTGGGGGCATATCGGAGATAGCGTCAGCTATATTCAGTAGTCGGAAACCGACCTGCTCCACTAATGAACATAACTTCATTGTTGCTCCTTTTTAGCTGTCTGAGCCGTGAGATAGAGTAAATGTACGCATTAAATTGTACATGACATTCCTTCTCTAGCTTGGGAGCCTGCCTTGTGGGCCAGCCCTTTCAATGCTTGAACGATCCATTTTACAGCCACCAGCTAATCGACTAAGACTCTATCGCCCTTACTTATTGGCTGAGAAATGACAAGAAATTCAATTGCATCCTTCGACCTGTTGAACATTTGATGAGGCACCAAAGGCGCTACTTCTACCCCTTCTTGCTTGCCCAGGACAATCTCCTTGCCATCAATCTCAATGGTGGCTGTACCCGATAAAACAAAGAAAAACTGACGGGATTGCTGGTGATAATGCTTCACCTCAGAGGTATTTGCCGACATTCTTTCATGAATGATGCTTAACTCTTGATTCTTTACTAAATGCCAGCCATCGCAAATATCGCCCCAAATATAATGTTCCGCATTGTGCTTGCTGATTTTCATTGCAGTAATTCCTCTCCTGTAGCCCGAGCTTAATCTAACATCCTATCATTAATCAGCTATGCCCTTAGAGGAACACTTCAGCCAAAGAGGCAGGGGTCATCCAGCTTATCAACAATCTGCAACGCTGGCATCCAATCCATTACAAGGATTCTGCCCAATCCTGCCGCAATGTGAACAGCTCCTTGAGAGCCTCAGTGGATAGCTCTGTAATCCAGCCTTCTGAGCTGGATATGACATCTTCGCTCAGCTGCTGCTTGCTATCGAGCATTTCATCAATCCGCTCCTCCAGCGTACCAAGTGAGATGAACTTATGAACCTGTACATCGCGGGTCTGCCCCATTCGGTAGGCACGGTCGGTGGCTTGATTCTCTACTGCCGGATTCCACCAACGGTCGAAGTGGAACACATGATTTGCAGCAGTAAGGTTAAGTCCAACGCCTCCTGCTTTGATCGACAGAATAAATACGCTTGGCTGCTCATTAGATGGCAAAGTATTCGATTGGAATTGCTCGATCATACGGTCACGCTGCACCTTCGACGTGCTGCCATTCAAATACAGCACAGGCTCTTGAAGCTCTTGGCGGAGTACCAATTGCAGCATTTGTCCCATTCCAATGTACTGCGTGAAGATGAGGCAGCGTTCCCCTTCATCCCGCAGCTCTTTGACCATAGCAAGCAGCCGCTCGAGCTTGGCAGAGCCGTTAATCAGCCTGTCGATCTCAGCTCTGCTTGGCAATGAGGCATCCAAGTCAGGCAAGGGCTCTTTGGTCAGGAGGAGGGGATGATTGCATATTTGCTTCATTTGGGTGATCGCACCCAGAATAGCACCTTTACGCTCGATCCCTTCTAGCTTCTGCATTCGTTCCATAAGCCCATTAACGGTCTGGTTGTACAGAGCCCCTTGCTCGGCTGTGAGATGAATGTAGGTCTTCATTTCGTTCTTGTCCGGCAAATCGAGCTGAATAGCAGGGTCTTTCTTCTTCCTCCGAAGCATGAAGGGCTTGACCAGCCTTTGCAGGTCAGCTGTACGCTTCTCATCACGATCCCTTTCGATAGCATCAGCGAATCGCTTCTGGAAGCCCGTCGAGCTGCCCAGAAATCCCGGATTAATAAAATCATAAATGGACCACAGCTCGGATAAACGATTCTCAATAGGCGTACCAGTCAGTGCGATACGATGCTTGGCTGTGAAGGTACGAATGGCAGTGGACTGCTTGGTCTGTGCATTCTTAATATTTTGCGCCTCATCCAGGCAAATAGTTGCCCAGGTAATGGTTCGGAGCATGTCCTGATCGAGTGTTGCGGTCGCATAAGTCGTGAGAATAATATCGTATTGCTGGACCTCAGCTTGAAAAGCCTCTCCTTCCAGACGTCTGCTTCCATAATGGAGCATGACCCTGATAGAAGGTGCGAATCGGCTAATTTCCTTCTGCCAGTTGCCTAGAACCGATGTGGGACAAATAATGAGTGCAGCGGCTCCCTCTTCACGTGTCGTCTCTTTCAAGTGAAGCAAATAAGCGATAAGCTGAATCGTTTTGCCAAGACCCATATCATCAGCTAGACAAGCGCCAAGCCCGAATCTACGTAAGAATGCCAACCAGGAAAAGCCTTCTCGCTGATAGCTTCTTAGCTCCGCTTGCAGACCAGCGGGCACGGCGAGCGGCGGCCAGTCGGCCTGTTGCCCAAGCTGCTGAATGAGCCTCGCTAGGTGGTCGTTCAGTTCTATCTCAAGCTGGATACGCTTGTTTGTCTCAGAAGATTCCTCCACTGCACCGTCTTTAGCAGCGTCATTGCTGCTGAGCAGATGCAGCTGAAGCACATCTTGAAAGGACAATCCTTGCGAGCGGTCAACACCATCCATTGCCTTGCGGATCTGGGCGAGCAAGACAGGGTCGAGCGCGATCCATTGCCCCCGGAATCGCACCAATCGCTCCTTGCGGGCAACGAGCTCAGTGAATTCTTCTTCGGTAAGATCCGTCTCGCCAATGGCTATGCGCCAGTCGAAATCGATCAGGGAATCAAGTCCAAAGAGCGATTCCTTGGCACCACCAGCACCCGAACCAGCTTCCGAGCTGACCTTGGCACGAAGCCGAGGCTTTTTGCGGCTGGCAGCTTCCCACCAAGCGGGCAGAAGCACCTGCCAGCCTGCTTCCAACAGGCGCGGGCTGTCCGTCGCGAGGAACTGCCACGCTTCTTCATTCCCTATCGGAGCATTCAATATATCCTCGGGATGACCCTTCGTTCGTTCTGGTCGCAGGCAGCTGCGCAGGCGTTCCAGCCAGCCGGGCGAGCGCTCGTGTACAGCTGAAGACCAAGCGGGAGGCCAAGAGCCGGATGCTTCCCCAGCCTCAGATAGCCGTACGGGTACAAGAACCGCCGGATCACGCTTATCCTGCAAAGTCAGCGTGAGCTGCCAATCTGCTTCGCTATCTTCTGGCTCCAATAGCTGAAGTAGAGGGCGGAAGGGCGCCTGATCGGTCTTCCAGCCAATTGCAATCAGCCATGCTTGTGCGTCCATACCAGCTAAGCTTGTCTGCTCTTTGGTGAACAGCAGCGGGTATTCTCTTCGCAGATCGGCATTTGCCGCTTCGCTTCCGTAGTGTTGATGGTACACAGCAGCCGAGAATGCAGCGTGCAGGCCTTCATCCAGGCTGGCATCTATGTCGGATTGCTCCAGCAAGGCTTGCAGCTGCGTATCTAATTCCGCATGCTCCCAAGTCCATTGCAGCCTTCCTGCGCGGAACACAGAGAAGCGGGGCACATAGTGCTGTGACTCTAGACAAGCTGCCATCAAGGGAGCAAGCTGAAGAACGGCTTGAGCTTGCTCGTCCCATTCCCACTGTATATGGATTAGAAGCTTGCATTCCGCGAAGAAGGGAAGCACCTGCTCAGCGGGCAGAAGGACAAGCTCTACATCCTGCACCTGTTGAATCTCAAGCTCCGTGCCGTAGAAGGAAGCTTCATGCCAAGCGAAGAGCAGCTGCTTCAGGTCGAGACCGGCTACATGGCGATGCCTGTCAGTCATGGCATAGAACAGCGCATCGCCATGCGTGCTCAAACTGACATGGACAGTGATGGATTTCGTATAAGGGTTCATGGTATCAGCTTTCCTTTCCGAAGCTCTTCCTGCAGAGCGCGAAGCCTGCTGTAGCGTGCAAGGAACGCGGTTAGGAATTGCTCCCAGCGTTCTTCTTTTTTCGTTTTTTTATAGAGCTTGGCTAATCGCTTCATAAGCTTCACTGCCGCTTTATAATTATCTCTGTTTTTCATCAGCACATGTCTTTCTACAGCTTGATGATAGAAGGGCAGCAGCAGCTCAGGGCTGTTCTTCTCAAGAGGCGCAAATACGGCAACCCGATAATCCAACGGCTCTTTCCGGGTGCTGAGCTGATAATCGGTCCATTCCTGCAAGCGCCCATACAACAGCAGCTTCTCCTCATAGACAGAGCTGGCACTAGGGAGCATTTGAATGAGAGCAGTCCACATATGCGGCTCCGCATCTGGGAGGTGCTGCAGTACTATATCCCAATAATCGAAATATTGCTCGTATCGCAGACTATTGAGCAGAGGAGCTGTCTTAACTAACCATAGTAATAGCCGCTGCCAATCCTCCGTCTCCGCTAGTGCCGTTAGGAAATGAAACAAATCGTCGGCCGATAGCTCTAAAGTTCGGTTCGCTGTGTCAAGGCCGTCGAGAGCATCTTGATCATTCGCCAAATAAAAATTCATCCAGCTCTGAGCGAGCACCCTTGCATAGCGGGAATAGGCAGTGCCTCGCTCATCCTGCGGAGCCTGCAATAGCTGCAGTTCCTCGGAATATAAGCTGGAATCAGGCAGCGCAGGGCGAATCCAATTCCGCCACAGCCCATAATAAGGGACGGAGAAATAAGGCTTCGTGAGCGTAGTAGACAGCATTCGGCTGCGCAGATAAGCTCTCGTCTGGGCAAGCAGCTGCCAGCCTTCTGGGTTGTCTGCCAAGGTAAGCTTGCGAGAGAAAAGCTCCGCCATAGCTGCCTGCACCTCGGTAATTGCGATATGGGTATGGTAGCCAGTGAAAGACCCGGCATAAAGGGAAGGGCTGGGTGTCAGATTCAGCAATTGCTCCAGCACGAACAGATGGGCATGAAGCTCGTGTATGAGCTCGTCCACAGGCGGCATAAAGGGTTGCAGGCGATGAATAGCTGCTAGAGCATCCTTTACATATTGCTGGTTGCGGGTGCTGCCTGCCAAGAACGCGGTATGCTTCGTGAATTGTTCATGCCATTGTGCAATAGTCGAATTCATAATTATGAGTCTCCCGAGAGAATAGTCTAATTAATAAATATACTTATTATAGCACTGTTGTGCGCGGACGGTGGAACAGGGACCAGATCCATTTGACAAATGGAAATAGCGGCGCCTATGATCGAAAGTATGTTAAGCGAGAAAGGCGGGCTGAGGCGATGAGTGTAATGCTTTTATACATAGAGGATGATGAAGAGATTGGCAGCTTCGTGAGCAATCACTTGCAGGAACGGGGCTATGCGGTCAAATGGCTGACTAGCGGGGAACGCGCAGTGGAGGAAGCGAAGGGCTGCGGACTGGTCATTCTGGATGTGATGCTGCCCGGGCTCGACGGCTTCACGATCGGACAGCGCTTGAAAAAAGCGGATTCCAGCATTCCTCTTATGATGCTGTCCGCAAGAACGTCTATTGATGACAAGCTGCAGGGCTTGCAGTTCGCTGATGATTATTTGACCAAGCCGTTCCATCCAGAAGAGCTGACTGCCCGGATTGAAGTGCTGCTTCGCCGCTTCGGCTCAAGCGAGGACGCAGGACCGATCGCCATCAAGCATCTCCTTGTCTATGAGAAGGAGAATCGGGTGGTAAACGGCGAGACTGGCGAGGAGGTCACTTTGACGGGGAAGCAATTTCATATTTTCATGTACCTGCTTCGTCACTTGGGACAGATTATGACGAAGGAGCAAATCTATGAAGCGGTATGGGGAGAGTCTTACCTAGAGGGGGATAAGACGCTCATGGTGCATATTCGTTATTTGCGTGAAAAGGTAGAGCGGGACCCTGCTGCTCCGGAGGTCATCGAGACGGTTCGAGGAATTGGTTACCGGGTGAGAGCATGAAGAGGAAGCAGCGATGGCTTGCTGGCAAGACCAAATTCCATCAGTCTTTGCTGTCCCGTTATTTATTTATTATTTTATTCGCATTTCTGTTTATACCGATCATTTTCCCGCTGGCTAGTATCGTTTATTTGGTAACGGACGATGTGATAAGCAAGCAAGAATCTGCTGGTCTAAAGTATGGGAACGGGATGGAACTGGAGAAGATGTGGCATCTGGAGGCAGCAGGGCTAGGAGGAAGAACGCCTGAGCAAATGGACCAGAAGCTTGAAGAGCTCAAGGTGAAATATCCGGAGGCTTCTTTGTTCTGGGTGGATTCTGACGGCAAGACACAGCTGCAGCTATCCGTGCAGGAGCAGCTTCCGGTGGAGTGGACATCCTCGGATGCTATACATTTTATGAAAGCGCATATAGATGGCGATCCTTTCACGGTTGTTGCTTTTATTGGCGAGAATAATCAGGGTCCGGGCTTCATGGTTCTGCAGATGCCAAGATCTCTATTGCAGCAGGATTCGCCGATTGGGATGGAGGCGCCTTTTTATATTCTCTTTATATTTATTTTGTTCAGCTTCTTCATTGCCCTGTCGTTCTTATTCTTTAGACATATTCGCAAACGTCTTCTTCGGCTTCAAGTAGCGATGACCCAGCATGATCATGATGGATTGCCCATGTTGATCACACAGAAGAAGCAGGATGAGATCGGCCAGCTGGAGGACGCATTCAATCAGATGGTAGAGCAGCTAAGAGACAGTCGGCGGCGGCAGCAAGAGGAGGAGGAGCTGCGCAAACGGCTAATCTCTAATCTATCGCATGATTTGCGTACACCGCTTACCGTAATCAATGGCCATATCTATTCTCTGCGCAAAGAGGAGTTAAGTGCTGTCGGACAAGAATCGTTAAAGCAGATGGAGAAAAAAATAAGCGGCTTAGGCGGATTAATCGAGAATTTGCAATCGTACACCCTGATGGCAAGCGGACGTTATCCGCTTAAGCTGGAACGGCTGGATGTGCTACGGCTTGTGAGGGAGAGCGCAGCTGCTTGGTACCCTTTATGGGAAAAGGAAGGAATCGAAGCCGTCGTGGATGTGCAGGAGCAAACCTTGCTCTGGCAGGTGGACAAAGAGGCCTTCCGGCGCATTCTTGATAATCTGTTCCAAAATGTGGTGAGGCATGCCGCTCAGGGCCAATATATCGGAATTATGCTCGAGCAGAGGCAGGAGAAGGTGGCGCTGGTCGTTGCGGATCATGGTCAAGGGCTGGCTTCTCCCTCCCTTGGCAAGGGAGCTGGCATAGGGCTTGCGATTGTCGATTACCTGATTCATGAAATGGGATTAGCTTGGCATTCGGACAGTTCGGATGCGGGAACGCGCGTCTTTATTTATGCTCAATCGGATGCCCCTTATTTTTTAAACCAAATTTAAACTTGCCGGCCTTCCGATTTAACCTTGGTGCGTTATTGTTAATTCCGAGGTGATTATCGTGAAGGATTGGATAATTGAAACGAAAGGACTTAGCAAAAAATATAAAGGACGCTATGCCGTTAACAACCTGAACTTAAAAATTGCTAAAGGCGATATATATGGATTTCTGGGGCCGAATGGTGCAGGGAAAACAACAACGATTCGAATGCTGCTTGGTTTAATCAAGCCTTCGAAGGGCACGGTTCATATTTTCGGCAAATCCTTGCGCAAGGAACGAATCGCAATACTGCGTAAAGTTGGCTCACTTGTGGAGTACCCTTCTTACTACGGGCATCTGACGGCAATAGACAATTTGGAGGCGATCCGCCGGATCATCGACGTTCCGAAAACGAAGATTAGCGAAGTGCTGGACATTGTTGGCCTGACGAAGGACGCGAGGCGCTCTGTCAAAGGCTATTCCCTAGGGATGAAGCAGCGTCTAGGCATTGCAAGTGCTCTGCTGGGTAACCCGGAGCTGCTTGTTCTGGATGAGCCGACGAATGGACTCGATCCTTCCGGCATTCTCGAAATCCGTGAGCTTATCAAAAGCATGCCGAAGCTGCATGGCATCACGGTCCTTATATCAAGCCACTTGTTGAGTGAAGTAGAGCAGATGGCAGGAACAGTCGGCATCATTCGTAAGGGTGAGCTTGTATTCCAAGATACAATCGTCAACTTGCAGCAGCAGGCACAAGGAACGATAGCCTTGCGAGTATCTGAACCAGAAGCAGCATTGGCTGTCTTGCAGTCATACGGGATGGATGCTGATCTTGCCGAATCCACCATTCTATTGCAGCAGACCAATGACAGAAATGTTGGAATGCTGGTGAAGGAATTAGTGGAGAGAGACCATGCCATCTATCGTGTCGAAGAGAAGAGAAAGTCCCTTGAAGACCTGTTTCTCCAAATTGTTGGGGAGGGTAAGCGCTTATGATAGGCAAAGTATTATCGTCTGATTTGCTAAAAATCCGCGGTAAAGGGCTGTGGTTCCTTATCTGCCTAGGCCCCCTTGGCCTTATCGCGATGCAGGCGCTTAACTTTGGTCTTCGCTATGACTATCTGACGACGCAATATGCCGATGATCTATGGGGCGCATTGCTGGACAATATATTCATGTTCGTCCCGATTGCACTTTACCTCGGCATTACGCTGGTCAGCTCGCTGCTCGCCAATGTTGAGCATACCACGGGCTCATGGAAGCAGCTATTGGCGCTTCCTGTCTCAAGAAGTGCCGTATTCGGAGCAAAGTTCTTGCTTAGCGTTATTCTGCTTACGGTCTCTTGCCTACTTCTAATGCTCGGTACGGTGCTGCTAGGCCTCATGTTGAAGTTTGGAACTGACTTCCCTATATGGGATATGGCAAGGCTCTGTTTTTATCCGTTCTTGGCAGCACTACCGGTATTGGCACTGCTGCTATGGCTGTGCATGACCTTCAAGAATCAGGCGCTGCCAATAACACTAGGTGTTGTGATGGCTGTCTTCTCGATGTTCCCGATAGCGGAATGGCTGCCAATTAACTGGCCTTCACTTAGCTACAGTGGGCCTCATTATGAATGGTTTGCTTTCGCGGGCGTGCTGGCTGGACTGATCCTTCTTATTCCCGCCCTCCTTCACTTTAATAGAAAGGATGTGGACTAAAGATGCTGACGTTCTTCCGAATGCTTGCTTCCGAACGGTTGAAGCTGGGCAAATCGTTGATATGGCTGCTAGTGCCGATCAGTCCTCTGCTTGCTGTACTGATTGGCATTCTTTCCTCTCAGGATGAGGTTCCGACAGATATGAAATTTGTTTTTTTACTATCGACTATGGCCACTCTGCATGCCCTCTTGCTCCTGCCCATCTTAACAGGGATATTCTCGGCATTCGTATGCCGATACGAGCATGGCGGGGGAGGCTGGAAGCAGCTGCTGACGCTTCCTGTTTCTCGGACCACCTTATATATGGCGAAGTTTATAGTTGTCGCACTGCTGCTTGCTGCAACGCAGCTGCTGTTCCTTGGCGGAGTGCTAATCGTGTCGGCCTATCAAGGGATAGAGGGAGGAGTTCCTTGGGATACCCTGCTGCCTAGCGTTCTATGCGGTTGGCTTGCTTGTCTGCCGCTTGCCGCTCTTCAGTTATGGGCATCCATTGGATGGAGCAGCTTCGCCGCTCCGTTAGCTATTAATGTTATGCTGACGCTCCCGAACATGCTGATCGTTAATTCAGCGACATACGGCCCCTACTACCCATGGGCTCAACCGGCGCTTGCAATGCTTCCGACGGGATCGATGGATTTCGGAGCCTTTACTCTGCCTTTGGAGAGTATACTCATTACGATTATGGGGAGCTTGATTTTATTTGCAGCCGGAGGCCTTCTCTACTTCACTCGGAAGGAAGTATAGGCTGTAGGGAGACGAGGCTATTATTTTGAAAACAGGTGTCCTTTGCACGAGCTGTTCGCGCGTGTGGAAGATACCTGTTTTTTCTTCTGGGATAGGGGAAGGCATGTATTCTAGCATCTAATAGCTAACACCTAAGACTTAACATCTCACATCCAATAACTAACATTGAACGCCTGAGTGAAGTGTCTTCGCTAACTAACGAAGCTGATTACGCTTTTATTGCTTCGTTGAGGGCACAATCCGGGATTAGTGAAGCCAGACTTATTAGTCGAGCAATGGTATTCTCCACTAATGAGCCTAGCGTCACTAGCTCTACTTTTTCACTCAATAGGCGCTCAAACAGAGAATTACGATTCACTAAATTGCGTAATTTCTTCGTTCTGTACCTGTGGCGATGATTAACAAGTCATCTTTTTTCTTCTGGGATAGGGGAAGGCATGTCCCCTAGCATCTAATAGCTAACACCTAAGACTTAACATCTCACATCCAATAACTAACATTGAACGCCTGAATGAAGTGCTTTCGCTAATTAGCGCAGTTGTTTACGCTTTTATTGCTTCGCAACGGGCATAATCCGGGATTAGTGAAGCTAGGCTTATTAGTCGAGCAATGGTATTCTCCACTAATGAGCTTAGGATCACTATCTCCACTTTTTCACTCGATAGATGCTCGAACAGAGAACTACGATTCACCAAATTGCGTAATATCTTCCTTCTGTACCTGTGGCGATGATTAACAAGTCATCTTTTTCTTCTGGGACACCGGGTAGGGCATGCACCCTAGCATCTGATAGCTAACACTTAAGACTTAACATCTCACATCTAATAACTAACATTGAACGCCTGAATGAAGTGCTTTCGCTAATTAATGCAGCTGATTACGCTTTTATTTCTTCGCTTCTGGAATAATCCGGGATTAGTGAAGCCAGACTTATTAGTCGAGCAATGGTTGTATTTCTGTCAAGAAAGTGGACACATTTATTAGGAAACTTGAAGCTGTTCATAATACCTTTTTTCACACTGAAACGGGGTCATATACTGGATAGACCCATGGATTCGGA
>NZ_JBXENX010000015.1:0-117500 GCF_059383895.1 Paenibacillus sp. J22P59
TCATGGGTTCATGGGTTCATGGGTTCATGGGTTCATGGGTTCATGGGTTCATGGGTTCATGGGTTCATGGGTTCATGGGTTCATGGGTTCATGGGTTCATGGGTTCATGGGAGTGGTCCTACGGTTCCTGGAGTTGTTCCTCCTTCTACCTGTAAAAATAACACTACTTTTGAAATAAAGGGGCTGTCCCAAAAATCATCTTCATGACTTTTAGGACAGCCCCTTATTTATTAATAATACGGCGATATCATTAAGTACACTACAACGCCTGTAAAGCTGACGTACAGCCAGATCGGCATCGTCCATCTCGCAATGCGGCGATGCTTCTCAATCTGCATAGACAGACCGCGTGCAACCGATAAAAGCGCCAATGGCACAACGACAATTGCTAATAGGATATGAGTCAGCAATACGAAGAAGTAAATTCCGCGCATTACACCTTCCCCGCCATATTTGGTCGACTCTGTCAAATAATGATAAGCGACATAGGAGACGAGAAATAAGGTTGTCGATGTAAAAGCTGCGGCAATGAAACGGCGATGAAGCTTAACGTTCTTTTTCAAGATGGCAACTAGCGCTACAACTAACGATATGAATGTAAAACAATTGAATATCGCATTGAGCAGCGGAAGGATCGTAACATCAAAATGAAGCTCTCCATCATAAGCCGGCAAGAAAAACAATACCGTTATAATCAGAACAAGCACAACTGATAAAACAGCAATCAATGGGGTGTAATTACGTTCTTTCATTAGGACTCTCCTTTTATACGAGGCTATCTCCACCTTATCCGATTTTGTGGACAAAAACAATTCGGTTTCTACTTGGAATGTCACGAAACCTTGACTATTCCATATCAATTTCATGAATTTCTCCATAAAAAAAGAAGGCCGCCCCATATGGGACAGCCCTCCTTCTATGCCATAATTACTCCGTAATATACGAGCAGCAATAATCAGATACCGCAGTTACTTGAAGCTTGAACTTCGTATTAGCAGCTACTGTGAACTCGCCTTTGCCTTGAATATGCAGCCACTGCGTTTCACCTGGAAGAAGAACCTTCAGGTCACCAGCAAGAATCTCCATAATCTCAACACAATCCGTGCCAAACTCATATTCGCCAGGGAGCATGATGCCTAACGTTTTTTTCGTACCGTCCGCGAACAACACCGCACGGCTTGTTACTTTACCGTCAAAGTAAACATTAGCTTCTTTAATCACCGTTACATTATCGAATTGCGACATCTTCGTCCAGCTCTCCTCTATAGTACAGCTTTTACTTTGCTTACAACATTCTCTACGGTAAATCCATACTCTTTGATTACGCGATCGCCAGGTGCCGAAGCGCCGAAGCGATCGATACCGATAATTACGCCTTTGTCACCTACATAGCGTTCCCAGCCAAATGGATGGGCCATCTCAACAGCAACGCGAGCTTTCACCTCTGGAAGCAATACGGAATCTTTATATGCTTGATCCTGCTTCTCGAACAGATCCCAGCTAGGCATGCTGATTACACGAACTTGAATGCCTTCCTCAGCAAGTGCTTGCTGTGCGGCAACCGCAAGTTGAACCTCGGAGCCTGTCGCAATAATTTGAGCTTGAGGCTGACCATTCGCAGCATCCGATACAACATAAGCACCGCGACCGACATTCTCACGAGCGCCTGATACAGTACCTTCTAGGATCGGCAAGTTCTGACGTGTCAGCACCAGCGCTACCGGATTGTCTTGATTCTCAATCGCATAAGCCCAAGCTGCAGATGTCTCATTAGCATCAGCAGGACGAATAACCGTCAAATCAGGGATGATACGGATCGAAGCCAATTGTTCGATTGGCTCATGCGTAGGTCCATCTTCGCCAACTGCAATACTATCATGAGTCAGTACATAGACTACTGGCAGCTTCATCAGTGCCGCCAAGCGTATTGCAGGACGCAGATAGTCTGTAAATACGAAGAACGTACCTCCGAATACCTTCAGTCCACCATGCAGCGTAATACCATTCATTGCAGCAGCCATCCCAAATTCCCGAACGCCGAAGTAAATATTACGGCCATCATAGCTGCCAGGCTTGAATTGAGTCAGGCCTTTCAGATGCGTCATTGTCGAGCTCTCAAGGTCAGCAGAACCGCCAACTAGATTAGGGTTCTTAGCAGCTAGACCGTTAAGTGCATTACCCGATGCAACACGAGTAGACAATGGCTTGTCCTCAGTCGAATATGCAGGCAGATCAGCATCCCAGCCTTCAGGCAATTGACCCGAGATTGCATTCTCGAATTGCTCTGCCAGCTCTGGATTAGCTTGCTTATAAGCAGCAAACAAAGCATTCCACTGCTCATTCGCTTGCTCGCCATTCTTCTTCACTTCTGCGAAATGTGCATATACTTCATCCGGCACATGGAACTGATGCTCCTCGGACCAGCCGTAGAATTGCTTCGTCAGCTTAGTCTCGTCAGCGCCGAGCGGTGATCCGTGCGTACCCAGGTGACCGCCTTTACCGCCTTTATTGGGACTGCCGTAGCCAATAACCGTCTTCACTTCAATCAGGGTCGGTTTGCTAAGTTCAGCTTGCGCTTCCGATACAGCCTGCGCAAGTGCGTTAAGGTCATTGCCATCCTCTACGCGAAGAACTTGCCAGCCATAGCCTTCGAACCGCTTCTGTACACTCTCCGAATAAGACAAGCTAAGCTCGCCATCTAGAGAAATATCATTAGAATCATACAGCACCACTAGCTTACCGAGCTGCAAATGGCCTGCGAAGGAAGCCGCTTCATGAGAGATGCCCTCCATCAAATCACCATCGCCGCAGATAGAGTAAGTAAAGTGATCAATCACTTTGAAATTCTCTTTGTTATATGTAGCAGCCAGCTGAGCCTCTGCCATCGCCATGCCGACTGCCATTGCAACGCCTTGTCCCAATGGACCAGTTGTTGCATCAACACCAGCTGTGTGGCCGAACTCCGGATGACCCGGTGTAAGGGAGCCCCATTGGCGGAAGTTTTTCAATTCTTCAATTGGCAGATCATAGCCGGACAAATGAAGCAAGCTATACAGCAGCATCGAGCCATGACCTGCGGACAATACGAAACGGTCGCGGTTAATCCAGGTCGGGTTCGATGGGTTATGCGTCATATTTTTTGCAAACAGTTGGTAGCCCATTGGAGCGGCGCCCATCGGCATGCCGGGATGTCCGGATTTTGCTTTCTCGATTGAATCAATTGCAAGTGTACGAATCGTGTCTATCGAAAGCTGGTCAATCGATTTCTGAGTAACTGTCATTGCATTTCCTCCTAAGATCCTTTGATCAAGCTGTGTCTTTCGTGCTCTTCAACGTTATCAATAGCGCAGGTGAGTTAGCGCAATAGCTTTGAATATTGTACCATTCCGAACTGGTCATTACCATATTACCATCATAATTGAGACTGAGAGGGTCCAGATTCGGGATTAATTAAACACGACAGTCTTGTTCTGGTGGACAATGATACGGTCCTCAAGATGCCACTTCACAGCACGTGCAAGTACAACACGTTCGATTGTGCGGCCTATTCTCTTGAGCTCAACTACATTATCGCGATGGCTGACACGCTGAACATCCTGCTCGATGATCGGTCCGCCATCCAGCTCTTCCGTTACATAATGGGCAGTAGCACCGATAATCTTCACGCCGCGCGTATACGCCTGTGCATAGGGCTTACCTCCAACAAATGCTGGCAGGAACGAGTGATGAATATTAATGATGCGATTCGGAAATTGCTCAATAAATTTCGGAGAAATAATCTGCATATAGCGAGCAAGCACGATAAGATCAGCCTTGTCAGCTACAACCTCAAGCTGCTTGCGCTCTGCCTCTGCTTTGGTATCGGCTGTTACCGGGATGTGATGATAAGGAATGCCGAAGGACTCGACCATCTCCTTCATATCCAAATGATTGCTTATCACCATTGAAATATCGGCATCCAGATCGCCGGCTTTCCACTGCCAGAGCAGCTCCATCAGGCAATGATCCTCTTTGGATACGAAGATCGCAAGACGCTTCTTGCGGCTTGCACGGAACGTATGCCATTTCATATCGAAGCGATCGGCTACGCGGCCGAAATCCTCCACCAGAATAGGAAGCTCCTTGTCCATATCTGCCAGATCGAACTCGAAGCGAATGAAGAACATACCGCCTTCCGGGTCCATCGTATATTGATCAGACTGTACGATATTCGCGCCATGCTCATATAAAAAATGGGACACGGCTGCCACGATTCCCGATCTGTCCGGGCAGGAGATCAGCATGCGTGCCCGTCCGCTCATAGGAGCGGACGGCTGTAATTGATTGGTTGAAGACGACATCTATGTCAAACTTCCCTTCCTACATATAATTGTGTGTGCTTCTTGCTGTTAGGGCTTAGACAGTAACCAGCAGCTGCTTGCCTGCGAACCATGCTGTAATCCGTTGGTTAACTTGCTCCTCGGTCAGCTCAGTTGGAAGAGCATCACCAGCTGCAACCAGATCATACAGGCGTTCCATCGGCTCACGAGGATCGGCTTTTTTGGCTTTCGCATCGTTTTTGAGCATCTCCCAAGTGGAGAGGACGAACATGCGAGGGTCCACTTCCAGCTTGCCGAAGAAATGATGCAGACGCTCTACGTGATCGAAGAAGTCTTGTCCGAATCGCTCCATGGCGTCGCCGCGCAGCAAAGCAATCTCCGCCTCATACATCGGGCGCTGCGTCTTATCATTTTTTCCAATCCACGGTGTCTCCAAGATGAATGGGCGTCCAGCAAGCGCTTCATGATGCACGATTCTCTGGATCGCTTCATGGCCAAGGAATCCTGCGCCTATTGGCGTATGGCGGTCCTTGCCAGCCCCCTGCGGGTTTTTGCTGTCATTCACGTGAACAACGGCTACACGATTTAGTCCAACTACTTCATCAAAATGCTTCAAAACGCCATCCAGATTCCCGATCAAATCATAGCCGGCGTCATGCATATGGCAGGTATCCATACATACAGTCAGACGGTCATTATACTGAACCTTATCTATAATGGCAGCCAGCTCCTCGAAGCTGCGGCCGATTTCTGTGCCTTTGCCTGCCATTGTCTCCAGTGCAATATTCACGGTCGTTTCCTTCGTGCCTTCCAATACTGCATTCAGGCCCTCGGCGATTCTGGAAATACCGTACTCTGCGTCCTTGTCTGTAAAAGCACCTGGATGCAGAACAATATTATTAACGCCAATATGATGCGTCCGGCGAATTTCCTCTTGAAGAAATCGCACAGCAAGCTCGAACGTATCTTCTTTATAAGAGGCCAGATTTATTATATAAGGTGCGTGTACGACAATCTCATTTATACCGGCCTGTCCCATTGCGGCTTTGCCTTCTTCAATATATAAAGATTCGATCGGCTTTCTCCGGGTATTCTGCGGTGCCCCGGTATAAATCATGAATGAGCTCGAACCATAGGATATTGCCTCTTTGGCCGCAGTCAGCAGCCCTTTGTCCGAAAAAGAAACATGGGAACCAATTTTCAACATACTTCTAAACTCCCCTTTCGGTTGATCAAACCTTATTTTACAAGGAATGTCGAAATAAATCTAGTAAGGCCAACATTGCGCAAACTAAACCTTCATTGCATCAAAATCCTTGTTTTATACGGAAGGTCAATTTATTGCGTTTTTTCGAAGGCACATAATAAAGCAGCTTACGAGGTGAAAAAGACAATTAGAGAATAAGTACGTTCTTTCAAGGGAAGCTTATAAGCGTACAAAATTCGAATTGAAAAGGGGTTTTAGCTCAAATGAAAACATTATGTTCACTGTTTTTCATTGCAATTTTGTCCTTCGCACTTTCTATGCCAGCCTTTGCAGAGCAATCAAGCCAAATGGAAACGTTAAATAACAATCCAATGAATGGATATGGAACAAACAGTACAACGAATACTCATCAAATGAATGGTTATGATACAGATCGCAATAATCGGGGGATCAACGCGAACAATTACCGGGCAAATGCCGCAACAGACGACAATGATTTCAATTGGGGCTGGCTCGGCTTACTCGGCTTAGCAGGCTTGTTCGGATTAAGAAGCCGCGACAGAGAACATACCTAAAATCTTTTTTCATGAACCCTCCATTTAACGGGAGGGTTCTTTAATGAACTAAAACAAATGATTGATTATAGCTACTGCTCCTTTTCACTGAATTATTTCTATGTTGTTGAGCATATTAAATTTGTTCAAAACCAAGAATTAAGGGAGCGATATGAAATGGGAATTTTAAGCGGTAATCCTAAAGAAGAACCTATGCACTATGGTGAAATATTTAGTGTTTGGACAGCCTCTTCTGTAGCTAAAGGAGCACTTTCATGCTACCAAGCATTCCTAAACCACGCTGGTGATAAGGAGTTAAAAAAAATACTGGATGCTCTCATTGATCAAGCTAAGCTGGAGATTAAAGAACTCGATACTCTGCTTACTGAAAACGGGATAACTCCTACGCCAATATTGCCGGAAAGGCCGCCAGTTAAACTTGAAGACATTCCAGCAGGTGCAAGATTCTCTGATCCTGAAATTGCCGCTAAAATTGCGGCTGACGCAGCATTAGGGCTGGTAGCTTGTAGTCAAGCAATGGGTCAGTCCATTAGAGAAGATATTGGTGCGCTATTTGCTAAATATCATCTTGCCAAAACGGCAATAGGCGTTAAGATACTGGAGTTAAATAAAGAAAAGGGTTGGCTTATCCCACCCCCGCTTCAAGTTAAGCGACCTGAATAATAGAATCCACCCTGCCCTTAGTGGCAGGTTTTTTAATTCACTCTTGTTCTTTCCGTAAACTCTATAAATTCATATAAAAAGAAAAAATTAATAATACACGTATGACCCCATACGGCTTGAGGCATACGCATGATCTGAGACCTTATTTATCAAGGTAATTTCAAAGGAATATCGAAATAAATCTTTAGGAATGAAATAAATCTTGGAATACGGTATAATTCTTGCTGAGGTGAAGGTCGATATGAAAACAACTCCTGATTGGTTTATGTATTTCATTATATTTTGGGCTGTTGTAATGGTTGGCGCAATGGCCATCGGCGGCTTCTTCATGTTCCGCAAATTTCTCAAGGTGCTGCCCCAACGTGACGGCAAGTCCAAGCTGGATTGGCAAAATTATTGGGTCGAACGCAGCCGCAGCATGTGGACGAACGAGGCTAAGCAATTTCTCGATGAGTTAGTATCTCCCGTTCCTACTGCTTTCCGCGATATTGCCAAACATTCCATTGCTGCCAGAATCGGGCAAGTAGCTATAGATAACGGAGCAACAGAAGTTACACAAGCGCATTGCATCGAAGGATACATACGTGCAACACCGAAGCGGGATTATCGCAGCCTTGTCACTTTTCTCGATCGGAAAGGCATTGATTACGCGCCCTACAAGCATTTATTGAACAAATAGTGAATAGCTCTTTTTGTTGTTTGAGTACCGCTTATCCTGTGTAATTAGTAGGAAGCAAACTCAGGGTTTCTATTCGTCTTAACAAAACGTTTGGAACTTTATGCGGCTTGCTTTCGTTATATAAAGGCAGGAGGTGGTTGTACTATGACAACAACGAAGAGTAAGAAGAAGAATCGCTTGGTCGTAACGAGCGCCGTTCTTCTAGCTATCATGCTGACAGCTTCAGCATGTGGAGATGGTAACAATAAGACTCCGAACAACACAAATCCGGGAGCATCATTGGAACAACCAGGCGATGCAGTTGAGACGCCAGGAGACAGCAATCTGGGGGAAGACGGTAACGATGCGAATAGCGGGGTATCAGAACCTGATAATGCTGCACCTGAAGCTACAGATAAAGACAAGCCGAATGGAAACGACGATGCTGCTGTGAAAACAGCTGAGGGAACATATAGCGGTATGATGGATACACATTCCATTGAGGTTATTACTAGCGACGGACCAATGGCTTTGCAATTCACAGATGAACTCTCTGATACGCTTAACAAATTAGAGCCTGATTCCAAGATTAAGTTCGAGTATACAGAGAAGAAAATAGATGCTGATGTTACTCAATTCTGGCTGAAGAAGCTGGACAAAATAGAATAAATAAAGGGTGAACGAAATGCGGGTTGCCGTTACTGGAGGTACTGGGTTTGTCGGAAAAGCATTGGTGCAAGCCTTGCATAACCGAGGGGATGAGGTGTGGGTCATTTCGCGATCAGAGCATACTAAAGGCTCCGATCATAAGGATAGACTCCATTACATTACCTGGAACAAGCTAGCTGAGCATCCTTATACGCTTGATGGCATCGACGGCATCGTCAATTTAGCCGGTGAATCGATCAATCAGCGTTGGACAGCAGCAGCTAAACAACGAATTCTAAACTCCAGATTAGATGCTGCTGCCCGTATTTCGAACTTAATCCAACAACTCACACAGAAACCGGAAGTGGTCGTTAACGCTTCCGGTATTTCTGCGTATGGAAGTTCATTAACAAAAAAATTCGATGAGTCCAGCCCTACCGTCGTGACTGATTTCCTCTCGCAAGTTGTTCAGCAATGGGAGAAGGCCGCAGATGGTATCGCCGTCGATCGGCTTGTGAAGCTAAGAGTCGGCGTCGTGCTCAACAAAGCAGGCGGTGCTTTTCCTTTAATGGCCTTACCTCATAGATTATTCGCAGGCGGTCGTCTTGGCAGCGGTGCGCAATGGCTGTCTTGGATTCATTTGGCAGATATCGTCAATCTCATTCTATTTTGCTTGGACAATCGACATATACAAGGCCCTGTTAACGCTTCGGCTCCAGAGCCTGTAACGAATGATGCATTTGGCCGTGCGCTTGGTCAAGCAATCGGGAGGCCCCATTGGTTTCCTACACCAGCTTTCCTAATGAAGACCGTGCTTGGTGAATTATCTACGCTCTTGCTGGATGGACAATATGCAACTCCTCGCAAGGCGCTTGAGCATGGCTTTGAATTCCGGTACCCCACTATTCACAGTGCTCTCGCAGAGCTAACGAATAAAACTTCTCACTAAAAGGATCAGTAACTCTTGCAAAAGCTCTGCCTATTTGGTGTTTTTAGCTGTTGTGTGTAGGTTAATATTCTATTTGAATATCACCTCAGCTCATATTTCGGACCACTTCTGCCAGCAAGCTGAATAATATCGCCTATGTTGACTGGATAGGCTTTATAGGGAATCATTACTTGCCCATTCAACATGCTGCCGTTGCGTGAACCAAGATCCTTCGCTTGAAGTACTCCTTTCAAATGATCAATCTCCAGATGAAGCCTCGATATACCTGGTGCCTCTTCTTCAAAACTCACATGCTCGCCAAGTCTCCCAATCGTAAATCTCTCCCCTTGCCAAGACAATGGGCCGCTGCTTCCACCCCACTCCCGATATAAAACAAGTCTTTTGCTCTTCCCATTTAATTCTTCTTTCGTTTGGCCTAACAATACTGTCTGATCTGCTTGTTGCTGATACGGGCGGAATCTATCTGCTTGCTCCAACGATTTATCCTGTTCCTCATGTCCTTCATTCAGTATCGAATCTGAATAAGCTAGATGATTCCAAATATCCTGTTTGCTGCTTTCTACACTTGTCCTTGCAGCACCTATAGTTGCTGCACTTGTGCCTGAAGAGTGCGGTCGGATATAAGTAGAATCCGGGTTCCTCTCTTCGTAATCCTGATCCTTCCAATCCTTAGTAATGAGAAGAGAAGCAGACTCCCTCCTCGTCCATATATACAAAAGTACAGCCGTACATAATAAGGTCAAACCCAGACTAATGAATAAGCTGTTTTTTGTATAAGAGGATAAGTAAATAAATTTCCAAGCAATCACTATAGCGATTACTAGAATTGCCGTCATGATCAAGCGGCGCTTTCGATCTCCTTCCTCTTGCGTGTTCTCCTCATCCTTGAGATCATCTTTCTCTATATATTCATCTCTAAATAAGGGCTGACTATCAGATGAAGCTAAAGATCGCACTTCCTCCGTCTTAGATGGTATAGAAGACAGAGGAGCATCAAAAACTACACGGGAGCTATCAGGCACTGGGGCATGAAGTATCGGAGCAGTAATAGAGTTGCCAAGCAATTCAAGCAATGCCAATCGCAATTCTGCAAGCGGCCAATTACTCTGGTTCAGCAACTGCAGCAGGCGTTGAAGTCCAACTCCGTGAATAGCGCTAATATGTGCTGTCCAGCGGACAACCAAAGATAATAAATTAGCGTTTCCAGCAATCGATTGCTCTGATTGCTTTAATGGAATATACGCCATACAAATATCATTCCATTGCTCTCCAATGAATAGATACTGATCATCAAGCAAGCAGCCCTCTGGCCGCAGCATATAATGCCTGCATTCATCCAAAGCTTCAACAACGCCTAATAGCATCATATAGAACTGCTCCATCGTCAAGGATTGCATAGCCAATCGGTGGGAAAGCATTCTCCTGCCAGATAGAGCGTAACGGAAGGTCACCCGTCCATCTAACTCGAACCATTCGAGCGGTAGTAAATGTGGGATGCGGTTAGACCTAAGCATGTTCAGCTCTACCTCCTCGAGCTCCTCTCTTCTTATTCCGTTATCTCGATCCACAATCATCTCGTGACCACGATTCATTGCAAAATCAATTCTGTACATTGCCGTCCTCCTGTTCTATCTAAACTGCAAATACC
Source organism: Paenibacillus sp. J22P59 (assembly GCF_059383895.1). Classification (NCBI taxonomy): domain Bacteria; kingdom Bacillati; phylum Bacillota; class Bacilli; order Caryophanales; family Paenibacillaceae; genus Paenibacillus; species Paenibacillus sp. J22P59. The sequence goes on from NZ_JBXENX010000015.1 coordinate 10,668, forward strand.
CAAGCCGTCATTGCACCGGGCGCAACAGCCAGCATGAATGGGAACGAGGTCACGTTCGCAGTTGAACCCCATTGCTTTCCTTCCTCTTTACCTTCCACCCACCTATGTAAGAATAAGGAGCTGACGCCTACTATCATTCGCTGGGCAAAAGGTCTGTTGATCATAAGTAAAATCAATCCGAATAAGCCGGCATATAGGATTGCGTACAGCATTAATTGCAGCGTAGCCATCGCCCCGACCCAGGCTCCAACTGCTCCAAATAGCTTGACGTCCCCCGCTCCTATTCCTCTCGCCAAATGCAGGAACAATAAAGGAATGAAGCCTGCAGCCGCACCTCCCATGGCATAAATACCGCCTGACCAGCCATCTATTAAGAGTTGATAGAGACAGCCTATGAGAAAGAACGGTACTGTTAGCCGGTTAGGAATGATCATCCATCTCATATCCGTATACAAGGCAATAGCTAGTAATAATGCAGCAGCAATTAGTGATATATTCATTGAGCCTGCTCCTTTTTCACTACGTTAAAATGCATAGACACCTTCTCCCCTGACGAGGAAGCTGCTGTCAGCTCCCATATGCCTGGTGTCGTATTTCCTGATACGAGCCAGGTCCATTGGACATAACCATTATCATCTGCCATAGCTTCGCCCAAATGCTTAGCCTGGCTTGATCCGCTTTTGTACATTACGGAGAGGGAGGCCGGTTCATTCGGCAAAGTAAGGGCAATAACTGTCGCCTTATTGCCCGGCCGCAGAGGTGCAGGCTCAATTGAAATAATTTGTATCGGTACTACGTCCTCATCATCGGATGCTTGGTCCGCAGCCGCATTAGCATCATGTATCCATACCCGTTCTGAGGCCTGCTCTCTCAATACAATCCGTTTATTAAGAAGAGGAAGACGAATAGGAAACTCATATTCAACAATAATCGTCAGATAGGGCTCTTCCTTCTTCTTCAAATCTGGCAACGACAGACCACTAAGCTTAATAAGATCCTTTTCAAGAATCGCTTGATCAGCAAACTGCCGAAGCAATGGCTCAACAGCTGTTCTTCCCAGCTCGGTTGCTGCGGCATCCACGAGCGGCTGCCAATCGCCCCGCAATGCCGCAGATGCAACCGCGCCAGCTGGATCGGGCAGCCAGGAGGCTGCTTCTGCTGCTAGTTCAGTCCACTTCGACATCGGCAGATTCACTGGAGAAAAAGCGGTAGGAGCAGCAGGCATAGACTGCTGTACAGCCAAATCGGCTGGATGAATATGAGCTGCGATTTGCCGAACGCTTTGAGAGGCTGTAGACTGCAACGCCATTTGAACCGCACAGAGGCGAATCATGATAATGAACATAACAAGCACAAGGAGAAGCAGCGGCATAACAAGCGCTGCTTCCAATACAATACTGCCTCGCTCATCTGTTCGATGAAGGCTAATACGACCAACCAACCGTTTGCGACGTTTCATATCGGCCTTTATCAACCTTTCCCTGCAATAAGCCAAGCTTCCCCAGTGCTCGCATCGCACCAGGAAGAAACCATAGATTAGCGGCCGCTTGCACTTCTCCAGTAACTGCTGTAGGAACACCCGACAACGTGACGCTCCCATTATGCTCAATAGCTGCTATCATTCTTGCAGCTGTCTGCGGGCTCGCCGCTCCTCCATGAACGAGCATAAATAAACGCAAATAATCGGTATAAGTAACGTCCACCTTCACATACTTGGATAGCGGAGCGGCTCCGCGTTCCGTAAAAGCAATCATATCCTCGATCGTTTTCTCCAAAGCATAGACCAACGAACAAGATAAAATAAGTAAAGGATGCCCTGCTCCTCTGCATGTCACAAGACCCTCCATTGTTCGGATCGCCATTCGAACAGCCAACAATTCGCCATAAGCAGCTGCGAGATTGGCAGTAGGATGATGGAAACCATAAATAATGTACTCTACTTCCTGATTGGCGAAAGTCGCTGCCTGCTGCAACTCAGCCTTATCTCCTTTCCTCAGCAATGCCCGTAAGCGCTCGGGAGCAAATATAGAATAGCGCTGAAGCGTGTACTCGGATAAATAGACGTTGTCCCGCGTTTGTTCGAGCATATTGGCCAGCCCGGTAAATATCCCTCCTATAACAGCCGTTGAAAAGGCTGCTGCATCATTTGCATCTGCCGGAATATGTTGGCTATTCGCTGCTTCATCCTCTACAGATCCGCCAGCTTCATTGAATAGCAGGTTCGCCTTATATCTCCTTTCTACTTGTGCAAAGCTGTCTTGCTGCTCCTCTGTCCCTGAAGATGATTTGAGGCCCAGCAGCAGAGCGCGGGCTTGTCCCCAGAGAGAATCTGCCTTTGCTTCCTGCTCACGATTCAGGTCGTTAATCTCCTTATTGTTCAACTGCTTGTCCCGTCTGTGGAATACCGATCCTGCGTCCAAATAGTCGGTTTTATACTGTTCATAGGCTGTCTGCATAGCACTCACATCCGCTGCCAATGACTGCTTGAGCGGATCAGGCTGCTTCATTCCGGCAGTAAGGTTCTCTATAAAGCTTGTTATCCCTCTGCCAAGAGAGCTATAAGCAGCGAGTTGATCCAATAGCTCAGCTCTGTACTCCTCAAACCAATTGTCCGTAATAATAAGCTGACCTGCAGATTGTTGGATTTCTTTCAATTCAGAAGCAAGTTCCTCACCATTCATCTGATACACTTCTGAGTCTGTCACTTCCTTGCCAGACACCCGATCATAATCGCCATATAAAGGGGAGTGAATGGCCTCCTGCTCGATTCTTTTCATCTCTTCATTCAATAATCGTGCTGCTTCAAGCTCTTGAACTGCCTGCAGTTGCAGCTTCTCATGCCGTTGCACTACTTGCTCTATAACATTGGTCAGCTTAGCAATCATTCTCTTTCCCTTGTCCTCGTACTCTTCGATCTCCTTCACATGCTCAGGGGACTTGCCTCGCTCGAGCAATTTCTGATCATGGAGTACCCATCCCGCATAGGTTCCATATTCACGTGCCAGTTGAAGGGCATTATCGCTAGCTGGTGATTTGAATGATGGAGCAGGGAGCAATGCTGCCAACTCACTATCCCGCAACGAATAAGCTGCTTGCTCTTGAAGCTTCAACACAGCTGCCAGCCGAGCCTCACGTTGCATATATAGCTTTCTCAGCTTCTCCAACAGATTGACCGTTACAGCAGCTTCCTTCATTGTGCTGGCGGTAGGAGCAAACTTGGAAGCTAGCTCCAATGTGAAATCAATAGGAGCCTTATACTTCATATCCTCAAGTACTTGTCGAATAAAAACCCCATGCTGTCCCAGCACCTCGGCTGTATTCGTATGTGCAGCTATAATATCAGGCTGAACAAAGCGTAATTGCTCTCTTGAAAAGGAATCTGCCGTTTCTATATTGGATTGGACTACTCTTGCATAAATGCTGTCTGAATCTGTTCCCCCTCTGCCAAATAAGCCATAGCGTTCATATAATCTGGCATCATAAGCAGAGAGAACGGAGCGCACCCCTGAGCGGGCAGCATCCTCCGTCATCTTGTGAAGCACCGCGATTCTAGCATAATCAATCAGAACAGAGACAAAGAGCAGCAGCACTGACAATATAATTACTGCAAAGACCGTTACTGCCCCATCACTTCGCTTGACGAATCTCCGACTTACACGTTCAGCTCTGGCAAGCAAGGAATTCTCCCTCATTTCAAGTTCTTCTTGGTCGAACGCTCTGCATAAGACAACAGCACTTGAGAGGCCTGTTCCTTGGTAGAGACGCTATTGGAATTAGCAAGCTTGAAGCTGTAGTAACGAACGGTATCCAGGGTGCGAATAAATTCAACGGGATCTACAATAGCAGCTCTCGCAGCTGAAGCAGGTTCTCCTACACGAAGCAGCTTCTGTAAAGGTTCAATCGTCAAAGGCTGCTTAAGCCTTACTTGAACCGCTTTGCTAAGCACCCCTCGAGCATATTGAATATCGCCTGTAAATGGCTGTTTTTCTGTATTGCCTATCCACTGGGAAGCGCCGAATAGCTTGCGCTGAACCAAGCCTTGTCCTTCTTCCAGCCTCGGAATAGTCAGCTTAATTCCAGATGATGCTTGATCCAGACCTAACAAAGAGCCCAATAAATAGTCATCATTCAATCGCCAATACAAGCCGTCATACTGCCTGTCTGCAAGCATTCCATTGCGCGGGTTCCGATAGCTGTTATCCCAACTGAATGCAGCCCGTTCTGCTGTAATGGCAGCCGAATAATAAAGGACAACCTTCTGATAGATCACCATACTGAATAATAGAAACGTAAAAATAAGAAATAATAGCAGGGGGAAAACAAAGGTCGATTCAAGCGTGAAGCTGCCTCTTTCTTGTCTCAGCCTCTCCAAAAACCGCATGCTAGGTAAAAATCTCATCTGCTTTGGCATCGGCATTCCCCATAAGGCGCTCAATCAGCGCGATGATCCAGTCCTTGAATAACAGCGCAATAATAATGACCACTGCAATTATCAATATAATTTCCAAGGTGCCTAGACCACTCTCCGAGCGCCAAAAGGATCTCGCTGCTCTCCTCATCTTTTCCATTCACCTATTCATCCTCTCTTATCTATTCCTAATTTAAGACATTAAGAGCATCGCTGGCGCAGCCACAAATACCATCATTACCAGCAATATTCCAACGAGCGGAAAAACCAGCTTCGATGAAGCCTCTTCGCCGCGTATTCGAGCTATCGCCTTTCGTTTCTCCCATAACGTATACGAGAGCTCTCGCAGAGCCAGTACGAAATGCTCTCCGCCCCTCCGGTAATTGAGCAGCAATACGGTCGTAAAGATCGACACCTCTTGTACAGAGCAGCTCCGATTAAACCTTTCAATGACCGTACTAAAAGATTCTCCATTACTCAAAGCATGAATCAATCTGCTCCATTCTTTGTATAGCGGATGCTTCTGGTTGTCTTTCCCTTCAAGGCAACGAGACAACGCTTGAATGACGGTCTCGCCTGCACCGACTAGTAGCATGAGCTTGCTTAACGCCTCTGGAAGCTCTAATATAATTGCTTGCTTCCTTCTCTCTACTTGGCGGCCTGCTTCAATAAAAGTTCGAACGGGCAGAGCAATACTCAATAGCAACCCCATAGCAAGCAGCAGCGGCTCTTGTCCAAGCCAGGCCAATAAGGAACAGCAGGTTAAGGATAGGTAGCCATAGCCGATAGACTCGGCCAGAAGCCGCTTTGTCTGACCCAACTGCCAATCTATGCCTCGCAATAGTACTTGCTTAACATGCAGGCTGCTTAATAATAGCTGTAATTGCTCATACATCCCGTTTCTCTGCAGTAAGCTATCAAACGGGTTTACGAATAGTTCTTTTTTGAAATCATAATGCTCCGCATGCTTGCATCCTCTTATCCCAGTAATTAAATGTTGCAGCGTACGCCAATCAATGAGCACTAACCATACAATGCTTAATAGAGCAGGGACTGCGGCCACTATGATCCTCCTCGTCAAACCCGTATATTCATAATGGAATGGATGAACCAAAAGCACAGCACCAATACAGCCAGTCCCACTGTTAATATCAGATAGCCTATACCTTCATACAACGGCTCCATATAGTCTGGCGCAGCTATACTTAAAAAGGCCAAAAATACGAAAGGAACGGCCATCATAATACGCGCCTCAAATTTCTTTTGGGAGAGCATGACCATAATCTCCTGCTGAACCTCAAGCTTTTCCCCAATTGTCTGTGAAGTCCGCTTCATCACTTCTACCAAATCTCCGCCAGCTCGCTTGCAAGCAGCGAACACATCGGAGAATTGCATAATATCCTCAATATGGGCTCGAAGCGCGAAATTCTGTAAGGCCTGCTCCAAAGGCTCTGCGCTATTGAGACGATATTGAATAATTTGAAATTCATGTAGCAGCTCGGTCCTGGCATCAGGATAAAGGAGCTTTAGGTCATCTAACGCAGCCGCAAAGGCATTCTCAACAGACCTTCCTGCCGCAAGTGACGAGGTAAGCGAGTATAGCGCTTCTTTGAATTGCAGCTTTAATCGTTGTTTGCGCCGTTGCAGCAGCGAATCCCGTAATAATCTGGGTACATAGATTCCAGCGCTAGCCAGTATAGCAGAGACGATAATAGAATGATAGATGAGGTATACAGCTGCTAATAGAGTGGCATATCCCATTAAGGCTGCGATAATGAACTGCTTGCCCGATAATTGATATTCGTCGTAATCGACTAATGAAGAAGGGCTGGTTCTTCTCGGCACCCCATACTCATTGCGCCACCCGCACCAAGCTAATAGTGATGCTCCCATTCTATTGAATCGAGAGGCTGGCTTTCCCTTCCCTTGCTTCATTAACTCATTCATAAGAGCGAGCTCCATCTCCCTGGAACCCTGCCATGAGCAGCTTCTCCCTGTTATGCAAGACATGCTCTGTACGTCTTAAAGAGCCAATCACCTTGCCTTCTCTTTCCCCTTCCTCAGCAAATTTGAAGAGCGGCTTCACCATAATCTCCCCTCCCTCTACCCCAGTAATCTCGCTTATTTCTGTCACGCGTCGTGAATGGTCACGGAATCTGGACAAGTGAACGACGATATCGAGCGCCGAAGCAATCTGGTGCCGAATCACCTGAACCGGCATATCCGCGCCGCTCAGCACCATCGTCTCTAGGCGGGCGAGCATATCACATGCCCCGTTCCCATGCCCCGTTGACATGCTCCCCTGATGCCCTGTGTTCATAGCCTGTAGTACGTCTATATAATAGGACAAATACAAACATTAAAGGGGTATAGCTGACTAAGGGACGAAAAAATGAAAAGAGTATTCGTATCGTAAAATCTTCTGACAGGGTTTTAGCATGGAAGTGTACGCCCATTCCATATTCACTCTAATTGCACTTCCCCTGTCAACCACCCCCCCTCATATCTTAATCCTCATGTGTATATCTTAAATGTAGTAAATTACGGGTGAATCTCTGCCCGCTTCATTATCACTGAAAAAAACTAGAAGCCCATCATTCTATGATGGGCTTCACATTCAATCTATATGGAACTACTTTGACTTCTGTAGTTTCTTTAGTTCAGCATACAATGTAGCTTTAGGTATGCCAGTGGTCTTGATAATTTCACTTACTGTCAGGCTATTAGACTCTCTCTCTGCGTAAAGTCTCAATGCACGTTTGATGTCATTTGCATCCTTAGCAGGACGCCCCATATGAGTACCTTTAGCTTTAGCACGTTCTCTGCCTTCTGTTGTGCGGTCTACTATTAAATCTCTCTCGAATTGTGCGAATGAGCCTAGCATGTTAAACATAAGAGATTGCAAAGGACTAGCCTTCTCAACAGCTTCAAAATGTAAATTGTCCTTTAAGAACTTTACATTGATGCCTCTTGCAAGCAAGTCGTTGACGATATTGTTCAGGTCGATGATAGAACGGGCTAGACGGTCTATCTTGGTTACAACAAGCGTATCACCTTCTGACATTGCTTCTAATAGTTCCTTCAATGCAGAACGCTTCTCTGTAGATGTTCCAGTCACTTGCTCATGATAAATATTAGCGCACCCTGCTTCTTTAAGAAGTTGTTTCTGAGTCTCTAGTCCATTGTCCTGCCCAACAGTCGATGTTCTAGCGTATCCGTACATTGTCATTGTAATCCCCCCTATCGTCTAGATGTTTATAATCTTCTATACTAAATATTCTAGACTATCTTTTGGACGATTTCAAGTACAGATGTTTTAGACTTTTAAACTATATTTACGATAGAGCAAAAGTCGAAACTTCTAGACTATTCAGAAAGCCTATGGATGGACGGTATTATTTTTGGTAATACATTTGTAGGCACATTCAGGTAGAATTCGAAAGAGTTTCATTATTCGACATGTATTTACTTTGAGGGTAAATAGATGTACCTTTATTGCATACGAAATTACTATATTTGGGGGTAATTATATATGAAACTACGAATTGAAACATGGGTTGAGGAAACGAAACCTTTTAAGAAATCAGACCCTGCCAATGAATTTTTTGAGGAATCTGTGCGTTGCTACAAAATTGGAGCATATAAGTCTGCTTTTATTATGTCATATCTCTCCTTTAAAACGACAATTAGAAATAGAATTTTGGAATGTACTTATGGCAAAGAACTTTCTAATCCTAACCCAAAGTTTTGGGAATGTGAAATTATAAAAAAATTAGAAGATGATGATGGTTGGGAAAGTCACTTAAATACAATTGTAGAAGCATCTTGTGTAGATAAAAATATTAAAAAGCCTATTGGAATTTTACATTTTACAAATGGGGAACAGGTTAAAACAGCTTATAATAACTGGAAAATTATTAGAAATGATTGCGCTCATGCAAAAAGACAAGTAACAATTGATAGTTCAACAGTAGAATGTTTCTGGAACTATATGATTGATAATTTAAGTAAATTTTATGTTCTTGGTGGCGAGGAGTACTTATTAAGGGAATTAGAAAATGCGTATAAATTCTATAGATTTCCAGAGATAGTAAACCCAGAGACAGTAAACACAATAATGAATGATGTACATGTGATTTGTCATAATAATTCTAAAGACTTCTTTCAAAAACTATTTGAAAACCTAATGAAGACTGAAAGAGGGGACTTGGTGAATGATGAAAACTCAAAATATTGGAGAGATATATTAGAATCGAGTCATGAAAATATTCGGGATGGCATAGTAGAAGCGATTTCAAGTGATGTGACACTTTTCTTTAACTTCTACAACTATTTCCCATACTTGCTTGAAATGTCCGTATCGCTCAAACCGAAATTTATTGTGGACGAATTATCAAATTGGTTACGCTTTGCTTATGATTATCTTTATAATTCAAGGAAAACCTTTTGGGTTCTTTTAGTCGAAACTTTAGACAATTATAGAGAATATGTAGACGTTAATAAAATCGTAAATAGCCGTACCATTGAGTTAATTGATTCTTTTGAACAAAATAAAAGAAATTTGTGGATACTTAACAGTAACAATGTGTTCAAAAAATATATTTTTGAAGTATCGTCTTGGTTCTTTAAGACAGACGCAGGTTCACAATATGATAACTATAGTAAGTTTCAGTCTAAAGAATCTGAATATGTTGAACTCTGTTTAAACTATTTGGAATGGGATAGCGAGTGTATTGGAAACATAAATTATGCACTCGTTGAATTAGAATCAAGTATGCAATCAAGGTCTAATTCTGCATCTAGAATGAATGGCTATAGTTTTAAAACAAGATGCGAACGGATAATTTGTAAAAACAAAGCTAAAATAACGAATGTTCCGAATGTCGATTTAAATGATTACAGTGAGGTTTTGAAGATACTTAACGATTGTATTTGTGACCCAAAATTAGACACCAATCTGTAGGTCACAAGCCTATTTGTGAAACAAATAACACTCGAGTGCATCTAGAAGAATGGTCTGTTTTTTGACAAATACACTCGCTGATGAGTGAGTCTAAATGAAACTCGTATTTTATCCATAACAAGAAGCCCTAGGAGTCAATAACAGGGCTTTTTGACTTTTTACTCATGAGGTCTCAGTTGACAATACTTAATGCCCTGTACAGGCATTCAATTGGCTTAAATTGGACATAAGAAAGCCCAAAGATGCTTTCTAATTTCTTTAATATCACCATCCAATATATATAACATGTAAGTAACTCACTTTCGTTTTTTGATTTATTTCTAACCTTTACTATCAATGTAACAATCTCATTTGCTTCAAGTCATCTTCAAACATGATTACTTTTGGATAGCCATTACCTTGCAATCCTAGCTTTCCTTTTAGCATCTTATCTACTCTAACTAGTTGCAAGCAATACTTGTCTATGATTTCAGACAGGCAACGCTTGAATTGTTCCTGCTTGTATCGTTGTTGTCCTCTAAAGTACAGCTTGACTTCATTAAGCACTTGCTTCTCTGTCGTATAGCCTTGCTCTTTGATTAGATGAATAAGCGTTTTTTCAAATTTTTTTGAAACAATATCGTTCAGTTCAGTAATCTCTTTATTCTTGTCTTGTGGAAATGCACTATTTGCTTCATCTATTCCGAAACTTCTGCAGAAGCCTTCATAGCTTATTGTCTTTGTTGTCATTCCATTGTCGATATATTTCTTGCATTTTGCATCAATCACGCTTAACAGGTCGTAGGAGTAGCTTGGAATACCATAGACTGTGCTACGATACGGATATCCATTGTCCTTCTGCCATTGCCTAAGACTTTGTAACAAATCTTCTGGAATACTTTCATCATCTAGTTTGAGTATCAATTCAAGCAGAGCAAACAGGCTCATTCTTCTGCTTGCTGTATCTGCCGACATTCGCAGATGCTTTGCTATTTTCCTTATTGAATGATAGAACATGATATGAGGGTTACTTCCATTAGGCAAGTTCTCTTTTATCATGTCAAACAGAATGTACAAGTCATTAATGTATGGCTTGATTACTTTGTGAAAATGAGGATACATCTTATCTAGTTCTTTAGACTTCAATAACCTTTTATTTGCGTCCAGAGTTCGTTTCATTTGCTTTTGTATTTCTGTTTCATTCAATTCAATATTGTAAACTTGGATAAGAAAGTCTTCGGCTTCGACAATGCTACATTTTAATAGCCTTTCGACAATCTGAATGATTGTTCCTAAGAACGGATGACTTTCGCTGTGACATTTATACATGAATTGTTTACTTTTGCTCATGAAGATACTTGAACTATAATCAGCATCATAATGAAAAATATCACAGAAGTTTCCGCTTGGTGCTACACCTAAGAATGTTCTCAGGTCTTGGCTTTTGAGATAATCATTTACTTCATACATGTTGTACAAACAGATACTCTGTGATTGTACTTTACCTTGTAATGATTCGATATTTTTATCAATAATGTCTTGAATGTTATTAGTGTGAATATTGATGTTTTTAGCGTGATTATCAAGCGTTAAGGGATATTGGTCGGACATACTAGATACCTTTTGGGACATTTGTATCATCTCCTTGTATTCTCTAGAAATTTATTTGAAATCCTTATCTCATTGAACTCGAATAGGTTAGCAGTTAAAATTATTGTTTTGGTATATTTAAAATGATGTTAAGGGATATTGGTCGGACATATTAAATACATTTTGGGGTATTTCATATTAGCACTATATTCGATTTCCGCAAAGTGTCATTAAAGGAGCATAATTTAATTTTTTTCGATATGTCTCCTACGATTCTCATTTGCATTTATGAGAGTCATAAAACAAAAAAATCTCAGATATTGAACTTAAACAAGAAGACCACTTCGTAAATTGAAGTGGTCTTCATTTTGAACTTTCAATCAACCATTTTCATCATCATCTCTTGCCGCTCTCGCCGATGATATTTTGTATTCCTTTGATTGTAGGTGCATTGGATTTATTCGGCGTTCAATATCTCTTCGCTTTAATAATCTCATCACATCTTTAAATACATCTGAATAATATTCAGCGCCACAATTAGAGCATAAGAAGCCTTCGACAGTGATACTCACGATTCCCCCGAGTTCAAAGGGGATTTCTAAATTCTTGCCCTTTAAGTCATTGCAATTACACTTTGTGCATTGCTCAATTGTAAATGGTTCCTCAATCTTTCTCTCGCCATTCTCATTACTTCTAAGAACAATATAAACCTTGAAATCAATGTTAGTAACGGTTTTGAGGGAGTTCTCGATTAACGACAAGTACCGCTGTTCTAGCCATTCTTTCGTTAATGTTGTTTTGGTTCCGAGAACGATGCTGTTATCTTCCTGTATATCTTCAATGCTGAGTCCACTAAACCATGTGTCAAAAGAAGGTTTTGAAATCAGTGTTTTGATTTCATCAAGAAGTTTTGTGTGAAGAGTCGTTATATATTCTGATTTCAATTTGAGTTCGTTTTCCCTAGCTTTCTCCCACAATCGGGGCAAAATTATTTCGAAGTTCTCGTGAGTCTTTTTGCTTCTATCGTCATTAAATTCCGCCATATCGTCACTCCTTATAAATTGTGAAAAACTAAATGTTATTTTAACGCCCGTCCAAATTGCTCCCTAAACCATTCGTGTAAATCTTTTTTTACAGAATTTCGAGCATCGTTTAAGGCTAAGTTTGTAACTCTTGATACTTCACTCTTAATCTTGGGATACAGAGGATGAATCTTGTCTATGTAACACTGTGGGTTACCTTTATTGCCAACAATAAAAAAGGCGACCTTTTCATTAAATGGGGTTTGGAAATATAGACTGTCATCATTTGGACTGAAAATAAAGGAATCACCAAAATCATATTCAAATTCAAAGTGATGTTCGACTTTAAGTTGATTTTTTAACGACGATAAATTGTCAATTTGATATTCGAGGTAATAAGATTGTATTCTTTCTTCTAGAGACGCAAAAGATTGGTATTCAAAAGGACGTTCTATATATACTTCTCCTTTATCATCAGCCCAATCTTTGGAACCTTGTCCTTGATGTTCCCACAGTGTAAATTGAAAATTATAGTCTTCCTTTGCTATGATTGCATATTCCTCTGTAGTAGTTTCAAGCAATTTAGTGTTAAGTATCATCAATTGATTCAATGCTTCAAGCTTAGACGGTTCAGTTATTTCGTTTTTTCTTAATGAAATCAATTCTTTTTTTGTATACATATCGACTTGCCACGTTCCGTCCGCATATACAGCAATTTTGTCAAAGTCACCGTTCCAAATTATTTTCAATAACTTCTCAGGCTGATTTAAGAGAGCCACGATAATCATAACCACCCTTTATATAATATTTGTATAGCAAAAACGCAATGGATTTTCGAGAAGAATATAGCACAGACAAGAATATTAATCAAACTAAAAGTAATTTACTATATAAAAGTAACCAATGCCAAATAAAGTACTGTTAATTTAAAAATTCAATTTTGCATAAGAGTGTACAGGTATGACTTTTTACATTCCTTTCAGCTTGAAACAGAGCAAATCTGATACAGTAGAAGCATGAGAGAACTATATGAATGGATAAAGTTCGATGCTTCAAAAAACTATATGTGTCCATATAAATAAACACAAAAGTACAGAACAAAAAGCAGAGGGCTTTATCAGGCGCTCCGCTTTTTGTCGGTATAAATATAATTTCGGCATGTTCTCATAACAATTCTTAACTAAATCAACCCCATGAAAGAAAGGAGAATAAGTTTAGTTTAGTTCAATCTTTTTGCCCGTAATTTTAATATCGTCTGTAGCATTTAGTTGAATGTCACCATTGATATTAGCATTCAAGCCTTCATCATTAAGTTCAATTAAACTTCCATTAGCAAGTTTAATAGTGATTGTATTTCCTTCATCATTAATTCCAAAGCTTGCACCTGACGAGTGTAGTAATTGAATTGCGCCGCCACTAGACTCTATGCTAAACCCTTTGCCTTTGAGATTTATTGGTTGATTATGACTTTCAATTTGAATACCATCATTGTGTAATTTTATTTTTCTCTTGTGTGCTGTTTCACTGGCATTGTATTTTATAGTAAACGCATCTTCTGTTTTATAGATATAACCCCTCGCACTATCTCCAAAATCAAACTCAGTATTTTTGATGATTCCATCGCCAGTACCCCAAACACTAACTGGCATTGAATCATCACCATAGCCTTGAATTGCAATATTCAATTTTTCCATTTCCTCAATAGTGTAACTGTAAGCTATATATTGCGTGACCTCAGTTGTTAGTTGGCTTTTATTAGAATCTTTCCAGTATAAAAGGTTACCTCTTGAATCAAACGCTTGGGTCTTATCTGTAATTTTTCCTGTAATCCATCTGAATTCGTGGCTCATAATATCTACCTCCAATAGTTCTACGTACTTACTATATTTTATCCTTCCATAACCAACCGGAAAATGGAAATTATAATGCACCAATATTCTGCTTCCTGTGCAATGAAAATGAAACCCATACTAGACAGGTCTTCATCCACCCTTTATGGACTTACTTGTAAATTCTCTAGCTAATCTATGTCAACATTGAAAGACCAATGATTGCTTGTAACTTGTTGTTAAGATAATTTCATATCTAACGAACTACGCTCAAATCTCCATCTACCTACATGTGTGCTTCTTTCTTGTAGAGCATTATAAATAATGTTCACATTAACACCGAATTGTCTGCTTGCTTCTGTCTGCGAATCAAATTCTTGTTTCTCGCCTGTGTCGATGTGAGTAGCAATTACTGGTTTGCCTTTCTTCTTTATTAGTCCAGTTGCATAAGCATGATCAATATTTTCTTTGCGTGTCATCCAATTTAAGTTTTCTAGTCTGTTATCCAATTTATCCCCATTTTCGTGATTAACTTGCTCTTTCCCATGCGGATTTGGAATAAACGCAATTGCTACTAGCCTATGAATAGGGACTCTCTTTTTCTGACCTTTCTTGGACAAAGTGACTCTGTTGTATCCATCTCTTTGTATTTGTGGTTTTAGAATCTTCTCTTTGCGACTAGCACTATTACTAAGGCACTTAACTCGTCCATAATTTGACACTTCATACAAGCCCTCATAATCTACTACTGAAAGCCATTCTTCACCTTGTAAATCCTCATTTAAACTAACATTCACTTCTTTAGTTGTCATAATAACCATCTCCTATTTGCCGAATTGTTGAGGAGAGAACGACAAATAACCCTTGCCAAGATTGGCAAAGGTTGATTTACTTTGTTCCACTTTTGAGAAAAGGGTATGTACTCCTTTTCTTCCTCACTTCTTAAAGAGTTAAGATGACCATTTTTTATTATATTTTGGCAAATATAAGTAATAATGAGTAATTTACTATAGAAGCCGAAATGTGCTCTAGGACTTCCTTTAATTGTTTCCCCTCGACTCTTATCCTGAACATTGAAAAGATTCATTGGAATGTATTTTGAGCCGTTTAGAATCAATTCTAAAGCGTCTGATATCGTATCAAAGTATTGTTAGCTATCAATACATTGGAATGAAATACCTGAGTTTTCCTTTTTTCATCTTTCATACGATACAGCCACAGTCTTCACATACAAATTTGCATCTGATATAATTCCTATTATATATACATAGTTATTATCTACTTTGGGGTGATTAATCATTGAGAGCAACTTTTTACGCAAGGGTAAGTTCTGATAGCGAAGAACAAAAGAACTCGATTATTTCACAGGTTCAATACTTTACTGAGATGATAGAGTCCAAAAATTATCAATCTGCTCTTGGTTGTGGAATTTTTTGCAAGAGAGATGGAACAGCAGAAGTCACTAATGGTTATTATGTTGATGAAGGGTTTTCTGGCGCAAAGTCTGTAAAGTACAGGAAGGCATTCCTTCAAATGATAAGAGATGCAAAAGCGAGAAAGTTTGATATTATCCTAATCAAGAACATCAGTCGTTTTGGGCGAAATGTCCAAGAGATATTAAAATTTATTGGTGATTTGCGTGAGGTTGGTGTAGGCGTTTTTTTTGAAGATGTGAACATCAATACTCTAAACAGAACAGATGATGTTAAAATAACGATATTTTCTGCATTGGCAGAAGAGGAATCAAGAGCAAAAAGTGATGCTGTTCAGTTTGGTAAAATACAGGGTTATAAAAACGGCATATGGGGTGGTCGTGAACCTTACGGCTACAACATTAAAGAAGGCAAGCTTGTTATCAACGAGCAAGAAGCGCAAGTTGTAAAGGAAGTATTTGACATGTACTTGAATCAAAGTATGGGACTAAGGAATATTGCTAAACTCTTAAATGAGCGAGGTGTTCCAACAAAAAGTGGGAAGACAATCTTTGACCAAAGTCTAATTTCGAAGATGCTCAAAAATGCTGTCTACACAGGTGAAGTTCGCTTACATAGAACTCAAAACATAGACATAAACCGTAATATCGTAAAGGCTATTCCAAGAAACGAACAGATTGTTACGTATGATGAATCATTGCGAATAATTGATGATGAAACATTTAGACTTGCACAAATGGAGAAACAAAAACGTTTTGAGAAGTTTGGAGACTTCAAATACAGGAATGCTATTGTTCAGAACGATGAAGGTGAAGAAGTAACAAAGAAAGTACGGACTATCGCTAGAGGTGAAAGCAGACATTCAAACAAACATTTATTCTCAAATCTATTGAAGTGTGGTAATTGTGGTGGTAGTTTGCGTAGAAAAGTACAGAAGAACCACAAAAATACTTTCATCTATTGGTTCTGCCGTAACAATGACAATTTTGGAAAATCAAAATGTAGGTATAGAAACCTTCAACATGAAGAAAAGCTTATTGAATTTGTTACGAATGAAATAATTAAGTACAAGAACAGCCCAAAGACAGCCAATTACTACCTTAATACCATATTGAAGACAAAATTTGATACAACTAATCTTGATGAACGAATATCAAACTTGAATGCAAATATTGGTATTCTAAAAGAAGATAGAGAAATCAACTTCAATCTGTACGCTAGAAAAAAAATAAGCGAGAACGAATATGACGAACGAAGTAAAAAGATTGCAGACAAGTTATATGATGCCGAATCAAAGTTAAATGGTCTTTTATACATTGATGACGAAATTACGAAGACTAAATTAAGGTTTGAAGATTTTACAAAAGCCTTGAATGGCGTTGACTTGGACAATTTAACAAATGCAGTTTTGAGGAAATTCATTGCCCAAATTGTCGCAACCACATTTGATGAGCCATTTGAAGAAGGTATTGACTTTGGAGAAAAGCACACTTTAAATATTGAATTGAATTTCATGGGTGAAAACACAATTGAATTGCACAGAGAATATTCTAAACAAAAACGAGCCAACGTCATTCAAGACAATTCAGATGATTTAACCGATGAGAAGCTAGAAATATTAATGAAGTATGCTACTCGTGAGCCTGTCCTATCAGATTATGCTGAACTACTTGATGAAATAGAAAATGATTAACATTATGAAGCCCAAAATAAACAAACGTCCTTAACGTAATAATTTCCGTTTATCTTGACTACAACATCATCATGACATTGAATTAATCCAGTCTCTAAAACGTCATAGAATGAGACGGTAACAGGAATCTTAAAATTTATGTATCTAGTCAATTCAGAGTGTGCTAGCGGTTTTCTATATCGTCTCATCTCTTAATCTCCCATATGTCCTATTTTATAAATATTGTCTGCAGCATATCCAGAGCTTCTCCACCGCGCACCTCGCCGACAATAATCCGGCTGGGTCTCATCCGCAGTGATGCACGGATCAGATCACGAATCGTTATTTCACCCCGGCCCTCCGTATTCGCATTCCTTGTCTCAAGCGATACAAGATTCGGAACCGCATGAATCTGAAGCTCTGCGGAATCTTCAATCGTTACGATACGCTCATGCTCCGATATGTACTGAGACAACGCATTAAGGAAGGTCGTCTTGCCGGTTCCGGTGCCTCCGCTTATGAAGACGTTATACTGTGCCCTCGTAAGAAGCTTCAGAAATTGCGCCGCCTCAGCTGTCAAAGCCCCACCCCTTACCAGCTCCTCCATTGCCAAGGGCCGCTCTGGAAACTTGCGAATCGTCATGGCTGGTCCGCGAAGTGCGACCGGAGGCAGTACGACATGGACACGGGAGCCATCCTTCAACCTCGCATCAACAATCGGAGAAGATTCATTTACTACCCGATTGACGCTGGATACAATTGCTTGAATGAGATCCTCCAGCCGCTCCTGGTTCTCGAAGGAAGCGTGGAATCGACTCATCCTTCCGGAACGTTCTATAAAAATTTCGGCATAATGATTAATCATAATTTCAGTAACGGAAGAGTCCTCCATTAGAGGCTGCAAAATATCGAGCCCTCGGAAGGAATGGAACAGTCGGCGCACAAGCTTAACCTTCTCTGCTGCCGTTAGCGGATGGCTGTCGCACCAAGCAAATACCGTCTGCTCCACAATATGCTGCATTCGTTCATCTGATATGGCACCGCTGAAATCAATCTGCCCTCGAATCTCATCGCGAAGCGCATGCACTACTTCATCCGTTAGCAAAGCGCCGCTCCCCTCCTTCCTTCTCTAGCTGCTGAAAAAGCTTCTCTACTGCCGCCTGATAAAGAGGAGATGCTAGTGAGCTTAGCTGATTCCTGTCATGGACTTCAGGAAGAGCCGCTATGATCGCTTTCGTTACAGAAACACTCGCAGAAGCATCATATCGATTCATGACGAATCGGAATCGTTGATGGAGCAGCCGCATTTGCTCCTTCCACTGCTCCTGTGCATATTGATAGGCATGCTCGCTCTTGCACATAACAGAGGGGTCACTCGTGACCAACCAAATCACATGATCGCTTTGCTCCCATAGAGCAACGTGAAGCAGCTCCATCCCCTCATCCAGATCAATGACTATCCAATCATATTGTCCCGATTCAGCTAGAGCCTGAACAATCGCCTCGGCATCCTCTGCCTGCAACAGAAGACGATCCTCCGCATTGGAGCAAGGAAGAATATAATCCCCCTTGAGCAAGCGGCTTCTTATACGGTGCTCCATCAGCCAAGCATTAGCTTTATCTGGCTGCGACTTAAGCAAGTAGAGCAGCTCCGACATGCTCTCTCTGCCCCTTCCTGCTTCATTCAGTGATTCGCCTGACAGGGCTTCCAGCGCATTCCAGCGCTCCAGATTCAAGTAAAAAGCACGCTTCCCATTGCTTGCTGCTGTCTGTACCAATTGCTGGGCGAGTACTGTCTTACCTACTCCGCCAGATGAAGAATAGACAGTAAGCACAACCGGATAAGATTCTTTGGAAGCCAGCCTCCGTGATCCCTTCCCTCTACTTGTACAAATTGCCGATAATTCTTGCAGCAATTCAGGCACCGGTTGAAATTGGAGCAATTCATGCTGCAGCTTGCTGTGCCCTCGGCCTGCAACTAATGCGGCTACTGGCACACCTTCTGGAAGAAGCCCTGCCGCCGCGTCCAGAAAGGCTGGCTGCGCAGCAATCAGATCCACCGAATGCTTTCCCTTCAGAAATTCAACAAAGGCATTACAATTCGTAAAGGCCGTCACTTGCCATTGCTCACTTTCCCTCACATATTCAGCCAGCCTCCGCACATATTCTGGCTCTTGTACTGCTACTGCCAGTTGAAAGCGTATGAGCGACTCCTCCTTCATTCCCCAGGTTAGACAAACGCAAAAAAGCACCGTAAAAGGCGCAGTTACCTGCGGCCTTCTACGGTGCTTCCGTATTTGCCATTAAGATCAAGAAGAATTTACCATATGATATCATTATCGTCAACTATAAAAATGATAACGGGCTATTATTTTTCCGATATTCCTGTTCACTCTAGACTGCCTGTAATGCTCAAGCGGCTTCATGATGAATTGAACGAGAAGGACAGACAATATAAGGCATGCTGCAACTACTAGAAACGGGAATGCTGTCTTATAAGCATCGAGCCCCATCCCGCTAAGAACGCCAAGAACTAGCCAATGGGAGAGATAGACAGGGTAAGAGAGCTCCCCTAATAAACGATCCAGCTTATTCATCTTACTCCATTGGAATATAAAGGATATCCCACCGAATACGAGGAAGCAATACGCAACCTGCTTAATTAGCACTGAGGCCGGAATATATTCAAACAAAAAGGTGACCGCAATAATCATACTGAACGATAATTTACCAAGCAGCATTTGCCTCAACTTCTTCATTTTTTTTACAGGAAGGTACAGTTTATAAGCAATAGCACCCAATAAGAAATACGCTAATTCTGCCGGGAAGAAGCGATAGGTCCAAGGGTCATGATCATAGCCCAGCACATAAACCGTATAAATTTTCACCGCAATACTGACTGCAATAAGCGCTGCGATTGTCCATGCGCTGCGTCTGACGATAAACGGAGCAATAAGATAGAACATCAGCTCAACGCCTAACGACCATGCTGGTGGCACCAATAAGAACCTCAAGCCTGGAAGAGCAGCCTCATTAAAGTTAGAGGTGAAAGCTAGATGACCACTGATGATCTGGAGAAACATACTACTATCTTGTCCGAATAGAATAAGATTCGTAATGGCAAAAAAGATCAGCGCTCCCGCATCCATAGCGTTAAAATTAACTATATATTCATTCAGCAGAGCCCCGTCCCCTCTTAGTATATAAGAAGCAGTCGAAATAAATATAGAAATAAATAGGATCACCCAGTAAATGGGGTATAGCTTTAAAAGCCGATTCGTTACAAATAATAAATAAGAACCTTTGCCTAAATATTTCTCATTAAGAATCAATGCCATATAAAAACCTGAAATAATAAAAAAGGCTTCGACAGCCACTTCTCCTCCAACGAAAGAGAACCCGAAAAAAGGCCCGCTATGTGCTGCTACAACGGTAATAGCTAACCATAATCTAATGATCCCTACAACTACCCGACCCCTTCTTGACCAAAGTACTTTTCAATATGTATTATATCACAATTAGATACATTTTGTATCAAATTGATACTATTCCTATTCGTAGAATTTTACCATTTGGCGACCACCTTTCTTCAAAAAAAGACAAAAGCACTGTAGAGGTACGACATAAGCCGCAGTACCCACACAGTGCTTTTATTTATTGCAAGCTCCCTAGTTCATAAGTCCATTAATTCTTGATCATGCATAATCTAAGTAGTGTAAATCCTAGGAGTCGTAATCGTCCGAGTCAACGATCTTGCCGTCAACGTAGACAAAATCTTTGATAGTTGTACCGAAACCAAGCATAGTTTCGCGTACATGCAGCACTTCCAAAGCAGGAGCTTCCCATTGTTTTTTCATTTATTTTTCACCTCCTCTCATTGTCTTCCTCACACTAGGCAAATTTTTTTAGAAACCGATAAGCAATTAGGCTTCTCATAAGATACGCTAACCAAGGATCATTGGCATGCTCAGCCCTCGGGATATTATTAGCTTGATCGAGGAACGAAAGGATCGGCTCGGTATCAATGTAAGCGGAGGCCAAATCATCGCGGCATAATAACGACAATTCATCCTGCACCTGACTCCAATGTGGGATAATTCGATGAACCCAGTCTACCCCCTGTACTCCTCTGGTACGTTGATTCAGTCGTACAGAATCTGGAAGAATGTCTTCCGTAGCCCTGCGGACAAGAGAACGGCCATAACCATTCTGAACAAATTGATTGAACGGAATCGACAAGCAAAATTTCACGATACGAGCATCACTTGTCGGATCACGTTCCCATACCATTGTGCGATGGGATGACTTGGATGCCATGCTTCCCTTCATATTTGCAACGGCCAGATTGCCGAAATAATCCTGTCTTTCTCCTGTTACTTTGACCTGAGAGGGCTTCAACCCCACATCATAGGACTCTAATCTGCTGAAAATATTAGTCTGATTAGCTAGCTCAGGATTAATTAACGGCTTCATGTAAGGAGAAAAAGGCGTCGCTGGCTTAGTTGGAAAAGCGTACTTCCGTAAAGCTAGGGCCATTCGTTTCCGCCCTGCTCTCACCTGCTTGCCGAATAGCGTCATCTCCCGATATAATTCGATGAGATGGAAATTTTTGAGCAGATGGGCATAATATTCGTAGGGCGCTCCCCAAGAGATCGTGAAATTCCCTCTGGCTCCTGTCAGCAATACGCCCACTTCATCAGCAGCGGCTTGTTTATGTATTCCTTTAATCCAGAATGAATTCTCGAAGAACTTGTATGGTGCCTCCAACGTCTCCAGCCATTCATCTATTTCAGTTAAGGAGTTGATTCCAGGAAAGGACAGGAATCGCCCTTCCGTATTTCCTATATAATTAATAACCTCTTGAACAGGCTCGCTCTCATTGGCAAAAGCATGCTTCGGCGTCCAATCTACAAAATCTGCATGAGGCACAAAGCTATAGCTATGAAGCTTCTTGCCTTCCTCCCTTAACAATCGAGAAGCATAGCCAGCTACTGCCCCGGAATCAAGCCCTCCGCTCAACGTCAGCCCTACCTTTTTACAGGTACGCAGCTTTGATTTGACGGCCTCTTCGAATAAATGCTTGAAAGCCTCCGTATAGTCTTGATCAGTGCGATATCGAATCTGCGATTGCGGGAGTATCGAAGCATACTGCCGAATGGTAAAGCTGCCGTCTTGGAGAAGGAAGGAATGTGCCGGAGGCAGTTCCTGAATTCCTTCATAATAAGAGGAATGAATATCTACGACATCCAGCACACTTGGTATAGCTAGAAATTCAGCGAATTTGTTAAGATTAAGCTTTTTCGCCAACGCAGGCAGAGAGAATAATGGACTGACCACGCTGCAAAAGGCGAGCAAGCTAGAGTTTCTATGATAATAAAGAGTTCGATTGCCTAGCAAATCTCGAGCTCCAAAAAGCAGCCGCTTAGGTTCATCCCAAATGACATAAGCAAAATCGCCCAATAAATATTCCGCCGAAGCCGGCCCCCATCGCAAGTAGGCTAACAGAATTAATCTGGTGTCGCTAATCAAATGCCGGTCTCTGAGCGGAACGCCTAATCTTTCGAATAGCTCATCACGATTATCAATGATACTGTCTGCTACAATAACAACACCGGAATCTTCGTGAGAATAAGGATTAAGCTCATGAATGGATTCCTTGGTGACCCATTGGGCACGACATCCAAAGCTGGCTGAGCCCTTGGACCAAATCTGAAAATCATCTCCCGGAAAACCATTCACGGCTGTAATCACGTTCTTAAGGTCAAGCAACGTGCGTTCACTGCCTGCTACAGATACAACACCAGATATTACGCTCATATGAATTCCTCTACTTTAGATACGTTTTGTAGCAATTATATCACAATCCTTTGTGAAATCAATACCATCCATGAGAAAATACTAATCTTTTATTTATTTATTAATAATACATATTGTATCATCTTTGATAGCTTAGTAATTTATTGAATGTTCCCTTCGTTTCCTGCGATAATTGGCCGTATTCCCCTTGCTGAATGATTTCGCCTTCTTCCATTACAATCACTTGATCAGCATTGCGAATCGTGGATAACCGGTGGGCAATAACCACAATAGTCACACTGCCCTTCAATCTTTCCAAGGCCTCCTGAATCTTTTGTTCATTCTCGCTATCGAGTGCACTTGTTGCTTCATCCAGAACGAGAATAGAAGGTCTTTTTAATATAGCCCGAGCTAATACGATCCGTTGTCGCTCACCGCCTGAAAGCTTAAGTCCGCGATCGCCAATTTTGGTATCCAAGCCATCTGGCAGTTTCCTCACGAACTCATCAGAAGCGGAGAAATGGAGGGCTTCCCACATAGCCCCTTCTGTTGCGGTCTCATCTACCATACCTAGATTTTCCCGCAAAGTGCCATTGAACAGAAAGGGATCTTGGGCCACATAACCGATTGAGCTTCTGAGGGCCGTTATTTGCCCGCTGCTCACAGGAATGCCATCAATTAGAATCTGTCCCTGGTCCGGCTGCAGTAGACCCATCAGCATATCGACAAGCGTGCTTTTACCAGCACCGGATTTGCCAACAATCGCTGTCATTTTGTTTACAGGAATGGTCAAATCAATGCCTTTTAGAGCAAAGCTATTCTGACTTTTGTCATAGCGATAGTAAACTTTCCTGCACTCAATTGCTTGCTGCATATT
Organism: Paenibacillus sp. J22P59; assembly: GCF_059383895.1. Classification (NCBI taxonomy): domain Bacteria; kingdom Bacillati; phylum Bacillota; class Bacilli; order Caryophanales; family Paenibacillaceae; genus Paenibacillus; species Paenibacillus sp. J22P59. Next base: position 34,237 of record NZ_JBXENX010000015.1, read on the forward strand.
GAACCCAAGTATCCCCTGTGTCTCCTCCAGAGAAGATGGATCACAATTCTCCGCGCATTCTTGCTGCAAGTCTCGCAATATCTTGAATGCAGGCAGATTGGTTACCAGCTGCTCCAAGTTGGATTGAATGAGCATAAACCTGGGCCATAACCGTGAGAAAATGAGAATAATCAGAATAAGCTGCTCAGCCGATACGGCCAGCCATTCTAATGAAATATAGACATAAGAGATAATTAAGATGACCGAGGCAATGCGATAGAGGAGCTGCGACGAGGTATTGACTCTCACAAGCTTAACCGCGTTCTGCTCCATCTGAGCACATAAGCGATAGAACCACGTAATATGCGAATGCTCTAATCGGTTGCTTTTAATATCCTTGATTCCGTTAAAGTGATCGGTTATTCCGGCAAAATAGCTTTGTGACAGCTCCGAGGATCTGCTTCCAATTACCCGGGACTTGCGCAGATACCTCCGTGAAATCAGCATAATCACCAGTCCGCTAAGCAGAATAATCATCGTTAGGCTCACTGACAGCCACAGAGCAAATATAATCTGAATGCCTGTAAACACCAATGTAGCGCTTAAGCTGATGATCAAAAAAATGCCTGAGCTTACTCTAGAGAGCTGCATCGAGAGAATTTCATTGAAATCAGATCTCCTCTTGCTCATGAAAAACTCCCATTTGGCTTGAAGCAAGCCTCGGTAGGTTCCCTTCCTTAAATCCTGTATGTAGCTTTGCTGTACCTTCACACTGAATAAAGCCTGGCTTCTCTGCAGCAGCGCCTGTCCTCCGATGAGAACAGTATAAATTAATAAAACCGTTATTAAGTTCAGAGTGAACGGGAGCTTGCTTATCAGCTCAGACATTGTGGCCACAACGGGGACTCCCGCCACATCCATACTCATGATCCCTACCATTCCCAAGAGGGGGATAAGAAGATAGATGCCTATTCCCTCAATTAAACTTATGATGAGCATAAAAAGCAGGGCAGAATAAAGCTTAATTCCAGCTACTACATGAAGACGCTTCAAAAAAAACCACAGGTCCGACATGTCATTCCTCCGTTTGGTTACAATTTGTATCATTATAGCATGGACATTTCTCTGCTACAATGTCTTCACCCGTTTTTATTTTATAGTCGAAAGGATTGAAGGATATGTAATTTTATGATACATTATGTATCATAAAAGCTCTTTAACCTGTTGAAAAGGGTGATCCTTATTAATGCAGCATCTTCTATCATTTATTCTGCTTTCAGCCTGCGTCTTTCAAGCCCTATTGCCTTGCCTGAACTAATCGCCTCTGATAATCAGGTTGATTCAGTTGATGTGATCATTACCCGCCGTGATCATTGTTCATTCGACCGTACCCTCTTCACTAAGCAGCAGCTTATCACGGATCAAGACGCCGTTCTTTTGTATATTCCCGGAGCCGCTTTATATCGCATAGAAGGCTCTCATTCCATTCTAATCATGCCTGATGAGCATGCCGATGAAAGCCGAATCAGGCTCTTCCTGTTAGGTACCTGTATGGGAATTATATTAATGAAAAGAGGCATTCTTCCGCTGCATGGCAGTGCTGTCGTTATTGATGGCAGAGCCTATGCCATCGTAGGCGATTCAGGAGCCGGCAAATCAACGCTAGCAGCTGCCTTTCGCCAACAGGGTTACCCATTGGTGACGGATGATGTTATCGCTCTAACCTTTGATGAAGAGATGAATCATCCGCTGATCCATCCTTCTTATCCACAGCAGAAGCTATGGCAAGAAAGCCTTCAGCATTTGGGCCTCGATACTTCCGGGCTCGCCCCTCTCTATCAGAGAGTAAATAAGTATGCAGTTCCTTTTGAAACGCAGTACATAAGCAGCCCTATTCCTCTTGCTGGCGTTATTGAGCTTACCAAATCACTCGATGACTCCCTGCTGTTCCAGCCCTATAACCGAATGCAGGCTCTGCATATCCTATTGCGGCATACTTATCGAACCTCCATTATTTCTTTGTTGAAGCAGCAGCAGTGGCATTTCACCTTCGCTTCCCGCCTTGCCAGTCAACTGAATTGCTACCGTCTGCAGCGTCCCGCATTGAGCTTCACAGCCCCTCAATTAGTTCAAATTCTGTTAAATACTATTCGTGAGAAAGAGGTAATCAAGCAATGAACATGTTAATTGACAAAGAAGATCGAGTCGCGCAGGTTCCCGGGTTCCTTATCAGCCAAATGGACAATGAGACCGTTATGATGAACATGGAGAGTGGAAATTACTACAACCTCGGCCAAACTGGCGGACGAATCTGGGAGCTGATTTCCGATCCCGCCACGACCAGTGAAATCGTAAACACATTATGTCAAGAATTCGAAATAAATGAGCTCGATTGCGAGCTGCAAGTCATCGTATTTCTTCAGCATCTCCTACAAGAAAAGCTTATCGAAATAAGAAAGGATTAAACCCTTGTTGACCAAAATACGCCGATTTCTCTCCTTATCACGCGGAATGCGCATGCTGATGCTTGAGGCCTTTATCTATTTGGGCTGGGCCAGAATTCTGAAGCTCATTCCTTTCCGCAAGCTCGCGCCCTCTCTAGGCATACACTTAGTAGAATCCTCGCATGAAATAACAGAGCAGCAGGCGATAACCATCAAAAATATCGCAAGAGCAATTAATAGAATGAGCAAATATACCTTATGGGAAAGTAAATGCTTAGTGATGGCTATCGCTGCTATGAAAATGCTCGCCCGAAGACAGATTCCAAGCACGATCTACTTTGGAACAGGGCGAGATGACAGGGGACAAATGGCTGCCCACGCTTGGCTGCGGAGCGGCGATATCTTCGTTAGCGGAGGGGAAAGCAAGAGCCGCTACGCCATTGTTTCTTATTTCTCTCACCATTAATTCCATATTTAGTTCTTCCTACAAGGAAACTTCCAGCCGCTACATTCTGAAAGTTTCCTTCTTTAATGCAATAAAAAAATCACCTCAAAAACAGGCATGCGAAGGCCACTATTCTAGTGACCAATAAATGATAGTTTTATTATTATATAGAAAGGAGGGATCTAACATGTCAACCAACAAAACGAAACATTTGGGTATGCATGCATGGGTTGCACAGGATAATCTGAAACGGGAAGAAGTAAGCAATAATTTTAGCGAAATAGATAATGAGCTCGGCGACCGTGGAACCAACGTAAAATGGATGGGGGCTACAGGCAAAGGAGCGGTCAGTGATCGACAAGCGATACAGGATTCTGAGGACCAGCTTGCCGCATCAGGTGGAGGTACTCTTATATTCCCTAACGGCATTTATGCTATTGATAACGCAATTCATAAGCGATCTAATGTCCATTGGGTAGCTCATGGGAATGTGAAGCTAATAAGAATAGACCATTCAGTGCCCACCGGCCCCACTTTCGCATTGGTCTATGCAGAGCCTAATACAGAGAACTGGTCCATTAGAGGATTTGAATTTGAGAATATCGATTTAACGACCCACCTTAGAAGGATCGATGAGGGAGCTATGCCTAACATTACTTTCCTTCCGGGCAGAAACAATACGTGCATTGATGCTTATCGCAGTACCAACTGGGTAGTTGAGAACTGTACCTTCCGCAAATTTTCTCAAGGAATTATGTACCGCGGATGCTCCAAATTCAAAATACGAACGAACTGGTTCTATTCCGAAACGGGAAAAACAATCGAATCCCTGCTTGATGGAAGCTACGTCACGCTTAAAAATTATATTTATACCGGTGCGATCATATTTGGCTATAGCGGAAAAATGCCTGAGCCTCAAAAAGCAGATAACTTCGTCATAAGCGGCAACTATATTGAAGTGCCTGGCCTGGATATTGGCATTGACGGGTTAGCCCAGACCTATGATGAGAATCCTGGCATTATTACAGAAAACTTTATTCTTGGCCCACATTGCGGTATACAAATCTATCGAGGCAGCTTCGATGACTCCGGTCAAGCACCTACGTATCGAGGCAATCTAATGGTTCATCTGAATCGTATTTATGTCACTTGGGAGCAAGGCATCTATATTCGGTATACCAATGGAATTACAATCAGCCATAACCATATCGAGAAATCGGCGCTTAAGAGCGGCAATCAGATTGGGGCAACAACAGGTGCCATTGTTACACGTGTCAATCCCTTCGAAGTCGCGCAGCACTCCAGAGGAACCTCTGACTATGTTGGGGTAGATATTATTCACAATCGCATCGTGAACCCCGGCAGAGACGGCCTGCCATTTGATGCTGCGATTCATGTCCGCATTCCCAATTGCCGGATTATTGAGAACAGTATTATAAGAGAAGAGAATAAATACACGAATGCTTTACCGGGCAATGGAATCATTATTGATAACGGAGAAGGGATTACAAGCTTTGAGCTGAAGGGGAATTATATTAGAAACTTCCAGAACGGAGTATACTGGGCTGGCTCTACGAAGCCTAATCATGAGAATGAGGTTACGTTAATTGAAGGCAATACGATTCGGAATTGCAGTGGTTATGGACTGAATCTAGACCCTATTAAGGTCGTCAGCACACAGATTAGAAGAAATCATCTCGTAGATTGCTCTACAGGAATACGATTGCGCAGAAACCCCTTTGCCCATATGGAGGACAATTTCTTCATTAAGTGCAATAAAGGAATTGACCTTGTAGGGGGCAGTCTCTCAAGCGATTATGCGATGATCAAGACAGGGCTTTCCTATAATCGTCCGAACACCGGGATTGTAGGAGGCGGGACTCTGGTGATTAGAAACAACGACTTCAAGAATGTGGCTATTCCTCACTCTGTTCAAGCCACCTCCGCTGGCGATACTACCTTCCAAGGCAGATGCGCAATCTGGGAAGGCGATCGTATCGACGGCAGAACGCTTCACACGGATGAATTTCCGAACGCAACCCCGCCAACTACCTACACGGCAAGAACCTGGCATAAGGGAGACCGTGTAAAAAATATAAGCTTGGCTGTTGGAACCGTATATGAAAGGGTTTGCATTCGACCTGGCACCTACGGATATGGGCCCCTCATTCCAGTAACGGGGACCATCGTCCAGAACATCGCATCTATCAGCTCGGTCTCCAGCCTATATGGCATTGGACCCGGGCAATATTTGACTATTAACAATGAGACTCGTTACGTCACGAGCATCGATCTCGACAATCATACCATTACGGTTGACGCGCCCTTCACCACAAGCAAGTCGAATGCAGCAATTACATTAGGCCAGCCTGAATTTAGAAATCTATTGCTCCTGCCCTAGTCATGGAGACGGGCAGCTCCCGTCCCCAGTTCTCCTGCTGATCAAGTGCTGATACCCTTTTCTCTCTTCGTTATTCGCCCCAACAACCATAGGATTGGACGCAGTGGAAAATATAAAAAATGGAGTTGCCTCGGCAAGGGCAGTAATCGGGCATCCCATGCACTTGGATATAGCTTGCCTAATATATAAAAAACCTTCTCCTTATTGGACATGAGCATTAGGGTGTATCGCTGAAATAATGCTGCGAGGCTTTTCTCTTCCGGCACAGGGCTCATCGAGACAATTTCTTTCATGAAGGGTACGGCGTCTTGGGCCAGCTTAACCGCTAATTTTTGATGAGAGGAGGGCTCAAGTGCAGCAGGCAATTCCAAATGGAACAGCGTTCGAGAGAGCGCCAGTGCCTGCCCTACAACAAAACGGCTATGCGAACCGGCAACCGCTTGACGGAGCGCCTCCCAATCCGACGCTCTTCCAAGCATTCGGCCAATATCAACCAACCAGCGCAAACGGAACCAGCCATGCCGTGAGCCATGCGAGACCAAATACAAAAACAAGTCATTATGCCCCAAATACGGAATAGGGAAGCCTGTGCTGGTATGAAGCCTTCTATTGCTCCATAGCTGCTCAAATGATGGTTCCTCTATACTATTGGGGCTTAACCGCCAATGCAATTCGATCTGAACCTCATGGACAGCATGGTCGAAGGAGCTATGATGAGCCTTCCACTTCAAGTCATTGAGGATACGCGGTGAAGGGTCTCTGTTGCTATAGCCGAGCATGATCAATAGCTCCTCAGCCCGCTCTACTTTATCCACAGGTATCAGGATATCCAAGTCTTTGCTCGTTCGAAGTGAGCTGTCACCGTACAGCTCATAGGCAAGTATCGGACCCTTTAGCTGAAGGCTATCAATACCATGCTCCGTAAAATATTGAACGACCTTCCTCATCTCGGAGGTAAGGTGAAGCATGCGCAGTGTATTCTTATAATGGGCTTGCTGCAAATTCTGAATCACCCAGGCTGGAACAAAAGACAGCTTCAGCTGCTTCAGCTTCTGATATAAGAGAGGGTAGATGCGATGATGCTTGGCAAGCCGGATACATTGCTCCCAATTAAGCTGATGATTCTCCCAGTTCCTTTGAATGGTTCCGTCACAATCGTCCCTCGCTATTTGCAGACAAGCAATAATAAATAATAATTCATCCGGAAACTCTGTTGGCTGGTTGGTATGGTCCATCTTTAGTTACGCTCCTCGTTAATTGCTCCTATACCGGCAGCATTGGAGTTCCTTCCTTAATTCCCTTGTTCATATTCGGTCTGCCTACCGAATAATAGACTAGCTTCGTATCCTTCAGATGTTCAGGGCTATATATATTGCGCCCGTCGATCAGATAGGGAGATTTCAGCCATGCTTCTATCGTTATAGGAGCTATCGCATGGAACTCCTTCCACTCCGTGAGAATGCACAGGGCATCTGCATTTCTTGCTGCTTCCTCCGCAGAGCTTGCATAAATAATGCCTATTCCCTTGAAATCACGCATGAAGTTTGGAGTCGCAATTGGGTCATAGGCCTTAACGATGGCTCCTCGTTGTAATAAAGCCGATATAATCTCAAAGGCAGGAGCATCTCTGACATCATCCGTTTCCGGCTTAAAAGCAAGTCCCCATATCGCCACAGTTCTGCCCGACAAATTTCCAAGGCTCGCTTCCAGCTTGCGAATGATACTGAAGCGTTGATCATAATTGACTTCGATCACTGACCTGAGCAGCTTGAACTCATAATTCATTTGACCAGCAATCTGAACGAGTGCCTGTGTATCCTTGGGAAAGCAAGAGCCTCCGTATCCGATGCCCGCCTTCAAGAAGGAGGAACCAATTCGTTTGTCATAGCCCATGCCAGCAGCTACCTCGGTTACATCCGCCCCTACTTTTTCACATATATTCGCAATTTCATTAATGAATGAAATTTTGGTAGCCAGAAAAGCATTCGAGGCATACTTAATCATCTCCGCGCTTCGAATATCCGTCACAATAATCTGTTCGGTTAGGGGCCGATGAAGCTCAATTAAGCTTTGTTTCGCTGCCTCACTTGCTGTGCCGATAATAATTCGATCGGGGTTCAGCGTGTCATAGACGGCTGTGCCTTCACGCAGAAATTCAGGAACAGATGCAACTTCGAACGGATACGCGGAATGCTTAGCAATAATAGCCTGAATTTTTTCATTGGTGCCTACCGGTACCGTACTTTTGGTTACAATGATTTTGAATCCGTTTATGGCTCGGCCAATCTCTTTGGCAGCCTCTTCAATATAGCCAAGCTCTGCTTCTCCATTGGGCTTAGAGGGAGTGCCTACCGCTATAATAATAATTTCCGATTGCTGAACAGCCGTATGCAGATCATCGGTGAATTGGAGACGGCCTGCATTTTTATTTTTCATGATCAGCTGCTGCAGTTCCGGCTCATAAATAGGTACCTCACCCCTGTTAAGCATTTCAATCTTCGATTCTATTTTATCCACACAAATAACCTCATTGCCCAGCTCTGAGAAACAGACACCTGAGACTAATCCAACATAACCTGTACCAATGACTGCCAGCTTCATTACCAGTCACTCCTCTCGCTACCTACAAACGTTATGAATAAAAGCAATAATTCGATCGCTATTCGCTTCATTGCTCGGAATAGAGACATCCTTGCTGGAATAAGGGCTTTCTAAGAGGCTCGGATCTATTAAGAAATCTTGGAGCTCCTCCCATGCAACTTGCCGTATTCTACTGCCCATCCTGCCAGCAATGGCCTGCACTGTATTGCAGTCCTCCTGCATAAATTTCCTTTTCAGCAAGACTAGCGGCTTATCGCTTATAACGGCCTCCGCGACCGTTGCCCACCCCGGCTTCGAAATGATTACATCAGATGCCGCTATGAAATTTTGCGTTTCCGTATAATCAGGAGGGATAGCAATAATATTCGAACCTTGAATATTCATATTGCTGGACACAACAAAAAGGCAGGAGTCATCCTGCCACATCTTTAGTCCATCCAGATGCTCGGCTTGAATGCTCATGCCTAGACCAAAATAAATGATTTGTTTGCTCCGATCCGCATTATAGCGTTCCTTGATGGCTTCGCATTCTGCCTGATCCGGTTCTCGGCAAAAAAATCCAACGCTTGCAAGTGCATGCTCACTTGTCCATTGCGGCTCTCTTGCCCCTGATAGACGAATAAAATAATCCATTTGCAGATAAGCCTGCCGCAGGGGCTCCAGCGCTTGTTCCTTTAGAAAAGGCTGATAGGCTGTATACCATGTAAAGTTCGAAATCCCAATTGAGCTTACACCCGCAGCCTTTGCCGCAAGGAAGGGGATGGGCGAAATATCAGAGATAACGACATCAGCCTGTTCACTGCATAAGAAATCCGTCTCTCGCTGCACCTCATAAGGCATTGCAGCCACATACTTTTCATAAAGAACACTAAAATTCTGCTTATCCGGCTCAATCGAGTTTGGTTGGAGCACGTAACCTAAGTCAGATGCGCATACTCTAAAAAAAAGCGGCGCTTCAAATCGCTCTTGGAGCGATAGCCTCATAAATTCCAACGCTTTATTGGAACAAATTATAATTTTGTATTGCCCTGGATATCGCCCTATAAGAGCTCTAATAATAGCTATGCTCCTGGCTGCATGGCCGTAGCCATAATCCGAGACATAATAACATATCGTCCGCAACGCCCCTGTCACACTTTCATACAATTTTGGGACAGCTCTTCCCAGGTCTGATACAGTTCCACTAACTGATTGCGTTCTTCCGTTCTTCCGCTCTGAACCACAATGATCTCCAGCTCGGCTAGAGCACGTATGCTGTGCAGCGTCTTCATGGGCAGATGCAGCACGTTACCCGCGCCCACGAGCATGTAGTTCCCATTCTGAACGAACTCCCCGCTCCCCTTGACGATCGTCCACACCTCTTCACGTGCGGAATGCATCCGGTAGCTGATGTTTTTTCCCGTTTGAATACATACTCTCTTCGTCGCGACACATCTGCCATCATCGTAAGTCTGGTCGTCCAGAATACGAATCCAGCCCCAATGGCGTTCTTCATACATCGGCTCCAGATCAGCGTCGATAAAATCTTTTATTCTAGGGCTCGCACTCTTATCCGTTACCAAGATACCGTCTGGGCTTATCGCCACTACAATATTGGATAAGCCCAGAATAGATACTGGAATATCTATTTCATTAATCAGATGCGTATTCTCGCAATCATCACTAATAATGCCCTTGCCGATCTGGGTATGATGCATTTGTTCCGTCAGCGTATTCCAGGTGCCGAGATCCTTCCAATACCCATCATACGGAAGTACAACAATATGGTCTGCTTTCTCAACAACCTCATAATCAAAGCTGATTTTCGGCATGGTATGATATTGCTTGGAGAGCTCTTCATATTGAATGGGCAGCCCTCTCTGCTCCAATAGCTGAATCAAATAGCCCAGCTTAAAAGCAAATACGCCGCAATTCCAATAGGCCTTCTCTGCAATTAGCTGACTTGCGATTTCTTCCGTCGGCTTCTCACGGAAATGGCTGACCGTTAAATACTCCAGCTCTGATGCCAGCCCCTCTTGCTCAGAAGGAATAATATAACCATATTTCGAGGACGGGTAAGTAGGCTTAACCCCTATTAGGGCGATCTCTGCCTTCGATTCGTTTAATACCTCATCCAACTGCTTGATAGCCTCGAAAAAATGTCCCTCTACATACGGATCTACAGGCAATATAGCAATCGTCTCTTCCAAGCCCACCCCCAGATGAGAATAGAAATAAGCAGCGGACAAAGCGATTGCCGCGAATGTATCCCGCCTCTCCGGCTCGATGATTAGAGGAACCTGCCAATCAATCTGGCTCTGCATCATTTCGATCTGAGATTTGCTGGTAGCAATATAGCTTGAATCCCCTAATCCATTGGCCTGAATTTGTCCCCATACGCGCTGAACCATAGAACAAAGCTCATGCTCGTCATTTTCCAGCACCTTCAGAAACTGCTTGGATCTCGCATCATTAGATAACGGCCATAGTCTCTTTCCTGAGCCTCCGGATAACAGTACTAGTTTCATCTTTATATCTCCTCCGTTGCCAAGCACATTTTTATGTTTTAGTTAGGTTGCTGCCGGCCTTTTGCTTTATTCCGTTATCGCCTAGCTTGCTGATTGCTCTCTCGAATGATTTGCCCAAACGAATCGACGGCACTTCTATCCATCTCCAGCACAAATAAGAGACTGCGAATATAGGAACTAATGACAAGGCTGCAATCGACCATCCTGGAAGAAGGTCATGCAGCAAATGTGCCATTACAATGAGAATCAAGACATGATACAAATAAAGGCTGTATGAGATTTTCCCTATAAATGCAAAGAAGCTTCGCTTGAGCAATTTATTAAAGCCCGGATTCGCGAAGGAAAACACAATAATAAGGGAAACCCCTAGAGCAATGCCCCAATCCGTTACCATTCTCATAAATTCAAACGGCACTTTATTCAACACTCTAGAATAGGTATAAGCAAAAAAAGCAATGACAATAAGCAGCACTCTAGCTCGCTTCGAGATTTGCTTATTGATTAAGGCAACAAGCTCTACACGATGCTTTGCCAACAACGAGCCTATGATGAACATCGAGGCATAATGTATAGAATCAAACATCGTTGTTTGATACCCCAGCGAGCTCTCAAAATAAAACACTTCATTCAGTGCGCCTATTGCAGACAGCACCATTGCCAGCAGAAGAGATTGAACCCAATTGAACTTGAATACGAACAATAATAACAATGGGAAAATGATCGATATTCTCATCTCATGAATCAATGACCATACAACAGGGTTATACATCGAGGTTTCGTGATTAGTTAATAAATTCAATTGCTCACCTACAACAGCTGGCGTTACATTAACCGTCCATTTGCTGCTCAGCCATTCTCCAAGATTAAGAACGCCGCCCTCGAACAGCCAATAACAGGCCGCCAGCACCAGCACCGTAGCAACGATAAAAGGAAGGTAAATTCTGCAAAAACGTTTGAGTAAATAAGCGATATAATTCATGCTCCCTTTGCTTTGATAGGGAATCGTGAGAACAAACCCGCTAAGAACAAAAAAGAAAATAACAGCTTCGTGCCCAGCCCCCACCACTAAATAGAGCGGCGAGTAGCTCATGATAGGCGTTAAGGTCATGAATAACCCTACACTGTGGCACATGAGCACAACTAACGCTGCGATGCCCCTTAACGCATCCAGTTGATGATACCTTTCCATCCCTACCCCTGCCTTTATATCGAATTTAACAGCTCACGGTATTTGCCTAGCGAAATATCTCTTCTCAGCGTTTGTTCCAAGTAGGCTCTGCCTCGAAGCCCATACTTAATCAGCTCCTCTTGCTCCATGCTGCGCATAAGGAGGAGCTGATTAGTGATTTCTGCATATTGCTGAGGCTCAACAACGTTCCCGCAGCTGCTCTCTTCGATCAGCCGGTAAGCCTCGCTGCCTTTTTCCAGCACGCCCAGAACCGCTTTGCCGGCTGCCATGACGCCATAAATTTTACTTGGGACAGAGACACCCTTGATTCCTTTTTGATTGACTACTAAATGTACATCTGCTGCGTTCAATGAATATTTCAAATATTCCTTGGGCTGATAGGGGAGGAAGCATACATTTGTCAGCTGCTCTTGCTGCACATACTCCTGCATTTTCTTCTTCATAGCCCCCTCGCCAATAAAGGCAAATATCAGATCCTTATCCTCTTTGAACTGGCTCGTCAGCCGGATTAGATTTTCCAGATCATAATAAAGCCCCAGATTGCCTGAATACATGACGACAAATTTATTGTTCCAATTATGGCGGGCACGAAACTCCCGTACTCTAGGGTGATCCTTAGCGAGCGGTATAATCTCTTCCTCATTCGTCCAATTATTAATAACGGAGTTAGCCGTCACCTTCTGATTAGCGAAGCGTTTAAGTAATGTTTCCTGCATATCGTAGCCCACTGTAATGATATGATCAGCGTATTTGCAATTCAGTTTATCGATCCACTGCGCAGTATTCAGAATGAGCTTATTTTTCATATAGCCGCTGGCCGCGGCCTGCTCGGGATTGAAATCCTGAATATTATAAATATGCTTGGCACGCTTCAGAGCCTTGCCAATCGTTCCGATCAGTCCACCAAGAATAGGAGGCTGAGAGATCGTGTAAATAAAGCTGACCTTTTTTTGTTTGATGAGCAGCCAAATGGCATAAAAAAAATAGGCAGCTATATAGCGCAGCCTACTCCATTTATTAAGCTTATTTACTTTGGGCAGCTTAATGCGAAGAATAGCAATATGCTCCAGATGATCCTGTACTACCCGTGCTGATTTTCCACCGCTGCTTTCTGAATCAGCAGATTGTGCGGCAATGACCGTAATATCGAAGTCATGCTGCAGGAACAGGCAAAGCTCCGTCAAAATCTGTCCTGTAGATTCATAATCGGGATGAAAATAATTAATGACAAATACCATTTTCGGTTTCATAGCAGGACCTCTTTCGCGAATCTATTCCTTAAAAAGACAGCAGGATAACCAGCATGCACTTCATTAGCTGGAATGCTTTTTAGAACCGTGCTTCTTGCAGCTGCAACCGCCATTTCATGAATGGTCACCCCCGGATACACAAAGACATCGCTAGCTACCCATGCTCCATCCTTAATGACAATCGGCTGTACTTCGAGGCCAAAGGCTATATCATTAATTTTGTGGCTGCCTGTGCATAGATAGGAGTTTTGAGAGATTACGCAGTGGTTGCCTATCTTAATCTCTTCCAAGCTATACAGCTGCACATGATCGCCTATCCACGTATGATCCCCAACTGTTACTTTCCAAGGGTAAGTAAATTTGGCAGTGGAACGAATCAATACCCCATTGCCGATATCCGCTCCGAACTGCCTTAGAAGCCATCTTCTCCAGCGGTACATATTATGCAGGGAACAGCGGAACAGCGTTCCTTGAATGAACCACCATAACAAGACATACAGCCCATTCCGACCTCGGGAATAATGCGTTTGTTGATACTTATCCAACCGGATAACATTTTTCATACACCCAATAGCTCCTCATACACAGCAGTCGTGCTTTTTACATACTTCTCACGCGTAAAGGCTGCTTTGAGCAAAAACAAGCCTTCACTGCCCATTGTTTTATAGTCCAGATCAAAGATATCAATAATAGCCTGCCGCAAGGCTGCTTCATCTTGAGGCGGTACAATAATCCCATTCTTGCCGCTCAGCATCTCTGGAACTCCTCCCACATCTGTCGCGACAATAGGGAGGGAAGCCGACATCGCTTCGAGAATAACGGTTGGGAATATATCATAGACCGATGGCAGCACGAATAGGTCCGACTGGCTTAACAGCTCCGATACATCTCTTCTCATCCCGAGAAAATGAACATTGTTCAAGTGATTTTGCTGTGCAGTCTCCATCAACGAAGCTTTATACGCCCTCTCCGAATCAAAGGCAACATCGCCCACAATTACGAAATGAATATGTGGATAGTCCTGCTTCATTAAGCTCGCTGCACGCAATAAATACTCGATCCCCTTCATAGGCGACAATCTCGCAACCGTAATGACGATGCGATCCGTCTCTTGCAGCTGCAGCTCCTTGCGAAGCGTGGATATTTTCTCATTATGCTGCTGCTTCACATCAATACCGTTATAGATTTTAATTAACTTATTGGAGGTCCGAGCTCCCCAACGGAACATTTCCTTGCTTCTATCACATAGAACAATAATACGATCATTGAATAGATGGTCAATATAGCCAACAAGCTTATAAGCGATTAGAGGCTTTCGCGGCAGCTCATGAACGGTCTGCAAGGTCGGTATTCGCATTAGCTTGCCTACGATATTCCCGCCGATTACCTCCATTTTATGAGAATGAATAAGCTCGATATGATGTTTTTTCACAATCTTCCTCAAGGCCCATACGGATTGGAACAATTTGATTAGGTTTCTGAAATAATAAAAAACATCGGTAGGCTTGCCGAATACAGCCAGCACAGCGAACAATACAGTTGCTCCGGCTGCTTCATACTTCTCGACATATGGGCTCCATGCCGGCAATACGACGAAGGCCTTGTATTGGCGCTGATCCAGGCCTTGAACAAGCTGGAGAAGCACGGTATCTACCCCGCCCACATGGCTGGCGTAAGGCTGAATATACAATATATTTTTCATCTCTTAACCCTCCGAAGATAATGCACGGTCAACCGCCTTGGATACCGACTTGGCATAAGAATGCGGATGCATTTTTCTCCATAATCCAAATTTGTTTTTCCAGTTCGATTGAATATAGCTTTTGTTATGGAAGACCCATTGCAGGGATTCAATCAAGTTCTGTGAATTCAAGGGATCAATGATCAAGCCATTTTGCTTGTCTACAATAATATCCTTCGTCGCTCCTGCATACTTGGACGCTAATACAAACGTATTCGTACTGAGCGCTTCGTTAACAACCAGTCCCCATACTTCAATTAAGGAAGGAAAGATCAAACAATCCGATTCAATCAGGTATTGAATCACTTCCTCCTTTTGCTTATAGCCCTCGAACTGAATTTGCGAGGCAATGCCCTGCTCCTGCACATAGGCCTTCAGCTTCTGCTCATCAGGACCCGAACCGATTACTTTCAACTGCCACTTCGCTTCATTGCCGACCTGCTTCAAAGCATCAATGATTTGAACAATTCCCTTGCGCTCGATTAATTGCCCTACGAACAGGAGCTTTATTGGACCTTCGCTGTCTTTGGAATGCTGCATGCGATAAGCGGTATACTTTTCATAGAACGCACGAATGTCCACCGTATTATATCCAACCACGATATTGCTTTTCTTGACCCCGTAATGCTCTAAGCAAGCAGCAGATTCTGTTCCATAAGTGATGAATGAGTCCGATAGTCTGAAAAAAAAGCGGCGAACCCTATTCACCAATTTATTTTGTACACGGCTGCTCTCCAGCGTGCTTCCCCACCATACAATGAATTTCTTTCCGAACAGCTTGCTGTAGAACAGAGCCGTCCAATACCCAAGGGCATCATACCCTGATGTAATGATTACATCCGGATTATGCTTAATCAGGCGCAGAAAAATACCCGGATTGAGGTGCACCCCCATATCCAGCTTTTGAATAAAGGCGTGCAGACCAGGCAGGCACTTGTAAGCATATTGGATTTCACTATGATTGATCTGCCACTCTCTATTCTTTTCTCTTTCCTCCAAATACCACACCATTAACTGAACATCTGATTGACTATTCAGTTTATTCAATACCGGTATCCGGTAAGGAGCAATCGTATTCGTTAGAAGCAGCACTTTATTCATACTTAGTCCCTCTTCTGTATAGTTTAAAATCAAGAATGTCTCTTTCAACCTGATGATCCGCTCTAAGTATCCGATTATAAGAAAGGTATACTCCTAATAGAACGAATAGATATTTATTCTCTGAATAATCCCAACTTAATTGCAAGCTAACGAGAACGAATAGCAGCAGGGTCACTACCATAATCTTGGTATAGTCCGTCCCGGCTTTTATCGTCCTCACAAAATCGAAAAAGAAAAAGCCCACCATCAATAAAAGCATTACAAATAAAATTCCTCCATTCTCTCCAATAACGTCAATAAATATATTGTGAGAAGTTAGCGACGGTGCGACACCGTTGATTCCCGCTCCCATCGCTGGGTTGGCTGAGAAAGAATCCCAATATAACCGCTGGATATCATATCTCTCCAGTGTAGATTGATCCTCTTCCCCGATCGAACTACCCATGCGGTTGAACAAGTAATCATATTGATTCTTAATAGACGGAATTTGAGAAAGCAAGATAATGGATATGGCAATCGTCACGATAACCTTTAGCTTCATTCTCCTTACGACAAGCGGTAGAATGAATACAATTGCAACCAACATGGATACAAGCGGACCTCTAGAAGCGCTAATCAAAATACACATCAAGCTAACGGACATGATCACAATGCCGAGGATACTGTTCATATTCCTTTGCATCGTTCGGACAAGCACGATTAATAACACCATGGCGCCAGTCATGGCAATCGGTATAGGATGCACATTGTAGAAGGTGTATCTTCCCAGGGGCGCCCCGGATGCTACAAAATCAAAAAGAATATAGATCTCCACTCCGAACCAAGTATATAAAGTATAAGAAAAAAGCTTATCAATCTCTTCTTTTGAAGGCAGCAATATTCTACAAATAATCAGCAGACCTACACCGAAAAAAATGAATTTCAATGACTTATCAATGGCCTGCGCAGTATATTGTGAATATAAAATACTGAGCAATACAAGAGCACTCCATATAAGCGCTATGAAATCTCCCTTAACCAGATGAATTAAGTTATTCTTTAGCACCACTCTATAAAAGCAAATAAAGTATAAAAAAATATAACTAATCAAAGTGATATCAAGTAACGGAGAAACAATACCTGAACCGCCTTTTATAATATTGGTTACCGGCAGTAAGCTAATGAACAAAATTCCCCAATCCAAAGACTTCTTCTTTATTAAATCCTTGTTTTGCATTTGGCACCTCTGCACTTCCAATCTTTATGCACTGACAGCCAGTTCTTTCTTGATGGTCTTTGTTTGCTTAACTATTTTTACGAGCATGACCGCATTGCCCGCATAGAGAAGAGAGGAAAGAATGAAGGCAGGCCTTTGTCCAAAGATCAAAGGCATAATAAACAAAGCAAGAATGATGGCACAAGGCTTAATTGCTTTCTTAATATCCTTTATATGAAGCTTTACCTTTAGCTCTTTGAAGGCATAGAAGCCTAGAATACAGGTAGTTAATAAAGTCCCGGCAATGCTTGAGAATAGCAGTCCATACACTTGGAAATAGACGACGCCTATTAAAGCAGCAGGGAGAAACACAGCAAGCTGCACATAGGAGGACCAAGTTACGATCCGGGGCTTGCCAACCGCACGAAGCAAAATTACGAATACATTCATAATCGCGCTCAGTGTCGCAGTAATAAGCATAAATCCTAATAAAGGAGCTAAGCCCAGCCATTCTTTGCCTAACAATAGCTCAATAACCATATTCGCATTGGTATAAATAAAGACAGAGGTTACGATTGAGAAAATCGAGACGAGATAGCTCATGTTCAGAAATTCATTCTTCAGCTGATTAGGATTGTCACGATTCAACTTAGAAAATACTGGGAAATAATATTGCCCCAGGGCATAGGAGGCATCGCTAATGCTCATTTGCGTTAGCTTCTGCGACGTTTGATAATAGCCTAGCGTCATCGTTCCAAGAAATCGGGAGGCTATCACTTTATCGAATTGGTAAAGAACTAACGTCGAGATGCTATTGGCCCAAATCCATTTGCCATATTGGCGAATATCTGCAATGCTGCCCATATCTTTGTTAAGCCGCGGCCTATCCTTAAACCAAATGAATGTGATTGCACATTTGACAAACTGAGAGATCAATTGCCCGGCAATTACACCTATCGGTGAGTTTAAGGCGATGACTAGCCCAATGGATAGGGCCAAGTCTAACACTGCCGTAATTAATTGAATACTTCCCGTTGATCTAAAGTCCTTGTTCCTGATGCGCTCATACCACTTTACGCTAATCGCATTCGTGAACAGAGGAATGCCTGCTGCCAGCATCAGTAATGGAACAGATCTGGAGTCCTTGAACAGCTCCGCAATATAAGGGGCAGCTATTAGCAGCACGAGCCCGATTCCAAGCCCTCGTCCCAATAAAAGTGTCCATAATGCGTTTTTTTGCTGTTCATTTAAGCTTTCCTTGCGCTGAATAATTCCTTCCATTACACCAAGCTGAGTAAGCAGCTCGACAATGGACAGGCTGACAAGGGCGATACTTACGAGACCCATTTCTGCTGGACCTAATATTCGAGCTATAATTAAAAACTTTATGCCAACTAATAGCTTCGTCACCACTTGCTGAATCAGCACCCAGAAGGGATGCTCTTTAGTTTGCAATAGCTCTATTACTCTCTTCATCGCTTTGTTCATTCCTAATCGTCATAATGTCTTCATTCATTTGCTCATAATAATGGCTGAAGCCCGCAATTTGCTTAATGATAATTTTTGCGAGTACATGAATATGCGTCTCCAATGGCACAAATCGGTACTGATAAGAAGCCATCCGGCTATTATCTTCCGTAAATAAAATATCCTGTGCAAAGTTGCCCCATTTATCGGACGGCATAAGATTCACCACCATACCGCCAAGGGCTGAAGGGATTAACATATTAGAGCCATGCACACCAATAATAACCTTACTGGATGCATACACCTGACAAGCCTGGATCTCGGCAGACAGGTTGAATTTCTCCACGCGATGGTCATCTATCCATGCTGGAAAGCGACAAGCCGTACCGAGTCCTACAACAGCAAAGGCTGCGTCTGGCAACCTTTTTTTTACTTTGGCGAATAGTCTGACCACTTTATTCCGTTGGAGCAGCACAAGCGGCTTTAACAGGAAGCGCATCGCCTTAATCTTTTTGGCTGCTTTTATAAGATAGGGATTATTCATCCATATGCGATCTTCTCGCCAAATGAAGGTGATTTGTACCGGATTCTCCTCTTGCATACGATAGGGAGGTATCTTGGTGAATTGCTCAATATTGAAATGACTCGGATGAGAGTAGGCTTTGCTAACAAAAATTTGCTCGAACCTTGCGCATTCTGCTGTTATTTGTTCATTCAATTCAGGATAATAACGCTGTGCCTTCGAGAGAGGAAGATTGACCGACCATATCTCGGCTGCATAATCCGGCACCATCCATTTCATGAATTCTTGAATGAGAATAACAATTCCGACGTCTGGGTTTTCCTCTCTCTCACGCTCTGCATTCAATAGCTTTAGCAGCGCATGACCATAGAGAAAATCAATGCAATTAATAATGACGATGCTTTCCCTTGCTTTTCTTATTTCAACTTTCAGCTGTATCTCGCCATCGTTGGATGGCTGAAGAATAGACTGCAGGAATGGCTGTCCGAGCCAAGACCTTGAAGCTTGATCGCCCAGCAGACTGTTATCGGACAGATCAATGGAATAAGGATAGGTGGTGGCATGCCCTACCTCTAGATCTTCTATATATTTGTTGCCGCAAGCCTTGCATTTGGATTGTAGACAGACATGAATGCCTTGCCATAGAATAGGACCGCTTTCCATTAGGACACCACAGCTTTTACAGGTCGAGGCTTGCGCAATGTAAGGTTTTATTCGAATCATCTCAACGCCAGCTTTCTAGCCAAATGAAAGAGTGATAGGGGCTTCCCTATCACTCTAGGCTACAATATTAGATTAGACTCCAACGAGTTCATTATAAGCTGCTTCTGCTCTTACCCGTTTCAAGTCTTCATCTACCATCATATGAATCAGCTCTTTAAATCCGACTTCTAACTTCCAGCCCAGCTTTTCTTTCGCCTTTGAGCAGTCTCCAAGCAGCAAATCAACCTCTGCTGGACGTACAAATTCAGAGTCAATAATGACATAATCTTTATAATCCAAGCCGACATACGTGAAGGCTACTTCTAACAGCTCACTGACTGTATGCATCTCTCCAGTAGAAATAACATAATCCTCTGCTTCGTCCTGCTGAAGCATCAGCCACATCGCTTTAACATAATCGCCTGCAAAGCCCCAATCCCGCAGGGAATCCAAATTCCCCATTCGCAGTTCCTTTTGCAGCCCTAATTTAATACGAGCCGCTGCATCCGTTACCTTTCGCGTAACGAATTCTAATCCCCTTCTAGGCGATTCGTGATTGAACAATATGCCTGAGCATGCGAACATGTTGAAGCTTTCCCGATAATTGACCGTAATCCAGTGGCCGTATACTTTAGCTACCCCATATGGGCTCCTTGGATAGAAAGGAGTTGTTTCCTTCTGAGGCGTTTCTACAACCTTACCGAACATTTCACTGCTGGAGGCTTGATAAAACTTCGCTTGCGGCTTGATAAGCCGAACGGCCTCGAGCATATTCGTAACTGCCAATGCCGTCATTTGCCCGGTTGCCATCGGCTGCGGCCAGGATGCAGCGACGAAGGACTGCGCCGCCAAATTATACACCTCATCGGGATCAGCTATTTTGACCGCTTCGATTAGCGAGCCAAGATCCGTCAAATCGCCAGAAATCCACTCAATTTGGTTCTTAATACGTGCTACATTCTCATAATTCGCTGTACTTGTCCTTCTTCTGAGCCCATACACCTTATATCCCTGCTCCAGCAGAAACTCTGCCAGATAAGATCCATCCTGTCCCGTTACGCCTGTTATCAAAGCTCTCTTCATTATCGTTACCTCCGGAATCCACCCTATTATTGTCTTACTAATTGCTCTTTCTGATAAGCGTCATAGACAGAGCGCAAGCCGTCTTCCAGTTGAATGACCGCTTTCCAGCCTAATCCATTTATTTTAGTCACATCAACTAGCTTTCTTGGCGTACCGTCTGCCACAGAAGCATTAAACCTAATTGTTCCCTCATAGCCAACTGTTCTTTGAACAAGCTCTGCCAATTCCTTGATCGAGATGTCCTCTCCTACGCCGACATTGACAATTTCATCACCTTCGTAATGCTTCATAAGGAATACACAAGCGGCTGCCAAATCATCCGAATGAAGAAATTCTCTCCTTGGCGTGCCGGAACCCCAGACCTCTACACTCTCTGAACCGGCTTGCTTGGCTTCGTGGAATTTACGAATAAGTGCCGGAAGAACATGTGACGTATGCAAGTCAAAATTATCATTAGGCCCATACATATTGGTTGGCATGGCCGAGATAAACTTTGTTCCATATTGCCGATTATAAGATTGGCACATCGTAATACCGGCAATTTTAGCGATTGCATACGGCGCATTCGTTGGCTCAAGCTGTCCAGTAAGCAAATATTCCTCTTTTAATGGCTGCTCTGCAAATTTCGGGTAAATACAGGTAGAACCCAGAAATAGTAACTTTTCGACCTTAGCTTCATAGGCAGCATCAATGACATTCGTTTGAATCAATAGATTATCTCGGATGAAATCCGCTGGATAATCATTGTTAGCTGCGATTCCGCCTACTTTTGCGGCAGCCAAGAAAACATAATCTATCATCTCTTCCTGAAAAAACTGCTCCACCTGCTCTTTATCCCGCAGATCAAGCTCTGAGCTTGTTCGGAGAACCAGATTATTGAACCCTTCCCGCTGTAATTGTCTGACGATAGCGGAACCTACCAAGCCTCTATGCCCTGCAACATATATTTTGGAACTATGGTTCATACTCCTTTTCAACTCCTATCGAATTAGTAGGCGCCTTTTGCTCCGAACAGCATTTTTATCGTGAGCAGAATAATTTTGATATCAAATAGAAGACTTCGTTGTGCTATATATTCCAAGTCCAATTCCACCATTTCATGAAAGCTAAGATCATTTCTCCCGCTGACTTGCCATAGACCTGTACAGCCTGGCGTAACTCTCAAACGCAGCTTCTCATAGTTCGTATAATGATCGACTTCTCTAGGCAGCGGCGGACGAGGACCCACCAACGACATATCCCCGCGTATGACATTCCATAGCTGCGGCAGCTCATCAATACTCGTCCTGCGGATCAGTTTCCCTATTCTAGTAATTCTGGGGTCCTCTTTCATCTTGAACATGGCGCCTTCAATTTCATTTTGTTCCAGCAATCCTTCAAGCAGCTCTTCTGCATTCGATACCATGGAACGATATTTATACATTTTAAAGCTTCTTCCATTGCGCCCTACTCTCGTTTGGTAGAAGAACACAGATCCTCTCGGGTCCTCTACTTTGATAATTAAAGCAACAATAAGCAGTAAAGGAGAAAGCAGAACAACGCCAAACATCGCCCCTACTATGTCCACAGCGCGCTTAACCATCAAGTACAGCCGAAGTGCTTTTCTGCGTTCATAGCCAGCATATACCCCACCTTTGAGCATAGTCTCTGCTTCGTTTCTTCGTGAAATCGGGGACATCTTTATTCACCTCTTACTAAAGAATCTTATTAGAACGCTCACGTTCAAGAATATCTTCTAGTGCGATTAGCAAAGATGTGCGCAGCTCCTCATTACGAAGTGCAAAATCTACAGTGGTCGTTATAAAACCCAGCTTCTCCCCAACGTCATACCTTGTGCCTTGAAAATCATAAGCGTACACGCCCTCATTCTCATTCAACCGCTGTATTGCATCGGTTAATTGAATCTCCCCTCCTGCCCCTTCAGATTGATTCTCCAAATAGCCAAATATTTCTGGCGTAAGAATATATCTGCCCATGATAGCTAAATTCGATGGCGCCTCTCCCTTTGGAGGCTTCTCCACAAATTGCCTTACTTTATACAAGCGATCATATTTCTCCAAGACATCTACGATTCCATAGCGATGCGTCTGGCTTGCCGGTACACTTTGCACGCCAATTACTGATCGGCCAGTTAGCTCGAATTGCTGCGCTAATTGCTTCACACACGGAATATCCGCTTGCACAATATCATCCCCGAGCAATACCGCGAACGGTTCATTGCCAATGAAATTGCGAGCACACCATACGGCATGCCCCAAGCCTCTCGCTTCTTTTTGTCTAATGTAATGAATATCAACGTTAGAGGAACGTCTCACCTCATCCAGAAGATCGAATTTGCCTTTGCTCAGCAGATTATTTTCTAATTCAAACGCATGGTCAAAATGATCCTCAATGGCCCTTTTTCCTTTGCCCGTAACGATAATAATGTCTTCAATACCCGACTCGATCGCTTCTTCCACTATGTATTGAATGGTGGGTTTATCTACGATCGGAAGCATTTCCTTGGGCATTGCCTTTGTTGCTGGCAAGAAACGGGTACCTAGACCAGCGGCTGGAATGATTGCTTTTTTTACCTTTGTCAATATGATCACCCTATCCTTATTATTTTTATCTAGGTGGCTCTTGCTATTAAAAATGCTGGTTATATTTTTTTCATTCCAAAAAACATAACCAGCATTTTTAAAAAAAGGGGCATTTAACCCCGCCTCACGCCATACCCTCGACAATAATGTCTAAGGTCGATCGACCCACAGTATGACCGAGTGTCTACAGTGATAGTGGTACAGTAGACATTACCAACAGATGATTTATGAGTTTGTTCCGCTTAGAGCTTAATCGTCTCTCTTCGGTCCGTCTTATTAAAAACACATCCGATAACACGCGCATTCACATGCTCCAAATTAGCTTTCATTTTTAACACATCATCCTTCTTTACCTTGCCAGCTATTACAACAGGAATAACCCCATCACAAAACGTACTAATGACCAGACTGTCGCTCACAGCTAAGGCAGGAGGCGTGTCAATCAGAATCATGTCATACTTGAAACGCAGCTCTCTAATAAGGGATTTCATTCGATCTGAAGCAAGAAGCTCCGATGGATTCAATACAACTGGACCGGCTGCCAGTAGATGCAAATGCTCCACCATCGTTTTTTGAATACTGGCATCAACGTCGCCTTCATCGAGCAGAATTTTACTTAAGCCTGCATGATTCGACAGCGAGAATACTTTGTGCAAGAAAGGCCGTCTAAGATCTGCATCGATTAGCAATACTTTTTTTCCTTCTTGGGCATAGGTAACAGCAAGATTGCTGACTGTCGTTGTTTTTCCTTCATTAGGCCTGGTAGATACGACCATAATGACCTGCAGCCGTTCTTCTAATGATGAGAATTGAATATTCGTACGAAGTGATCGATAGACTTCCGAAATCGGAGATTGCGGATTCGAGAGAGCAATCAGATTGTGATCATTGATTGAGCGTCGCATATTTATTTTCACCCGCTTCTCGTGTATGTGGAGTATTCCCTTTCCTTGAAGAACGCCTGTCTTCCTTGCCTATCTTGGTTACTACCGCTAACACGGGAACACCCAGAATAAGATCGAGCTCTTCTTCTGATTTAATCGTATCGTCGAGATAATCAAGTAGAAATACGAGTCCAATAGACAACATAAGAGAGACAATTAGACTAATGGCTATCATTAATACGGGATTCATATTGATAGGAGCAGCATTGCGGTCAGGATTCGCTTTATCCAATATCGTTACATTATCAATGCTCATAATTTGTGGAATTTGTTCCTTGAATACTGCTGATACTGCATTCACTACATCAGCAGCTCTTTTGTACGAGGTATCTTCGTAGGTGAGGTTCATTACTTGAGAGTCCTTCGCTGATGTAACCGAAATCGTATTGGACATTCGCTCTGGGGTTAGGTCCAGCTCTGGATATCGTTCGGCTACCTTACTCATAATCGCAGTAGATTTAATAATTTCTTTGTAGGAATTAATGAATATGAGGCTCGATTGCATTAAGCTGGGGCTTGCCATCTGCATGCCTGCTTGTTCTGCGGATTGGTTAACGATTAATTTGGCCTGAGCGACATAGACTGGAGTTGTATAGAAGTAACTTTTTACGGCAGCTGCCAGACAGGCAATAACAACAATCGTTAGAACAAGCCATAGCTTTTTTTTGACTATTTTTAAATACTGCTTAAGCTCCACTGTAATACCTCCTGTAATACATGCATGATTGTCGATACTTATTTGCAGATTTTCAACTTCCTAGATGTAGTTGGACAAGTGCAATTATTGATACAATATGTATTCCTTTTGTCTAACTTTACGATACAAAACGTAACATGTCAATAGTCTTTTCATTCATTTTCATAAAATTGCTACATAACGTTGCAAAACTACCCGATATGAAGACAACGTAAAGAACCACGCCAAACAGTAGAATAACTGCTTAGCGTGGTTCTCAAATCTTCTCTATTAAGTTAGCTTTCTATTGGAAATACAATTGGCTTTCGCGTTCCGCACTTTCAACTGAATCAGCGCCATGGATGATATTGCTGTCTAGAATAAGAGCGAAGTCGCCACGAATCGTTCCAGGTGCAGCATCAGCAGGATTGGTCTGGCCAATCAATGATCTAGCGTTCTTCACTGCATTTGGTGCTTCCCAAACCATTGCAAAAGAAGGGCCAGAGGTAATGAAATCGACAAGTCCTCCGAAAAACGGCTTATCCTTGTGCTCAACATAATGGCGTCCTGCCAGCTCTTTGTCCAGCTGAATCAATTTGGCTTTGATCAATTTGAAGCCCTTGCTCTCAAATCTTGAAATCACATTGCCAATTAATCCACGTTCCACGCCATCGGGCTTTATCATAACAAAAGTACGTTCCATATTAATTACCTCTTTCATATCTGTTATTTACGCAATAGTTGTTTGTTCGGTAAGTAATGAAGGGATTTGATGAAGCGAATCGTTCGTGTTTTTGCACGCATGACCATCGAATGTGTCTCCGCGCGCTGGTCAGGCAAATATCGAACGCCGCCAAGAAATTCACCCGGAGTTACGCCGGTGGCTGCGAATATAACATCATCGGTACCAACCATGTCATCCACATACAGAATTTTCCCAGGATCAGTTAAGCCCATAGATACACAGCGGTCATACTGTTCGTCACTCTCCGGCATTAATCGTCCTTGAATTTCACCGCCCAGGCATTTCAATGCTGCTGCAGCAAGAACCCCTTCCGGAGCCCCGCCGGAGCCTACATACAGATCAATGCCTGCCTCTGGAAAAGAAGGCGCCATCGCTCCAGCCACATCGCCGTCTGACAAAAACTTAATGCGCACACCTGCTTCTCTTAACTCTGCAATAATTGACGCATGCCGCTCCCTATCCAGAATCATAACGGTCAAATCAGATATAGGCTTATCAAGCGCTAGAGCAGCCTTCTCTAAAGTCGTACGAATCGGGTCCTTCAGGGAAAGCTTGCCTGCCAGAGCGGGCCCAACTGCCAGCTTCTCCATATACATATCAGGAGCGTGCAGCAATTGGCCTTTGCCTGCTACAGCAAGTACGGCTATTGCATTATTCAATCCTTTGGCGACGATTTCCGTTCCCTCAAGCGGATCAACGGCAACATCCACCTCAGGTCCGCTCATGCTGCCTACTTGCTCACCGATATAGAGCATTGGAGCCTCATCCATCTCACCTTCGCCAATCACGACAGTGCCACGAATGGATACCGTATCGAACATGCTGCGCATCGCTTCAGTAGCTGCACCATCTGCACTGTTCTTATCGCCACGTCCCATCCAAGGGGAAGCCGCTAATGCGGCAAGCTCTGTTACACGTATAAGCTCCAAAGACAGTTCACGTTCCAACATAGGTCAGACCCCTTACTCTCTATATTTCCCAATTTGGATATGTCCATACCACCAAACGAGGATTATGCGTTAAGCCACTCCATAATGATTCCCGCTGTCTCCTCGATTGCTCGATTCGTAACGTCTATTACAGGGCAGTTGAAATCCTTCATTACATTAGAGGCATAATCCAGCTCCTCCATAATACGCTCCAAAGAAGCATATTGAGCCGACCCTGGAAGTCCCAATACTTTTAATCGTTCAGCACGAATATCCAGCAGCTGCTCAGGCTGCATCGTTAGGCCGACAATCAGCTTGCCAGGCGCAGGATATAGCTCGGCAGGCGGTCTAACTTCAGGCATAAGCGGCAAATTGGCTGTCTTGATGCCCTTGTGAGACAGGAACACGCTTAGCGGCGTTTTGGAGGTCCGGGAGACGCCGATTAGAACGACCTGAGCTTGTACGAATCCTCTCGCGTCTTTGCCATCATCATATTTAACCGCGAATTCAATCGCATCCATTCTGCGGTAATATTCATCATCAATAGAATGTAAAAGGCCTGGCTTGCGACTAGGAGAACTATCGAATGTATCTACATACGCTTGCATCATCGGGCCCATTACATCAACAGCTCTTACACCGAGGCGAAATGCCTCTTCCTTCATTAACTCACGAAGCTCAGGCTGCACCAGCGTGTAGCTGATAAAGCCACCTGTACGGGAGGCTTCCGCTACCACTTGAATGACCTCATCTTCTGTCTTCATATGTCCCAATCTTTTAATTTTGACATGCTCAGATGTGAATTGACGCAAGGTTGCCTTGGCAACCGCTTCTGCCGTTTCCCCAACTGCATCGGAGCATACATAAATAATCTTCATCGTGTCACTCATAATTCCCCTACTCCCCCAGTTCCGCAGCCGTTGCGATATCCGACATCAGTCGAACAATATTCGATTTCGATACCCATCCGGTTACCTCGGATTCAAGGCTTTTCCCCTCACTCGGTGTAATAACCGGCAAGCAATCTACCTGATGAAGCATCATCTTGCGAATGGCATCCGAGACCGATTCTTCAGGATGAAGCGAGACAATATTGGGAGAGCGCGTCATGACGAGACTAATCGGAATAGCAGCTGTGCCTGGATTGCCAAGTGTAATTTTAAGCAGATCCTTCGGTGTAACCAATCCTACAAATTTCTTCTGCTCATTAATAATAAGCAGGGTGTCCGCATTTTCTGTAAACAGCATAATAACCGCATCATGAACCGATAACGTCTCAGGGACATTCACCGGCACACCTTGTATTTCCTTAACCTTTATATTATCGAAGCGCTGTCTTGCTCCCGAATTTTCGGCGCTATGGTAAGCGCTTCCAAGAAAATAGCCAACCTTCGGTTTCGCATCGAGTAGACCAAGCATGACAAGCAACGAAAGATCTGAACGCAGCGTCGGACGACTTACGCCAAGATTTTCGGCTAACTGTTCTCCGGTTATAGGGGCTTGCTTCTTAACGAGATCTAGAAGCTCAAGCTGCCTGTTGGATAGCTGAATAATCATTCCCTCCGATTCAATACAGCGCATATATTCGTTATATAAGTGGTTTATTTCTGAAAATAATATAGCATATATATATTTAATACACAACATATACAGATGTGACAATAAAAAGGCAGCCTACCCCTATGGAGTAAGCTGCCTGCTTTATAATTCTATGCTTGTTGCCCTATTCAGTCATTTCTAAGAACAACCGAATGTCCTCCGTCGTCAATGCCACCGCATCACGCCAAAACTCAGCTTCATCAAGCTTTACGCCAAGATGCTTGAGCGCCAGCTCTTCCACCGTCATTCGTCCTGTATCACGAAGCAGCTGTACGTAGCGGTCCGCGAATGCCGGTCCTTCTTGCTGTGCCCGCGCATAAATGCCCGCACTGAACAAATAGCCGAACGTATACGGGAAGTTGTAGAACGGTACATCTGTTAAATAAAAATGGAGCTTGGAAGCCCAGAATAACGGATGCGCAGTACCTAGCGTACCACTAAACGCTTCTCTTTGTGCGCCTTCCATTAAGCTGTTCAGTTGTTCTACCGTAACCATCCCTTGTCTGCGCTGTTCATAAAAACGAGTTTCGAATAGAAATCTCGCATGGATGTTCATGAAAAACGCAACGGAGTTCTGAATTTTATTTTCTAATAAATTCAGCTTTTCCTCAGGGTCAGCAGCTGCCTTCATTGCGGAATCCGATACGATCAGCTCTGCGAATGTCGAAGCAGTCTCTGCTACATTCATCGCATATTCTTGGGATAGGGCAGGGAGATCATTCATAACATGCTGATGATAAGCATGGCCCAGCTCATGCGCCAAGGTGGATACATTGTCCGCTGTACCGGAGTAAGTCATGAAAATTCGCGTCTGGCCCGTCTTCGGGAAGGCTGTACAGAATCCTCCGGGGCGTTTCCCTGGACGATCCTCAGCTTCAATCCAGCCTTCACGGAAGGCCTGCTCAGAGAATTCAGCCAGATCTGGGCTGAATTTACGGAACTGCTCTATAATAAAGGCCGCTCCCTCATCGAAGCTGATCGTCTGCGTTGATGAAGCGATTGGTGCACCAACGTCATGCCAATCCAGCTTCTCCAGCCCGAGCAGCTTGGCTTTGCGCTCCATATATTGAATGAGCGCAGGCTTGCCTTCCTCAATGGCAGACCACATCGCATTCAAGGTCGCCTCGCTCATTCGATTCATCTGGAGCGGCTCCTTAAGCGGTGATTGCCAGCCCCGCTTGTCATATAGCTTTAACCGAAAGCCGGCAATGCGGTTTAGCGTATCTGCGCATAGATCAGCAAGCTCTCCCCATTCTCTTTCCCATTCTACAAAAGCAGCCTCCCGTACGGAACGGTCGCTATCTGACAGGCGATTATGCATTTGGCCTGCCGACAGTGTCTTGCTCTTCCCATCTTCGCCGCTTATGACAAACTTTGCTTTGGACACAATGAGATTATACAGATCGGCCCAGCCATGATAACCATCCACGGACAAATCGCCGACTAATGCTTCTAATTCAGGAGCAAGCTTTTCTTTCGCGAGCTCACGGCGCTCAGACAAGCTAAAAGCAACGTTCGCTGCCGTCCCCTGTGAAGTCCACTTCTTCCAATCTTTGTCCCCTATTTGGCGGAGCTCATTATCATAACGGGTAAGTGAGCCAATAAACTTAGCTGCTACTGTCTTTACCCGGTCATTTAACCCGTTAGCTGCAGTATCTCTCATATCCTGCGCCATTAAACAGCCTACGAAGGATTCCGATTCTCTAAGGCGCAGAAGAATGGACTGCACAAGATCAGTCTTTTCATCAAGTGCTTGCAGCAGATCTTCTCCAGTCGTCGACAGCAGACGATCCAGCTCCGCCACGTCGCTCTCCATCCCCTTCAGCTCTTGTGCAAATGAGGCCGAGCTAGAACCTCCTTCATAGAAGGTCTCCAGATCCCATTGCAGGGGATAATGTTGTCCATTGGTCATTTCTACCGTCTCCTCTCCATTTGCTTGAACAGCTTGATGTAATCGCTGGCATTCAAGTAACATCTCATGCTCGTACGAAAAACACCGCCGTACAGATCCGCGTTTTTATTTGCGCAATCTCTATCAGCGGTGTATAACTTAATTATATCCAGATTGGAGGAATTACACCATATGTCCAGACCATTACAAATATCACCCGATACAGCTATCAAACTCTCTAAGCAGCTTGGAGTACCTATTGAGCATTTGATGCATATGCCTCGCCATATTTTATTGCAAAAACTAGCCGAGCTTGCAAAAGCAGAGGCTGAAGCAGCGGACAAGCCTGTCTCTGGAGACACTTCCTCATGATTCCTTTCGAGAATACCTGGCCTTACGATAAAATCATGAATGATGTATATGTCCCAAGCTGTCCCTTCTGTAATGCGGATAATGTACTCATACCGCTGCGCATTAAGGAAATTAATGAAATCCAGCATGGAAAAAAGAAGCTTCTTGTTTTCCCATGCTGTCACAGTAAAGTAACAATTATTGATATGGACCCTGATTATATGTTAGCAGATGAGCAGCTTCGCAAATTTTCCCGTTAAGCCGTCGTCTCAACAGGGCTACGATCCTCTTGCGTCAATTCACCGCCGGGATTCCCCTTCGTTCCGGTGGTCATTTCCTCACGAATCAGCTGCCACTGCTCGCGGCTTGCACGAATCATAGCCGCATCCATAATACGCTTGTCATTCACGATACGCGAGAACCACTTCACAGCCTCATTCAATTGTCCAGTTCGCCGATTCAGCTCGCCGATTATATACATAAGCTTCGCATTGTTCAGCTCTGAGCCTTCTCCTTCATAGACCTTTATATAGGCTTGCAAGGCGAATCTCAGGAATCGCTGCTCGTCTGCCTTCGCTTGCTCATAGCGGTATAACCAAGCAATATGATGCAATATACCCGCGATTACACGTTGCTTCTCTCCAATGGCTTGTGCTGTGAGAAGGGCCAGCTTATACGTCGCCATCGCCTCAGCAGCATTCCGCTCACCGCCGTAATCTCTACTAATCCAGCGACCGCCGATTTCATCTAAGTACGCTTTCCTCTGACGATCATTCAAACGTTCTATTCCATTCTCCGTTGATGCGAACCCACAGCTAGGACATATCCGTGCCACATAGTAATCAGGATTCACATTATTTTTATAATATCCGCAAAAATCAGTATCCGTCGTCATCGCTTTCTTGAAGCTAGGACGAACGCGCGATGTCATAAAGCTGCTCTCACAGCAAATACATTGTATTTTAGTCTGATAAAGTGGGTCCATAGCGTCACATCTCCTATTCTCCTATAGTCCAACCACAAAGAATGGAGGTCTATACTCCTATTTATCGTCAAAAGGAGCCTCTATTTGTAGGTATTTAGAATTATTTCTATTGAAATTATAGAAAAAAAAGACCCGCATTGTCGACCAATGCGGGATTGTTATTCTGTAGACATGCTATTTAACTTTCGTAATCCTCTTCTCCTGGTGCAGTCAGAGATTCTCGAATGACATAAACAAAAGCACAGACGAGTATGCCAGCGATATAGCTCATTCATATCACTCCCAGCCTTCAAAGGTACTATTATTGTACCATAAAAAATTGCCACGTCCAGAAGTTTTGCAAGCGTTTTCTTAAAAAATTTAAAAGCATATTTTTTACTTCTTGTGATGGATGCTTGCCCGCCTTCATATAATGAATCAAGGGCTGTACAAGCATCATTTCTCAGTCTATATACCTAGGCTTTCGAAGTAGTTTTGCTTCGCAAAACTTAAGGCCCATGCTTTCGAAGTAGTTTTGCTTCGCAAAACTTGAAGGAGGTTCCCCCACATGCTTCGAGCGCTGGCTCATCCCGCCTCTATATCCGGCATTGGCGCGCTGCTAATTGTCCTTCTCATGGCTATATTCCCAGCAGAGACTTTAGTCTCCTCCTTGCGAGGCTTATCTATATGGTGGCAAGTGCTCTTCCCTGCCTTATTTCCCTTTTTCGTCATATCAGAGCTGCTGCTCGGCTTTGGCATCGTTCATTTTTTCGGCAAGCTGCTTGATCCGCTTATGCGGCCTTTATTCCGCCTTCCGGGAATAGGAAGCTTCGTCGTAGCCATGGGCTATGTGTCCGGGTATCCAGTAGGCGCAAGATTAACAGCCCAATTATGGGAGCAAAAACTCGTCAATCGAGCAGAAGGAGAACGGCTCGTTGCCTTCACAACAACCTCTGATCCCGTCTTCCTAATCGGCGCTGTCTCCGTAGGCTTCTTTCATAACGTTGCACTAGCGCCAGTACTTGCCGCAGCTCATTATGGAGGCGCATTGATTATTGGCCTGCTTATGCGTTTCCATGATAAGAATGCTCCCGCTTCAGAAGAAAGTATACAAGCACGTCAAATTCAACTTACCCGCTCTAGAATGAAAGACGCAATCAAAGCTATGCACGAGGCTCGCCTACTGGATGGCAGAAGCTTGGGCAAGCTGCTTCAGGATTCCATACAATCGGCACTGCGGCTAATGATTGTCGTTGGCGGTCTCGTCGTTTTTTTCTCTGTCATTATGGAAATGCTTACGCAAGCAGGTCTTGTTGAGGCGCTTTCTGAGGCACTCAGGCTGCTATTCGGTATGATTGGATTACCGCCAAAGCTTGCGGATGCTGCGATATTCGGCTTATTCGAAGTTACGCTCGGAGCAAGAGAAGCAGGCAATGCAAGCAGCCAATTAATACATCAGGTTGCGATCGCTGCATGGATTCTTTCTTGGGGAGGGCTGTCCGTTCATGCGCAGGTCGTTAGCCTGTTAAGCAGGACCGATCTTCGGTACCGACCACTACTGCTAGCTAGGCTTGGGCATGGATTTATTTCCCTCGCTTTAGTTTATCTGCTATGGAATGTATTATCCCCTTAACATTTCGTAGCAACTCATTGAATTTATGTCCGCATTCCGATATCATCTAGGTAACAAGCTGACTTTACGTCCTTCTTTCATGGACGATAACGTTCAATCGGAAGGGGTTTACATTCTTGAAATATGCGGTAATTGACCGAGGCGATACGCTTTCACAATCTTTAGCAGAACAATTCCATCAATTAGCCAAAGAACGCGGGTTTATTCGTAACGATGAGATGCCGGAGATCGTCGTATCCATTGGTGGCGATGGTACTTTGCTTCAAGCCTTCCATAGATATTTCGAACAGGTGGCGGATGTTTCTTTTGTCGGTATTCATACAGGCCATCTTGGTTTTTATGCCGATTGGCAGGCGAATGAGCTCCATGAGCTTGTAACGATGATGGCTGAGCAGACGCCTCAGATTGTGCGTTATCCGCTTGCTGAGATTCAAGTAGAGACGCCTGAGCATTGCTTCAAATATTTGGCCCTGAATGAGTTCACGCTCAAGGGTGTGGACGCCACGCTTGTCGTTCAAATTAACGTGAATGACGAGCTCTTCGAGATGTTCCGAGGAGATGGTATTGTAATCTCTACTCCTTCAGGCAGCACGGCTTATAATAAAAGCGTCGGCGGAGCCATTGTGCATCCTTATATTGAATCGCTGCAAATTGCAGAGATCGCATCCATTAATAACCGGGTATACAGAACATTAGGCTCTTCCCTAATGCTCCCTGCTCACCACCATTGTGACATTATATCGAAGAAAGAGCAGCGCCTCTTGCTTACCATTGACCACCTCAGCATTCAACGCAGTGATATTCACTCTATTCGCTGCTCGGTAGGGACCAGCAAGGTAAGCTTTGCACGTTACCGTCCGTTTCCCTTCTGGAAACGTGTCAGGGACGCCTTTATTGATATCTAGCCTTTCCATCGGGGAAGACGGCGGTTCCTTGAGAAGCGCCGTCTTTGGTGATCCTGCTGTTGTCCATACGTGCGTAATAAAAAATGCCGCTTTACGAAAAATATCCTCGTAAAGCGGCTTATTGTTGTCATAATGGCTGCTTCGGTTCTTTAACGACCTTGTCCTTCACGCTTGCCGCTTGAGCACCCTCTGCCGTTACGGCTACATCCTTATTAGAGGATGGACGGATAGGCTTTTTGTTGCGTTCTCCAGTATTAGGCCGGTAGCTCCGACGATTCGCCGATTCATGCCGAGAATTTCTTTGCTTTTGCTGTGGAGCCTGTGATGGCTGCTCCTCGCTTCGAGGCGTTTTGAAGGTGCTTTCCCTTGATGCAGCAGCAGCTCCAGCGAGCACTGCATCTGCCAAAGAGTCCATCCCTAGGTCAAGCTCTTCCTCGGTTGAGACGGAATCGTTTCCTTTGGACAGCACGTCCACCTCTACAGCTTCCTCATCATCCGATTTCTTAACCGTCCCGGTCTTCTCCAGAACGAAGTATGCACATCCAAAATTGCAATATTCATTCACGTAATCTGATATGCCCGAATAGGCGCTATCTTTAGAAGCCTTCATATGATTATCCCGAAAAAATCCTTTGAGGCGCAGCTGGCTGTAGCCCCAATCTCCAATAATATAATCATAACGCTCTAGAACCTCGCTGTACCGATCTCGAAACGCCTCTACATTCCAGCCATTTCGATTCTCGTGCAAAAGCTCATATATTTTGCCTCCGATTTGAATCAACGCTGTTTCCCCACCTCTCGATGCATCAAATACAAGCTATGCGTTGCTTAGCTCGCGTACTTGTGCAGCTTCTGCTGAATCTGTCTGCTCGTGAGCATGATAGGAACTACGGACGAGCGGTCCAGATTCCACATGGCGGAATCCGCGCTTCAAGCCCTCTTCCTTCAGCTTCGCGAATTCATCTGGGTGCACATATCGTTCAATAGCCAAATGGTTCGGTGATGGCTGCAAGTATTGACCAAGCGTCAATATGTTGCAATCCACGGCACGAAGATCATCCATCGCCTGCAAAATTTCCTCAAAAGTCTCTCCAAGTCCGAGCATAATGCTAGACTTCGTAGGAATCTTAGGATTCATTTCTTTTGCTTGGCGGAGCAGCTCAAGGGAACGAGCATATTTCGCACGCGCGCGCACGCGATCCGACAACCGTTCTACAGTCTCAATATTATGATTCAGAATGTCCGGCTTCGCATCCATTACCACTTGCAGGGCATCCCTATTTCCCAGAAAATCAGGAATCAATACCTCTACACGGCATAGCGGCATACGCTCACGGATAGCACGTACGGATCCCGCGAATATGGAAGCTCCTCCATCGGCCAGATCATCCCTTGCTACCGATGTGACTACACAATGGCGCAAGCCCATTTGCTCAGCAGCTTCCGCTACCCGCTCCGGCTCTTGCAGATCCAGCTCAGTTGGCAAGCCTGTCTTGACCGCGCAGAAGCGGCAAGCACGCGTACAAATATCGCCCAGAATCATAAAGGTTGCCGTACGGTTAGCCCAGCACTCATAAATATTCGGGCAACGGGCTTCTTCACATACACTATGCAGCGTCTTCGAACGCATCATATCTTTGATTTCCGCATAATTTCCGTCTGTTGTAAGTTTTATTCTAAGCCAGTCTGGCTTTTGCAACTTTTCTTTTTTCTGCTTCATCCGGCACTCCCTGCCTTCACTTCAATTATGATGAGAAAATCTCTACCGCTTATTATAGCACATTACGGATAAAAACCAATCAGTTGTAGAACATAACGATTATGCTTGAAGCTTTCGAAAGGGTGGAACTGATGTGGAACCGATTGAAACCGAATATTCCAATAATCGCGGCAATTGCTGTCGCTTCCTTGCTCAGTGGCAGTCTCCCTGCTCCAGCAGTATCTGCTTCTAAACCGCAAGAGCAAGCCATGCCCTCATCTGCTCAATCAGACAAGGACAAGAAGGATATTCTAAGTGAAAGACAGCTGTTATATGAGCAGTTAAGTGCTCAGACAGGAATCTCCTGGTATCAAATTGCTGCCATTGACCAATATGAGAGGACACTCTCCAATGCCCGACCAAAAGCAAGGCCCCAGCTTGGCAGCGTTGTCGGAATCTTTGTCGATGAAGAGCGCTGGGCAGGTGCCCTTAATCCAGATCAGACCGATCACATTCCTGTATCCATTCAATGGTTCGATGGAATCGGCCGTGATGGTGACGGCAATGGAATCGCAGACCGATCTAATGATTATGATCTGTTGTTCTCTGTTGTTCATCGGATGCTGCTGCATGGAGGCACGACAGAGGATGATTTTGCAATTGGATTATGGGATTACTATCGTAACAGCAGAGCTGTACAACGTATCCAGCAATTCTCCAAAATCTATGAAGCGTTCGGCAAGCTGGATTTATTCGAGCATGCTTTTCCTGTGCCTGTCGGCACTAACTATGCTTATAAAAGCACATGGGGGAATGCCCGCGGCTGGGGAGGCAGAAGAACGCATGAAGGCACCGATATATTCGCTAATCATGGGCTGCCCGTACGAAGCACCACCTATGGAGTCATTGAGGTGAAGGGCTGGAACCCTTATGGCGGATGGCGGATAGGCATTCGTGATTTGAATAACTATTACCATTATTACGCACATCTCTCGGGCTTTGATAAAACGATGGAAAAAGGCAGCCTGGTTAAGCCCGGCCAAATCATTGGGTGGGTAGGCAGCTCCGGCTACGGTAAGCCGGGCACACAGGGCAAATTCCCGCCCCATCTTCATTACGGCATTTACCGTGACCGTGGCTTAATGGAGTGGTCCTTCGATCCCTACCCTATGCTTAGAAGCTGGGAACAAGAGGAACGCCGCCGATTAAAAGCCAAATCCTAATGAAAAGAGCAGCTCCCTAACCAGCAGGGACTGCTCTTTTTTTTCTACTCAGCTAGATTCTCTGACCCCTCATCCTTACTGCTCGCTTCAGGTAAAGGATTATCCGAGGATTCTAGATGCTCCTCAATCATGCTTCCATCCGAAGGGACAGACACGCCATTATCCGCCTTCAACGGAAGAGCGATATTAGGCGCATTGGGAGCAGAGTCTCCGACAGGATTGCCTTTGTTATCATAATAATACATAGGCACGTCACCGACGACTAGCAAATAGGAGATCGGAATTTCAGTCTCAACAATTTGCGGCTCCGTCTCAAAAGGAATAATGATCGCAACCTCAGTCACGATTCTAATATACACCTCAATCAAAATCATATTGATGCCTGCATTTTTCTGTCTCGTATTCAGATCTACCTTCACTGCGCCTACCGGCTCGAACTTCACAGGAATTCGCGGCCCATAAGAGGAAATAATGGCGCTCCCAATCGCATTCCCAATCGGAATATGCTCTGGAATTTCCTTCAAATCCATAAGTGTAGATTCTACGATATCAATCGTATGGGCACGTATTTTCGTATGCTCTGAATAATTAAGCATGAAGCCTGATATTTTTCCATTGCTGTTCATCTTCCAATCAATCAGCTTCTCAAAGTCGGAATTGCTTGCCACTTCTTCGGTCGTTGCCTTGTTGATGGCTTGCGTCGCCACCTGCTTAATCCGAATTTGGGCAACCTTCATTAAGGGCGGCCTAAGCTGCTCCTCGATATAAATAAAGGTTTGGATTCCACCGAATAATAGAACCAACAGCGTAACAATAATCCATAGCTTGCGCCTTTTTTTCGGAGAAGCCGGCTTCGCGCCCCAGCCTCCCGATGAGCCGGGCTTGCTTCCGCTTGCTCTTAGAGGTTTTTTGCGAGGCTGCCATTTGCCGCCCCACGCCTGTGAACTCGGTCCTGCAATTGACTTGTTCCCCCAAGGCTTCGGTCTGCTCGTACTAGAACGGCCCGCCTGGCTTCCCCAGCTCAGCTTCTTTACCCGTTTGAACGGGCGGCTAGGCTTTAGCCCCAGACCCAAGGAACGAAGCGACCAGCCTCTTCTGCCCCATTTGGCCATCTCACGTCGCCTCCTTACGCTAACGTTTGTCCTTTACATCCTTATGCACAAGCAGGACAAAAAAGAAGAACCGAAAGCATCATTGCCAGAATCGCTTAACTCCGTAATCGCCTTGCCCTTGCTCATCAGTTCACGTACACTATTGACGAGTGAAGCTAAAGAGCAGGAATGACCAAAGGAGCTGAAGGCTGATGTTCTCCCTCAAAGAAAAGCTCTATTTGCTGGAGCTGCTAAACAAGCAAAAAAGAAAATCCTTATTCCGTCTGAGCAAGACGCCTCCCGAGCATGCCTCATTAGTGGAAAAACTTGAGCAAATGGTTCGGAATGAGCAAGTCAACCGCAAGCATCTCTAAAAAATTTCGCCGTCGATATCTCCGATTGCTGGGGGAATGAAGACCGCTTATGGTATAATCACTACCACATAACGAATATCAAGAGCTGGGGGATCAAATGTTAACTTTTAAAGAAAAACTAGAAATCATCGAATCATTTACTGAGCTGCAGCGCAATGACGTATCGCTTGGACGGGTGAATTTTCAATATGAGGATAGCCTGTATGACCGCAAAAATATCGTCTATCACCTGCACCCGAACGGCAATGGCTTCGTCTATGCCGCTCTTCTGAACGATTACAGCAAGGATGAGAAGGGGCTTGTGAACATACGTGATTTCAGTGAAGAGCAGCTGCGCAGCTTGCTTAACTCTGCAATTGCCTCTCTCTCTGTCAGAGAAGAGCCGCAAGCGGCGGCATCTTCACGTAAAAGAAAGAAGAAAAAAGAAGAGAACTGGAGCAATGCCGATAACGAGACGCTGCTGGTTAAGCTGGAGGACGACATGTGGTATGTTTATTCCGGCCTCAGCCTAGAGATGGCCTTCGAGACGTATGACGAGGTAACGTTGTATATGGACGAGGAAGGATTCTCTCGCTCCTAGCCTCTATTACAAATGGGTGTCCCACAAGGAGCTCTGCATACTTGACGAGACAGCTCACTTTATCGGAACACCAACGAAAAAATATGGCGGCGCTAGGGAGCTATCCCTGCACCGCCATTTTCGGTTTCTTCTTTCATCCGCATAAAGCAGCATCAGAACCAGCCTTCCTGAAGCTATTGGCTCCATGAAGGAATATAGAGTCACTCAGAAATCAAAAAGAACCATTGATTCCATTTAACTTATGGATTCAATGGTTCTTGTCAATTTGGGACTCTCCATACCGTTGTGGGATAGCCCTAATCTCTATTTCCTTATTCGGTTGGCAATCCCCGCTTCGGCAGCAGCCGTACATAGTCATCAGATAGATTCATCAGCTTGAGCACATATTCATAATCACTGCGATAAGGCTCAATATCCTCTACCTTCTCTTTTGTATCCAGCCTGATCGCTGTGCCATCCTCAAACCCTTTGCCCGGCACGAACAGCACTTCATTATTAAAGAAAGATCCTGTCGGCAAATAATAACGCATTCCGAATACATTCTTGTCTATATTGAGCAGATCCTGCCCGAATGTTACTGTTCCTGTCTGCTCAGGCAGCATCCCCAGAAGATTGGCGAGGGTTGGCATCATATCGAGCTGTCCGCCCGGCTGATCCACTACAGTACCTTTTGCTTGGCCTGGGACTCGTACAATGAAAGGAATATTGAATCGGCTGATTTGCTCGTTGTAGTCTATGCCCAATTGCTCACTGACCATAGCCGCATCTGCTTTTTCATTCTGAAGGCCGGAATGGTCACCGTAGACAGCGAGCACCGTATCCTCCCACAGGCCGTTTGCCTTCAATTGGTCGATCAACGTGCCAAGCGCATAATCGGCATAATGCATCGCGGTCAAATAATCACCCAGATGCGTTCCTTCCAGCTGCTCCGGGAGCTGCAATTGTATATGTTCTGCTGGCACTTTGAATGGAAAATGCCCAGAGACACTAACAAATTGCGCGTAAAATGGCTTATTCTGCTCCTTGAGGGCCAACAGCTTGTCTACTCCCACTCGATAGAGCTCCTCATCAGATGGTCCGAATTCATTAAAGTGATCATTATTGTAATAAGGCTTGTCGTAATACTTATCGAAGCCAAGCGCAGGATAAAGCCTGTTCCGATCCCAGAAGGATACATCATTCACATGGAAGGTGCTTGATGTATAGCCCTTCTCTTGAAGCATACGAGGCAAGCTTGGCAGCTCACGATCCCCGAAGTTCGTAGACATCGCCATATTCCCTACAGGATAGATTGAGGTGTTGGAGATGAATTCCGCATCCGAGGTGTTGCCTTGCCCGATCTGCTGATAAACATGGGGAAAATAATAGCTCTCCTCCGTAAGCTTATTCAGTATCGGCGTAACCTCTATGCCTCCAACCTTCAGATGCACGGGAAAGTTCTGAAACGCCTCCAGCTGCACAACAATCACATTTTTCCCTTTTGCTGAGCCGAATCCCTTCGAAGCAGAAGAACCAGTCGAAGCAGTATGGTAAGGATACGAGGCTTGCAGCTCCTTAATAGCTGCTGTCGTCTCTTCTAGACTGCCCGTATTAGCCGCTATCGTATCGCTTCCTGCTTGCCAAGCGGCTGCTACCTGATAATTAAGGAATCCAATGCTCTTCGCTTGCTCCAATTCATTGGCCATACCGCCCGATACATAGACCGATCGGCCTGATAAGGCCAGACAGATACAGGCACAGCCAATGAGCAGGCCCGCTCTTCCAATCCGCTTGCGTCCCTTCACACGAACGCCTCTTGCCCAGCGGATAACATATATGATTGCTAGAATAGCTACATCAACGAAATAAATATAATAGATGCCTTTAATCAAGGAATCGATGCTGGACTGAATCTGCCCTACCTGATCGATTGCCTTCAAGGCAGTAAAGGTTGGTACCGAGCCATAATAAGCAAAGTATATGGTGGAAGCAAATAATAATAGAGAGAAGATGGCATTCAGTACCCAATAAGCAATCCCCCTCCATCTGCTAGGAGATATCAGCTCAATTACGCAGAGCAAGCCTAGCAAGGCAGCGGCATCAGCGAGCACGCCCAAAAGCTCCAGCTCGCCAAAAAGCAAAAATCGGAATACACCGGATTTCACCCACAGCAGCAAAAAAAACAACAACAGGGGAGAACGTTTGTAATCACTATCTTTTAACCAATACATCCAATCACTCCTATTTCAAAAAAAAAAAGAAGCCATCACGGGATGATGGCTCTTCCAATCTATCAAACCAGTATTCTATTTATACTAAACTATTTTTACAGGATTAGAAAGAGGATATCATTCTATGCTTTGGCCATTGTTTCCTTACTCGCGCGCTTAGCATTCTGACGGTAGAAGTAGAGGAACGTTAATGCCAGGAACAACAAGCCATAGCTGGAAAGATAAATAATCTGCTCTTTTAACAGCCCATAATCGCCTGTCGCAATAATCGCCTTGAAGCCCGTAATGCTATGAGTCATAGGCAGCCATGGACTTACCTTCTGCATCCACTCCGGCAGCAGCTCCAGCGGGAATGTTCCTGCGCTTGAAGTCAGCTGGAAGATCATTAATACGATAGCAGCGAAGCGTCCCGGATTAT
This sequence comes from Paenibacillus sp. J22P59, assembly GCF_059383895.1. NCBI lineage: Bacteria > Bacillati > Bacillota > Bacilli > Caryophanales > Paenibacillaceae > Paenibacillus > Paenibacillus sp. J22P59. The sequence continues at coordinate 75,679 of NZ_JBXENX010000015.1, forward strand.
CCAACCAAGTGACAAGCGCCTGCACAATAAAGGTAAATGCCAAGCTTGAGATCATAGTAAAGAGGAAGAAGAGCGGAATGCTCTGTACTTCTAGCTTCAATACATAGAGCAGAACGATATCTGCCAGTAAAGATTGCACCACACTAACCAAACCGAATGTCAAGGTCCGGCTGGCGAACCGTCCCATCGGGGAAGCACCCGGCACGTTGGATTCTCTTACAGAGAATACCGTTGTGAATACAAGAGCTCCCATGAATAGAGCAAGCGATAAGAAATAAGGAGCGATGCCCAGTCCATAATGATCAAGCTTATGGCTCTTGTTCTCCTGCATCTTCACTGGGTCTGCGAACATGCTTACGACATCATCGCCTGTTTTCACATCTGATGTTTTGCTTGCCGCATCATTCAACTTGTCAGCAAGCTCTCCTGACCCATCAACCAGCTTCACGGAGCCAGTCTGCAGCTCGCCTGCTCCATCATCCAGCTTCACAGAACCGTCCGCCAGATCATTGACCCCGCCTGACAGCTTATTCAGGCCGCCTTTCAGCTCAGATGCACCTGCTTGAAGAGCCTTTGCTCCATCCGCAAGCTTCTTGCCTCCTGTTACAGCATCATTGAGCTTATTGCCGAATTGGTCCATCCCTTGAACAAGCTGCTTCTGTCCTCCGCTTAATTGCGCAGCACCTTCATGCAGCTTCTGCTGTCCTTTATCGAGCTTATTACTGCCAGCAAGCAGCTTTTCTTGACCTTCCTGCAGCTGTGCATTGCCTGCTGCAACCTGCTTGCTTGCCGCAAGCAGCTGCTTCAACTGCTCATTCTCCTGAAGCTCAGGAGTTGCTGCCATTAATTGCTCCAGCCCTTTGGCAACTTGATTGGAACCGTCTGCCAACTGCTTGCTTGCTGCTACAGACGAAGTCAGACCCTGATTTAACTGGGAGCTGCCTTCCATCGACTCTTTCAAGCCTTGTTCTAGCTGAACAGCTCCAGCTTGGGATTTGACCGCCCCTTCGTTCAATTGCTTTTGTGCCTCAGCCAACTGACTCAAGCCGCCAGCAAGATTAGAGCTTCCATCGCTTAACGTCCCCGCCCCTTTGTGCAGGCTGTCAGCACCATTATGAAGCAGCTTTAATCCACTGCGAAGCTCTGTCGTTCCGCTTGCAAGCTTGCTCATATTCGTCTTCAGCGTCGTTAAGCCTTCCTCCAGCTTGCCCGCGCCATCCTTCAGCTCGGTAGCACCGTCTCCGGCTTCCTGGAGACCTTCAGCAATCGTGTCGACCTGCTCAAGCATGCTGCGTGTATAAGCTTCGGTAATTTCCGTATTGAGCTTAGACTTCAGCTCTTTCATCGCCGTATTGCCTATTTGCCCAGCTACGAAGTTATAATGGCTGTTCGGCTCATACATAATTTCTGCTTGTACGGGCTTATCTTCCATAAGCGTAGTCGCATTTTGCGAGAAATTCGGCGGAATCGTGATTGTCATATAATATTTATTGTTGTCCATTCCATCTTTGGCCTGCTCTTCATCAACAAATACCCATTTGAAGTCATCATTGGTCTTCAATTCGTCAACGAAGTCCTTGCCGACGTCCATCTTTTCCCCTTCATACTCGGCTCCCTGGTCCATATTCACTACAGCGACCGGCAGCTTATTCGTATTGCCATAAGGGTCCCATGAGCCTTCTACCAGAAAACCGCTATACAGCATAGGCAGAGCAGCCACACCGAGAAAAGTGAGAAGAAGCATCGGTTTGGTTACGAGAATTTTCATATCTTTCAGAAATACATGTATTGCCTTCATCCTCACACACCCTTTATTATTGAATATTTGACTGGATTCGTTTTTCAGTCATTATTTAGTAAAAAATATAGCCTTTTCAGGCTAAAGAGTTAAGCTTGCTTAACAATGCCTTCCGTTATGACAAGACTGATGTTCGCTTTTATTTGTTCCTTATCAAGCGGTTCATTCATCTTGTTCCAATCTGTCGTTAGAGCCAAATACAATCGCAGGAGCATGAATGCCGCTATGCTGGAATCGCAAGGCTTCACTTCACCGCTGTCAATGGCTTGATCAATCTGCTGCTTTAGAAAGGCGAGCGCGTACTCTTCCATCCGGCGGATACCGTCCAAAGCCTGCAGCGTACCAATATCTCTAACCTCTTGTGCCAGCTTAATGAATAATTCATGGTCAGAACGGAATTCTAATATAGAATCCATCATATTGAACAGGTTGTGAATGAACGTATCGCCTTGCTTCATGCTGCTGTTCAGCACTTCCTTAAGCTCTAAGAACGATTTGTGCAAAATCTCATCGAATAGCTCATCCTTCGTCTTGAAAAACGTATAAATTGTCCCTTTTCCTACATTTGCAATTTTTGATACCAAGTCCATTGTCGTCGCTTTGTAGCCGAATTGAGCAAAGGACTGCGTTGCCGCCTTCAAGATTAATGATTTGCGGTCTATGGACATTCCATCAGCCTCCTTTACGATAAATGACTGAAAGTTAATATCGGTCAATTAGTCATTAAGTAATTTAACATATCTCTCAACAAAATTCAACTTTCTTTTTTACTTTTTTGAAACCACCTCTATAAAGAGTGCGTATACCTTTTTATAACTTCATAGTGCTTTACTCCAAAGGGGAGTAGCTGCTACAGTAAAGTCGTCATTACGAGAATAGTCATATTCTCCGGCTTTATTGGCAACTTTAACGTTGTTAGCGAGACCTTTGCCTCCAACTAAAGGCAAAGGTCTCTTTTTTGGGAGTAGCACTGGTTAAATTTACTTAAGAAGACAAAGGAGAGGAAACCGCAATGGACATCGGATTATTAATGGAATACGGCTGGGTACTGCTTATCCTGATTGCAATTGAAGGTCTGCTCGCAGCGGATAATGCACTCGTACTCGCAATTATGGTCAAGCATCTTCCTGAGAAAGAACGTAAGAAAGCTCTATTTTATGGTCTCGCAGGCGCATTCGTCTTCCGGTTCGCTTCTTTATTCATCATCTCGTTCCTCGTAGATGTATGGCAGGTACAAGCTATTGGAGCCTTGTATTTATTATTTATCGCCTTAAACCATATCTTCCGAAAAGTCATATTCAAGAAGCATGAAGAAGTCAAAGAAAAAGAAGTTAAAAAAAGCGGCTTCTGGCTAACGGTTTTAAAAGTAGAGATTGCCGATATTGCCTTCGCAGTTGATTCCATCTTGGCAGCCGTGGCATTGGCTATGGCGCTTCCGACAACGAACCTGCCGAGTATTGGCGGCATGGATGGCGGACACTTCGCCGTTATCTTCATTGGCGGTTTCATTGGCCTCGTCATCATGCGATTCGCCGCAACAGCGTTCGTCAAGCTGCTTGAACGCAAGCCTGGACTTGAGCTCGCAGCCTTTGTCATCGTCGGCTGGGTAGGCGTGAAGCTAGCCGTCTATACCCTGTCACATCCGCAACTGGGAATTCTGCCAGAAGCATTCGCCAAGTCCCCTGCTTGGAAAATTACCTTCTATGTTGTACTCGTCTTAATCGCAGTGGTCGGCTGGTTCTTGTCAGGCGATAAAGATAAAAAAGAAATAACAGAACCCGCAAAGTAACCATCTATAATCAACAAAAAGACGATGCCCCATTCCAATGAATCGGGGCATCGTCTTTTTTCACATCATAGTCCTCTCGGTCAAACAACTTCATTATTGAAGCTTCTTCTCTCTTCTTCCCCATTGCATTGAAATGGCTAAGGCAACGAACAATACAATAGAAGCAAGCAAATAAGGCAAGCCAATATATACATCGAATAGAATGCCCGCAATTGCAGGTCCCGCTATGTTACCGAGGCTCGTATAAGAGGAGTTCATTCCAGCTACAAAGCCTTGCTCATCGCCCGCCAGGCGGGATAGCAGCGTACTGACAGCTGGTCGCAATATATCCGTCGCCAGAAAAATAATAAAGGTAACAAGCATAATCATCCAATACTTATTAGCGAACAGTGTAAGGAAAATAAACAAGCCCGCTATAGCAAGACACAGATGAATCACTCTTTTTTCTCCGAAACGATTAATGATCGCCCCAAAGGCGGTTACTTGGACAATTGCTCCCGAAATGGATCCTACGGTTATAATTATCGCAATATCCATAGGCGTGAAGCCGTATTTGGCATCTACGAACAATCCGAAGATCGTCTCGAAATTGGCTAAGCCAAAAGCTAGAACAAACACAATGATTAAACCAATAAAGTAGGTAGAACGATAGGACTTCACGAACTGTTGGATTAAATTCTCATTCTTATCTGATCTGGCTCTCGCCATCATTTGTTTATCCTTACTTAATGATTCCGGCAATAAGGTGAGGGACAGGAGCATAGCGAGCGCTGCTGCAATCGCCGCTGCATAGAAGGGAACTCGAATTCCGTAATTCGCCAGGAAGCCGCCAATGCCTGGCCCAATAATAAAGCCCGTCGAGATTGCGGCATTAATGAGGCCCATTCCTTTCCCCCGCTCCTCCGACGTGGTTATATCGGCTACATAAGCCATAATAGCTGGCGTTACGAAAGCCGCACCTACCCCGCCAAGCAGCCTTGATATGAGCAATAGCCACATAGAGTTAGCTAGTGCGAATAGAAGCTCCGATATAGAAAAAATAAACATACCGATTATAATCATTTTTCTTCTTCCGTATTGATCAGACCATCTGCCCACTAGTGGCGAGAATAATAGCTGAGTCAGTGAAAATAAAGCAATAAGCATCCCTACCATTGTTCCATTAATATGGAGTTCAGCCATATAGGTAGGCATAACAGGTATGACCAATCCGATTCCTGCGAAAGCCAAAAAGATATTGAACATTAAGAGCAGCATTGCGCCTTTATTGCGTGTTAATAATGACATATTTCACATTTCCTTTAATTCAGTTTAGTCTTGGCATCTGATGTCATCTCTACTGGATAACAATAAAACTATTATTGTTTTTTTAGTTTTCATATTTAGAAAAAGTCCTCCCCAGCGGGGAGAATTGACTAACTTTACTATGTGCTATGGCAACGGTGTTTTATGCGGCTCTTCGATAAGACCGAACAATAAAATATCTACGATGGAGTGCAGCGCCTCCGATACTGTAATGCTATTCTCCAAAAAAAATCGTCGATCCAACGTCGAATTCGCCGCATCAATGATTAATTTCATGACCATTGATATATTCCTCTTCACAATAAGGCCTTGCTCCATGCCCTCTAATATGAGTGATTGCAAAGCATCCCACTGGTTCAATGCCTTATGGAGTCTTTCCCACTGATCGGGATAATATCGTTTCATCTGCTCCAATATTCGTAGATCATAAAATTCATTGTACTCCGGAACAACCGTAATGGCTCGTCTAATCTTTTCTAATAGCGTAAGTTGATCATCTTGGATAATAAGGTCGGTCTTCTCGTCGAATTCCGCGAGTTCATGATCAATGATGGCATCCAATATCTCAACCTTCGAGGAGAAGTAACCATATAACGTACGCTTGCTAATTCCCAAACGCCTCGCCAAATCATCCATCGTGAACTTCATGCTTTTGTCATGAATTTCTTCTATGAATGCTCTCATGATCCTTGCTTGCATTATCATCCTCCTCAGAAAGAAAACTAATTACACAGAAATAGTTTTATCAGTATTCAAAATATACTCCAATTCATAAAAAAAATCAAGCTCAGCTTCGAGCTCGACTAAATACACTAGCCAATATAATTCCTAGCAGAAATCCCGAAATCGGGGCAACAACTAGCATTCCCAGCTTATTCGTGCTCTCAGACAAAAGCAGCTTTAAAATTACAGTAAGTATAGTGGTTAGGCCCACAATGCTCCAATAAACGGCCTTCGCATTTCCATGAACTGAAGTAATTCGAATGGACTCTGGGTTGCTTTTGCTTAATAAGAACAGAAGAACAAGCGCCTCGATTAAGAGTCCAATCAATGATAACGAATGCTGGAGTATTTTATATAAAGAGAGCCCATATAGCTGCTGCTGCAGAATTGAGAATCTAACTACAAAATAGCCTGTCTGATGAGTGAACGCATCCATCAGCACATGCGAGTAAAAGCCTATTATTACGGATACGATAAACACGCTCCAGCTTCGCAAGCTGTCCAGCTTCCAGCTCCCAAGCATTCCCTTAGCCCTTTCATCAAGCCTGTATACCGATGGAAGATGATCGCATAAGCTCTGCTTCACGACATTGTGAAATACATAAGCAAGCAAGAGACTTAATGGAATTGCCTGAAGCAATAGCCCCCATACAGAGTGTCCGATCCTCTGGTAGGGCTCCAGCATAATAAAATATTCAAAGTCAGGGGACATGCTGCCAAGAATAAGTCCTGTTAAACTAATATATTGAGGCTTAATCAGCTTGAGCGGCGCGGCATAGAGCGGATGAGCAAATGTAAATGGCAATAATGACGAGCCTCCTTCCAAATAGAACAAGAGCAATCCATACCACTATTTAATAAATGAAACTACAACCACTGTGATGAGCATAAGAACTGCCACACAGATTAGGAAGTAACCAAAAAACCTCAATGGTTTAGGTAACGTACTTATATCGACTTTTTTCAGCGGGCCTCCACCTTCGATGATTTGGAGTGGTTGTAAATCATTATTAAATGAATTGTCGTTATCTATTTCTTGAGTAATTGGATTTTTTTGCGTTTCATGTGTGTTATCTCTGTTATATTCAGCCATCATATCACCTCTCTTCTATTTCTTTCATTTCATTTTCTTCGTTTCATTAATACAAGTGTTATTAGAACGAGAGCAATCAATACAATTGGGATAGTTATCGTTAAAAGCAACCCTGAAGAAGCCTCTTTCCCGTCCTGTCCTGATGAAAGCTTTCCTTGCTCCGAAGCATTGCTGTCTGGCTCAATGCTCTCTTTTGAGGGTGCAGACAGAGGAATCTCTTTATCTTTCAAAAAGGCGATTTCTTTTGCAGATTCAGATACCTTATTACTGGGAGCACAGAGAGGATTCTCCCATACAGTCCCTTCCTTTTTCAGAAAGAACAAATATTGCTCGCCTACCTCGCTTGGTCCCCATAAGGCACCCCAGGTTATATTCTCATTCACAGAAAGGAGTGTCTGATCAATCGCTTTATAGCTCTTGACCACTTCCAGCTTCACTTCATTATGTTCCTTTTTCCTAATAACCTCTCTGACCTTACCAATGATAATACCGTCATACTTCTCGTAAGCCTCCTCTTTAGTGGGGAGCTCTACACAAGAAAGAGCGAATGCTTGTGAGGGAAGCAGCATCAGGAATAAAATCAATAGCAGCATTAGTTTTTTCACTACAGCACCATCCTTTTTATTACGGACGAAAAACAGAGTGAAAGGTTGCTTGCCTTTTATTTAGCGAACCAATCTTCGGCTTGCTTCCTATGTTCATCTGTAATGTGAATACTAATGATTTTATAAGCGGCCCAAAATGCGGCGGCATCATCCGTATAGCCTAGAACCAGAATAATATCAGGAATCAGGTCAATCGGAAGAATAATATAAGCGAGTGCACCCATTGCAGTTAATTTTGCTGATAACGGCGTTTTGCTATCCATGGCACAGTAGTACATGGCGACTGCATCCTTCGCAAAGGAAATTTTGGACGCCTGTTTTTTGATTTTTTTCAAAAAGCCCTTTTTCACATATTCCTCTTGCTTGTCACTGCCACCAATTCTGGAGGTCCAGGCATTCACATCTACTTTTTCCGTAAGAGGAAATTCGCTGCTTCTCTCTAGCGCGGCAACTAACTCATGATCTGACTCATAAGCCGCTAGCTCAACCTCATCACTAAATTTCACTTTACAAAACTCACAGGCTGCTTCCGTGAATTTATGCGTATCCACTGTATTCAATTGCCCGCAATTAGGACATTCCAATGTTTTATACATTCGATTATTCCCCTTTCCATTCTATATATCGTTTTCAATTGATCCTGTAATTATTTACCCCTGATCTATTAAAGCATCACATAGCGCATTCTTATTTAAACTTATAATATAACTTCCTATTTCGAGCATTATCTTCATTCCCCTTTATTCTCTTTTATTATTTGGAAAAATTTTATAAGCGGCTATTACCGTATACCTCGCAAATTCAAGCTCAAACTAACCCATAAAATGTGAACATAGGATTATTGAATGATAGCCAATATTATAAATTTGTCAACTTTGATTAACAGACATTCTCAAAGCAAATTTAGTTCAGTCGGGTAAAAAGACCACCGAAGACTATATCGCTTCGTACAAGCAGCCTGAGCTGTCTGACTAATCCGCAGCGGGGCTGTTAGGTTAAATGCAGATGGCAAAATCACAAAAAACTCGTCCTTTGCTTAGCAAGCACTGGACGAGTTTTTTCAACAATTTATTTCGTAATTACCTTTGAAAGGTTAGTCCTCTTTTCGCTTAACCATTCGTTATCGGTTTATCCATTTCAATACCTTCAATATTTGCTTTCTGCTAATCTTACCGCCAGTAAAACGATCGATTTGACGGAATGGCATGTTCAGAACAAAGTAGACATTATTCGCTAGCAAAGGTTTATTGATGGCATCAAAAAACTTTTTAAAGAAGTAAACAAGATGGTAAATGGTTTTTCCCAATATGTTCTTATATTTAGCTTGGGCAATCGTGTCGTTCAACCCAAGGTCCTGTTTCGGGTCCCAATACGGCGATGGAGGTTCGTAGCCTAACAAACGCTTATATTCCTCTGTAGGTACTGTATGCACCTCTCCGCTAAAATAATGAGGGAATTGCTCCTTTGTATGCTCACAAAAAACAGAATCACCCGCCAGCGTAATTCGTTCATGCAAATGAATAGATTCAATTGAGCTGCCGATTTGAATATCATAGGCTCCAGGCTCAACTGCCCAATCATGAATCGTCGGATTATAATACGACCAATCGCGCTCCTCCAGCATGATCGTGACACGTTTGCTTTCACCCGGCTGTAAGAACACCTTCTCGAAGCCCTTTAATTCTCGTTTCGGTCTGAATATAGACGAAGCATGCTTCTGGATGTACAGCTGCGCAACTTCTTCCCCGGCAACCTTACCTGTATTCGTAATGGTGAACGATGCCTTATGCTGATCAGCCGTTAGATCTCCATAGGCAAAGGTTGTATAGGACAGCCCATAGCCAAACGGGAACAGTACCGGTTTGCCAACGGTATCAAAATAACGGTAGCCGATAAAAATACCTTCAACATGCTCCGCCGTTGCCTCCTTGCCGGGATAATAAGGAGCAGATGAAACATCACGGTATGCGATCGGGAATGTCTCGCTAAGCTTGCCGCTTGGATTATAAGCTCCAAGTAAAACACTCGTTAGCGCTTCTGCGCTTCCTTGTCCAGATAAATAGGTATGAATAATAGCCTTCACATCGTGAACGAACGGCATTTCAATCGCGCCGCCGCCTGCAAGAATGACCACAATATTGGAATGGACCTTCGTCAATGCTTGCAGCAAGTCCAACTGGTTCTCGCGGAGCCCAAGGTGAGCACGGTCAATGCCTTCCGCTTCGCTGCCTTCATCCAATCCCAAGAACAACAGAACCGTATCCGCTTGCTCAGCCAACTTAACAGCTTCTCGTAACAGCCGCTCGCTATTACCGCCCATTCGTTTGAAGCCCTGTGCATATCCAACAATTTGCAAGCCAGATTGACCAAGCACATCACAGGCATTAGTCAGCTTGGCAGGATTAATCAGTGAACTTCCAGCACCCTGATACCGAGGGTTTTTGGCAAAATCGCCAATAATCGCAACCTTTTTATCCAATCCCAGCGGCAAAATATGTTCGTCATTCTTTAATAACACAATGGAACGTTTGGCAGCATCAATGGCTTGATCATGGTGCTCATCATAATCAATGCGCGGCGTGTCGTGATCGTTCAACTGAGTGGCAAACACCAGCTCTAACAGACGATGAACAGCCTCATCCAGCACTTCCTCGGCCAGCTCATTGCTTCTAACGGCTTGCACGATTTCTTGATCCGTAATCCCATTGGTCGAAGGCATTTCCAATTGATTGCCTGCTTTCAACCCTGCAACACGGTCATTATTGCCGCCCCAATCCGTAACAACCACGCCGTTGAAGCCCCATTCTCCATACAGAACATCCTGTAACAGATCATTGTTTTCGTTAGCGAATGTCCCATTAACTTTATTGTAAGAGGTCATGATGGTCTTCGGTTGGCCCTTCTCAACTACACGTCTGAACCCTTCCAAATACAGCTCTCTTAACGAACGTTCATCAACAACTTCATCAATCGTCATTCGCATATGCTCTTGGCTGTTGACCGCAAAATGCTTGGGGCATGCCGAAATGCCGTTGGCTTGAATGCCTTTAACCATCTCGCTCGCTAATTCTCCTGTTAAATAAGGGTCCTCGGAAAAATATTCAAAGTTGCGTCCGCATAACGGATTCCGCTTAATGTTTAGTCCTGGCCCCAGCAGCACGCTCACTTTTTCACTGGCTGCTTCTTTGCCGATTGCTTGACCGACATCATGAATCAATTGTCTGTCCCAGCTATTCGCCAAGGTTGCTGCCGTTGGGAAGCAAGTGGCTGGCAGACTTTTGTTCAAGCCTAAGTGGTCGGCCTTGCCTCCTTGCTTCCTTAGACCATGCGGCCCATCGGTCAGCATAATGCCTGGAATATTCAATCGTTCAATCGCTTTTGTATTCCAGAAATTTGCACCTGACATAAATGACGCTTTTTCTTCTAACGTCATGCTTTCGATTAATCCTCTATACTTCAAGCTGTTCACCCCACATTCAACCGCCTATTATTCGAATAAATAAGTTTGCAAAATCGTGTACAACACATGCTGAACACTTGTACGAACTCCGTTCGCAATGGCTGCAGGATCCTTCTCGTACGCTTGTTTTAACAGTTTTTCATTCTTGCTTGGCGTCATAATATCGAGCATGATGTCATTGCCTGCTACAACCGCATCCGGCGCTTTCATGAAACCAAAGACTGCATCGCTGGACACAAAACCATCAAAGCCCCATTCTTTACGCAGAACATCATTTAGCAAGATGGAATTTGCTCCTGCCCACTTTGTCCCGATAATCGAGAAACTGGACATCGCGCCTAGAGGGCGGCTCTCTTTGACCGTAATCTCAAAAGGCTTCAAGTAAATTTCACGAATCGCTTGCTCATTGGCCCATATCAGATTTCCTGAACGAGCATTTGTTTCTTGATCATTTAGCGCAAAGTGCTTCATGAAGGCAATAATACCTTGATCCTGCGCACCGTTTATCATAGCGGCTGCCATTTTTCCTGAAAGCAATGGATCTTCAGAGAAGTATTCGAAGTTACGGCCGCCTTGCGCCGTACGGTGAATATTCATGCCCGGTGAATACCAGCCTTGAATGCCATAGGCACGAGCTTCTTTGCCGACTGCTTCTCCCATTTGATAAGCCAGCTCGTTATTCCAGGTTGCTGCAATAACGATTTCTGATGGATAAGATGCTGCCTCGATTGGCTTAAAGAAATAACTAAATCCAGCCGGTCCGTCCATCAACAGCGTCTTCGGAACGCCTAACCGCTCTATTGCCATCGTTCGATATGCTCCGTTTGATACATAGTCGATCATTTCGTTTAAAGTAAACTGGTCCATGAAGGCTGTCCATTTCGGATCATTAAAGGCTAAGCCCTTCAAATCCTTCAATTCCAAGCCGTTATCCGCGCCAATGGTTGGCATTGCCAGCTTCGAAGCTTCCTTCTCTTTGGAGAATGCATCGAGCACATATTGAGGCGCTTTATGGCTGATATTATCATCAGAAGGATACGTATTCTTCCAATCATTACGTGATAGATATGTTAGTTCGCCTTTTGCCAGCTCAAAGCGATTCTCGTATTCCGTTCCAGTATTCTTATCTTCTTTATAAATTCTTTTCTCTGCCAGCTCAAGATCATAGCTTGCTACAATATCATGAACGTTGCGAGCTACTTTAATCGAATAAGTGCCCGGATCTAATACATACGCTTCTTCTACATTCATATCATAAGAAGCCATCTCTTCGGTAGAAAACGAAAGGGTAAGCACTTCAGATTGACCAGCTTCCAGCAGGGATGTCTTAGAATAGGCTCCCAATTCAATTGCCGATTTTTCTATGCCGCCCGCGATATATGGAGCAGAATAATACACTTGAACGACATCTTTCCCAGCTCTGTCTCCCACATTCTTCACTTCGACTTGCAGTTCAATCTTCTCTTCAGACAAGCTCTGATTCAGTACCTTCCATTCGAAATCGGTATAGCTTAATCCATGTCCATAAGGATATAACACCGTATTTCGATAGCCTTCTTCGTCATTTAAATAGAAGGTTTCATAGAAACGGTAACCAACAAAGATGCCTTCTTGATAGTTAAGGAATGAATATTTCAGATTATCATATTTGTAGTCTCCGAAATTCTCGCTTGCCGGAGCCGATGAATTATCATAGACATACGTATCGGTAATACGGCCCGATGGGTTAATATTTCCTGCTAAAATATTGCCTAGAGCATTTGCTCCATAAGGACCAGGCGTTCCAATCCACAATACAGACTTAATGGATTCATATTCCTCGACGAAACCAAGCTCCAGCGCATTCCCCGCATTAACCACTATCGTCACATTGTCAAAGCTTTTAGACACTTTTTCGATCAAGGCACGCTTATTCTCTGTCATTTTCAACTGCTCAGCAGTCGCATCGCTAGCTTCTGTACTCTCACTGGCAATGACAATTAAGGCATTTTCTGAATAAGCCTTCGCTTGGCTTATTGCTTCATCTGACAAATAATCAATGATCGGCTCATCACTGGAGTTTAAGCCGATCATGCCTTTTACTACTTGAGTAATTCCAGTGCTTCCTTTGGTGCCCACTCCCGCTTCTTCACCGACTTTTTGATACAGGCTATAAAGCTCTCTATTATACGAAATGCCGGCATTCTCCAAGCCTTCGAACAAATTAACTGCACGGGAAGTATCTCCAGCACCCGAGCCTCCGCCGCCATAACGCAATTCTAATGCCGCTACTCCGAAGACGTTAACCTTTTTATCCTGCAATGGCAGTTGCTTGTCTTCATTCTTCAATAGGACAATGCCTTCATTCGCGATGTCTTCCGCTATTTTCCCACCGTGCTCACGTGCTGCAAGCGCCTCAGGCGTGTCGGTTACGGCGGTAATATGCTTTCCTGACATAGCTTCGAGAATACTGAAAGCGAGTGGACCGAATTGTACGATCAATAATATCGCAATTACCGCTACTATTGACCAACCTGCAAAACGTCTTGGCCTATTCTTAATTTTGTTGTATCGCTTCACTTCTTTTTTCATCGCCTTGCGATCTTTGCGGCTTAGAGCTTTCAGCTCAGTCTTTCTTAGTTGTTGCTGCTCTTTGCGTAATTGCTTGTCCTGTTCTATTGCCGCTTTGCGTTCCGTTTCCGGCAGAGCGCTAATTTCTTGTTTGCGCTCCCGCAGCTTGGCTTTATCTTCCTTCACTTTTTGCACAATTTCCTTTTTCTTTGCTTGTTTGGCTTTGAAATACTCCAACACGGCGACCCCTCCGTCTTCATCTTTCATTTTTTCAAGTTTAATATAGCGCTTACATTTTAACTATGAGGAAGTTGCCGAAAAAAAAGCTAAATATTGCGTTCATCCGATTTGCTGCAGAAACGGATGAGCAATATTTAGCATTATTCGTTGGTCTTTTCTAAATCAATCATCACGATTCCGAAGAGTGGAACCTCGAATTCAAGCGTATAATCCCCCTTTATTCTCAGGAGTTCAACGCTTCTTGAAGGGCGATTGACTGCATTCCAATAGGCTATGTCCTCGAAGGACAACTTTTTACATTTCCTTAATTCAGCAAGGTCCAATCGCTGATCTATCTGCTCAGGCGTTAATCGTTGCTTGATCAATCGGTACGTTCCTTCCAGGTTTTCTAAATCCAGCTTTACATATATGTACGGACTTTTCGCCTTACGCCTGGTCGATTTGAATTGTTCATTATGCTGATTAATAATCAGGTGTACCTCTTCTTCTGGATATACGGTCAAAATGCGATAATTAAATTGCTGCTTGGTCACGATACAGGAATCGTTCTGGAACACAAGCTCATCAAATAGGCGGCTCACAAACTCTGTTGCATACCAATTGTCCTTGTAACGACCATCCAGTGTACATAATGACAGCTTACTAGCCAGCTCATCTGGAAAATACTCGAACAGTCTTGCCGAATCTAGTGATAACGGCGGAAAATAATCGCCTGCATTTTTGTTTTGATTCATTAGGCTTATGTATTGCCAAATATTCGCATTGGCTTGCGCAAGATCCGAATAGGCATGCAAATACTCATCATGTTCATATACCAGCATTCGATCCAAAATACGGTTTTGATCCTTCATGTTCTTATTTTCGCCAATAACTCGAATATAAGCTTCATCGAATAGATGATTAAGCGCAGCTTCGAGTGGAATCTTGCGCATACGTGTCCAGTCATCGATGCAATAGATAGCATTATGGCAGTCCATATCGAGCGGAACCGCATCCTCGGGCGGCATAGGAAAATGAATGACAACGTTCTTATATCCACTAAAGGTTGAAATAGCATTCACTAGTGGCAAACATAGCTCCCCGCTATTTTGCAATTCATAGAAACAACGGAATTCATATATCCAATCTTGGTTGGTCCTATAATTTTGTTGCAGATGAAGATTCAATTCTGTAATGACCGTTTGGAACCCGCCCTTATTTGAAAAGCCCCGCTCCTCCCAATCATCGAAATCTATTGATTGAAATTGAAGGTACGGATACATGCCGACAGCTACAATTTGCTGCAGCATTCGATCCAGCTCTCTAAATGAACAATCCAATTGGCCTTCGTTCCATTGGATGTCTACTTTTTTAATAATACGGGTAACCGCAACCCACTTCACGCCAAGACGTTGTTGCACTTCAAGCAATCGGCTATCCACAAGCTCGCCCTTTATTTTCAATACATGATTGACCTTTGCATATCGGCTGATCGTTTTATTCAGATCTAATTGAACCTCGATACGATCGGGGACAATAGGTGCAACAGTCGATAATTCACCTAAAGGCACATAAGGGGATAGCAATTCCAATACATCTTGGGACAGCCCCCCTTCAGCATGGTTCTGCACCGCTTTTATTAGGCGCTCTTCACGGAATTCAGCAGGCGTGAGCTTATACCTTATTTTAAATGCCTCATTAAAGGAGCGTACATTAGGGAACCCGTTAGCTAAAGCAATCGTAACAATTTTGTCATTCGTGCTTTCCAGCATTCGCAAGCTATGAAATAGTCGCACTTCTTTGATGTAATTTCCGATGGTAATCCCCAACTGTTTTTTGAAGGAATGCGCCAAGTAATATTTGCTGCTATAAAACTTTTCAGCGATTTCATCCAAGCTGAGCTTCTCGGCATAATTAACATTGATATACGATACAATTTCTTTCGTCTTATCGGAAGCGGCATGCGCTTGCTCTTTTTCGTCCGCCGACCCAAGATATCGATGCAGCAGTCCGATCAAACGCTTCACATACCCTTCGATCATATAGTCAGAACCGACCCCCGGATAATGCATTTCCACATACAAATACGCCATACTATTTTTGACAAGCTCATAGCCCTCTTTTTTGTAGACCATCGACAGTGGAATATTAAGCTTGAATAGCGGAAACTCCTCTTGATACTCATTGGTTAGAAACTTCACCGTAAGCGTCGCATTGTCCTCACTGCCAATGACACGAACAATATCCCCTTTATTCAGAACGAAAATATCGCCTGTCCGAATCAGTATATCCGAGCCGTTCCGCATAATTTCCAAATACCCAGAAAGAACAAACCATACCGTCAGCTCAGTCATAAGCAGAAAATCCACTTCCTCAATCGTCTCGATTGCGGCCAATACATTATTTTCAGATCCATTATTCTTCTTGTTCACAATCAACGATCTCCTCTTCCGATGTGAATAACGATGTTGCTATAGCTGCACTATATCAGCTTATGTTCTTCGAGGATACTTTTTGCTGTAAGGCTTATGTGCTCTCGTGACTTATCTCCTACAGTTAATTGCAGTAATTCGTTTTTCAAATGGATGACGTATTCCTTGGGCCAGTTCTCAATAATTTCGGATAAGATCCATGAAATTATTTGTTCATCATTACCCGTTAAATAATACTTAAGGTGCGGAATTACAGGGAGCCCTATTTTAACTAATAGCTCAGCAATACGCATCGCACCTGGCCAATTGAGATCATACAACCATTCAATTAAACTAGGGATTACAGGTTCTAGCCTCGAATATTCCACTTTTGATAAAGTTAACGCAGCAGCGTCCCAATATGCTATTTCCCATGGCTGTAGTAGGAAAGGCAAGTACTGATCATCCATTTTTATTAGCTCATTGCTGGCAAATTCGATTACAGATTTCGGAGTATGCCAATGTAAAAATTTTATGTACTCTTCAATCCGCTGTTCCTCATCTAGTTTCTTAACTAAATCTGGAACATCCTCATCAACTAGACCGAATACGAAATGTCCATTGCTAATAGGAGAGGTGAAAGTGATTGTTCTACCAGATACTCCATCATCAATCTTATAGAAAACCTCCTTAATATCAATATTGGATGCTTTGGCCTCCTCATCCTTGTACTCATGGATTTTCCCTTCGATATTTAAGCTTCCATTGGCATTATATCTCCAATTAAATGTGTCTGTATAACTGGTTCTTCTATTCAATGAATATATCCAACCGGTACTGTCTGGTAAAAAAACGATCACATCAACATCATAAGGCCGATGCTCCCCCAGTGCTCTTGTAGACCATCTTCCAATAATCATATGTTCCTCCTGATTGGTAGTCTCCCAGCAAATATTGCGTTATTAATTATTCTATCAAATGGTATAAGAATAGGTCTCTTAAACTACATAAAATCCCGATAAATCAAATTTTATTGACTTATCGGGATTTTATGGGTTCTGACAAAATGGCGTTTCAATTCAATATAATAGACTATATCCACTTATTAAGAATAGAGATATAATATTTAATTAAATCTCCGCTGCCGCAGCGCCTCATACAGCAGCACAGTAGCCGCCATCGCCACATTAAGCGATTCTGCTTCGCCTTCCATCGGAATAATGACAGATTCATCGACAGCTTCGCGGACCGCATGCGAGAGCCCCTCCGATTCATTGCCGAACAAGAGCCATGAGCGCTGTGTCCAATCATAGGAATAGCAGGTATGGGAAGCTTGAAGGCTCGTCCCTATGAGTTTAATCCCCTTACTCTGCGCTGCAAGCAATAGCTCAGACAAGTCCGCCTCAACAATCGGCACATGAAATAAGGAGCCCATCGTTGAACGAACCGTCTTCGGATTGTATAGATCCACACAGCCCTTACCGAGTACAACCGCATCGGCTTTCACCGCATCCGCACTCCGGATAATCGTCCCGACATTGCCAGGATCACGAACGCCATCCAGTACAACAACAAGGCTATGATCTCCGAATAGAGCCACAGTCTCTGCTTTGAACTTGGATACAACGGCAAATACAGGCGGAGCTGTATCGGTGTCCGAGCATTTTGCCATGACCTGCGGCGATGCCTGAATCCAATCTGCCTTGTCAGTAAAGGGCTCAAGCTCATGCGGTATACCGCGGTCGCCATTATAGACAACTGCTTGAACAGCGGCGGAGGCACGGAATGCCTCCTGTACGAGATGCACCCCTTCAATAAGGAAGAGACCTGTGCGATCACGGTTTTTTTTATCCAGCAGCGAAGCCCACTGCTTCACTCGATCATTTTGTATAGACGTTATAATATCAGGGTTCATTCGTTTCACAATCAGCCTTCCGAATAAGCTATTTCCAAATTAGTCAGATCTGCATTCTTGCCTACGATCGCAAGAACATCGCCATCCTTGATCAAATCATCGGCATATGGTGCAATGTTCATATTCGTGCCTGTTTTTATTCCCATTACGTTGCATTTGAATCTTGCCCGGATATCGAGCTGCTTCAAGCTTTTGCCGATCATAGCATGGGATGCCTTGATTTCAATAATACTATAATCATCCGATATTTCCACATAATCAAGAATATTCGGTGACATCAAATGATGCGCGACTCGAAGTCCCATATCCCTTTCCGGGAATACTACTTTATCCGCGCCAATCTTGGTTAATACTTTGCCATGAAGCTCATTTTGCGCTTTTACAATGATAGTGCCTACGCCAAGATCCTTCAAGATCAGCGTCGTCAGAATACTGGACTGAATATCCTGTCCGATTGCTACTACGACAACATCAAAGTTGCGTATCCCTAGGGAACGCATTGCTTCCTCGTCTGTAGAATCTGCCGATACTGCATGCGTTACCCGATTAGAAATTTCTTGAATACGCTGCTCGCTTGAGTCTATAACAAGCACTTCAAAGCCCATTTGAGTCAATGCAGATGCAACGCTTGAACCAAACCTTCCCATTCCTATAACTGCATATTGCTTCTTAGCCATCAGCTTTGTTCCCCCTTCGGGCATTGCTTGATCGATGTATATTATAGCATAACCTCTCCCGAGGATGAAAAAGAACCGCTTCGGATATAGTAACCTTAGGTTCTTTGCATCCACATAGGAAGCACTATTATAAGGCGATTTGGAGGAGATCTTCGTTGAACGAATTTGACTTGCGTCAGGCGATTATTACAAGGGTACAAAGTAATTCCAAAGAAGAGCTATTAGAAGTTGTAGAAGGCTCTGTAGGACATGATGAGCGCACCCTGCCCGGGCTCGGTGTATTGTTCGAGATCATATGGCAGCACATCAATCCGCAGGAGCAATCCCGTCTAATTGATACGCTCCACAATCATCTCCACCAATCTGGTGCAACTGCTCAATAGCAAATATTTGCAGTGTATACAGTTTTGCCTGCTACTAACGTGTGTGTCACCCATGGATGTAGATGATAACGATCTACAATAATCAGATCAGCCGCTTTACCAGGCTCTATTGATCCAAATTCATTGGCATGGCCTAATGCCTCAGCAGGATGAAGAGAAGCCATTCGAACAGCCGCCGGCAAGGCGGCTGTTCCTTCATCTGCCAGCTTGAATATGGCTCTAAGCAAGGAAGAAGGATGATAATCCGAACAGATAATAGTAGCCGCTCCTTCTGCAATCACCTCAGAGGCGTGAAGGTTTCCATCATGCGAGCCGCCGCGAACAATATTAGGAGCTCCTACGCATACTGACAGCCCTCGAGCTGTAGCATATTTCGCTGTTTCGAGATTAATAGGAAATTCAGATACAGTACTGCCATAGCCTATAGACTCCTCTATTTTGGCGATGGAATCATCGTCATGAGAGGCGATTGCAATTCCACGATCAGCTGCCAGCCTTCCGAGCTCATTGAGCTTTTCCCAGTCTATCTGTGCTCTTCGATCCGTAAGTTCATTTACGAGAATGCGAACCTCATCCGGTCCTATACCTTGATTCTTCATAACATATCTTTCGAATGAGCCTTCGCTCTTGTATTGACCTTGCCCCGGAGAATGATCCATAAAGGATAAATAATCAATGGTATGTTCATTCAAGTACTTATGTACAAGCTCGAGTCCCGGTAAATAAGAGACCTCATATCGCAAGTGAATACGATTACGGATGACCGAACGCTTCTCACGATACTCATTAATTAGCTCCACCAAATCCGTTAGTAAATGGTCACCTCGAAGGCTGAGACCAATGCCCAGTGATAAAGAATGATACATCGTCGTTATGCCATGCAGCGGCAGCCTTCTTTCGAATTCCAATAACGACATATCCAGAGGAAACAATGTGTTCGGACGCGGTTGAACTTCCTTCTCAATAGCATCATTATGTATGTCAATTAGTCCTGGCAGCACATATTGTCCCCTTGCATCAATGACCTCGCTCTCAGGATAATCCTGAAGCCATTGCTCAACACTGATCTGCTCGGTCATTATTTGATCAATAATACTGTCTCTTATGGCAATAGCCCCTTGAACAGCCTTATCGGGCAAAATAATCATTCCATTAATAATAAGCTTATTCTGAGATGGAGTTGCATGCTGGTTCATCCGTAATCGCACTCCTTCTAATTGAGCATTATTCTTCTATAAAAGAAAATTCAAAGCCCGCATCCTTTAGAGGAAGTCTGACTTTGAATAAGGAGAAGAAGTTAAAAACTATTCGGCGGTGGCGGCATCAATTCTCTATTCTCATCATTTTTTGCTGCATTTACCATAAGAATAATTCCGGTAATGATATGCATGATCATGCCAACGAAAGGAATCCATGCAATCATAGAAGTTACGATACCAAGGATGCTGCCATGTTTATCTGTATTCTCTTGCGCGCTAAATACTAACGTCAGAATATGAAGAATTAGCATAATAAATAAGGGCACATAGCCTAAGCCTACAATAACGATAGCTCCCAAGATCGGAATACCAAGAAAGATCTCTAACGATCCTGTCACCCATTTCAAAGTTCGTGATGTTTTCAAAGCTTCCCTCACCTCCACTCTCCTATTATAAACTGCCCAACTTCTTACTTACAACCTAATAATGGTAATTAATTACAATAAAAGATCCCGGTATCATAAAGCATACCTGGATCTTTTATCCTTCCTTCTTATGGAGCTGTCTCTAAAAACTGCAGCGTTGGGTTTTTGTCCATCGCTGTCCGCATCGCATATTCATTCTCGAATAAAACGACATAGTTGCCCTTTTTATCTTTCACGAGGGTAGTATTAATGCGGAATTTAGCGGGATCAATCTTATCGCCAACGATCCATCGAGCGAATTGGAACGGCATCCGGTGCAATTGAATTTCCACGCCATACTCGCCACGCATACGGTGATCGAATACTTCGAACTGCAGGTTACCAACTACGCCTAGAATCGTTTCTTCAAAACCGCTTGCGGAATGGAAGACCTGAATCGTTCCTTCCTCCGTCAACTGGTCGATGCCCTTCTGATACTGCTTATGCTTGAGTGCATTTTTCACAGTAACCTTTGCGAATATCTCAGGTGAGAAGGTCGGCATTTCATCGAAGATAACTTCCCCGCCTTGTGCTAAGGAATCCCCGATACGGAATATACCTGGATCAAATAGGCCGATAATATCGCCTGGATAGGCTGTCTCTACAATATCACGGTCCTGAGCTAGAAATTGCTGCGGCTGGGACAGCTTAATATCCTTGCCTGCACGTATATGACGCACGCTCATGCCTCTCTCGAAACGTCCCGAGCAGATTCGTAGAAAAGCGATACGGTCACGATGCGCAGGGTTCATATTCGCTTGAATCTTGAACACGTAGCCAGAGAATTTCTCATTCGTAGGATCAATCGGGCCTGCCGAGCTCATCCGTTCTGTAGGCTTAGGCGCAAGCTGCAAGAAGTTTTCTAAGAAGGTCTGAACACCGAAGTTATTAACCGCACTTCCGAAAAATACAGGTGTCAGTTCTCCTGCTTGCACCTTCTCAAGATCGAAGGGATCACCTGCAACATCCAGCAGCTCTAAATCCTGAACCAACTGGTCATGCAAATAGTCTCCTGCCATCTCACGAATGATCGGATCATTATAGTCGTCGACTTTCGTAACCTCAATCGTATTGTGGTCATTGCCCTTGAACAATTCCACTTGGTTCTTCATACGATCATAGACGCCGCAAAGCTCGCGCCCCATTCCAATTGGCCAGTTCATCGGTACGGATCGAATGCCGAGCACCCGCTCCAGCTCTTCCATCAACTCGAATGGGCTTTGACCTTCACGGTCGAGTTTATTAATGAATGTGAAAATAGGAATACCGCGCTTGCGACATACCTGGAACAGCTTAATAGTCTGTGCTTCTACGCCTTTTGCTACGTCAATCAACATGACGGCACTATCGGCAGCAGTCAGCGTACGGTACGTATCCTCACTGAAATCTTGGTGACCAGGAGTATCGAGAATATTAACCCGATGGTTAAGGTAATCGAATTGCATGACACTGGACGTTACCGAGATACCACGCTGCTTTTCAATTTCCATCCAGTCAGATGTGGCATGGCGGCTTGCCTTCCTTGCTTTTACCGACCCTGCAAGACGAATGGCTCCTCCGAATAGGAGGAGCTTCTCAGTCAACGTCGTTTTACCGGCGTCAGGGTGGGATATGATAGCAAAGGTACGGCGCTTATCTACTTCCGCTTGTAATTCCTTTTTTATCGTTTGGCTCATACTTGCCTTCCCTTCATTGCGTCACACATACGAATATCTATAACGCTACTTACTTATTTGCTGCTATTAGATATCCAGACTACATTGTCTTCCTCTTGACCATTCACTGGCCACCAGTGGAAGCCTTCTTTAGCCAACAGCTGATCTGCACCTTTTGGTCCCCATGATCCGGCAGCATAATGCTCAAGCTCCGTCTCTTCTTCTCTCCATGCATCAGCAATACGATCTACAAATTCCCATGCCTGTGCAACTTCATCCCAACGAGTGAAATAAGAAGAATCGCCACGTACAGCGTCGTGAATCAGACGTTCATACGCTTCAGGCGTGTTCAATCCGATCTGGCAGCTTTGGCAGAACTCCATTGCCACCGGCTGAACAGAGTTGTCTGCTCCAGGGGTTTTCGCATTTACTTTAATATAGATACCTTCATTTGGATTAACGCGGATAACGAGCAGATTCGGTGCCAAATCATGGCGCTGCGCGAACAGCACATTCTGTGGCATCGACTTAAATTCAATAACGACCTCAGTGGTCTTTACCGGAAGACGCTTCCCTGTACGAATATAGAATGGCACACCCGCCCAACGGAAATTATCTACGGAAATTTTAGCTGCAAAATAAGTCTCCGTCTTGGACTCCTCCGCAACCGAATCCTCTTGGCGATAGCCTGGAAGCTCTGCTCCTCGAGCTGCACCTTCTGTATATTGCGCGCGAACTACATTGTCACGAACTTCATCACTATTCTTATAGCTCCGCAGAGAACGCAATACCTTAACCTTCTCATCGCGAATATCTTCGCCGTGCAGACGGCTAGGAGGCTCCATAGCGATCATTGTGAGCATTTGCAGCATATGGTTCTGCCCCATATCTCGCAATGCGCCGGACTTATCATAATAACCGCCGCGCTCTTCAACGCCTACCGTCTCCGATAGCGTGATTTGCACGTTGGCAATGTGGTTATTATTCCACAATGGTTCAAAAAATGCATTCGCAAAACGAATGACCTGAATGTTTTGTACCATTTCTTTGCCAAGGTAGTGGTCAATCCGATAAATTTCTTCTTCCTTGAACACTTGACTAATCTGAGCATTCAGCTTGCCGGCTGACTCAAGATCATAGCCAAAGGGCTTCTCAATAACTACACGATGCCATCCTGAAGATTCCAGCAATCCGCCATCACGCAGATTGAAGGATACAGGACCGAACAGCTCCGGTGCTAGCGCCAAATAAAATAAACGATTGCCCGGGATATTGAATTTAACATCCAATTGCTCAGATAGCTTCGCAAGCTCACGGAAGCCATCCACATTATTAATATCGAGCGGCATATATTCGAAATGTTCAGCGAATCGCTTCCATAGCGCTGCATCATCTGCTTTATAGCGGCAGAATTCTACGATCGATTCATATACATCGGAACGGAACTGCTCATTGGTACGAGCTCTGCGAGCAAGACCAACTACAGCAAAGTTTTCAGAAAGCTTCCCTTCTTTATATAAGCTGAACAGGGCCGGGAACAATTTGCGTTTTGCTAAGTCGCCTGTTGCACCAAACAAGTAATAAACAGCGCCCTGTGTAGATGTAAGATCAAGGTTCGTATTCTGCTCCATATTCCTCATTCTTTCCTATAATTTATAGTTTTACATGTTATGTAGTTTAGCATATTAATCCTCAAACCGCTATTAATCAACCATAAAAAAAACTTATATTTCTAACGATCAGTTATTGCTTAGAAGTGGTGTAATCTCCCGTTATAACAGGGAAGCCCACGATTAGAGACAAGTCCTTGCTCTCGCTGTCGCGATGCGTGGCAATTTGCAGGTTAACCCGCTTGCCATCCCCCGTGTGAATGCTCTCATAGAGCCTCTCTGTATAATAACTTTCGCTTCTCGTTGCGTTGTCATCATAACGATCCACAAGCTTCGCGCCCGCCTGTAAAGCTAGCCTATTCGCTGAATCATCATATTCCACAGCACCACGAACGGTTATTCCTCCCGAATAGCTCCACTTGGCCTTTTTCAAGCTAGCTTCTACTTTCTGCAAGAATGCAATTATCCCAGCTTTGTCCGCTTGGCCCTGTGTTACGAACAATAACATTGCTTCTGCTTGGCCTCCCTCAGCCGTCGGAAAGATATGTATCGTCATAGCTCCTCCATACGCAGGGAATTCTTTCGTAAAGACCTGAGCCTCACTTATTTTTATCTCGTCCTTATTCTGTTCATTTTCACCGGAGAGAAGATTATTAACTAATGCACCAAGTGTATCCTCTCCGCCCTCCACATCCCAGCGTAAAGACCATTCTGCTTGTGCAGAGCCATCAGTATACAATTCATCATTCCATTGCCATAGCTTGTCCAAATTATGTTGAAGAGCACCTAAGGATGCCTTGTCTGTCCGCGAATGCTTTAATAGCTCTTCCCTGCTTACAATGGTCCAGGTTCCCGTTACGAGAATAACCACTATCGCCAAAATAATCCCCAGGCTTGTTTTTTTGCGGTTCCGTGCCTTGCGGTAAGAATGTATAGTCGGCATCCTTGGGTACACTCCTTTTTTCCAAGATAAGACGAATCGTTTCATTGGTCCAGTAATATGGGTATATATCCATACACATTAGCCTGTAGGTGAATAGACTGTTCCATAGCTTCACAACAACAAAGGAGGCATCCTGACATGGAACAGCTCTATCCTTTACAGGAAGACATATTACAGCCATTATGCGGAATGCCCGTCTATGTCATTATGAAAGACGGCACCAGACATATCGGTATTCTGAGCAGCTGCCGCAACGGTAGAGTAGTCCTTAATGAGGAATCAGACCGCCATTCTAGCGCTGAGGTATCAAAGGTGAAGACCAAGACTGAAGCAAACAAAAAAGAGTCCTCAAAAAATAAAAAGGCAGCTGTACAGCCTCCCGTCCAAACACAAGCCTATCCATACGATCCATACTATTACAGACCGGAGCCCTTCTCCCCTTTTGGAGGAGCACTAGCCCTTGACTTATCACTCATCGCGTTCCTGTTCTTGTTGTTCTAGATTCCCAGTCGATCGCTAAACTATAAATAGTAAGAAGAAGAAGGAGGCAGTTGCCATGTTCATTTCTCCGATCAGTCACAAGTCACGCCCTGTCCGAATTACACCTGTCCAATCCGTTACACCCTATGCATCCTATCCATATCGAGAAGGGGAATTCCAGCTGCCTCCAGAACCTTATACCAATTGGAATACCCCTTACCATCAAGCTGCCCAGAGTGCCGCAGAATGGCTGGAGGAGACCAGAAGCACCCATTCCTCAGTCAGAGAAATAGCTGATCGGCTTCGTCATGATTTCAGTCAGAGCAACGTGATTCATCAATTAGAGAAATTCGCCTCCGTTATTCAAGACCTGGAAGACCGATTCTACAAGCTCTCTGATGTTATAGACAGCATTCAATGGACAAGCATAGAGACAGCGCTGAACCATCCTGCTGCAAGATTATTTGGTCTGAATCGCATCGAGACAGGATGGTATCTGGATAGAGCAACAGCGTCAGGCTTCTTCCAAAACCATCAGCATTCCACTTCATTCTTGTCCAGCTGCCTGATTGGCTCCACCGGACTTCTAACGAACGTGCAACAAGCTCTTCAAGAACCACAAGACACCAAGGCGATTGACGTCCTGCGTCAAGATCTTCCACTAATGCAGCCCTATATGACCTATTACCAATCTGCCCAGACCTACTGGCCTTTCCCATCAGGCGGTTTTCTTCTCAATAGATCCCTTTAATGCAACTTATCAAAAAAACGCAAGAAAACCACTAAATGGTTTTCTTGCGTTATTCTTTCGCTCTCATTCTGCAATTCCCTGCTTATGAGCGTAAATAGCTGCCTGTGTACGATCATCCACGCCCAGCTTATTAAAAATATTCGTAATATGAAACTTCACTGTTTTAATACCGATATACAACTGATCCGCAATCTCCTGATTAGACAGGCCCTGAGCCACGCGCTTGAGGACATCCATCTCACGCTCTGTAAGATCATCATGAAGCGCTGCTTGGGATGGCTGCTTAGGCTGACGAAGCCTGTTCATCATCTTGGCCGCCACCTGTGACTCCAATACAGATTGCCCACGAGCTGCCGCTCGTATCGCTTCGGCAATCTCCGTTGCACGAGAGGTTTTCAACAAATAGCTGAAAGCCCCCGCTTCAATAACAGGATAGAGCTTACTATCATCCAGATAGCTTGTAAGCACGATTACCTTGCACTCAGGGTAGAGCTCAAGCAGCTTCGCTGTCGTCTCTACACCGTCCATGCCATCCATGACCAAATCCATCAAGACAACGTCAGGCTTATAGGCTTGTGCCAGTCGAATACCATCATATCCATTGCTCGCTTCGCCGACGACCTCAATTCCTTCCTCCGTGTCCAGCACAGCAGCCAATCCGATTCGTACCATTTCATGATCATCCACCAGCAGTACTTTAATCCGTTGATTCAATTGTTCTATCGGCTCCACCTTATTCACCGCTTTCAAAAATTTACCCATCATTAATTGTCCATCGGTACTCTTATATCAATCGTTGTTCCTTCTCCCGGCTTAGAAACCATATGTAATGAACCGCCAAGTTCATTAACTCGCTCCTCCATAGTAAGAAGACCGTAGGAGGTTTGCTTCTTAGCTTCTAGGTCGAAGCCAACTCCGCTGTCTTTCACGACCATACGTGCTTCATTACCGTAACGTTGTAATCTAATCTCCATGCTCTCTGCTTTAGAATGCCGCAAAGTATTCGATAAGGCTTCTTGAGCAATCCGGAATAGATGGTCTTCTGTCTCAGATGGCAGAGCAATAGTATCATCTACACTCAATTCTATCATCATTGGTACTTTCTGTTTCAATTCTTCAACTAATGCAATTAAAGCCAGCGCTAAATTTTTGCCATCCAGATGCACCGGACGCAAGTGAAGCAATAGAGCTCTCATCTCGGACTGGGCAACAGCAGCCATCTCTTCAATAAGCTGTACTTGCCTCTTTGCTCTTTCCCAATCACGCTCAATCGTCCGGCTTACGGCTGTGGCGGTCATGGATATAGCGAACAATTGTTGGCTTACAGCATCATGCAGCTCACGTGCCAACCTTTGCCGTTCTTCGATAACGGCTGAGAACTTTACTTTCTCGGTCCAGATCGCTTCGTTCTCTTGTTGTTCCGTGCTGGAAGCATCCGAGACATCCTCCGCAGTATCAAATGTAACGCGATAATTGCGTTTGCGTTGCTGTTCACCTAAGCGCTGCAGGGCTTCTTTCAGCTTAGAGTTTTGCAAATAACCAATAAGGGCTGCGGCAGCCATCGCTGCGCCTATTATCGCAAGCCCAATTACGGCCCATTTTCCTTGAAGGGTTAATAACTCGACATATCCAACCCCCTGCAATACAATGACAACTAAACTCACGATAATCAGAAGCCACAATACCGTCTCCGTAATGTTTTTGCGATGAGCTGCTTTATTAGGTTCCTGCCGAGGTGGCTTCCCTTCTGCCATCCGCCTTAGTCAACTCCTTCTCTTCTACGCAGGGAAGAGCAGACCAGTATACCGGTCCGCTCAGTTCTGCTTGCTTGATGAATTATTCTGCTGATTTATTCAGCTTGCTTCTAAGAGCCTCGAGCTGCTCATCAACCTTCATCTTTTTCTCTGCATCTGCTGCATTGAATGGAGTGGAAGCCCCTGCTCCACTATAAGAGTATGGTGTGCGAAGAACATCTGCTTCTGCTTCAAGCTGCATAATTTTTTCTTCCATGCGGTGGAAGCCTCTTGAAGCCGAGCCGCTGTCAATTGTATGATTCGAGCTCAATTGTGCCATTTCCTTTTGTGCTTTTGCCACTTGTGCACGGGAAGCCAGCTCATTACGCTTGTTACGAAGCTGATAGAACTCGTCCTTTAGTGTGTGCAATTGCTGCATTAATTCTTCCGCCTGAATTCTAGCTTGTGCATGAAGCTCTGTATATTCTACTACTTTTTGATCAAAGTATAATTTCTCTTCAAGCAGCTTGCGAGCAAGCTCTTCTTGACCAGCGCGTAGAGCAGCTTCAGCTTTCACTTCACGGTCTCCAGTGCTGCGAACAGCCTCTTCCAAGCGTTGCTTCATACGGCGTTCATTCGCCATTTGCTTCGCAACGGTTACCTCTGCTTGATGAATCTCAGACTCCATATCCCGCAAGTATTGATTAAGCATAACAACCGGATCTTCAATTTTATCCAATACCTCATTCATCGATGCTTTCGTCATGTCCTTCATTCTTTTAAAGATTCCCATAATTAAATGTCCCCCTTTTCGTATTTTGCCAATTTGGCACGTAATTCTGCAATTTCACGACGCAGTGCTTTTTTCTCCAAATCATCCATCATGCTATCGAACTGGGAAGATGTTTGCTGACTGGAACCAGTCTGTGCACTTCCTCCCCATGGTCCTTGTGGTGGGTTTTTGTATGGTCCGCCATATTGGGAGCCAAATCCTTGATTGCTGCCATGTCCAGCGTCATAGCCACCATTATTGTAGCCGCCACCGTAGCCAGGGCCTGGACCATAGCCATAACCGCCATGAATATTAGGCTCTTTAGGTACTACCATGCCTGCTATAATATAGACCGGGATAGCGACACCGCTTGTGAAAATCGCTACAACGATAAGCAAGATACGCAATAACGTTGCATCAACATTCATATATTCCGCTAACCCGCCGCACAAGCCGAACAGCTTTTTATCGCGTGTCGAACGGTACAGTTTTTTCAAGACGACCATCCTTCCTTCTCAAGCTTCCTTTTCAATTGCTCTAATTCTCTTTCGATTACCGACTGGACCGTGTTCCCTGTTTCCGTGACGAACTCCTTTCCCATCCGGCGCAGATCCTGCAAGCTCTTAGCCTCCAGCTCCATATCGCTGATCCGTTCTTCGAGTCGTCTGAACATTGTCCCAGGCTGCTGTGAGCCTGTGTCGGAAGCATAACGAGAATTCATTCTTTGCTGCAATCGCAGCGATTCCATTCGTGCTGCATAATACTCACGCTTATCGTACACTGACTGATATTCGCTGCGCATTTGGCGTAATTGCTCTTCTAGATCTAGAGTATTTTGCCTGCTTTGCTCATATAAATCACGATATTGAATCGCTCGCTCCTCACTGCTTGCTTTCTCGAGTAGTGCAATTCTGGCCAATTGCTCTTCTCCAGCCTTCAGTGCGGTCATTGCCTGCTGCTCGCGCTTCTCTTTCTGTTGCTCCGCTTGCAGCCACTGTGCTTTCAAGTGATTGCTATGTCCTGCATACTGCTGATATAGCTTCTCTGCTTGTATGATATCCTCTCGTGTCGACCATAGGAACTGATCGATCAAGCGGACCGGATCTTCTGCTTTCTCTAATCTTTCATTCAAGGTTGCGACTGTTATGTCGCGCACTCGCCGTAAAATACTCATTCGATGTCCTCCCCATTATATTGTTGATTAGTATCCGCGATAATTATTTTTCTTGAATATCGAGACGCCTACTAGAATCAATCCAATTGCCAGTGCCAGCATAATGAGACCGGATAGTTTGCCTAACAGCATAAATCCGCCAATGACAACCAGAATGCCGCCTAACCATTTTTTATTGTTTTTCCAGCCCACCACACCAAGACCGATTAAAATGATAGGGAACAAGAAGCCTACTATAGCGCCTATATGCACACCGATTAATTTCAGTGCTACCAAACCACCTACGATAGCGAGCACAACACCTAATGCTTTTTTACCTTCCATTTCTATTACCACCGCCTCTCCGTTTTTATCAGGAAGTTCATTTCCTGTGTTGCTTTGTTTCTTTCTTGCTGCTCTCTTGCCTATGTCCTTATTGTAGATCGTTTTCGTTTTTTCTAAAACGGACCTACGGCGGTTTCTGAACTAGACCTAGGTCGGGGAGCAGCCCCGTTCCTAGGAATTACCCTGTATGAGACCCCCAAGGTTAACTTCAATATAGCTGCTTAATTGATAAGGCTGGTTATTTAAAAGGGGCTTTCCTTCATAGGTATGCAGAAGGGTTTAAAGGGCTTAAAGCTTTTAAAGCTCTTAAAGCTCTTAAAGCTCTTAAAGCTCTAGGAACTATATATAGATAGTGCATATGAGGCACTTACCCTATTTTATGAAGCGTTTTTCGTAAAACAGGCTCAATCTGGGGCATATCAGAGATAACGTCAGCTGTATTCATTAGTCGGAAACCGACCTTCCCCACTAATTAACATAGCTTCACTGTTGCTCCTTTTTACCGGTCTGAGCAGTGAGATAGAGCAAATGGATTCATAAAATTGTACATGACATTCCTTCTCTAGCTTGGGAGCCTGCCTTTTGGGCTAGCCCTTGCTTTTTTCAGGGCGACGATTGGAACAGATACAGGAATCTGACGCCGCCTTTCAGCGAATGAAAGAAGGTCACATGCGTAACGGTTAACTTAAGTCTGATATGAGGCACTTACCCTATTCTATGAAGCGGTTTTCGTAAAAAACAGGCTCAATCTGGGGCATATCAGAGATAACGTCAGCTGTATTCCGTAGTCGGAAACCAACCTTCCCCACTAATGAACATAGCTTCACTGTTGCTCCTTTTTACCGGTCTGAGTAATGAGATAGAGCAAATGTATTCATTCAATTGTACATGACATTCCTTCTCTAGCTTGGGAGCCTGCCTTTTGGGCCAGTCCTTGCTCTTTTCAGAGCGGCGATTGGAACAGATACAGGAACCTGACGCCGCCTTTCATGCGGATAAAAGAAGATCACATGTGTAGTGGTCAGCTTTAGCCTAGCTACAATGTGTCTATTGGAACGGAGAATCTGTTCATTATCGGCTGCGGCGGGGAAGAAGGTTATGCTTATTTGGGAAGCCAACAGTTGGAAGCCTTGGTGAAGTACAGCACGTACCATACGGAAAACCCCGAAGAAGCGGCAGTAAGATATACTCAAGCTGGACAACTGGCAGTATAGTGAAGCCGAAGATACATGGACTCACGCGGCTGGGAGAAAACTGCGGTTCTGTTAGCAAAGCAAGGAAACGAAAGAAAACAGATATGAAGTAAGGAAGCGACACTCTCGAAGTAAAAGATACATGCTAGCGGTTTGAAGAAGGATTGAACAGGCTGCGTGTTCGGACAAATCAAGAACAACCGGGGACTCCAACGATTCCTGCTTCGAGACCTGCCGACAGTGAGCCTTGAGGTTGGGTGGCTTTCGCTCGCCCACAATTCGCGCAAGAAAACAGCAATAGACCAAAAAGCAGAGATGGCGGTGCAGGGATAACCTCCCTAGCATCGCCATCTCTTTAATCTCACCAAATTTACATTATGTGAGCTGTCTCTTCAAGTGAGCAGACCTTCTGGGTACGATGATTCTCATCCCGTTGTCATCTTTATTAATAGTTGTGGCGCTTTACATAGATTTAGTTCGATACATCAGGTATAGGAAATATGGCGCACCGATAATGGCTACAACAATCCCAGTAGGGATGGTAGTTGTGGACATAATCGTTTGACCAATCGTATCCGCGACCACGAGCAAAAGAGCACCTGTCAACAAGGCAATGGGTAAGAACAATTGATGTCGTGGTCCAACTAGTGACTTAGCTATGTGCGGCCCCATTAAACCGACAAACCCAATGGAACCCACAACCGCAACTGCGGTTGAAGACAAGAAGGCAGCGGAGATCAGCATGATCATTCTTTCTCGATTCAAGTTTATCCCCAAACCCCTTGCTAGTTGATCATGCGTATTGATAATATTCAAAACATTGGATTTCAAAAACAAAAACGGGATAATGATGAGTACCCAAGGAAGAAAGGCGATGACAAATGGCCATTCATCACCCCAAATATTACCCGCCATCCAGGCAGAGATAAATTCTGTCTGACTTTCATTGAATTTTCGAATGATCGCAATTGAGCCGCCAGATAGAGCAGTAGATATGCCCACTCCGATTAAAACCATACTCGCTGGACTTATTCCTCTTCCTTTATTGTAACTCAATAGAAATATCAACATTACAGTCAATACGCCGCCAACCGCACTGATGAGCGGTAATACATAAATAAACGTATTTGGATTTACTTTTCCGATGATAATGAGTACAGCAATAGCAAACCCTCCACCGGCATTTATACCGAGAATTCCTGGTTCAGCCAATGGGTTTCTTGTGATACTTTGAATAACTGCCCCGCTGAGACTTAATGCCATACCCGCCAGCACAACAATAATCATTCTAGGCATTCTAAATTTCATTAAAATTAAATGATCCATATACTCGCCTTGCCCAAATAACGTTTTAAAATACGTATATACATTCATTTTATACTCGCCGGAAGTGATACTCCATGTCATAGCCAGAAAGAGTAGGATTAAAAAACTGATAAATAGGATCAGCTGTAATTTTTTTGAGCGAGGGTCAATCATCTCGATTACCCCCTTTTTTAATCAGGTATAAAAAGTAGGGAACACCTATAAAGGAAATGATTGCACTGATAGGCGCTTCTCCCATTAAACGGGCAACGGTATCTGCACCAACAACGAGACTTGCTCCTAACATGGCTGATAAGGGGATGACTCTTTTATAATCTGTGCCTACTAATAATCTTGCGATATGCGGAATCATTAACCCTACAAATGCAATTTGCCCTACGATAGCTACGGAAATTCCTGCGAGTAGCATACTCAAAATCATAGTTACTCCTCGAGTGAATTTAACATTTTGCCCCAAGCCTTTTGCCACAGCTTCTCCTAAATTCAGAATTGTTAATTGCCTGCTCATGACTAGGAATATAACGACAGCCGTAATGACGACGGGCATGCCGATGTATAGCTGTTCCCACGATGTGCCAGAGACGCCTCCGGCACTCCAAAATATTAAAGATTGATTAAGTCTAAAGTAAAGAGAAATCGCCTGACTTAATGCACTAAGCAATGCGCTGACCGCAACACCTGCCAGAATCAGGCGGATTGGATTAAATCCATCGACTCTTGAGCGCCCGATCATCAACACCATCGTTCCTCCTAGTATCGCTCCTATAAAACTCGTCAATATTAAAATGGAGAATGATACTGAAGGCGAGAGTGCGTAGGTCAATGAAAGCATAAGTGCAGCTCCCGAACTCAAGCCAATTAAACTGGGATCGGCAAGACTATTTCTCGTCACACTCTGAATGCCCGCCCCTGAAACAGCAAGTGCAATACCAACGAGTAAAGCGCCAATATTTCTAGGAATACGAATATCTACAATAATATTGTGATTTGTATTCAAAGGGTCATAATCAAAAATAGCTTGAAAAACCGTTGGAATATTAATTTCGGCACTACCCAATACGACCGACAATAAAAATAGGACCATCATGAATACACCAGTGACGGTAAATTTAAGAACAGTGTGAGATGTATCTAATTTTTTCAACCTCATTGATTTGAATATTTCCTTTTCGCTAATTGATAATGTGAGATCATGGGTCTTCCAGTTATTTTGTCCATCTCCAATATCGCATCAATGTTGAAAACCTGAGTCAATAATTGGCTAGATAGCACATCATGAATAGAGCCTTGTGTAATAACCTTGCCATCCTTCATTGTGATCAGATAATCAGAAAAGCGTATCGCTTGATTAATATCGTGAAGCACCATAACAATGGTCGTATTTTGGTTCCGATTAAGATCTGTAATCAATTCCAAAATTTCTAATTGGTGTTCAATATCCAGAAATGTCGTTGGCTCATCTAAGAAAATAATATCTGTTTTTTGTGCAAGCGCCATAGCAATCCACACCCTTTGGCGCTGCCCCCCACTTAATTCATTAATTACTCGATATTTAAATTCCGATATCCCTGTAACTTGCAAAGCCCAATGTATCACTTCAAGATCTTCCTCCGTTAACTGTCCAAACCCTTTTTGATAAGGATATCTGCCGTAAGATACGAGTTCACACACGGTTAAACCATCTGCAACCTTTGGCATTTGAGGTAAGATAGCGATTTTTTTAGCTATTTCTTTTGATGCCACTGAATAGATATCCACTCCATCCAGTAGGATTCTCCCTTTCTTAACCGGAAGAAGTCGGCATAATGCCTGCAGTAAGGTTGTTTTCCCGCAACCATTAGGACCAATTATAGAGGTGATTTTTTTATCCGGGATATCGATATCCAGATTCTCGATGATATTTTTATGACCGTATGCGATGCATAATCCTCGGCCTGTAAGACGAACCATAGAACTCCCTCCTTTTGAATAATGTATAAATAAAATAAAAACCTTTTCGCAAAGAATTCTCTAGGAAAAGGTTTTTAGCTCTTTATTTCATTTGATCAAGCTGCTCTTTTATAATATCTCTTTGAGCTTCTAATGAAATGGGGTCATTATACCGTGTCACTGTTAAATCCAATTTGATGACTTTGCCCTCTTGGACAGCTTTTGAGTTTTTCCATACTGCCGTTTCGGTAACAGGTGCTGCTTCATTTCCTATAGTTGCTAAAATAATGAAATCACCAACATATTTCGGAAGATCTTCATTTGACAAGGTGACATTAAATTGATCTTTTGTCACTTCAGCCAATGCTTTAGGTTGTACAAATCCATAGCCATCATATAATATTTCACCACCGCGGCCATAATCGGTATTAAATGATATTAGTGCTTTAGGAGAGGATTGGAAGATGGAGAGCGTCTTACCTTCTATCAGCTCTGCATAGACCTGGGCGTCTTGAGCCATTGTCTTTTCCCACTCCTGCAGCCAAGAATTTGCTTGTTCTTCTTCCCCAATCAATTTTCCAAGTAAACGAGTATTATCTTTGTATGTGCTAATCATCGAATCGAATGTTACTGTAGGAGCAATTTGTTTCAACTTATTTAAGTTTGGTTCAGTAGCGGTGGCGATAATTAAATCCGGCTTTAAATTTGATATCGTTTCAATTTTCTCTGGATCGATCCTTTCGATTCCTTCTGTAGCTTTGTTAAGCACCTCATCTTGATCAACATAATAAGATACGCCTACAGGCATATGCCCAAACTTAACTAAAGCGCCTACGTATGTAGGATGAAGAACGACAATTCGTTGCGGATTAACAGGTACTTCTACTTTATCCCCGCTGTCCGTTGTGAACGTTTGGGTTTTACCTGCGCCTGTTTCATTCTGGATCGGGCCTTGTTCATTTTTAGAGCAAGCCGTTAAAAAAATCAAAAGCAAAATGCTTATTATGATTAGTTTTTTCATTAAATTTTCTCCTCGTATAAATATTTCTTGTTTTTTTCATCTAAAATATCATTATGTGAAGATACCAAGGCGGTTTTACTAGCGTTTGGTTCAATATATAATTTCGCACAATTCACAGCATTTGTTGCATCTTGATAGGCACCGGCTATCAGTTGCACTTTGCCATCATAGATGACACAGTCCCCAGCTCCATAAATACCGGGTACATCACTGTGTCCCTTAGAACTACTATTGATAAAGAAATTATCGATTAGATCCAGTTCAACTTTTTTTCCTTCCCCGCTAAATAGTAAATTATCCTTATGATAACCATGATTGACGAGTACAGCATCAAGTTCGATCTGAAATATCTCATCTTGCTTATTATTGTAAAGAACTACTTCAGTAATATGATCCTTGCCTTTAAGTTCACGAATCTCGGTATTATACATTATTTTCACACCATTATTGATAAGTTTGGTCTTGTGAGCTTCCAGCCCCTTCATTTGTTCCCCTCGATAAATTAAAGTAATATCCTTCGCAATAGGAGATAAATCATTTCCCCAATCAATGGAGGTTGGACCACCACCGGATATAAGCAATGACTTCCCTCTGAAGTCGTTTACATCGAGCACCTTATAATAGAGATTTTTATCTTCAAATTCAGATGCTCGCGGTACTTCAAGCTTCATATGGCTAATTACACCACCCATTCCAATAGCAATAATGACGGTCTTGGAATAATGAGTGTCTCCTGTTGCCGTAGTAAGTACAAAAATGCCATCATCATCTTTTTCAATATTGGTTACGACTTGTTCCAATGCAACGGTAGGATTGAATGTGAGTCCTTGCTCAATAGATTGTTCAATAAACTCTCTTCCTGTCAAAGGAGGTAATCCGCCAACATCCCATATCATTTTTTGCGGATAAACATGAACCTTGCCACCTAACCTACTATCCGCTTCTATGATCTTCGTCTTCATTTCACGCAAACCTGCATAAAATGCTGCGAACAGTCCGGCTGGTCCTCCACCAATGATGGTAATATCATAAAGTTCGTCTTGATATCTTGACACTTGCTAACACATCCTTTAATTATTTTATTTTAATTGATAATGATTATTGATCTCATTTATTATATG
The DNA here is from genome assembly GCF_059383895.1 of Paenibacillus sp. J22P59. Classification (NCBI taxonomy): domain Bacteria; kingdom Bacillati; phylum Bacillota; class Bacilli; order Caryophanales; family Paenibacillaceae; genus Paenibacillus; species Paenibacillus sp. J22P59. Next base: position 112,302 of record NZ_JBXENX010000015.1, read on the forward strand.
TTGTATTAAAGGCTCAGTCAATATTTATGAGATTTTCTGTATTGTTGTCTTTATTCGGCCCTTGAACGCTGCCATTAGCGCCATAACAAGTAAAACATCGGGGAATGTAATCAATTGGTGATCGATTATTTTGCTTCATTTAAATGTAAATTGAATTAATTTACTCTGCCTTTTGGTGTCCTCCTAATTAGCCTTCGCTAGTAAATAAAGAAAGTAAGGAACACTGATGACCGTAATGACGATTCCCGTCGGCACATCTCCCCCCATGCTAACCGTGCGCGTAATCGTGTCAGCCAGCACCACGACTAATCCCCCGGCCAGACTGGCAGCCGGAACGAGCAATTTGTGATCGGGCCCTACCAGTTTTCTTGCCATATGCGGAGCAATCAGGCCAACGAAGAAGAAGCTTCCTCCCACGGCCACACTCCCAGAGGATAAAGCAACAGCAGCGATCGACAACGCCAAAAACTGTCGCTTCACGGCAAGACCCAGCCCTTGTGCAGTCTGATTGCCTAGATGTAGAGTGTTCAGCATGCGAGCCTTGTAGAAAATATAGCCGAGTAAAATCAAGACCCATGGTGCCAGTACAGAAATATAGCGCCAATCATCGCCCCACAAACTCCCCGCTAGCCAGTGCAGTATGAAGGTCATCTGCGAATCATCCAGTTTGAGTGTCAGGAAGGTGGTCAGCGCCCCATACCCGCTGCCGAGCGCGACACCGGTTAAGATCAAACCGATTGGCGAGATGTCTCTCCCACGGCGATACGATAATAAGAAGATTAATCCCGCCGCCAACAGTCCGCCAACAAAGGCCAGTAGTGGCAAAGCAATATAGGAGCTCTTTCCTGTCGATGCGATGAATACAACGAAGAACAGGACAAACAAACCAGATCCCGAACTAATCCCCAGTGTCCCCGGACTAGCCATGTCATTGCGCAGCAAACTCTGCATCACGACCCCAGCCGCTCCCATTCCCAAACCTACCAAGATCGACAGTACGATTCGTGGCAGTCGAAAATCGAACACGATCAGATTTTGCTTTTCGGTACCATTTCCCAGAAGAACGTTCAGTACTTCTAGCGGTGAAAGGTTCATCTTGCCAGAATTCATGCTTAAGATAGCAAACATAATGATGAGCACCAGAAACACTACATTGACGATGATACCCCGTTGAACCGTGTAACGCTGCTTGATCATGCAAATTCCCTCCTTTGCCTGCGAGCCAGGTAGAGAAAGTACGGCACACCAATGATAGAAAATATAATGCCGATAGGTGTTTCAAACGGCTTATTGATCAAGCGGCCAGCCAGATCGGCCGATACGGTCAGCAACGCACCATATAGCGCAGCCGCCGGAATAATGTAACGATAGTCGACACCGACCATGTATCGCACAATATGCGGGGTAATCAGACCAATAAAACCAAGCGGGCCAATCACAACAACAGCCAATCCCGTCAGCACGAGCACGATAATCGTCGATAAACCTTTGACCCGTCCGCTGCGAATACCGAGTCCACTTGCCACATCATCCCCCAAACTGAGCAGTGTAACGGAAGGAGACAGCGCCAGCGCCAGCATTACACCACCAACAAATAGCGGTGAGATAATCAGCAATTCCCCCCATTTAACCCCCGCTGTACTGCCTGCCGTCCAGAATGCTAATGCTCGGCCAAGGTTATAATTGATCGCCAAATACTGACTAAGTGCACCAAACAGCATAGAGATGGACAATCCTGCCAGTATCAGCCGCTGAGGCGTCATCCCGCGCTTGCCCAGTGACGCGAAGAAGTAGGTCATCCCCGTCGCAAGCGCGGCTCCCAGACAAGCAAACAGCATCATCAGCCCATACGAAGAACCCGGCAAAAAGGCCAGGCAAAGTGCAATCGAGAATGCTGCCCCAGAGCTAATCCCCATCAGCCCGGAATCGGCCAGCGGATTGCGCGTCGTCCCCTGCATGATAGCACCACATACCGCAAGGCTGCACCCGACGATCAGATCGGCTACGGTACGCGGAAGACGAAGAGTTTGAATAATTTGATGCTCAGTTAGAGTTGGATCATATCGGAATATAGCCTCCCATGCAGCCGCTAACCTCATGTCGGCGGCACCGAAGCTAATCGATGCCGCCGACATGAGAACCGTTAATCCAAGCCCTACCACCATGTACATGGTGAAGTTCATCGCCCCACGGCGTTTTTGCTTAGGCCTGTTTATCATCATGTTTTCCTTTCCGTACCTATTGACCATCTAGTTTGAAGCACGGCTCATAAATTAGAACCCTATTTAGATAATGTTAATAATTGATTTACAATATGATCAACCAATGCACTGGAAGTCATTATATCCGTGGACCAAGATAGCGATGTACCTACCGTTAGAATCCGATTGTGTTGCATAGCAGGTAGTGATTTCCAAACCGCATTATCAGCAGGAACTTTCGTATCTCCTATGGAGATTACATAATCCCCTACGTAAGCGGGCAAGACCTCCATAGAGATATCTCCCCAATATTTATCTGTATCAATAATATCAGTTTGAACTTTTGACGGTGCCTGCATTTGAAGCTCATTATAAACAAGCTCGCCCACTGCATGCTTGGCTCCAGCGATGTAGTTACTTTTATCACTGAATTCTCCCATAGTAATCGTCACGTCTGAAAGACCTGCATTCTGCAGGGATAGCTTCGCTTCTTCGATTTTTCCGGCATAAGCATTCAAAACAGCCTTAGCCTCTTCTTGCTTGTTCAAAACATCGCCAATAAAATGTATCCGCTCTTCTGTCGTCATATCACCATAGGGGACATAAATTGTCGGAGCAATTTTAGATAAATCTTCATAATTCTCATCGCCCCATGCTAAAATGATCAGATCAGGCTCAAGACTCATGACATCTTCCGGCTCCATAGCTATTTTAATAGAGTCTGTAATCTGGTTAGCAAAAACAGCCTCGGATTCGCCCCTTGCCACTCTCGCCACACCTAGTGGAGTTACACCTAGGGCCAATACATCACCAATCAAATAATCGACTACAACACGCTGAGGATTGTTAGGTATCTGAACATCACCCTTAACTGTAGATATCGTTCTGGTCTGCGAGACTGCTTCTGAAGCTTTCGTCTCCGCGACTTCCGATTGTGACGTCTGTTGTGTTTGTGCAGGAGTTGGATTCACGCTTCCTCCGTTATTCGTTGGCGTCCCCGACGTACATGCCGACAACAACAGCATCAAGCTCATCGCCGCCCCCAAGATCAATTCTTTACTTCTTACTTGTCCAAACATGGTTGATTCCCCTTCTCTATAAGACTTGACTAGATTCGCTAGTTCCATCTTATTGTAATGAACATGAGAATCATTATCAATACCATTAACCTGCATAGCTAGTGTGTTTATTTTCCGATAATCACTAGGCGTCATCTTGTAATATTTCTTAAACATCCGAAACAGGTTTTTCTCATCCGCAAAACCAGATCCTGTTGCGATCTCTTTAATGGTTGCTTCCGTATACCTCAAGTCATGACAGGCAGCTTCAATCCTTCTCTGAATGAGGTACTCCTGTAAGCTCATCCCTTCCTTCTTTTTGAATAGCCGCGTCAATTGCCCACCACTAATCCCAAACATGTCGGCAATTTCTTGAAACATAATCGGCTCCCTGTAATGGTTATCGAGATATATCTTAGCGGAACAGGCTGGATCTGGCTGAAGATACCGGATCTCACCACCCTCAAAATCTCTGTACACCCCATGAATCAATTGATAGAGAAAACTTTTAGCCTGGAGCTGATCCATCGCCTTGCCGCGGTTCCAGCCATCCATCATCTGTTGAAACCATTCGAGTAGCAAGATGGGATTACTTGGCGTATAACCAAACTGTTGAACAAATGGATTCACTTGCTCCAGTAATTGCTGCAGATGCTTATTAAAAAAAAGAGGTAATTCTGCTTTATAAAACACCATAAAGATCTTCATATTCTCCCCTTTCGGTGAAATACTGAGCAGGCTCCCCTTCCCGCCGTGAACTAAACCGAAGCGTTCCATTCCAAATATGGTTTCATTCAGTTGAATTTGCGCTTCTCCTCCACATGTATAGATAAACATGCTACTAGGCATTTTATACTGCTCCAACGGGGATTGGGATGCTACATTCTGAAAGCGTACATCTATTAATGTAATATTCGAACGTGTCCAAATACGAGCCATCGTATCGATCATCTCCGGTGTGAATACCTGGCTTACTTCTGCTTCTTCTCGCATCTAGTCGCGCTCCCTCATCTCACTTTTCCCCAATTTATATATTATATATAATTGATTTTGATTATCAATATCATAACGTATTAAGTTAGTATATCATCATTAAGTGACATTAGGGAGCAGGCAACGAACGTTATTCTTTTCTGAAACACCAACAGGTTGGCTCAAAATCAGGTAGGGTAAATCGCAATAATCTACAAGAGGGATAATGATACTTCGCCTAACCAGCGACACTGCATTGGGGCAACTTGCTCTAATGAGGGGGCCATAGCTGCGCGAGACTTTTTGTTAGCAAATGGAGCAGGAATGAAAGAAGTTCAAGAGGGGCTCAACCATAGTGATTGCTCAACTACAGCTAATGTTTATTCACATTTGGAGTATAGTACGAAGGTTTCATCAGCTAATGCTAGGAATGGGGTTTTAAACCAAAATAAAAAAGTTCATTAGATATAGTATCTAATGAACGAATTCTTATTTAATATGGTGCCGGTGAGAGGACTCGAACCTCCACGGTTTCCCTCACGATTTTGAGTCGCGCGCGTCTGCCATTCCGCCACACCGGCATTTGAAGAACTATGGCGTGCCCTAAGAGATTCGAACTCCTGACCTTTTGATTCGTAGTCAAACGCTCTATCCAGCTGAGCTAAGGGCACATCTTTGATGATATTTTGTGGAGGCGCCACCCAGACTCGAACTGGGGGTAGAGCTTTTGCAGAGCTCTGCCTTACCACTTGGCTATGGCGCCAACAAAATAATTGGAGCGGAAGACGGGAATCGAACCCGCGACCCTCGCCTTGGCAAGGCGATGCTCTACCGCTGAGCCACTTCCGCATATAATGGCTGGGGATTCAGGGATCGAACCTGAGAATGACGGAGTCAAAGTCCGTTGCCTTACCGCTTGGCTAATCCCCAACAACTTTTTTGGTCAATCATTAAATTATAGTGATAAT